>NZ_CP028487.1:1869750-2493000 GCF_003048255.1 Yersinia massiliensis
TAGTAAAAAACAATATTCATTGGGTTGGCCAACGTGATTGGGAAGTGCGTGACTTCCACGGCACCGAATACAAAACACTGCGTGGCAGCAGTTACAATAGCTATCTCATTCGTGAAGAGAAAAATGTCCTGATCGACACCGTTGATCATAAATTCAGCCGCGAGTTTGTGCAGAACTTGCGTAGCGAAATAAACCTGGCCGATATCGATTACATCATTATTAACCACGCGGAAGAAGACCATGCAGGCGCACTGACTGAGCTGATGTCCTACATCCCGGACACACCAATTTACTGTACCGCTAACGCCATCGATTCCATCACCGGCCACCATCATCACCCTGAGTGGAACTTCAACGTGGTGAAAACCGGTGACAGTTTGGACATTGGTAATGGGAAACAACTGATCTTCGTTGAAACCCCAATGCTGCACTGGCCGGACAGTATGATGACCTATATGACTGGCGATGCCGTGCTGTTCAGTAACGATGCTTTCGGTCAGCACTATTGCGATGAACGCCTGTTCAATGATGAAGTAGATCAAACCGAGTTGTTCGAACAATGCCAGCGCTACTACGCCAACATTCTGACTCCGTTCAGCCGTCTGGTAACACCGAAAATCACTGAGATCCTCGGTTTCAACCTGCCGGTGGATATGATTGCCACCTCACACGGTGTGGTATGGCGTGATAACCCGACTCAGATTGTCGAAATGTATCTGAAATGGGCGGCAGACTATCAGGAAGACCGCATCACTATTTTCTACGACACCATGTCAAACAACACCCGGATGATGGCAGACGCCATTGGCCAGGGGATTAACGAAGTTGACCCAAGTGTGGCGGTAAAAATCTTTAACGTCGCCCGTAGTGACAAAAATGACATTCTGACTAACGTCTTCCGTTCTAAAGGCGTACTGGTCGGCACATCCACCATGAACAACGTGATGATGCCAAAAATTGCCGGTCTGGTTGAAGAGATGACCGGCATGCGTTTCCGTAATAAACGTGCCAGCGCATTTGGTTCTCACGGCTGGAGCGGCGGTGCGGTAGACCGCCTTTCTACCCGCTTGCAGGATGCTGGTTTTGAAATGTCGCTGAGCCTGAAAGCTAAATGGCGCCCAGATCTCGATGCGTTGGAAATCTGTCGTCAGCATGGCCGTGAAATCGCACGCCAGTGGGCGTTGACGCCATTGGTTTCAGCGACTGCCACCGCACCACTGACAGCAAATGTTGAAGAAATGAAAACCTGTGTGGACTTAGGCCCATCTATGCAATGCAGCGTTTGCCAGTGGATTTATGATCCGCAAACCGGTGAACCAATGCAGGAAGTTGCACCTGGCACCCCTTGGAGTGAAGTACCAGAAACCTTCCTATGTCCGGAATGCTCTCTCGGTAAAGACGTGTTTGACGTACTGGCAACGGAGGCAAAATGAGCCACGGTATTGTCATTATCGGTTCTGGTTTTGCGGCCCGCCAACTGGTAAAAAATATCCGTAAACATGACGCACAGGTTCCTGTGCGTATGATTGCCGCCGATAGCATGGATGAATACAACAAGCCCGAACTCAGCCATGTTATTAGCCTGAATCAGCGTGCAGACGACCTCACTCGTCAGCGTGCTGGGATGTTTGCCGAGCAGTTCAATTTAAAGCTCAATGCCAATAGCTGGGTGTCGGATATTGATACTCGCGAGCGCTTGGTTAAATGTGGCAACCAGCAATGGCAGTACGACAAACTGGTTCTGGCAACCGGATCAAGTGCACTGCTGCCTCCGATTCCTGGAAAAGAACTGATGCTGACGCTCAACAGCCAGCAAGAGTATCAGACCTGTGAATCGTCGCTGCGTGACGCCCACCGAGTGATGATTTTAGGTGGTGGCTTGATTGGTACTGAGCTTGCGATGGATTTTTGCCGCGCGGGTAAACAGGTCATTTTGGTCGATAACGCTTCCAGCCTGCTTGCTTCGCTGATGCCTGTAGAAGTCAGCAGCCGCCTTCAGCATCGCCTGAATCAAATGGGTGTCGAGTTGCTGTTTAATCAACATCTTGAATCACTGTCTAAAACGCCTCAGGGCATTAATGCCGCGCTTAGTCATGGGCGAGTAGTTGGTGTTGATGCAGTTGTCGCGGCTATCGGCCTGCGTCCTAATATTGGGCTTGCACAACACGCCGGGCTTGAGGTGAATCGCGGTATTCAGGTCAATCGCCAGTTGCAAACCTCAGACGCAAATATTTATGCGCTAGGGGACTGTGCTGAAATTGACGGTAAAGTGCTGCCGTTCCTGCAACCTATTCAGTTTAGCGCCATGACGCTGGCTAAAAATCTGTTGGGTGCAACCGATGACATTGTGCTTCCCGCCATGTTGGTGAAAGTGAAAACACCTGAGCTGCCATTGCATCTCGCGGGTGAAACCCAGCGCGGTGATTTGAGCTGGCAAATCTTTGCCGAACCGCAGGGGTTGATTGCCAAAGGGTATGATGAGGCGCAGCAGTTGAGGGCATTCATTGTCAGTGAAGCGCATATGAAACTGGCATTTGGATTGTTGCGGGAGTTGCAGCTCTTCTGAGTCATCACAATACGAAAGCTGGTGTTTACGGCCGCCTGTCTGTCATGCAAGGTGCGGTTAAGTATTTTGGCTTCTCTGATGCTGAAAGTACGACAGCAAATCTGGAACTGGTTATTGAGGCGGGTCACTTTGGTATCAGCCCTCCGGAAAAATGGCATCGAATCGGCGTGGCTGCTGTACCACAATGAATCTGTTTGACGCTCACCCTATTTATTAATGGAATGAGATGCTAGCGACATCAGTTCAGCGTAAGTTTCCCTGCAATCCGAGCCATTCACTTTTAGAGGTCACCCGAGATACTAATGATGTATGTGTGAGGCTAACTTCCGCTTTTGGCTCGAAGCGGGCCTTCAGCTCAGCCGGATAGTTCGCTTTATATCAGAAGCGGAATTTGATAAGAGCCGTAGAAGGTTAAACACCACGTTGCTTCTCTAATCGAATATAAGCACCATTTAATTGTGTCTTATTACCCCAGCCGAGTTGCATGTAGAATTTGGCCGCACGACTGTTTTTATCTGTTTCCAGCCAGGCAACTTTGTGTTGTTTGAACAACTCCTGTTCCGCAATCTTTGTAAGCCTGCGACCGATGCCTCTGCCTTCATATGCAGGAAGAACAAAAAGACCAAAAAGAGAGCCTTTCTCCCTTAAAATCATCGAAAAACCCACCACTTCATCATCATCTGTTGCAACCCATGCGCAAAGATTCTCTTCGATCATATTGCACACGGTAGTTTCGCTGATGCCCATCACCAGCATCTCTTCACGGCTCAGATGATTTTCGGTGACTGATGTTCTGACAGTAAAAATACTTTCAACATCAGATGCTTGAGCTGGTCTTATATTGATAGTCATAAGTCTTAATCCATTTATGACAAAGATAAATTATGAGAGTGATGTAATCATATCCTTTACAGAATGATTGAGTTTTGAGCTAAATCACTACTGCACATCATGTCCGCTCTGTGCCAGAAACGAAGGCTCAGTCAGATTTCAGGCCTGTTCTCTGTTCCAGATTAACTATCTTGCCTGAAAAATTGAGCTGTTGATTATTATGAGCATCAGACTGGCAGGGCACGATCTTTTACGACTGTTTTCATAACTAGCGTTGAGGTAAGCCGCTGCACTCCCACCAAACCTGAGAGTTTTTCATCATACAGTTGCTGAAAAGCCGGTAGGTCACGCGTGATAACGTGAAGCAGATAATCCGGATCACCAAATAGTCGCTGCGCCTGAATGATTTGCGGTATATCTTTTACTGCTGCCTCAAAGGCACTTACCGCTTGGCGATCTCCCTCACGCAGGGTCACGAAGACAATGGCTGAAAAGTTCAGCCCGAATCTGGCAGGATCAAGATACGCCCTATAGCCGCTGATAACGCCATCCTGCTCCAAGGACCTGACCCGCCGCTGGCAAGAGGACAGGCTGATCCCTACTCGTTCTGCTAGGTCGGTAAGCGAAAGGCGCCCGTCTTGCTGAAGCTCTGCAAGAATATTGCAATCTATCTTGTCCATTCTTTAAAGTCTCCCGCCAAATATTCAAATCATGCTGTAAATGAGAGCACATCCCGCCATCAAAGAGATATTCTCTATTTAGATTTAACCACATCTGTTAAATAAAGGTCTCAATAAATGCAGGTTTCAGACGCAAATGAATGGCCGGCCAGAAATGGGTTCACTGAGGAGAATATCGTATGTCAGTGAGTATGTTCGCTGCATTTTGGGCTGTGTCCGTACTTTTCGTTATTACTCCCGGCGCTGACTGGGCTTACGCCATTTCTGCCGGTATCCGAGGACGTCGTGTGATGCCGGCGGTTGCTGGTATGCTTGGCGGTCACCTGATCGCAACGCTCATCGTGGCCACCGGCATCGGCTCGATTATTGCAGGTGCACCGGGTGTATTGTCCGCGCTGACTGTTGCTGGCGCTGGCTATCTTCTCTGGCTCGGTATCGGTATGCTGAGCCATCCGTCAGCACCGGTGGCGGATCAAGGTGAGGATGCTGGGTCACCGCTGAAATGGGCGCTTAAAGGCTTCTGCATCAGCGGGCTTAACCCAAAGGTATTTCTGCTGTTTTTAGCCCTGCTACCTCAGTTCACAGACGTCCATGCAGCTTGGCCGCTTCCGATGCAGATGACCGCGCTGGGACTGGTTCATGTAGTCAGCTGCGCTGTAGTCTATTTGCTCGTAGGGTACGGCTCCGGCACCATGCTCCGAACGCGCCCACGCGCAGCGCAGAATGTCAGCCAGATTTCCGGCGGTCTGATGATAATCATTGCGGTCTTGCTACTGGCTGAGTGGTTTTTCTAACGTCCTCTCCGTGCCAACAGAGGACGTTATGCTAATCAATGATGAAGGGGTCAGGCTGGATAGTACGTTTAGCCAGTTTCTTTTGCAGAATGATAACGATAATTGGGAACCCTGATGCGGAAATTGCACACACCGCCAGCAACATGTTCACATTTTGTGGTGCCATACCATGATCAGGTAATAAAAAAGCAGACAGGAAAAATGCGACGGTTGTTATCAGATACATTATTGATGTCTGTAATGAAGAAAATCCAGCTCGTTGACTATCATCAGGAAACTGTATCGAAACCGCTGAAGATGAAACCAGACGACTGTAAGATGCACCGAGAAATAAAGTCATAAATAGCGCCGCATGCTGATAGCCCAGCATTGGTATTAGCAAACTCAATATAAAAACGATGGTTGAACCTGTCGCCAAAATCAAAGCAGAAACACGGGAGGTTAACATGCCTGTCATTTTTGTAGACAGGTAACCTGTAATCCCCCCGACGAAGAACAGCCAGGGCAACAGGTCTTGCGAAGCGCCCAACTGCTGTGTCATTAATGGCACTAGAATAGGAATGACCAGCATTGGACTAAACTGTGCAAGCGCATTACTGGAGGCAAACAGTAAAGTATCCACATTGAGAGACTGTGCGCGCAGCGTGTCGAAAGAGACTGAGTCTTGGGGTATGACGGATACAATCAGTGGTAATGCCAACACACAAAGTGTACTTATTAGCCACAAAGCGACATGCCAACCATAATTTGTACACAAAAATAATATAGTGGGCATTCCAATAATGCTTACCATCGAAAATGACGCAATCACCGTCGCCAACATTTTTCCACGCAAGTTAGCCGGTGTGTTGTTTATCAATATACTTATCCCCACACCCATTGTTGTCCCTCCAACCAACCCTGCACAGAATCGTAGTGCAAGCAGTAGACTAAAATTGGAGGTGAATGTAGTCGAAAGTGTCAGCAGGCCTAATAGGGCCATATTTACGATTAAAAAACGTTTCTTATTAAAACGACCAATCCAGTAAAAGGCGATAACGCCCGAAAGAACTGCACCTGATGTGTACATACCGGACGCATAGCCTGAGAATGATACGGGAACTGCGAAATCTGCTGCCATAAAAGCAAAAACAGGCGTTAACGCCATGTATTCCAGCGCATTAGTGAACTGGATAAAAGCCATTACAATGGCTATCCGCATGAGGGCTTTATGATTAAACGGTTGTGTGATCAGTGGCATAGCAAGAACCTGTGGATGAAATTTATTCTAGCTTAACCGATATCAAGAGTGTGCATTATATGGTAGAAATGGTATTCATTATTATCAAATATGGGATAATTGATGCGTCCGGCGCTTGATTTTAATACCCTGAAAGTGTTCATTGCTGTGGTTGAAAGTGAAAGTTTTGTTGGGGCATCGAAAGTCCTTGAAATGCCGACATCAAATGTGAGTCGTTGTATTTCTCAGTTAGAAGAAAAACTGAATCTTCAGCTCATTGAGCGCAGCACCCGACATATGAAACTCACCCAGGCGGGGCAACTACTCTATACCCGAGCAAAGCCATTGCTGGAAGCGCTTGAGCAAACTGAGACAGAATTAACGTTGCGGCAAATGCAACTTAAGGGCCCATTACGGATCTGTATTCCCAATGAAATAGGTCCTGCATTGCTAGGCTCTGTTGTTGCCGATTTCGCCTGTCAGTACCCGGATCTGGAGATCAGCTGTGTCACAAATTTGTCAGGCCTCGAATCCCTACGAGATGATTTGGATTTAGCTATCATTATTACCCGTGGTCAGATGGATGACAGTGACTACATAGCCCGTCATCTGGTGACTATCCCATGCACTATTGTTGCAGCTCCCTCCTTGATTCAGCGTTATGGCACGCCTTCTCACATACAGCAATTTGAAGAATTACCCTGTATTACAACGGTAAGTGCTCTGAAAGGTGCTCCCTGGCAGTTTGTCACTAAAAAGGGAGGATTCGAGACAATTAAAGTTAAAGGGCATTATCGGGTAAACAGCGGAGAGATGGCAGGACGAGCTGCGCTAGCAGGTGTCGGTTTTGCAATTCTATCAAAACAAGCCTGCCAACCTTACATTAAGGATGGACGATTAACCGAGATTGAGTTTGAACAGTCGGCAGCCCCATTGCAATTGTTCGCACTTTATTCAGATCGGCGTTACTTGCCCGCTAAAACAAGAGCGCTCATTGATTTTATGCTCCAGAAATTGAGCAATATATCCTTAGCAACATAAGGTGGTATTGATACGCCACAGAAAATCCAATTAGCACCTGAATCACTACTTAACACAGAATGTCTGCTCTTCGCTCAAATCTGCCCGTCAGCTTCGTGCCAGAGACGGACATTTCACACTTCTGCTTATGTAGCCAAAATCGGTATGCAACTACACTCTATAGAATTTATATCAATAGTTTCGATAAAATGAAGGTTAATTGGAGTTTCATTCGGTTACATAGACCCACCGTTCAATTAATGATGGACTCAGAAATTATCACTGTTAGGGTTCATGTAAATAATACAGGTAAGGGAATATCAGATGCCATCTCTATACACATTCAATGACCTGCTCGGGCTGCTTGTTTTTTCAAGGAAATATCACTTTCTCCACAATGATCTGGACTGCCTGATCATTGCCTGGGCTGAAGATCAAATCATCGAAGGAAATGATTCGGAGACTCTTTTAATTCTCGCTTCACTGGGGCTTGATAAGCAACCTGAACGGACCGAGGTTGAATTATATATGTCACGGTACATGGCAGAGCAGCGGATAGATCTGCCACCGCTGAAAACAGCAGCATTGGTCTGGATCAAGCTATTTATGAGTCAACTTTCCCAGTGCGCGTCCATCCATGATGCAGAACAGAAAATGTATTTTCTGGTGTGTCATTGGCTTGAACCTGACGTAAAGATTTTCGCGGCGGTGGTCGATACCCTGAAATCGCTTTACTGGCATCTCTTTGATGAATGGGAGGGACCTGGCACAAGCGAAGCAGTAAGGATGGAGGAGTCAGAATTCTTTGAGCTGATTAATCGTGCGATGCTGCCCTATTCCCGTAAAATTGAGAACCCAGATTGGCTGGATCTGCTTGTTCGGTAATTTTTACCAGCATCCTGAAAGGCGCCTTTTCTGTGCGCATAATTCCATCTAATTTGAATTCCTTTTCGCATTCTACTTGAGTATATCCAGCAAAAAAATCATCGTTCACCCTAGGAACCTAGACATAAAAGTTAACCTAACTGAATAGCCACTACGTGCCAAGAGCGCAAACTGGAGTGCCATAGGCCCTCTAAAAATTGATGGTTCGTTTGCAGGGATACTTACAGCTGTACTGGCTCAAGTCGGCTCTCGACCAAGCTATACCGGGGCGATTCAGCTCAGAATCTGGATGAAATAAAGGATCCAGATGCGGATCCAATACCATTTTGACTTTTTATGTAGCAGGTGAAATGGTCAGTTCCAGTATTCATATTTCGCCGTGATTACGGCGCTATGTTTGTCCACATACTGTTTACCTGTCCGATCAGTTGGGGTGATTGTGATATCCATATTGGCGCGTGTGCACTCTCCATGTGAGTTCCACTCCTCGCAGGTGGTCAGATTTTTTTCGATGGTGAAATATGTCTGGGTCTTGCTCAGGGTCAACTCACGGCCCTCGTTATCATAGCCATACTCTTCTATGGTTGAGGGTGATTGGGTTTTGATCAGGCGATGATTGCCATCATAACTATATACAGTCGTATTATTATCTATCGCCATACTTCCTTTGCTTGCCGCACTTGCCAGTAATCCTGATGAATTGAAAACGTAGTCTATTGTGCCCACTGTAGTTTTGTCTTTATCTCCTGGTTTTGTGGCCGCGATAATCGAACGATTAACTGCACGGCTGATAATTCCTTTATCATTAAGCAGGTAAATTCCCTCAAGAGTCTGCCGATATGCCTGCGTGGTCTTCTGACTGTTGTTATCGGCTATGACCCCGTTTGCATCCAGATGGATGAGCCAGCCAAACTCCGTTCTATTCAGCTGAATTTCATTGGTAGCCGTGAAAACTGTTTTCGGGCCTGTTGAGGTTTTGACCTCTTTCATACGGCCGCCAATTAACTCACCGCATTGACTGAAGTTGCTTTGAACCGATGTGCGGAGATACCCATCAGGGCTATCAATAGTGATTTCAACCGATTTGGGGATTTCTGTTCTTGTCTGCTGGCTCAGGAGGATGAAGTTATTCAGTTTGTTTTTAGCAAAGGTTTCCGCTGTGCATTGTGCTGCATAAGTCTGGAATGTGCAGAGGGATAAGAGAGTAATTAACAGTTTTTTATTATTGAATGACATTATTTGTTGTCCTCATGAACCGATCAGTTATCCAGATTTGGTTAAGTTGGCGAAGTTTTGTTTCATTGACTGCTTGTCTGGTTTGACTCACTTGTCAATCAGTGGCTTCACTGTAATCTGGCTACATGCTTTGTACAATAAGGTCCGCTCTTCGCTCATTGCAGACAGGGATTACCTGCGGGCTGGTTATTGCCAGAGCGAACATATTCAACCCTCTGAATATCAGTGGACTATCGGTTGATAACCTTGCCATTCTGGTTGGTCTTGATGTCCTGAAGCACAGAGCGTCAGGTGAACAAAGCGTTCCCGCAACTTTTCGAGCAGTAGACAATCATCAACGTCCTTCAGGTTATCCTCATGCTGTTGATCCAAGCCACAGAGTAACGTTGCCAAGGCTTTTTTCTTCGCTTGCCGCGTATCTTCCGCAACAAAAAGGTGGAATTCATGCAATTCAGCTAACGTATCAGGGCGGTATCCACTAACGTTAACAAAAAACAACCGCGGCACAACCTGATGTGGTTCAACGGATAACGTGACTGAATAACCAGCCACCAGACAGCATTATCTTGATGGATCGCTGGTATCCGTCGGATGCCGTGTTTCGCCGGATGGTTCTATTTGCAGAGATTTTACAGCTTAACATTGAGCGAAACGTGCGAGCACCAGACCTGCATGTCGGGGTGGTTACTGCGCCTGATATATCTTGGGCGAGGGCAGCGGCCCGACCGCGAGGACTAAGTAGTACCGTGATTCATAAGCTGGAAGAGCACGTCGCTTGTACCAAGGCGTTTGAGCGAGAAATAGCAAATCACGACTGGGTTTTATGCCGTAATGAAGGAACTATCGAAGCGGCAACGATGCAGGTGATTGCTGAGATCTACAGAGTGCTGGGATGCCCCATAGGCATTGGCTTTGCGGGAAGAGTTTCCGCTGCATACCCATAATAATAAGCACCAAGTTAGGATAGACAGCACTGTAGGCAGATTACTGGATTGGGCCGAGGAGACTGTGCTTGTGGGATCGCCGTAATGCAAAACGCCCGCTTAAGTTTCCTTGAGCGGGCGTCTTTAATTTGGCTCCTCTGACTGGACTCGAACCAGTGACATACGGATTAACAGTCCGCCGTTCTACCGACTGAACTACAGAGGAATCGTGTGAACGGGGCGCATGATATCTAGCATGCCCGATCCTGTCAACGCTAAATTAGTACATTTGAATTGAATGCTCAGCATATGAGCAGTCGGCGGTCATCGTTGCTTATTATTTTCCCAGCGTTACTGTTTTCCACAGCATTACTGTTTTTCCCAGCGTTTTAGTCGAGCCAGTGGGTCTTGGCGATAGAAAGCGCAGAAGTGTTGATACACAGTGGGGAAACGGCCTTCTAATAATTCAGGCGCACTGAAAAAATATTCAGATAACACAGCAAAACATTCGGCTGGGTCACTGGCGGCATAGGCATCCATACTGGCAGCCTCAATACCGACCATATCGATTTCATCTTGAATATTATCCATGGCCTGATGCAGGTCATACTCCCACGAGGCAACATCACGCATCGCAATAGGGGGAACACCGTTTGAGTTGCCACCATTACGCATATCCAATTTATGAGCGGCTTCGTGAATAACCAAATTAAAACCTGATAAATCAAATGAATCTTGAATATCTTGCCAATTAAGAACAATCGGCCCTTGTTCCCAGCTTTGGCCAGATTGCACTGTTTGACCTGAATGCACTAAACCGAGATCGTCTTGCCATTCATCCTCTACCACGAAAGGTGAGGGGTAAATAAGCACCTCATGAAAACCATCTAGCCATTTGGCACCGAGTTCCATCACTGGGAGCGCAAAAAGCAGCGTCAGGCGAGCTTGCATCAATGGCGTGAGTACCAAACCCTGTAACGGTACCAGCCGTTTTTGTTGCAGCAGTTGGCTCGCCACAGAAACCAGACGCGCTTGTTCTTGCTCATTCAGAGGCGCTAGCAAGGGGATATCTAGGGCTTCACGCCACTGTGCGAGTGTCTCCGCTTGCGGTTGATTTGCTTTCCACAGCCACTTAATCATCAGGTTGCTCACAAAGTGATAATTCGAACGTCTAAAGCAGGGAGGTGTTGTTGTAAACATGCCGCAAAAGGGGCCATGTTCGCAACCATTTCATTGAGAGATTCATGAGTGGTTGAAAAGGCCACCTCGAAAACACCCGAGGAGAGATTCTGTTAGAGGGAAAACCCCCGTACACTGACATTATTCAAGCACTTATAGAAAAAAAATTCAGCGATCCTTATCACACTAAGTCTTCGTGCTCTTATTAGGCATTCAGGTCAATACAGAGTTTCATTTAGGCAATGTCGGGATCGTATTACATGCTCTGGTCAGTCAATTTTTAGAGGGGGGAGGGCCAATCAGGTTACTGACCTTTTTTCTTACCGAAAATCTTCATCAAAGCACCAATGGCGCAGCCAATGACCACGCCTAAAATAACCCATTCAGTAAATGACATAATCATACCTTTTCATTTGTTTTGCCTGATTATATGAATTATTCCCTATTTGTCCATGTCGGGGCCGCGGTATATCTGTTGCTTACCATCGTTCAACATTGTGAGGACACCAATCGTCGACCATACTCGTTGTGGCATAAATATTCGTAGTTTTAATAAGGATATAAATGATGGCAAGAGCAATAAAGAATCTGCGATTAATGGCCTTGTTGTTGATGCTCGGTAGTTTTGCAAGTCATGCCGCGCCGATTGTTTCCCCTCCAACAGGCTACACCTTGGAACGAGTCGTTATTTTGAGTCGCCATGGTGTGCGTTCTCCGACCAAACAAACACAGTTAATGAATGATGTCACCCCCGATAAATGGCCGCAGTGGCCGGTTCAAGCTGGGTACTTAACACCCAGAGGGGCGCAATTAGTGGCCTTAATGGGCGCGTTTTATGGCGACTACTTCCGCCACCGAGGCTTAATCCCAATGGGTTGCCCACCTAGTGGGGCCATATATGCTCAGGCTGATGTCGATCAGCGTACCCGATTAACCGGGGAAGCGTTCTTAGAGGGTATTGCGCCAGATTGTGGCCTGAAAATGCACTACCAGGCTGATTTGAAAAGGATTGACCCACTGTTTCACCCCGTTGATGCCGGCGTGTGTAAGTTAGATGACGTGCAAACTCATCAGGCCATTGAAGCGCGATTAGGGGGGCCATTGAGTGAGCTGAGTCAGCGCTATGCCAAGCCGTTTGCTCAGATGGGTGAGATCTTAAACTTCGCTGGGTCACCTTATTGTAAATTACTGCAACAGCAGGGAAAAACCTGTGATTTTGCGACATTTGCAGCGAATAAAGTTGAGGTGAACCAAGCGGGGACTAAAGTTTCACTCAGTGGACCGTTGGCATTATCTTCGACGTTAGGTGAAATCTTTTTATTACAAAACTCGCAAGGTATGTCGGATGTCGCTTGGCACAGGTTAACGGGTGAAGAAAATTGGCGTTCCTTGTTGTCACTGCATAATGCGCAGTTTGATTTGATGGCCAAAACACCTTATATCGCTCGCCACAAGGGAACACCGCTGTTACAGCAAATTGACACCGCACTGGTGCTAGAGCGTAAGGGGCAAGGGCAAACATTACCGTTATCTGAACAAACTAAAATCCTTTTCCTTGGGGGCCATGATACCAATATCGCTAATATTGGCGGTATGCTCGGGGCTGACTGGCAACTTCCTCAGCAACCTGATAATACCCCACCGGGTGGCGGACTTGTTTTTGAGCTGTGGCAAGACCCAATGAATCATCAGCGCTATGTGGCGGTCAAAATGTTTTATCAAACAATGGATCAGTTGCGAAATAGCGAAAAGCTGGATTTAAATAATAACCCAGCGGGCGTCGTGCCCATTGAGATAGACGGTTGCGAGAACATTGGTGTTAATAAGCTTTGTCAACTGGCCACTTTCCAAAATAAAGTGGCAAAAGCGATTGAACCTGCATGTCATATTTAAATGGCGCTATCCGACTGGTATTAAGACTAGTCGGATAGTGATATCTTAATGTTGGTACAGGATTGCTATATTTTCTAAAAAATATTGTGGATATAAAGCGCAAGGCCGGAGCAACTTAACTTCTCAAAAGTTGCTCCGGAGAGTTAGCGGTTAACGAATATGCTCTGTGCGGATAAATCTAACTTGAAATAGTACTGATATTAACAGCGTGACGCTATTTAGGATAATTATCCCAGTCGAACTAAATCAAAAGGAACATAACGCTCGCCGGTATGTTGCAGTTCCACAACAGGCTCACGCTCAGCCTGTACTGGGGCCAACCCTTCAGCATGAATCGCTTTTGCGACATCAATCTCCCCTGTTTGCGCGACCATAACACGTTTGCCTGGGATGATTGGGTTTCTATTTCTGTCATAGACCTTAACCATACTAACCTCCAATATTCATTTGAGTTGATTTGTATTTTCTAGGCAAATGAAAATAAGCTGATATTTAAGTCAACATAAGCATGAGCAAGGTTGTCATATATTGGTGCCGATAAGGGGAATACAGCCATTCAATCTACAATATTGCAACGCCTTTCTATCCGACGCGAAAAATTATATTTATTTTTTATCGGGGATCAAGCCATGAACCCATTTTTTTTGGAAAAATTTCGATGCGATTAATACCGCGTTATCACTATGTTTTATATGGAATCCGCACAACTGCAGATTCCATAATAGAAGAAGTCACTGGAAAGGAATGAGCTATATCAGTGTCTTCTGCGTCAGAGATTCGAGTATCTTTAACGGGGATTGCTGCGGATTTTTCATCCCATTGACTGGCAATAAGAAAGTTTGCTCCAGCATATATTGTCCCCCCATGGCGGCATGAGGTGTTTGATCTGAAAAACAGATCCAACTGCTGCCTGATGGGAAATCAATCGCTTCCTGTCGGCCATTTTGTTGGTAATCCAGATCCGATTTCATTTTATCGTGTAGCTGAAGCATCAGGTGGTCGTAATGGCTACGGCGGCGTTTCGTAATGCCCACTTTATGTTGCAACCAACTGCTGACGGGTGAATAACGATCCAATTGAGGCAAGTAACGGCTCGCAAGCTGTGTGAAGTCTTCCCCCACTCGCCAGGAACGAGGCTCACCTTGCGGGGTGATATTGGAAAAGATGCGAATAATGCGTTCGCCGTAATTAGGGCGAGAAGGGAAAGCATCAACATGTAAGCGACTATCATCTTTACGCCAAGATGTTTTATCACGCCAAGCCGTCACTGGGTGTAAGCGCAGACTATTCGTGGGGCTTTGCAGGACGGAGGTGTACTCGGGCAGCAATTGATTAACTAGGCTAAGACAATGTTGGTAATAACGTTCAAGTAACTGGCGAACTAACGCAACTTTATTTTCGTCGGTCACCCCAGTAAGTACGCCTTCTAGAGGTTTAAGGCTGATATTTTTACGCTTAGCATCAACAAGTGCAGGGTTTAACAATTGTTTTTCCTGGTCACTCAATTCGAAAGCAAGATGGGGTAAAAATAAGACTTTACCTTGCTCCAATGCCTCAACGGCGCTGAAGTATTCTGTACCTTGTTGATCCCAACGGTTATTGGGAAGCGTCAGAATCAATGAATCTGACGCCTGATTTAAATTATCATTACTCATCAATTATCCGCTGTGAAATATTCATTCAGTGATTGGAATCATAACGCTTTATGCTAGTTAAAGTGAGGTTTGTGACACAATTTTCAGAATTTAGAGCCTTTCACTGAGGGGATTAATGGCGGTAACCGTCTCAGGACAGGGGACGATTTTACAATTGATGTTTGAATTTCAGCATGTTGTGACCAACGATCTGTGATGACATCCAATTGATCTATCGATTGAATGTGCAACCGGCTGATGAAACAATCGTCACCGGCCACTTTGTCGCATTCAACACATTCTGGTGTTTCTTGAATATTTTGTTGGGCCACTTGTCGCATGCCAACAAAGGGCTTAACACGAACAATTGCTTGCAGGGCATAACCGAATGCGCGTTGGTCCAAGTCCAAAGTGTAGCTGCGGATTATTTTACGTTCTTCAAAGCGCCGCAGACGTTCTGATGTGCTGGGGGAGGAGAGGTTGACCTGTTGGGACAAATCTTTTAATGAGATCCGAGCGTTCTCAGCCAAAATAGTAATCAATTGCTCGTCAATCTTATCCATATTTTACGCTGGCCTCTTATTATTAGGTACATTTGCGTGATTATAGGCGATTTTTTAATGTATTACTTATCTACGCCTAATAAATCGAATGTATCTTAAAAAATAAAAGGCCAATCTGTGTTGGCCGGTTTAACGCCTAATGGACAAGCGTGTGTATCAGTGCTTAACGTCCTAGTGCTGATGTGCTAGCTAATGTAGCCATAGTGCTATGATCATTGGACTGATTGGACTTTTTTTGCAAATAGGCCAAGTCATAAACATCATAAAAATCGATTTCACCTTTATTGCTAATAATATGTTTGAAACGCAGCTTAAATTCATCACTGATATTTTTATTATTTAATATTTCTTCAATTGCTTGCGCTGACAAGGCACGACTAAAGAACCACTCTCCGTTGTAACAAACGCGTAAATCAAGTACACCAATATCCTCAAACCTAAATATGGGTTTGATTTCCATCATAAGAATTGCTGACATCAGCACAAAGAATATGGTAAAAGCGATCATGTATCCGGTGCCGAAGTAGGGTGTTAAGTACATCAAAATTAAGACGAAAAAATAGGAAATTAACATTGCCAAGCAAAGGTAAGGGTGCTTGTACACAAAATCGCTATTAAATTTTAATCGACCATCTCTCTTTTCTTTTTGATTTATTCTTGCAATATCATCGATTAATATCTTTTTAATGATGTCCATAATTGTAACCTTGTGATTTATTACTCATAGAATTAAACCATGCTCCGTATTATAGGTTAACATGAAATATTCATTATAAAGTATAGCAGTTGACCTATTTTGACCGCTAAACTGTTATAGGTGAGAGAGCGCGAATAGAGATATATATTATTTATTTATCAGGTGAAAGCAACTACTTAACTGTTGAATTCACCTGATGGTTGACGTCCAATGCGGACGAAAATCGTCACAAATAACGCTAAGCGGTCAGGATGATTTTGCCAATATGCGAACTACTTTCCATCAATTCATGCGCTTTTGAGGCCTCCGCCAATGGGTATAACTGGAAGATTTGCGGCTTTATTTTACCCTCGCTTAGCAAAGGCCAAACCTGTTGTTCCAATTCTTTGGCGATCAGTGCTTTTTCTGCCACGCTGCGTGAGCGTAATGTCGAACCGGTATGTGTTAGGCGTTTTAGCAGCATTAACATTAAGTTAAGCTCTTTGACGATGCCGTTTTGCGTCCCAACTTGAATAATACGCCCATTCATGGCGGCTGCTTCGTAGTTACGTGCAACATAATCACCAGCGATGAGATCAACAATGATATCAACCCCCTTACCTGATGTGGCCCGCTTGGTTTCTTCAACAAAGTCTTGAGTACGGTAGTTAATGGCGATATCTGCGCCCAATGCGAGGCAAGCCTGTTGTTTTTCTTCTGATCCGACGGTGACGATCACCGTTTTTGCCCCAAATGCTTTGCTGAGCATAATTGCCGTCGTTCCTATACCGGATGTTCCACCGTGAATTAAGACAGTTTCACCCGCAGTAAAGCGGCCGCGTTGGAAGAGGTTAGTCCATACAGTAAAGAACGTTTCGGGTAACGCCGCTGCTTCGATATCCGTTAGCCCATCGGGAATCGGCAAGGAATTAGTCTCGTGTATCACGCAGTATTGGGCATAACCCCCACCCGCAATCAATCCGCACACTTTGTCCCCAATTTTGAAACGTGTCACATCTGCGGCAATCGCAATAACTTCACCTGCAACCTCTAATCCTGGAATATCAGATGCTCCGGGAGGCGGCGCATAATGACCCCTACGTTGTAACACGTCTGGGCGGTTAACACCTGCAGCTGATACTTTAACTAGTATTTCACCCGCAGCAGGCATAGGAATAGGCCGTTTTACAGGAACTAACACTTCTGGCCCACCGGACTGTGAGATTTCAATCGCCAGCATGTTTTCCGGAAGTTGAGTTAATAATTTCATATAAGTCCTCTGTTGCGTGAAGGTGCAAGATCAGATGCAATGTCAGTAGTGAGATGACTATCTTATTCCCGTTATAGTCATCATTCATCATTAGAATGTGCTTAAGTCATGGCTCAATTGCCAGTGTGTTGCAAAGTAGAAGGCAAAAAAAACGCCCAATAGGGTGGGCGCATAAAAAGGAGTCGATCATGTAAGGACAGACTTGCATGGTGACAAAGAAGGCAGGGCAAATATTAAGACTAAGAGATGTTTGAACGCCATGATTGTATGAGTGTTACGCCTATGCCGATATAGGTATTAATCTGAAATTAAGAGCGGCCTAAAGAAGAAAAAGCGCCGCTCGTTTCACGGTTAATCTAAACGTTATATTGCCAGCAGACCCGATATTGATAGTGTTGGTCTGTTAGCAAGTCATCAATATGAACACTAGGACTCCAGGAGTCATCACCACCCACTCCCATATGGAAGCCATCAATATTGAGCCAAGTGCCTTGCTCCGTTTTGAGTTGATGCTGGTGGCTGGTGCTCATCAGTTGCTCTGTACTGTAGCGGCTAATGCCGAAATGGAATTGTCCAGTGACCTGCCAATGGCCGTAATTCAAGCGGTTAGTATTGCATCGTAACCCATTCTCGCTGGGGAAAATGTAAGGTGTATGCATTTGATCAAGAGGCTGTAACCAGTAGCTATACTGTGCTGACAGTTTGCGGTCAGGGTAGTTTTCATGTGGCCCTAGTCCTAACCATTCGACATGTTCTGCAATATCAGACAATTGGCAGTGCATACCAATTCTTGCTGGGGCAGGGAGGGCCGTTGCCACTTGGGCACGCACATCAATCGTCATTCGCCCTTGTTGATCAAAACGGTATAGCCAATGTGAATGTATTAGCCGTTGACCATCAACTTCGTAGCTGTACTGTGCACTGATTTGTATTGAATCAGACAGGGTGTCGGCCTGTAATAACAAGCAACGAGATTCCATCTGATACATCCCAGCCTTCTTCCAGCGCTCAACCCAAGCATTAGGGTCGATACGTGTGGTTTCACTGATACCGATATCGTTATCTAGCGGGGCTCGCACAAATTGATCGCGCAATGGGCTGAGTAATAACGGCTTCTCTTCTGCCCACCATTGTGTGAGCAACCCAGATTCACGGCAGAACTGCCAGCGTTGTTGCTGATGTTCCACGGTAATATGGTGCGAATCTTGATGGAGTTGAAGCGCACTTAGCAGGTTAGCATCATGTTGCGGCATCGACTCAACTGGGAGTGCCTGCGGTAAATGCCATTGGTGCCATGCGCTACGGTGGCCGCTAGGCGACCAAGGTGTCTCTACTCTCTGGCGCACTTCAACGTTCAACCATAAATCGTCAGGGTTATCGAGAGTCGGCAACTGTTCATGAAGCTCGTAGGTGCGGGTACCTTCAGGGGGCAAATCCAATAATAAATTCCCCTCAAGTATCGTTTCCCCTGCCGATTCAATCCGCCAAAACAGTTGTTCGTTATCACTACTTCTGAACAGAAACTCACTGGTCACACTGATGACCAGTGGTGTGGTGCTGATCAGTGAAAATTGAAAGAACTGTTGCGCGCATTGCGCTTCGTACAAGCTAGGGTGTGGGGTGCGATCAGGGAAAACCAACCCGTTCATACAGAATTGACGGTCATTGGGTTTATCTCCAAAGTCGCCGCCGTAAGCCCAATAAGGTTGGCCATGCTCGTCATGGTGGATGAGGCTCTGATCAACCCAATCCCAAACAAATCCTCCTTGCAACCTTGGATACTGGCGAAATGCTTGCCAATAGCGGGCAAAACCACCGAAGCTGTTGCCCATCGCGTGAGCATACTCGCATAGAATCAGCGGGCGGGATTCATCTGGTAAGCCAATCCATTTTTTAATGGCCCACTTGGGGACGGCGGGGAAGGGCTGATCCTCATCCACTCGAGCATACATGGGGCAGACAATATCTGTTGCGGCAGTATTTGCACCACCACCTTCATATTGTACTGGGCGTGTGGGGTCATTGGTTTTAATCCAGCGATAGAGCGCATCATGGGTAGCGCCATGGCCTGATTCATTACCCAATGACCAGATAATGATACAAGGGTGATTGCGGTCTCTTTGAACCATCCTAGTCACGCGCTCACTAAAGGCTGAAAACCATTGCGGATCGTCAGCCAAGCGGCTCATAGGTTGCATGCCATGTGTTTCGATATTCGCTTCGTCAACAACATACAGGCCGTAACGATCACATAATCGATACCACAACGGGTGATTTGGATAGTGGGAACAGCGGACGGCGTTAAAGTTATGCTGCTTCATCAGAAGGATATCTTGCAGCATGCTTGCTTCATCTATTGCTTGGCCGGTTTGCGGATGGTGTTCATGACGGTTAACCCCGCGAATCAGCACTGCTTTGCCATTAATTTTCAGCAGCCCTTGATGAATGGCTACCTGCCTGAAACCAACATCATAGGCTTCCGCTTCAATCAACTCATCTTGATCATTGAGTAGGGAAACCACCACACGATACAGGGTTGGTTCCTCTGCACTCCACAATAAGGGGCGTTCAACCCGCATACTCAAACGAGTGCGGTCAGAATAATGACCTCGTTCGTCAATCGCTTCAGTGCCTAAGGGTTGCTTCTTGCTTGTGATCAGTTGATCGGCTAACCAAAGCTGTACGCGGATTTGAAAGGCACCGGTCACTAAAGGGTTGTTCATTTGAAGTGGTGGGATGTTAACAGCGGCCATCACCTCTAAATTGGCTGAACTGAATTCTGGCGATAAATGGGTTGCGATATGAATATCACGCAAGTGGATCTCAGGTTTATGGAGCAAACTCACATCACGGAAGATACCACTCATGCGCCACATATCCTGATCTTCCAGATAGGTGCCATCACTCCAGCGTAAAACCAGAACAGCAATGCGATTATTGCCTGCTTGCAAATAGGGTGTTAGATCGAATTCGGCAGGGAGGCGGCTGTCTTGGGAGTAACCGACCCATGACCCATTACACCAGAGATAAAATGCGGAGTTGACGCCATCAAAAATAATGCGTGTTTGGCCCGAGGCAAGCCAATCTGGAGATAGCGTGAACTCACGTGAATAGCAGCCGGTCGGGTTCTCCTCTGGCACTCGAGGAGGATCAACAGGAATAGGGTACTGCACGTTAGTATAAATGGGCGTGTCATAACCATGGCGTTGCCAATTGGCGGGAACGGGTAATGTCGCCACACCGGCTAAGTCATGCTCAACCCAGTTGTCGGGGACGTCCTCCGGCTGAGGGAAATAGCTAAATGACCACAACCCATTCAGTAACTGTCGCTGCGATGATATAGCGTCGTTTTGTGCGGCATCGACATCACGCCAACTATGAAACGGAGGATGCGCCTCAAGGCGGTGATACTGCGTCACTTGCGGGTTCTCCCAATCCCTGCGAGATAAAATCTGCGATAGGGTGGGCTTAACCTGCTGTTGAACCCTTTGCGGTGACGTCATGATATCAGCCTCTTAGTCTGCGGATGTATTCTTGTTTTTGCTCGCAATAACCATAAATGTTATGCGCTCACAATTTAATGCCACCAAGATGAATTCAACGACAGATAAAGTAAATAGTCGTGGGTTAAATAGTCGAGAATGATCGCAATTAATCATTTTTAGGGGTAAATGGAGCGGTGGTCTGGCGTATTGTTAGCTTGGTTGCTAATAACAAGGTTTCAGAAGGGGGCTCAATAGTATGATGCAACTTCACTATCAGGCGGGAAACGCTTTCTTCACCCAATAATTTGAAGTTTTGCCGCACCGTCGTCAGTGGCGGCTGGAAATAGGCACTGTCTGCAGTGTCATCGTAACCGACCACAGAAACCTGCTCCGGTACATCGACATCATGCTCATGGAGTGCTCGCAACACACCAAGCGCCATTTGATCGTTAGCAACTAAAATGGCGCTAAATGGAATTTGGCTGCTCAAGAGCTTCTGCGTGGCCTGATAACCACTACGCGCATCCCATTCACCATAATAAACGGCCTGAGGCGTGAGTGAGGCACTGCTCAGCGCCTGTTGCCAGCCCTGGTAGCGTAATTGAGCCGAAATGGCGTCTTTCGGCCCACAAATCAAGGCAATTTGCTGGTGGCCTAATGAAAGTAAATGCTCTGCCCCCTGAATGGCCCCCACTTTTGGGTCAAACAACACACTGAAAGCCGCAGATTGTGGGTCAACATCCAGAAACAACACGGGTGTGCCAGCACATTGCTGGACGACTTTCTGGCTACGGGTTGGTTTCAACGGAACATTCACTAAAATGCCATCAACGCGCTGTGCAAGGAGCTCATTTATCGCTTGCTGGCAGGCAAGGTCACTGTGGTCATCTACCATTGCAATGACAATCGAATACCCCAACTCACGTGCTTTGCCTTTTATGGCGGCTGCAATTTGCGAAGGTGCATGTAAAGAGAGGTCGGTGGTGGCCAGCCCGAGCGTCAGACTGTGTTTACCGGCTAACTGCTGTGCAACCCGATTAGGGACATAGTTTAGATCCGCCATCGCTTGTTCAACTTTAGTGCGGGTTTTTGGCGAAACATGAGCCGCCTGATTTAAAACGCGCGATACGGTTTGATACGAAACCCCCGCTTGGTGGGCGACATCATCCAAAGTGACAGATTTCGGTTTCATCTCTTGTTCTCGCATCTCGTTCGGATAGGTGATTGCTTATTCTAGCAAAACTATAAGGTAAACTTTTAGTCCCGGCGGTTAAACGTGAGAATAAGCAGGCGCATTTAGCGAATTTTATTATTATTTTTCTGAATATTTCCGATTGGATAGATGTAAGAAGAAAATAATGTGGTGATTATTTCGTGTAATAACGCGCATCCAGCGCCTAATAAGTGGCTTTTTTGGCTTTATTTTAGCCAAGCGAACAAGAATCTTTAGTTTACGCGCTAAAAAGAGTTGCTATTAAAAGCCGGTCATGAGTTAATGCGTCTCGGCCTGTGGTACAGACCTATTTATGCACGACATCTTGAGTAAAGTGGTTCATATTTAAAGCGTTATCGTTGATAGCTCTTCACTGACGAATTTCCTTCATAGTGCCTCCATAAGTAACGACTGATAACCGGCTATAACACGCCCATGGTGGCAAAAATTTTTTAATAAAGGAAATAAACATGTCTAACATGATGAAAGGTCAAGTAAAGTGGTTCAACGAGTCTAAAGGCTTCGGTTTCATCACTCCAGCTGATGGCAGCAAAGACGTGTTCGTTCACTTCTCTGCTATCCAAGATCAAGGCTTCAAGACCCTGGCTGAAGGCCAGAACGTACAGTTCTCTATCGAGAACGGTGCTAAAGGTCCGTCTGCAGCAAACGTAACTGCAATCTAATTGGCCTTTGGCTGATTACAAAAAACCCGCTAAGGCGGGTTTTTTTACGTCCTAACGCAGCATAAAACCACCTATATCCCTCAATAGCGGCCTGACTGACGAGATATCACTATCTTTGCTGACTGGGTGGCCCATTTAATCGTGGCATGCACATCCCTCATTTTGTTCGCGCAAATAAATTCGTTAAAAGCATACTGTTATCGGTACGTAAGCCTTATCATTCTCATCTAATTTCGGACTATACCCTTTATACTTGAAGGTGCAGTGTGTTGGCTGCAACTCTCATTAGTTAGCGTATACACTAATAGCATTGATTAAATTGAAGGTAACATCATGAAAGTGAACGATCGGGTGACGGTAAAGACTGATGGCGGCCCACGACGTGAAGGGGTTGTTTTAGAGGTTGAGCAGTTTAGTGAAGGTGTCATGTACCTGGTTTCACTGGAAGATTACCCAGCAGGCGTTTGGTTCTTCAATGAAATTGATAGCCATGATGGGACGTTTGTGGAACCACTTCACAAATAGTTTTTGGCGTACTCTGCCAGCCCAATGCCATGAATATCGCAATAAAAAACCGGAGGATGGTGAATACCTTGCCTCCGGTTTTGCTATTTGGTGTTATCCGTCCTTGGCTTACTTTGCACAGCTTGACGAGATTTTAGCGGTCAGCCTCTTAGAATGTTTCCCAATTCAGCGAGTCATCACCGGATTTCTTGTTTACAGAAGCTTGATTTTGGCTCATGGACGTTGGTGTTGCAGTTTTAAGTCGAGGGGCAGCGCTGCGGCCATTTAATTGAAATACGGCCACTGCTTGTGTCAGGACTTCAGCTTGTTGCTCAAGAGAAGCGGCAGCGGCAGAAGCCTCTTGAACCAAAGAGGCGTTTTGCTGCGTCACATTGTCCATTTCTGAAACGGCTTGCGCTACTTGGCTGATACCTCTGCTTTGTTCATCGGAAGCAGAGGCTATCTCACCCATGATATCGGTGACATGAGTGACAGCAGTGACAATTTCACTCATCGCTTTACCCGCATCGGATACTAAGATTGAGCCATCGCCAATCAAATCAACAGAGGCTTCAATCAATGATTCGATCTCTTTTGCGGCATCGGCGCTGCGCTGGGCCAGATTTCGGACTTCACTGGCGACCACGGCAAAACCGCGGCCTTGTTCACCTGCACGAGCAGCTTCAACCGCCGCGTTGAGTGCCAGAATATTGGTTTGGAAAGCAATGCTATTAATGACATTGGTAATTTCCGCAATTCTCATCGAACTGAGCGATATTTTGTCCATCGTAGTAACAACATCATCAACGATATCGCCACCTTGAGCGGCTTTAGCAGAGGCGTTAGCGGCCAGTTGGCTGGCATGATGAGCATTCTCGGCATTTTGTTTTACGGTTGCGGTGAGTTGCTCCATGCTGGCGGCAGTCTGCTCAAGAGAGGCAGCTTGCTGCTCTGTACGGGCAGAAAGGTCAGTGTTGCCCAATGCGATTTCACTGGAGCCTTGGTAAATAGAGTCGGCACTACTGCGAACGGCCTCTACTGTGGTGGAAAGAGAATCCTGCATTTGCTGAATATTATTGCCTAACACGCCTATCTCATTACGACCGAAGGCGATAGGTGTTTGTGTCAAGTCACCTTGAGCAATACGCTGTATGCGTTCTACCAGCCAATTAATTGGCTTAATGATGACTTTGCTGATCACTAAAAAAGCGATCAATGTCAGTAAAATCGCTAAGATAAAGGCTCCCCCCATCAATAAGTAACCGAGGCGGGCTTCTTGCTGTGCGGTGAGATTAATTTGGGTGGCTTGTTCTGTCCGGTATTTAAGCGCTTTTAGTAAGGGTTCATTGTAAGCCGTATCCAATGGGCTCAGTTTTTCTGCTTCCAAGGAAATAACTTCCTCAAAATGTCCCTCTTTGGTTGCATCTAACATGGGTTTCATCCCAGTGTCGCGATACTCCTCATAGGCTTTTTTCAGTGGTCCATCGAGTGCCGTGTCGGTGGCAGATTTCACCGGGCGGTTAGAGTAAAGATTGAACATCTGCTGCGACTGCGCCATCCAATTTTCAGCATTTTTTAGACCTTGCTGGTAGCCCTGCGCATCACCAATTCGCGCTGATGAGGCCGCCTGAATTAAAATAAGCCGCGCTGTGCGCAAGTAATTTGAGCTATTGGAAAGGCCCAAACGGATATCCAGCTCTTGTGTTGCTTCTGCCAGTGATTGGTTGCTTTGTTTTAAAAAGTATCCGGATGTACCAATTGCCGCTGCAAATAACAGCAGTATCCCCGCCAAAATGGCGATAAACAAAGAGACCAGACGCATATTGTTAACAAACAATACTTTCGTACTTTGAGTCTGTTCTGTTGTCATATTTCGGTTCAATGGCTGATGCGTACTTCCACGTTTCATTATCGGTTCCGTTTCTATAGTCGCTCGAGGAAAGGTTCTTACCTGCTTCAAAAAATCCCAACTATCCTTTAGAACCTATCGGCAACGGCCCTAAAATCGTTAGGGCTATAAATGAGACCGTGATCGCAATTTGGATTAAAGATTTCGTGGATTTCTGTATTTGAGTCAATAACTTGATGACATGTCTCGTCATTCACAATAGGCCACGGGGTAGCCGCGATAATGAAGGTGGGAGTACAAGCCTTTTTTCATAAAGTCAACGTGGTAGGAAGAGAATAACCCCTAGCGTAAAGATGGAAATTGATACTCGATATTACGAGTATTAATGACGCTATTTCATTCGCTAGAATTGGTTTAGAGTTTGTTTAGGAATATAATCTTTACTTAATTATCATCGGCAACTATAATCTTGAAAAAATTAAGTGGAGAAACTAATGGATACGCA
Organism: Yersinia massiliensis; assembly: GCF_003048255.1. Lineage (NCBI taxonomy): Bacteria > Pseudomonadati > Pseudomonadota > Gammaproteobacteria > Enterobacterales > Yersiniaceae > Yersinia > Yersinia massiliensis. Next base: position 1,895,359 of record NZ_CP028487.1, read on the forward strand.
AAGTAGTAGTCAAATAAGCAAGGCAAGCTAACCAATCTCCCTATTGATTTGTTGCTTGCCGAAAAATGGCGGGCAGCACCCTCTCTGTATTTCCTGAGCTGTGCATACCCAATAATGTTTTAACTCGATGATAAATCATCGAGGGTATTAGTTTGGGTTATTATTATGGTATTTAACAACCACGCATTATTTCCTCCAGGCGCATTCTGGTTTTTAGCTGAGTAATACGCTACGTATTTCGCTCGGCACAATTACCTATGTGCTAAATAGCACATGATTATTCTACCAATGATTAAATCATGGAGAGAATCATGGCATTAACTCCTTTTGTCATAAATTTATTATTAGCGATGTGCCTTGGTGCGTTAATTGGTGCTGAAAGACAATGGCGTCAACGCATGGCGGGCTTACGTACTAATGCATTAGTTGCCACGGGCGCAGCGGTATTTATTCTTAGTTCCTATGCGACTTCGCCTGACAGCCCTGGTCGTATTGCTGCACAAGTTGTTTCAGGAATCGGCTTCCTTGGCGCAGGTGTTATTATGCGTGAAGGTATGAATATTCGAGGTTTGAATACAGCCGCGACACTGTGGTGTTCGGCGGGGATTGGCGTGCTCTGCGGTTTGGGACTGTATTGGAATGCAGTGGTGGCGACGGCGGTGATTCTATGCGCCAATATATTATTACGCGAAGCCGCGCAACGGATTAACTTACAACCTCAGCAACAAGCAGTGGATTTACAAGTACGTTACCGGATTCAGGTAACTTGCGGCGCTGAAGAGGAAATACTGGTCCGCACCCTTATTTTGCAAGCATTAAATGGTGTGGCATTACGTCTACAATCACTGTGTAGTGCAGATATCGCTAAGCCTGGGCAGTTAGAAGTCTGCGCTGAAATAATTGCAACACCTGCAGAACAAAAAGAAATTGAAGGTATTGTTTGCCGCGTGAGTTTAGAACGCAGTGTCAGTTCTATTCATTGGCGTATTGCATCCGAATTACCTGTTTAATTATTAGCGCTACCCCTTGTGGGAGTAAGGAGTTGTTATGGAAGAGCACCCCAGAGTTAATATCATTAGCTGCTAATTAAATATAAAGTTGGCAGCGCAATAAATAATAGTTCAGCACAAATACTTCTCAATATTCGAGTAGGGTAGCCCTGTGCGTTTAGAATTAAAAGAGATGCGTTATGACCAAATTTAAAAAGACAGGTACAGCCAAAAGCAATAATAAACCTTTTGCTATTGCGCTAGAGGCTAAGAATAGCTTGGATCAAACATTATCTAAGTTAAATGCGAACCTAAATGGCCTGACAGAGGAAGATGCCAAAGAGCGGTTGGAATTATATGGGATCAACCAAGTTGCCCATGAGAAAGCGCCTCCAGCATTAACCCAACTATTGAGTGCATTTAATAACCCCTTTATTTTTGTACTGATGATTTTGGCCATAATCAGTTTCTTCACTGATTATTGGTTGCCATTACAAAGTGGCGAAGAAACCGATCTGGTTGGTGTCATCATTATTGTCACGATGGTTCTGATCAGTGGGCTATTACGTTTCTGGCAAGAGTTTCGCACCAATAAAGCCGCGGAAGCACTAAAGTCCATGGTTCGTACCACGGCAACTGTATTACGCCGTAGCAGCCACAGTGCTCAGCCGGCTAAACAGGAAATCGCCATAAAGCAGTTAGTCCCAGGCGATATCATTCTGCTCTCTGCTGGGGATATGATCCCAGCCGATTTACGGCTAATAAAGTCCAGAGATCTGTTTATTAGCCAAGCTATTCTGACTGGCGAAGCCATACCCATTGAAAAGTACGATGCGATGGGAAATGTCAGCTCAAAATCAGTTGATGCAGATGGCAGTAGTGAGAGTGAACTGCTTGAGTTGTCCAATATCTGTTTGATGGGCACCAACGTGGCAAGCGGCACGGCAGTCGCGGTAGTAGTTGCGACTGGCGGGCATACTTACTTTGGATCACTGGCCAAATCGATTGTTGGAAGCCGTGCCCAAACAGCTTTTGATCGTGGTGTTAATAGCGTTAGTTGGTTATTGATCCGCTTTATGCTGGTCATGGTCCCCATCGTATTGCTGATTAATGGCTTTACAAAAGGGGATTGGAGCGAGGCAGCACTATTTGCATTGGCTGTTGCAGTGGGATTAACCCCTGAAATGTTGCCGATGATCGTCAGCTCTAACTTGGCTAAAGGCGCGATTGCGATGTCGCGGCGTAAAGTTGTGGTCAAACGACTGAATGCCATTCAGAACTTTGGTGCGATGGATGTCTTGTGTACGGATAAAACAGGCACATTGACGCAAGACCGGATTATTCTGGAACACCATTTAGATGCTAATGGCAGTAATGATCAAAAAGTATTGCAACTGGCTTGGTTAAACAGTTATCACCAAAGCGGTATGCGCAATCTCATGGATCAGGCGGTTATCAAATTTAGCCGAGGCAAACCTGAGATAGACGCATTGCGTGGCTTTAATAAAGTGGATGAGTTGCCCTTTGATTTCGTTCGTCGCCGCTTATCGATTGTGGTAAAAGATGAGCAGCAAAATCAGCGTTTGATCTGTAAAGGTGCCGTGGAAGAGATGCTTAGCATCTGTACTCAAGTCCGTGAGGGGAATGAAATATTTCCGTTGGATGAGACTCGGCGTGCACAATTATTGGCGTTAGCGACACAGTATAACGAAGACGGTTTTCGTGTCTTACTGTTGGCAACGCGAGAGTTAGGTACGCAGGTCAGCGAATTGCCGCTGAATATTGCGGATGAACGTGATCTGGTTGTTCAAGGGTTGCTGACGTTCCTCGATCCACCGAAAGAAAGTGCCGAAGCGGCGATTACCGCATTGCGTGAAAATGGTGTCGCGGTCAAAGTGTTGACGGGTGATAACCCGATTATTACCGCGAAAATCTGCCGTGATGTGGGATTAGAACCCGGTGAGCCGCTGAGTGGGCGTGAAATTGAAGGCATGGATGATGAAACACTGGCGCGAGAAGTTGAACTGCGCACCGTGTTTACCAAACTGACACCTTTACAAAAATCGCGCGTGCTCAAAATGCTGCAAAGCAATGGGCACACCGTGGGGTTCTTGGGCGATGGCATCAATGATGCGCCAGCATTGCGCGATGCGGATGTGGGGATCTCGGTTGATACCGGCACCGATATCGCCAAAGAATCGGCAGATATCATTCTGCTAGAAAAGAATCTGATGGTGCTCGAAGAGGGCGTGATCATTGGGCGTGAAACCTTCGGTAATATCATCAAATACCTGAATATGACGGCCAGTTCTAATTTCGGTAATGTGTTCTCGGTTCTCGTTGCCAGCGCATTCATTCCATTCCTGCCGATGTTAGCTATCCACCTCCTGTTACAAAACCTGATGTATGACATTTCCCAGCTTTCATTACCGTGGGACAAAATGGACAAAGAGTTTTTACGTAAACCACGTAAGTGGGATGCTAAAAATATTGGCCGCTTTATGATTTGGATTGGGCCAACATCATCCATTTTTGATATCACTACTTTTGCGCTGATGTGGTTTGTTTTTGCCGCGAACAGTGTCGAACATCAGGCTTTGTTCCAGTCTGGCTGGTTTATTGAAGGGCTGTTATCGCAGACGTTGGTTGTCCATATGTTGCGTACACAAAAGATTCCGTTTATTCAAAGCACCGCTGCATTGCCTGTGTTGCTGACGACAGGGCTCATCATGGCAATCGGTATCTACATACCGTTCTCACCACTGGGTGCATTGGTTGGTTTAGTACCACTCCCGTGGGAGTATTTCCCATGGTTAGCAGGGACACTGATCAGCTACTGCGTCGTGGCACAACTGATGAAGCAATTCTATATCCGTCGTTTTGGCAAGTGGTTCTGATGGTTTGATGAATACGTAATATGAGTCGATAAAAAAATCCGGGGCCGATTGGCCTCGGATTGATGATGGCTTAAATACCTATCGCTATTCGTGACTGACGCGAATGACTAATTTGCCAAAGTTTTCACCTTCAAGTAGACCAATAAAAGCTTGCGGTGCATTCTCTAATCCATCAACCAAATCTTCGCGGAATTTGATCTTTCCCTGATCAACCCATTGCGTCATCTGCTGCAAAAAATCATCGAAGAGGTGGCCATAATCATCGAAAATGATAAAACCTTGCATCCTAATGCGCTTGCGCAGAATGATACTTTGCAACAACGGCAAACGATCGGGGCCATCGGGTAACTCCGTGTCGTTATAGCGAGCAATCAAGCCACAAACCGGGATACGTGCTCGTGGGTTCAGCAATGGCAACACCGCGTCAAATACCGCACCACCCACATTCTCGTAATAAATATCAATGCCTTCAGCACACGCATTTTCCAACTGTTGTGCAAAATCGGTAGCTCGATGATCAATACAGGCATCGAAACCTAACTCTTCGACCACATAGCGGCATTTTTCAGCCCCTCCAGCGATCCCAACGACTTTGCAGCCTTTCAATTTGCCGATTTGTCCCACGACAGACCCGACGGCTCCACTGGCGGCGGCGACCACCAACGTTTCCCCCGCTTTTGGTTGCCCAATGTCCAATAGCCCCATATAGGCAGTGAAGCCGGGCATCCCTAGAACCCCTAACGCGCGTGAAGGGTGAGAAAGTTGCGGCCCTAAATTACGGATATCTGAGCCATCGGATATCGCATAGTCTTGCCAACCGCTTCGTGCCAGCACCCAATCACCCACCTGAAAATCAGGATGATTTGATGCCTCAACACGTGACACGGCACCGCCGACCATCACATCGCCAATCTGAACTGGGGCAGCATAGGAGGGTGCGTCGCTCATCCTGCCACGCATATAGGGATCAAGAGACAAATAACGAGTACGAAGTAATACCTCGCCCGCCATCGGTTGCGCAATAGGTTGAATATCTAAGGTGAAGTTCTCGTGGGTTGGCGTGCCGTGAGGACGTGAAGCCAACAGAATACGGCGATTATTCATTTTATCTTGAGGCATCAGATTCCCTTACTGTGAGAGAGCAAAATAGGGGCGCTAAATAAGTGATTGGAGAAAAGGATAGTTGAACTTCTTAAACTGATATCAGCTAATAGTGCGGTAATGGCGAGATAAAATGGTGCTGTCATTGAGGCAAGGTAATGCCGCGATGTTGAAAGGATGCAGAGGTGAATTAAAGTGGGACGATCAAGACGTCCACTGCGCTGGTGTTAATCAATCGAGACGCAGAACACGTGAATTTATTTATCAGTTTGGCGCTGTGGTTACCACAGATAACTAAATCAATATGTTGTTGTTGGCAACGGTAAGCCAAGCTCTCGGCAAATTCACCGTGGATCACGGTTTTACTTCCAATAGGGTAATTGGCATTAATGGCTAGCTCTTCCATAAATAACTGCGCTTCTTCCTGTAACACAGACCGTAAGTCACCGAGCATGGGTGCAGCATAGCTACTGTACATTTCTGGTTCGGTAGTGAGCGTAATTAAAGAAATATTACCTTGATAGGGGCGGACAATAGAAACCGCTTTATTCACTAATTTTTGGCTATCAGGTGACAACGCGACGGCAACTAATACATTTCGGTATCCCATTTTTTGAATTCTCATTAGCTGTGCTACAGATTAAAGATTAGGGGATCGCACCTTTTAGAAATGGGAGGTTAATCACAATTGCCCGTTACTGACAAAAATACCTTTTATTGCATTGGTTTAAATAATGGACGGGGAGATAAAACAGATATGAAACTTATGTTTTAAACATTATTTATTAAAATATCTTACATTTTGTTCACAAACCCCTTGCAAAAATGCGGATATGAACCAAAGTTGAAAATGTGCTTGATGAAAATGTATCCGGTTACGTAAAAGCGAAACATGTAGTTACCTTTGCTGCCTTTATCAAGACGAGATATCGGACTTCTTAACGCCAATATCGCAATTGGTTAATAAATGTTCGGAGAATGATTTTGTCAGCAAGCGCATAAATATTCGTTAAAACAAAATAGTTTCTGAGGTTACTAATAGTCTTACCGAGTAATCTCGGGCGTTTTCAGCGCGTGATGCTAATAATTTCGGGTTATGACAGATTTATGTTCTGCTATTTTGCTTTAGGAATGCATTTGTTCGAATTGATCTAAAAACACTGAGAATTGGGCCTATATCCTTACTTTTTTAGCTCTTTTCTGACTTCTGGCTATTTTTTGATCATTGCGACGGTCAAAAAATGAACAATTTAAATGCAAGGTAGCAGCTTTTTATTTTATTTTTGTGACCTCTGTCACATTACATTTAAAATGAATCACTAGTCACATTGTATGTGCTAATGATTCGGGAGTAGAGTTGGGCCTCTTTAGGAATATTCCTATTATTTTGTAAAAAAAGTTTCATGGCGTGAGGGCATTATCAGAGCAGCGCAAAGTTCAGCTGCCAAACCGACGACATGCTGTTTCAGACCCAAAGCGTATTTTTTTGCAACTTAGCACCAGTAGATTTCAATTACTTTTAGTTTTATGGGTTTTAATTAACTGTATAACGGGAAGGATCCCAGGTCTTGGGTGAAGAATACTATCATCCAACTTATGTGTTAAAACATAATCTGTCGGGATGTATAAAATGAGTACGTCTGAATTACTCAAACATATTTATGATATTAATTTGTCATATTTGCTCTTAGCGCAGCGATTAATTAACGATGAGAAAGCCTCAGCTATGTTTCGCTTAGGTATTACTGACGCGATGGCGGATGCATTATCGCAGTTAACATTACCGCAAATGGTTAAATTGGCTGAAACTAACCAATTGGTTTGTCATTTCCGTTTTGGTGATCACAACACTATTCATCATCTGACGAAAGAATCTCGTGTGGATGACTTGCAGCAAATCCACACCGGAATTCTATTGTCTAGCCACTTACTCCACGAACTATCGTCAAAAGACGGTAGCGTGCCCAAGAAAAGAGCATGACAGATGGTTGAGAAAAGTATTGTCCAAGAAGCCAAAGATATTCATTTGGCAATGGAGTTAATCACTTTGGGTGCGCGTTTACAGATGCTTGAAAGCGAAACGCAACTTAGTCGGGGCCGCCTAATTAAGCTTTACAAAGAGCTGAGAGGCAGTCCGCCACCGAAAGGCATGCTCCCATTTTCAACTGATTGGTTTATGACTTGGGAACAAAATATTCACTCATCGATGTTTTATAACGCGTACAGCTTCTTGCTAAAAAGCGGGCAATGCACCGGTGTTGAAGCTGTCATTAAGGCCTATCGCCTTTACCTCGAACAGTGCCCTGATCAGGCGGGGATCCCGCCGCTACTGGCGTTAACCCGTGCTTGGACACTAGTTCGATTCGTTGACAGTGGCATGTTGCAGCTTTCGGGTTGCAATTGCTGTGGTGGCGCTTTTATCACCCATGCACACCAGCCACGAAACAGTTTTGTTTGCAGTCTCTGCCAACCACCTTCCCGCGCAGTAAAAAAACGTAAACTTTCTCCGCAACCTGCCGATATAACTTCACAACTGCTGGATGAGCAGGTTAGACGCGCCGTTTGAGTTTTTTTGATTTGCCTGAATTTTTGGTTACAGCAGCGATATGGATATCGTTCCTGTAGCCAGTTAATGGCAACTCATTGCCCTCAAAGGGTGCAAACACCTCACCTTCCGCCCACACACTTTGCTAAGGATGTCGCGTGTTAGTTATTTTGGGTTATCTCGTGGTCTTGGGTGCGGTTTTCGGTGGCTACATCATTGTTGGTGGTCACCTTGGCGCACTTTATCAGCCAGCTGAGTTTTTAATTATCGGCGGGGCAGGTATTGGCGCATTTATTGTGGGCAACAATGGTAAAGCAATTAAAGCCACAATGAAGGCAATGCCAAAATTGATGCGCCGCTCTAAATATAACAAAGTCCTGTATATGGATTTAATGGCGCTGCTGTATCGCCTATTAGCGAAATCCCGTCAGCAGGGAATGTTGTCACTGGAGCGGGATATAGAAAATCCACTTGAAAGTGAAATTTTCTCTAATTATCCAAGAATTTTGGCCGATAAGTTATTAGTCGAATTTATTACTGACTATTTGCGATTAATTGTCAGCGGAAATATGAATGCTTTTGAAATCGAAGCCTTGATGGATGAAGAGATAGAAACCCACGAACAAGAATGCGAAGTGCCAGCGGGTAGCTTGGCGATGGTGGGGGATTCACTTCCGGCCTTCGGTATTGTTGCCGCAGTCATGGGGGTGGTACATGCCTTGGCCTCTGCAGACCGGCCAGCCGCAGAACTTGGGGCGTTAATAGCCCATGCGATGGTGGGGACGTTTTTGGGTATTTTGCTGGCCTACGGCTTTATTTCACCTTTGGCGACCTTATTGCGTCAACAGAGTGCGGAAACCACCAAAATGATGCAGTGCATCAAGGTAACGCTGCTTTCCAGTCTGAACGGATATGCGCCGCAAATTGCCGTTGAATTTGGTCGTAAAACACTCTACACCACGGAACGTCCATCGTTCATTGAGTTAGAAGAGCATGTGCGCAGAGTGAAAGCGCCAGCGCCGCAAGCGACAGAAGAGGACGCATGAAGCATCAGAACCATCCCGTTATTCTGGTCAAAAAGCGTAAGGCCAAACATGGTGGTGGTCATCATGGCGGGTCATGGAAAATCGCTTACGCTGACTTTATGACAGCGATGATGGCCTTCTTTCTGGTGATGTGGTTGCTCTCCGTTTCCAGCCCGCAAGAGCTGACACAAATTGCAGAATACTTTCGCACGCCATTGAAAGTTGCGCTGACCAGCGGCGATAAAAGCAGTTCCAGTACTAGCCCCATTCCGGGTGGGGGCGATGACCCAACCCAACAAGTCGGTGAAGTACGCAAACACATTGATTCTGAAGAGCGCCGCAAAGAGGAATATCGCCTTAATAAGCTGCGGGAAAAGTTGGATCAACTCATCGAGTCTGATCCTCGACTGAGAGCATTACGGCCACATCTGTTGATTAACATGATGGAAGAGGGGCTGAGAATACAGATTATCGATAGCCAAAATAGGCCGATGTTCAAGATGGGGAGCGCACAGGTTGAGCCCTATATGCGCGATATTTTACGTGCCATAGCGCCGATCCTAAATGACATCCCAAACAAAATCAGTTTGTCCGGTCATACCGATGACCTGCCTTATGCCAGCGGTGAACGCGGGTACAGTAACTGGGAGTTATCCGCTGATCGCGCCAATGCTTCACGGCGTGAGTTGCTGGCGGGGGGGTTGGATGAAGGCAAGGTATTACGTGTGGTCGGCATGGCTTCGACGATGCGCCTCAAGGAACAAGCATCGGATGATCCGGTTAACCGCCGCATCAGTATCTTAGTGCTGAACAAGCAGACTCAACACGATATTGAGCATGAGAATTTGGATAACAAAGCGCTGGATATCGAGAAAGCAGAAAGTTTGAAGCAGGTTGAAACCAGTGGCGTTGTACCCGTCGCACCGGCAGCCGCTGCAGCGCCAGCGGCAAAATTGACGGGGCAACCGGCCGCAGCAGGTTCGGCAGTGGCGGGGGCAAGTGTGGCACCGCCATCAGCGGCGACAACATCTGCTACGACAGGGCTTGCAACGACAACACCTGATGTACCTGTGAATGCACCGGCTGCGCCAACGGCATCACCAACAGCGTCAGCATCGTCAACGGCAGTCTTGCCAACGACGACACCACAAACACAACAATCGAGTACGGGGAACATTGCCCCAGTGGCTACTGGACCAACGACTGCGTTGCCAGCAGCACCTGCAAGTAATGTACCGGTCTCTCCGACAAGCCGCGACGCACAGTAGAGGTGACACCGTGAGCATGGATATTACCGCGTTTTATCAGACGTTTTTTGATGAAGCAGATGAACTACTGGCGGATATGGAACAGCATTTGCTTTTGCTGGATCCATTGGCACCAGACAATGAACAACTCAATGCCATTTTCCGCGCGGCTCATTCCATCAAAGGTGGGGCAGCGACGTTTGGCTTTACGGTATTGCAAGAGACAACCCATCTGTTGGAAAACCTGTTGGACGGTGCCCGCCGCGACGAAATGCGTCTGAGCACTGATATCATCAACCTGTTTTTGGAAACGAAAGATATTATGCAGGAACAGTTGGACGCCTATAAAACCTCGCAGGAACCCAATGCGGAAAGCTTTGAGTATATTTGCCACGCCTTGCGCCAGTTGGCACTTGAAGCATTAGACCAACCGGCCACCGCGAATACGCCTTTAGCGACATCCAGCAGTGAAAGTGCCGCTGTTGTGGAAACCAAGGCTAGTGGTAAATCGCCAGCTTTAGTTCAGGGCGGTATGCGCATCCGCTTATCGGGCTTAAAAGAGCAAGAAATCCCATTGATGCTCGAAGAGCTGGGCAATCTCGGGGAAGTTCAAGATCCGCATCAAACGATAGATAGCCTTGAAGCCACCTTAATTACTTCCGTCAATGAAGATGATATCAGCGCTGTACTCTGTTTTGTCTTGGAACCTGAGCAGATCAGTTTTGTGCAGGCCGAGTCATTAGCAGCGACTGATGATGTTGTTGAGGTGGATGTTGCTGAAGTCGGTGTTATAGAAGCTGATGTACCTCAAGCCGCCGTCGCACCGATGGCCGAAATCAAAGCTACACCGAAGGTTGCTGGTGCAGTTACCGCACCGGCCAGCTCTGAACACGTGAAGCCGAAAGCGAAAGCTAGTGAATCTACCAGCATTCGCGTCGCAGTTGAAAAGGTCGATCAGCTGATTAATTTGGTGGGTGAACTGGTTATTACTCAATCCATGCTTGCACAGCGATCCAGCATCCTCGACCCCGTGATTAACGGTGATTTGCTCAATAGCATGGGGCAGTTGGAACGTAACGCGCGGGACTTGCAAGAGTCGGTCATGTCTATCCGCATGATGCCGATGGAGTATGTCTTCAGCCGTTTCCCGCGCTTGGTTCGTGACTTGGCCAGCAAACTGAATAAGCAGGTTGAACTGACGTTACTGGGCAGCTCGACCGAACTGGATAAAAGCCTGATCGAGCGCATTATCGATCCATTAACGCACTTGGTGCGTAACAGTCTCGATCACGGCATTGAAGATGCGCAAACCCGTGTTGCGGCAGGGAAACAACCGGTTGGTAATCTGACACTGTCAGCGGAACATCAGGGCGGCAATATTTGCATCGAAGTGCTCGATGATGGCGCGGGTCTGAATCGGCAGAAAATCTTGGCGAAAGCGCAGTCGCAAGGAATGGCCGTTAACGAACACATGAGCGATGAAGATGTCGGGATGCTGATTTTTGCACCGGGTTTCTCCACCGCTGAGCAAGTGACGGATGTTTCTGGCCGTGGCGTTGGCATGGACGTGGTGAAGCGAAATATTCAGGAAATGGGCGGCCATGTGCAAGTCAGTTTCCAGGCGGGTAAAGGGACATCGATCCGTATTTTGCTGCCATTGACGCTGGCTATCCTTGATGGCATGTCTGTCAAAGTCAGTGATGAAGTCTTTATTTTGCCGCTCAATGCGGTGATGGAGTCACTGCAACCGTTGGCAGAAGATTTGCACCCGCTGGCGGGCGGAGAACGTGTGTTACAAGTGCGCGGTGAGTATCTACCGTTGGTAGAACTGTATCGGGTATTTGATGTTGAAAATGCGAAAACCGAAGCCACTCAAGGCATTGTTGTGATTCTGCAAAGTGCTGGCCGTCGTTATGCGCTGTTGGTCGACCAACTGATTGGCCAGCATCAAGTGGTGGTGAAAAATCTAGAAAGTAACTATCGCAAGGTGCCCGGCATTTCAGCCGCGACCATTTTGGGTGATGGTAGTGTCGCGTTAATTGTTGATGTATCTGCTTTGCAGGCCCTAAATCGGGAAAAGCGTGTGACGGTTGAAAGTACTGTCGCCGCATAGCGGATGTCCCAATAGGACGCCTGTATTAAATCCATATGAAAACAGGTGCAGGGCTGTGAAGGATGTTTCCGGCCCTGAAAAAAAACATAAATTCAACCTACTGATTGAAGGGTAAAAAACATGGCAGGACTAGCAACCGTCACGAAGCTGGCTGGCGAAACGGTAGGACAAGAGTTCCTGATTTTTACGCTGGGCGATGAAGAGTACGGCATTGATATTCTGAAAGTGCAAGAGATTCGAGGTTACGATCAGGTGACTCGTATTGCTAACACGCCTGCATTTATCAAGGGTGTGACTAACTTACGTGGTGTGATTGTGCCGATTATTGACCTGCGGGTTAAATTTGCGCAGAAGGGCGTAAGTTATAACGAAAATACCGTGGTGATCGTGTTGAATCTGGATCATCGCGTCGTGGGTATTGTGGTTGATGGCGTGTCAGATGTGTTGTCATTGACCAATGAGCAAATCCGCCCAGCGCCTGAGTTTGCGGTGACGTTAGCGACGGAGTATCTCACTGGGTTAGGCTCTTTGGGTGAGAGAATGCTGATTTTGGTTGATATTGAGAAGTTGTTGAGTAGTGAAGAGATGTCGTTGATTGATGCGGTGGCGAAGGGATAAGGTTTTGGCTTAGCGATCGGTTCGGTTGTTATCACTTCAGTGCTCACTTTGGCTCTGATGCCTCAACCGCCAATGGGGTCAGAAGCGCGTGACCCCATTGGAGCCCCCGCGCTTGCGCACGTATCGCTTGTTTGCTTCGCAGGTGGCTCCGATTGTTTTGTTTGGTGATCGGTTCGGTTGACATGAGATCGGCGCTCACTTTGGCTCTGATGCCTCAACCGCCAATGGGGTCACAAGCGCGTGACCCCATTGGAGCCCCCGCGCTTGCGCACGGATTGCTTGACTGCTTTGCTGGGGGGGGTTGGGCTGGTGATCGGTTCGGTTGACATGAGATTGGCGATCACCTTGGCTCTGATGCCTCAACCGCCAATGGGGTCACAAGCGCGTGACCCCCTTGGAGCCCCCGCGCTTGCGCACGTATCGCTTGCCTGCTTCGCAGGTTCCCTCACTTATCGTTTCGGCTGACGGACCGCCGTGATTCGCTCCTGCTCAAGCACGGCTTGCTCGGCATCCATGCCTCGCGTCCTACCTTCACTCTTCATTCGGCAGCTCAAATGTGCTTTAAACTTCAAGGTCAAAATCATGGCCTATGGCCTTTGACGTTGAGCGCAATCAGGAATATTGCCGACGAGGATAGAGGGTAGAGTGAGCGGGCAGGACGCCCGCGAAAAGCGCGCTTGAGCATGGATGCGAATTGCGCTGGCTCGTTAGCCGAAAGACGTAGGAGGTTTACCCGCAGGGCAATATTTCGCGCAAAGGCGCGGGTGTTGGGCCGCCGCCCTGCGGCCCGACTCGGTTGAGGCTACAAGGGTAAAGTAGCCACAGAACGCCTATCAACCGAAACCAGATCCAGTCCTCAACCGAAACCAAATCCAGTCCTCAACCGAAAACCAGCTCCAATCCCCAACCGTGCGAAAAAAATAATCCCCCCTCTCCAGTAAAGTTCCCCCCCTTAATGCCGATAACACCTTTAATTAGGCGTCTTGTGATTTGACGTACCCGTATTTTGACATACCTATGTTTTGACGTACTTATGAAGGGACAACATGTTTAAGCGTATGAAAGTGGTCACCAGCCTGCTGCTGGTGTTAGTGCTATTTGGTGCCTTACAGCTGGTTTCCAGCGGGCTTTTCTTCAACTCCCTGAAAAATGACAAAGAAAACTTCGAAGTTTTGCAAGTTATCCGTCAGCAACAATCAGTGTTGAACGAGAGCTGGGTAAATCTGCTGCAAACACGTAATACACTGAACCGCGCCGGCATCCGCTACATGATGGATGTTAACCACACCGGCAGTGGTCCAACGGTCAATGATCTGTTGGCTTCCGCAAAAGGGACTCTGGGTGTGGCAGCCGACCGTTTTAAAAATTATGAGCAAATTCCGCAAGATAGCCAACAAAGTGCAGAGTCGGCGAAAAAATTAAAACAAACCTATGACCAATATTTTGGTGCGTTGACTGAGCTTATCCAATTGATGGAAGCCGGCAAAATCAATGAATTCTTTGATCAGCCAACCTCTAGCTTCCAAAATGCGTTCGAGCAAGATTACAACACCTACCTGACACAGAATGACCGTTTGTATGCCTCCGCAGTGGAAGATAGCAACCAGTCCTTCAGTTTTGCGATGGGCGTGATTGTGACCGTGCTGATTGCGGTGCTGGCTGTCATTATCATTGTGTGGCTGGGTATGCAGCACATCTTGATTAACCCACTGAAACATCTGATTGAGCACATTAAACACATCGCTAACGGAGATTTAACTCAGACCATTGAGGTGCATAGCCGCAATGAAATGGGCACCTTGGCCGCAAGTTTGAAACACATGCAAACTGAGTTGGCGACGACCGTCAATGATGTCCGTTTAGGGGCTGATGCCATCTACAGCGGCGCTTCTGAAATTGCTGCGGGTAACAACGATCTGTCTGCCCGTACTGAAGAACAAGCGGCATCGCTGGAAGAAACTGCCGCTAGCATGGAGCAGTTAACGGCGACCGTGAAACAGAATGCGGAAAATGCCCGTCAGGCTAGTCAATTGGCATTGAGTGCCTCAGAAACTGCGCAAAAAGGCGGAAAAGTCGTCGCGAACGTGGTGCAAACCATGCATGAGATCGCCGGTAGTTCGCAGAAAATTGCTGACATTACCAGCGTCATCGACGGCATTGCCTTCCAAACCAATATTCTGGCATTGAATGCTGCCGTTGAAGCTGCCCGTGCGGGTGAGCAAGGTCGCGGTTTTGCCGTGGTCGCTGGTGAAGTGCGTAACTTGGCACAACGCAGTGCTCAAGCGGCAAAAGAAATTAAAGGCTTAATCGAAGACTCCGTTAGCCGTGTCGATATGGGTTCAGTACTGGTCGAAAGCGCCGGTGAAACCATGGGCGATATCGTTAATGCGGTCACTCGCGTCACCGACATCATGGGCGAAATCGCTTCCGCCTCGGATGAACAAAGTCGCGGTATTGATCAAGTGGGTCAGGCGGTCACCGAAATGGACCGCGTAACACAACAAAACGCCTCTTTGGTGGAAGAGTCAGCCTCTGCCGCCGCCGCACTGGAAGAGCAAGCCAGTATGCTAACCCAATCCATGTCGGTATTTGTTCTCCGTATGGACAGTGCAAGTAACACCAAAAATGTCAAAAAAACCAAGCAACCGACGCAGGAATTGAGCGGCTCTGCGAAAAAAACACTGGGAAGTGACCTGCAAGATAACTGGGAAACTTTCTAGATAAAACCCTACAACCCTTCATCGCTGAAATGGGCTGGGTGTTACCTGCCAACTCAATGATGCTGGGTAGATAAAATAAATAAAGCCGGCCAACGAGCCGGCTGAGAAGAGGTTACGATGTTTAGCCGAATCCGGATTTCTACCAGCTTTTTCCTGTTATTGATCTTAATTTGCACGATCCAGTTAATTTCGAGTGGTCTGTCATTCACGGCTTTTCGCTCAGACTACCAAAACTTAAATCGTGTGGATCTCAGTAGTCAGCAACGGGATGCTTTAAGCCTCAGTTGGGTATCCTTACTTCAAGCGCGTAATACCTTAAACCGAGCGGGGACTCGCTCGGCTCTCAAAGTTCCTCAGGAGCAAGTTAATGCATTAATGGGCAATGCCCGTAGCTCATTGCAGAAAGCTGATCTTTATTTCAATCAATTTTTGGCTGTGCCACGGCTGGATGAAAGCGAAACCGGCGGTGAATTGCTGGAAGCGACCAAAAACAGTTATCAGAATCTACGCGTCTCGCTACGGCAGTTAATCGATTTTCTGGAAGCCGGTAATTTACAAGCGTTTATGGACCAGCCAACACAGAAAACACAAGATTTATTCGAAGCGGATTTCTTGCAGTACTTGCAATACGCCAATGAAGTGATTGCAGAGGCAGGTACGGGGAATCAGCAGGCTTATCATCTCTCTATGTGGATATTTGGTGGCGCAATTCTGATGGTGATCGCGATGGCGATTTCGTCCCTCATCTGGCTGCGGACCATGTTTGTTAACCCCCTGAAGATCATGCGCTCTCACTTTGACCGCATCGCGCAGGGAGATTTATCGGGTCAGATTGATGTATCTGGCCGTAATGAAATTAGTCAGATGTTTGCCAGTTTACGCACCATGCAGCACTCACTTATCACCACGGTGAGTCATGTTCGTGACGGTACGCAATCCATGTTGACGGGCATTCAAGAAATTTCTGCTGGCAACAATGATTTGTCGGCGAGAACTGAACAGCAAGCCGCTTCATTGGAACAAACGGCAGCCAGTATGGAGCAACTGACCGCGACGGTGAAACAGAACGCGGATAACGCACGTCAAGCCACGCAACTGGCGCAAAATGCTTCAGGCACTGCGGCAAAAGGGGGCGAGTTAGCGGGCAGTGTTGTCACCACCATGCATGCTATCGAAACCAGTTCGAAGAAGATTGGTGCCATCATCAGTGTGATAGATGGTATTGCCTTCCAGACCAACATACTGGCATTAAATGCCGCGGTTGAAGCGGCGCGAGCGGGTGAGCAGGGGCGCGGGTTTGCCGTGGTCGCCGGTGAAGTCCGCAATTTAGCCCAGCGCAGTGCGCAAGCAGCAAAAGAAATCAAAGTGTTGATCGAGGAATCGGTCAGCCGTGTGAGCCAGGGGTCCACTCTGGTCGAAAATGCGGGGACTACCATGGAAGAGATCGTTCGCTCAGTGACTCGGGTTACCGACATTATGGGTGAAATCGCTTCCGCTTCGGATGAACAGAGCCGAGGAATTGAGCAGGTTTCACTCGCGGTAACACAAATGGATCAGGTCACTCAGCAAAACGCCGCATTAGTGGAAGAGGCTGCGGCTGCGGCTAACGCATTGGAAGAGCAGGCAAGTCTGCTCTCCCATGCAGTGTCTGTTTTTCGTTTGGAGCAGGATAGCGACGACGGGGAGGGGCACGCAGCAGTGAGCAGTGGTAAGCAACCAGTTGTGAAGGAAATCCCAGATTGTCAAACGGCGTAACGAAGACGGTATTGTGGGGTGAAACTGGATGAAACCTTCACCCCAAGAATCTGGATCGATTTTGACCCAGATGATTCAGCGGCTCCCGCTGTCGGATGTCCACTTCCGGCGCATTTGCCAACTTATTTATCAACGGGCCGGTATTGTACTGGCCGATCACAAACGAGAAATGGTCTATAACCGCTTAGTTAGGCGGTTGAGATTGCTGGATATTAACGACTTTGGTCAATATTTGGCATTGCTAGAAAGTGATCCGAACAGTGCAGAGTGGCAGGCGTTTGTTAATGCGCTGACCACTAACCTGACGGCCTTTTTCCGTGAGGCGCACCATTTTCCGATTCTGGCTGAACATGCACGCCAGCGGTCGGGAACTTATTCGGTCTGGAGCACGGCGGCATCGACGGGTGAAGAACCTTATTCTATTGCCATGACATTAAGTGATGCACTAGGAAATCGTTCGGGCGCTTGCCAAGTCATTGCCAGTGACATCGATACGCAAGTTTTAGACAAAGCAGTGAGCGGCGTCTATCGGCAAGATGAGTTGCGTTCATTGTCGGCGCAACAGATGCAACGCTACTTCTTGCGTGGCACTGGCCCGCATCAGGGCATGGTGCGGGTACGGCCAGATCTGGCCAATATGATCCAGTTCCAGCAGCTCAATCTGTTGGCACCGGATTGGGCCTTGCCAGGCCAGTTTGATGCGATATTTTGTCGTAACGTGATGATTTATTTTGATAAAGAAACGCAGGAGCGCATTCTGCGTCGCTTTGTCCCTTTGCTAAAACCCGGCGGCCTGATGTTTGCAGGTCACTCGGAGAATTTCAGCCAAATTAGTCGGGAATTCTATTTGCGCGGGCAGACCGTTTATGGGCTGACCAAGGAGAGGTGATGAGTAAAATCAGAGTATTGTGCGTTGATGATTCTGCATTGATGCGTCAGTTGATGACAGAGATTATTAACAGTCACCCAGATATGGAAATGGTTGCTGCTGCACCCGATCCTTTGGTCGCCCGCGATTTGATCAAAAAATTCAATCCACAGGTTTTGACGCTCGACGTTGAAATGCCCCGTATGGATGGGTTGGATTTCCTTGAGAAATTGATGCGCTTGCGGCCAATGCCGGTGGTGATGGTTTCATCATTAACCGGTAAAAATTCCGAGATAACCATGCGAGCGCTGGAATTGGGGGCCATCGATTTTGTCACCAAACCGCAATTGGGGATCAGAGAGGGGATGCTGGCATACAGCGAGTTGATCGCGGAGAAAATCCGCACCGCTGCGAAAGCCCGCTTACCACAGCGAGGCCCAGAACACGCGCCAGTGATGCTCACGCATACCCCGCTGCTCAGTAGCGAAAAATTAATCGCTATCGGGGCTTCGACTGGGGGAACCGAAGCCATTCGTACCGTGTTGCAGCCATTGCCGCCGACCAGCCCAGCACTGCTGATTACTCAGCATATGCCACCGGGTTTTACCCGTTCATTTGCTGAGCGGCTCAATAAGTTATGCCAGATTACGGTGAAAGAAGCAGAAGACGGTGAGCGGGTATTGCCCGGACACGCCTATATTGCACCCGGTGATCGGCACATGGAATTGGCACGTAGTGGGGCAAACTATCAAGTGCGCATCCATGACGGGCCTGCTGTGAATCGCCATCGTCCCTCGGTCGATGTGCTATTTCGATCCGTGGCGCAGTATGCGGGGCGAAATGCAGTTGGCGTGATCCTGACGGGTATGGGGAATGACGGTGCCGCCGGTTTATTGGAAATGCATCGGGCAGGGGCTTATACCATCGCACAAAACGAAGCCAGTTGTGTGGTCTTCGGCATGCCGCGTGAGGCCATCGGCATGGGCGGTGTCAATGAAATACTGGATTTGAACCAAATAAGCCAGCGTATGTTGGCGCAGATTAGTAGTGGTCAAGCCCTACGTATATAAAGCGACTTTGGGCATTCATTTTCTTCCGATGAAAATCGGGTGTAGATATTAATCGCTCAGCGTTGGGCAACAAACTTTAGGAGTAGGTATGGCGGATAAGAATCTCAGATTTTTGGTGGTAGACGATTTTTCGACCATGCGTCGTATTGTCCGAAACCTGCTAAAAGAGTTGGGTTTTAATAATGTGGAAGAAGCGGAAGATGGCGTCGACGCATTGAATAAATTACGCGCGGGTGGTTTTGATTTTGTGGTTTCTGACTGGAACATGCCGAACATGGACGGCTTGGATCTGTTGAAAACGATTCGTGCTGATGGTGCTCTGGGCGCGTTGCCGGTTTTGATGGTCACTGCTGAAGCGAAAAAAGAGAACATCATTGCAGCAGCACAAGCGGGTGCCAGTGGTTATGTAGTGAAACCTTTCACTGCCGCGACCTTGGAAGAGAAACTCAATAAGATTTTTGAAAAGTTGGGTATGTAAGGAGGCGGAATGAATAACCATCAAATGCCTGCATCAGATGCGGCATCAGCCAGTGATATTATTAGCCGTATCGGTAGCCTCACACGGATGCTACGCGACAGTTTACGTGAATTAGGTCTGGATCAAGCCATTGCTCAGGCGGCGGAAGCGATCCCTGACGCTCGTGATCGTTTGGACTACGTGGTCCATATGACGGCGCAAGCCGCGGAAAGAGCGTTGAACTGCGTGGAAGCGGCGCAACCCCGCCAGAATGAACTCGAGTCATCAGCGAAAGCGCTTAAAGTTCGTTGGGATGAATGGTTTGCTAACCCAATCGAGCTTTCTGATGCACGATCTTTGGTCACGGATACCCGTGATTATCTGGATGTCGTGCCACAACATACCGCTTTTACCAACGCGCAATTGTTGGAAATCATGATGGCGCAGGATTTCCAAGACCTCACCGGTCAGGTCATTAAGCGCATGATGGATGTGGTGCAAGAGATTGAGAAACAACTGCTGATGGTGCTGATGGAAAATATTCCCGATATGCCGTCAAAACCGCAGAAATCCACTGATAGCCTACTCAATGGGCCGCAAATGGATAAAAACGGTGCCGGTGTCATTGCCAGCCAAGATCAAGTTGACGATCTGTTGGACAGCTTAGGTTTCTAAGTCGACTAAAGATGATAGAGGCATACAGATGAGAGGAGACTCTCATCTGTATGCTTTCTTATCCCATCAACCTTCCGCCAACGTTCTCACACCACCACAACCTGCTATTGAACGCGGTTGGATATCGCTCATCCACGAAATAACCCACTAATTACAGCGTTGTTCCATCCATAGGCTTATGGAATGTTTGGCATCCTAAGCTTCAATTTTTGTCTCTTATCCATTTCCCTGATACGGAACGCTCACAGAACAGGACCCATTATGCTGAATAGGAATAGTGGCGGTGTCTGAAGATAGCGATCTGGAAAAAAGCGAGGAACCCACAGCCCACAAGCTGGAGAAGGCTCGCGAAAAAGGCCAGATCCCGCGCTCGCGCGAACTGACCTCGATGCTAATGCTCGGGGCCGGTTTGGCGATCCTGTGGGTTTCAGGGGAATCCATGGCGCGACAACTGGCTGCCATGATTGCGCAAGGCCTGCATTTTGATCACGGCGTGGTCACGAATGACAAACAGATGTTGCGGCAAATTGGCATGTTGCTGCGTCAAACGTTAATCGCACTGCTACCGATATTTGCCGGTCTGGTGATAGTGGCCATTTCGGTGCCGATGCTGTTGGGGGGCGTGCTGTTTAGCGGCGAATCAATCAAGTTTGACCTGAAACGCATGAGTCTTATTTCAGGCTTAAAACGGATGTTTTCCAGCCAAGCGTTGGCTGAGTTACTCAAAGCGATTTTGAAGGCAACGTTGGTGGGTTGGGTAACCGGTATTTTCCTCTGGCACAACTGGCCAGACATCATGCGATTGATGGCGGCGCCACCGGTGGCGGCATTAGGGGATGCCCTGCACCTGATTATTCTCTGCGGGTTGGTGGTGGTACTTGGCCTGACGCCGATGGTTGGCTTTGACGTGTTTTACCAAATCACCAGCAATATCAAAAAATTGCGTATGACTAAGCAAGAGATACGTGATGAGTTTAAAGATCAAGAAGGTGACCCTCATGTGAAAGGGCGCATTCGCCAACAACAACGGGCGATGGCCCGTCGGCGCATGATGGCGGATGTTCCTAAAGCCGATGTGATTGTCACCAACCCGACGCATTACGCCGTGGCGCTGCAATATAACGAGGCAAAAATGAGTGCGCCGAAAGTGTTGGCGAAAGGGGCGGGTGCAGTGGCATTGCGTATTCGTGAGTTAGGTGCAGAAAACCGTATTCCTTTATTAGAAGCGCCACCGTTGGCGAGGGCATTATTCCGCCACAGCGAAGTTGGTCAACATATTCCCGCCACCCTTTATGCCGCGGTCGCAGAAGTGCTTGCTTGGGTCTATCAACTGAAACGTTGGAAGCGAGAAGGTGGGCTAATCCCGAAAAAACCTGAACATCTGCCAGTGCCGGAAGCACTGGATTTTGCAACAGAGAGTGAGACTGACTAATGGCAAATTTGGCCGCCCTGCTTCGTTTACCGAGCAATTTTAAAGATACGCAGTGGCAAATCCTTGCGGGCCCGATACTGATCTTGCTGATCTTATCGATGATGGTATTGCCGCTGCCTCCCTTCGTGCTTGATTTGCTGTTTACCTTCAACATTGCGCTGTCCATCATGGTATTGCTGGTGGCGATGTTTACCCAGCGCACCCTGGATTTTGCGGCATTCCCGACCATTTTGCTGTTCTCAACCTTACTCCGTTTATCCCTGAACGTGGCCTCGACGCGTATCATTTTGATGGATGGTCATACCGGGGCTGGCGCAGCAGGGCGTGTGGTTGAGGCCTTTGGTCACTTCTTGGTTGGCGGTAATTTTGCTATCGGTATTGTCGTTTTCATCATCTTGGTCATCATCAACTTTATGGTTATCACCAAAGGGGCGGGGCGTATTGCCGAAGTGGGCGCACGCTTTGTTCTTGATGGGATGCCCGGCAAACAGATGGCAATCGATGCAGACTTAAATGCTGGGTTGATTGGTGAAGATGAAGCGAAGAAGCGCCGCTCTGATGTGACGCAAGAGGCTGATTTCTACGGTTCGATGGACGGGGCCAGTAAATTTGTGCGCGGGGATGCGATTGCGGGCTTAATGATCATGGTCATTAACGTGGTCGGTGGCCTATTGGTGGGGGTGCTTCAGCACAACATGGCCGTGGGACACGCCGCAGAAACCTATACGTTATTGACCATCGGTGATGGTCTGGTGGCGCAAATTCCGGCGTTGGTTATCTCAACCGCCGCCGGTGTTATCGTTACTCGCGTGAGTACCGATCAGGACGTTGGCCAGCAAATGGTCACCCAGCTATTCAATAACCCACGGGTGATGGTATTAAGTGCCAGCGTATTGGGTTTACTGGGCTTAGTCCCTGGGATGCCAAACTTTGTCTTCCTGCTGTTCACCGCGGCATTGCTGGCATTAGCTTGGCGGCTGCGTGGTAATCAAGAAAAACCTGCCGCGACGGCAGACTCGCCAGTGGTACAGGATCAGCAACAAGCGACGGAAGCCACTTGGTCAGATGTTCAGTTGGAAGACCCATTGGGGATGGAAGTAGGCTATCGCCTGATCCCGATGGTGGATTTCCAGCAAAATGGCGAACTCTTGGGCCGTATCCGCAGTATTCGTAAAAAGTTTGCCCAAGAGATGGGGTATCTGCCACCGGTGGTGCATATCCGCGATAATTTAGAATTGCCGCCAGCCAGCTACCGGATATTAATGAAAGGGGTGGAAATTGGCAGTGGCGAAGCCCATCCTGGCCGTTGGCTGGCGATAAACCCAGGCAATGCGGTAGGGACGTTACCGGGTGAGGCTACCCATGATCCCGCTTTCGGTTTGGCGGCGGTATGGATCGAAAGTGCCTTACGCGAACAAGCGCAAATTCAAGGCTTTACGGTGGTGGAAGCCAGTACAGTGGTGGCAACACACCTGAATCATTTGATTAGCCAATATGCCAGCGAATTGTTTGGCCGTCAGGAAACGCAGCAATTGCTGGATCGCGTCGCACAAGATATGCCGAAATTGACGGAAGATTTTATTCCCGGTGTCGTGACACTCACCACGTTGCACAAAGTGCTGCAAAATCTGCTGATGGAGCGAGTGTCCATTCGCGATATGCGCACCATTATTGAGACATTGGCAGAGCATGCGCCAAATCAAACAGACCCTTACGAATTAACGGCTGTGGTTCGTGTGGCCTTAGGCCGTTCTATCGCGCAGCAGTGGTTCCCTGGGACTGGCGAAATTCAGGTTATTGGCTTGGATGCGGCATTAGAGCGTTTGTTATTACAAGCGCTGCAAGGTGGCAGCGGTTTAGAACCGGGTTTGGCTGATCGATTGCTCGAACAATCTAAACAAGCACTGCAACGCCAAGAAATGCTGGGTGCGCCGCCGGTGCTGTTGGTGAACCACGCACTGCGTGCATTATTGGCCCGTTTCCTTCGCCGTAGCCTGCCGCAAATGGTGGTGCTGTCTAATCTGGAAATTGGCGATAATCGCCAAATTCGTATGACGTCAACCATAGGAGCGGCTTAATGCTAATTCGCCTCTCGCGCATTATCGTCGGCGGAGTATTGACGGTTTGCTTATTACCCCTCAATGCCGCGGCTTCAGGAACATGGGTGGCAGATGATATCGGTGTCACACAAAGTTCGCGCGGTGTGGCGACCTCGGCTAAACCGCTACACTCACCCGTGGCGCTGGCTCAAGAGAATGCGCGTATCGTCTCGGTGGGCTGGCGCTACCAATTGATGTCAGCAGCGCCAGATGGCTTGCAGGTTAAATTATGCACCCCAACCCGTTGTATGCCACTAGAGGGGGGGAGTGGGCAAAGCCGAGGGCTTGCCGGTGAACCCGCGGCGACGCAACTGACTTTTGTCTACTTTATCGCGGGCAAAGGTCGGGTTAACCCGCCGCTGCAAGTGATCAGTAATCAAGTATTGGTTAATTATCGATAAAACCATAATGGGTGAAAACAAGTCATACAATAGTTGTAGGGATAATGATCCCATCCCATTTCAGCGGCTCGTACGGTCTGCGTCATGGACAGTGCCAGTGCGCCACCGACCAATAATCCCCACAACAGAGTCATTCTTCGGTTTTTCATCTCGGTTTTCTCCGTCTGGATACTGAGCACAGTTGCTCAGTCACAGCATCGTAACGCGCTGTCCATCAAGAGAAAAAACTCATTTTTGAGACGAGGGGGAGTTAACGTGATAAAGGCGTGTAGCGAAAGAGGCGGTTTAGCCGACACAGAGACTGATCCCGCGATGCGGCAATCAATCTCTGCGAGCAATAAATCTATTTTATAAATCAAAATTTTACGGCAGGGACACATTAAACGCCGATTTTACGACCCAGTAGACTGGCGCCTTTCGCTTGGCCATCAGGGCCATACAATGACTGGCCGTGACGCGTATTAAGCACAGCTAACGCCTGCGTATTATGTTCAATGTGTTGTTGTAGCAATAACCCGTTGTGCAGATTGCTGTACTGTAGACCTTCCGCTAACTGCAACATACGCTGCCATTTTGCTGCCAGCGCGGGATGGCGATGGTAGGGCGCATGTGCCTTAACGTCAGCTTCAGCGGTGAGACGGGTTTTATCCAGATAAGCGAGTGTGGCTAAGATTGAACTTTTTTGTTCGGTCACCCCTTGCAGCACGATACCCTGAATCCGACCGGCGCACAGTAATTGTTGCTCTTGCGCGACAACAGTCGTCAGTGATTCTAGCAGTTCTAATTGCTGGTCTAGGTTTACCTGTAATCTTTCCACCACCACGTATCCTTTTACGATTAAGACGGTTTTTGACGACTAACTATTCTTAAGGTCATCGGCGACATTTTTCAGCAGAGCATCAGCAATTTTACCGGTATCCATGGTCAATTGGCCGGTGCGGATGGCCTCTTTCAATGTTTCTACACGTTCAACATTGATATCCTGACCCGCCGGTTGCATCAGTTTTGCCTGCGCATCACTCAATTTAACCTCTGTACCACTCACTGCTGTTTTTGTCTGGGCAGAAGGCTTACGCGTTTGCTGCGCAATGTCACTGATTTCCCGTGCTTGCACTTTAGTTGCCGGTGATAGCGGTTGAGTGCGTTCAATACTCATTTTATGTTGCTCCCTTTCGAGCGGGATTGGCGTTTATTGGCCCGCGAAACTTTTATTTCTCATCCATTATTTTCAGCCATTATCTTTCAGCGAAAAATAGCGGGATTATCACGGTTTACGGTGCCTGTAATAGGGTCTGGCATAGCCGTAAATAGCTGCATACTAGGGTTATCGGCAAAGGTTAAAAAAACTTTAATCACGATAACTAAACAGGTTCACATAGAGCGTCGTCAACGTGCGGTTAACCTCAGCAAGTTTACCTGAGTCAATGATTCAGGTGACTATACGCGGCAAAAACAACGCCGCAAACAAGGCTACGAGTTTTAATTCGAACCGTCATAACATAATACGAATAGTGCCATCCTCGCCCACCACGCCACTCACGATCTGGCCTGATGGCATGCGCACGCGAACATTATCTTTAATGGCCGCATTATTCATCGCCTTACCATTGCTGTTAACGTTGAAGCCATCGCCTTGCGCAAGCACCTGCACGTCTTGTCCTGATTTGATGATCCATAAACGGCGCAGCATATTACGGGTGATGGGTTGCCCCGCATTAACATGGCGCAAGCTCACCGCGCCTTGTGCAAACTGCGGCTCCAGCAAGGCACCGGGTGGCAAGGTATCTAATCGGCCTTGTTTCATCTCAATATCTTGCGGGGTAATTTTTGCCCCCGCCGCCAATGGACGGCTCGCCACCGCATAGCGCCCACTGACTTGCACTTGTGTTTGGATAAAGCGCCTCACGCCATCGCAACGGACCGACAGACTGATATTGCCCCATGGGCGAGCATTGGTCGGCAACGTGATGTCAGGCATTTCACACTGTGGCCATTGGCTCTGCGGCGTTTTGATGATGACTTTCACCTGGCTATCTTTGTCAGGGTATTGTTGCTGGAAGAACTGATTGACCTGCACAGATAGGTCAGCCGCCATCGCGATGTGTGCGAATGCCGGACTCACCAGCAGTAGCCCCCACATGAATGTTTTGGCGTACTTACTTGTTATCACCATCACTTTCTTCCCCGCCATTGCCATCGAGTCAAATCACGCTCTGCTTTTTTCCACGCAATCGTTCTTTTGATCGCTAGTGTACCCGTACCTTCATCAGGTTAAGGGGATAAATAGCGACGCATTTTGCTCTTATTCTGGCGATAGGCTTCTCTGTACGGCGTTTATGCTGTCGACTCCAAATTTTAACCTTGCGGGGGGACTATGCTCGACAAACTGGACGGTGCTCTACGTTTTCAACAAGAGGCGCTGAACTTGCGCGCTCAACGGCAGGAGATCCTGTCGTCCAACATTGCGAACGCGGATACACCCGGCTTTCAGGCACGTGATATCGATTTCTCCAGCCAACTGAAAAAGGTGATGGAGCAAGGACGTGTTAGCGGAACAGGGGTGTCGCTCAGTTTAACGTCAGCCCGTCATATCCCAGCAAGTACGGTCCAACCGCCCGACTTGGATCTGCTATTCCGTGTGCCGGATCAACCATCAATGGATGGCAACACCGTCGATATGGACCGCGAACGTACTAATTTTGCCGATAACAGCCTGAAATATCAGACTGATTTGACTGTCATTAGCAGCCAAATCAAAGGGATGTTGTCAGTGTTACAACAAGGATAAGACGGATGTCTTTACTGAATATTTTTGATATTGCCGGTTCAGCATTATCCGCGCAATCGCAACGATTGAACGTTAGCGCTAGCAACATGGCAAACGCCGACAGCGTGACTGGCCCAGATGGTCAGCCTTACCGCGCTAAGCAAGTGGTGTTTCAGGTCGCCGCGCAACCGGGGCAAGAAACCGGTGGTGTGCGTGTGGCGCAAGTCATCGATGACCCCGCACCGGATCGTTTGGTGTTTCAACCCGGTAACCCATTGGCCGATGCCAAGGGGTATGTGCGTATGCCAAACGTGGATGTGACGGGCGAGATGGTCAACACCATTTCCGCTTCTCGCAGCTATCAGGCCAACGTTGAAGTCCTGAATACCACCAAATCTCTGATGCTAAAGACGCTGACACTGGGTCAATAACAGGAGCCCACATAGATGGCCATTACCAATTCTTTGACCGATAGCGATTACGGTGTGAACAGTGCCAACGGTGCTAATGCCAACTCGCCGAGTGGCAGCACCAGTCAGGATCTGCAAAACAGTTTCCTTACGCTGTTGGTGGCACAGTTAAAAAATCAGGACCCGACCAACCCAATGCAAAACAACGAGTTGACGACGCAGCTTGCGCAGATCAACACCGTCAGTGGCATTGAAAAGTTGAATACCACTCTGGGCTCTATTTCCGGCCAAATTGACAATAGTCAGTCCTTGCAGGCCAGCAGCCTGATTGGTCATGGCGTCATGATCCCTGGCAACACCATTTTAACGGGGAGTAAAGATGACGTGGTGACCACGACGCCATTTGGTGTCGAGCTGGATCGTGCGGCCGACAAAGTGACGGCGACCATCAGCGACAAAAATGGTCAGGTGGTTCGTACCATCGAGATCGGCAAGCTAACAGCGGGTGTCCATGCCTTTACTTGGGATGGCTCATTGGATGCCGGTGGTAATGCACCCGATGGTGCCTACACCGTGGCGATTACCGCCAGCAATGGGAATGAATCACTGGTGACGACACCCCTGAGTTATGCCGTGGTCAATGGCGTCACTCGTGGTAGTGACGGTGCCAAGTTAGACCTCGGTATGGCAGGCACCATCACCATGGATAAAGTCCGGCAGATTCTGTAAGTCAGTGATTCATCTTTAGTAGCAGTATAACCAACACGATGGTGAGACAAGGATTTGTACCGACTTACCCTCAATTTTAAAAGCAGCATTTGATATGTCATCAATGCTCAAGGTCTTTAACGGACCCCAAATCTAACGGAGAAGAAAATGGGCTTTTCTCAAGCAGTCAGCGGTTTGAACGCAGCATCCAGTAACTTGGATGTGATCGGTAACAATATCGCCAACTCGGCAACGGCAGGTTTTAAAGCCGGCTCAGTTTCTTTTGCCGATATGTTTGCCGGTTCTCAGACGGGGATGGGCGTAAAAGTGGCGGGGATCACCCAAGACTTTAACGACGGTACTGCCACTACCACTAACCGTCGTTTGGATTTGGCCATCAGCCAAAACGGTTTCTTCCGGATGCAAGACAGCAGCGGTGGTGTGTTCTTTGCGCGTAACGGCCAGTTCAAGCTGGATGCAAATCGCAACATCATCAACATGCAAGGTCTGAGCCTGACGGGCTACCCAGCCACCGGTACACCGCCAACGATCCAACAGGGGGCGAACCCGATTCCGCTGTCTATCCCGCAGGACATGATCCCAGCGAAAGCGACGACTTCCGGTAATATGGTGGCGAACTTGACGTCAACCCACGATATTGTGCCAACCACGCCAGCATTTGATCCCGATAAGCCGGATACCTATAGCTTTGTGAACAACATGACCACCTACGATACCTTGGGTAATCGCCATGAGATCAACGTGTTCTATGTGAAACGTACGGAAAGCTCCACCACAGGTAACTCTTGGGATGTTTATACCCGTGATAGCAGCGCAAATCCGGCGCAAGTGGCAGCACTACGTGGATCCATGCAGTTTGATACCAATGGCGCGCTGCAAAGTGTGACCAACGGGGCAAACCCACCGAGTACCACTGACTTCACCTTCACAATCCCTATCGGCGTGGTTAATGGCGCAACAGCCCCAGCGTTTACGCTGAGCGTGGCGGGGACTAAGCAGCAAAATACCGGCACCGATAGCATTGTGACGCAAAACCAGACCGGCTATGCGGCGGGTGAGTTCACGGGCTTCCAAATCAACAATGATGGTTCGGTGGTCGGCACCTATTCAAACCAGCAGACCCAATTGTTGGGCCAAATCGTGATGGCTAACTTTGCCAACCCTGAAGGGCTGTCATCAGAAGGCGACAACGTATGGCGCGAAACGCTGGCTTCCGGTAACCCAATGCTGGGCACTGCAGGCGGCGGTGGTTTCGGTACTTTGACCAGTGGCGCGCTGGAATCCTCTAACGTGGATTTGAGTAAAGAACTGGTGAATATGATTGTGGCGCAACGTAACTATCAGTCCAACGCGCAGACCATCAAAACCCAAGATCAGATCTTACAAACTCTGGTTAACCTGCGTTAATCGCACTGACGGGATAAGTTCATGGATCACGCAATCTATACCGCGATGGGCGCGGCGCGGCAGTCGCTGGATCAGCAAGCGGTGACGGCAAATAATTTGGCTAACGCTTCTACGCCGGGTTTCCGCGCGCAGTTGTCTGCCATGCGCGCGGTGCCTATCGACGGGCCGAGTATGGCGACCCGCACTATGGTAGTGGCATCAACCCCCGGTGTGGATATCAGTCAAGGGACGATCAATTTCAGTGGTCGCCCGTTGGATGTGGCGTTGCAGCAAGATGGCTATCTGGCGGTGCAACTGCCGGATGGTACAGAAGCCTATACCCGCAACGGGAACATTCAGATTTCGCCTGAAGGGCAGATGACGGTGCAGGGTTACCCACTGATGGGCGACAACGGCCCGATCGACGTGCCACCACAAGCGGCGGTCACCATTGCGGCAGATGGCACCATCTCAGCACTGAATGCCGGTGATTCACCCAATACCATTGCGCAATTGGGGCAGATCAAACGGGTTCGGGCATCGGCGGGTGAAGTGATGCACGGCGATGATGGCTTATTTCATCTGACACCAGAAACACAGCAGGCGCGTGGCGCGCAGTTGGCGAATGACCCGCTGATTAAAATCATGCCGGGTGTGCTAGAAGGCAGCAACGTGAAAGCGGTTGAAGCCATGGCAGACATGATTGCCAATGCCCGTAGTTTCGAAATGCAGATGAAAGTGATCCACAGTGTGGATGAAAACGAACAGCGCGCGAATCAGCTGTTAGCAATGGGCTAAGCGCGCAGGCGCAGAGGAATAAACTGATGATCCGATCATTATGGATTGCCAAAACCGGCTTGGATGCACAGCAAACCAACATGGACGTTATCGCCAACAACTTGGCAAACGTCAGCACCAATGGGTTTAAACGCCAGCGTGCGGTATTTGAAGATTTGCTGTACCAAACGATGCGCCAACCGGGGGCGCAATCCTCCGAACAGACCACCTTGCCATCGGGTTTACAGATTGGTACGGGGGTTCGTCCGGTGGCAACAGAGCGTTTGCATAGCCAAGGCAACCTGTCCAAGACCGATAACACCAAAGATATTGCTATCAAAGGTGAGGGGTTCTTTCAGGTGCAGATGCCTGATGGCACTAATGCCTATACCCGCGACGGCTCGTTCCAAGTTGACCAAAATGGTCAGTTGGTGACCGCTGGCGGCTTCCAAGTGCAACCCGCCATTACCATTCCGGCGAATGCCTTGAGCATGACCGTGGGCCGTGACGGGATAGTCAGTGTCACCTTGCAAGGGCAGACTGCCACGCAGCAAGTGGGGCAACTGACCCTGACCACGTTCATCAACAACAGTGGTCTGGAAAGCATTGGTGAAAACCTGTATCAGGAAACCGCCAGTTCCGGTGCACCAAATGAAACCACGCCGGGCTTGAACGGCGGTGGTTTGCTGTATCAGGGCTATGTTGAAACCTCCAACGTCAATGTGGCGGAAGAGTTGGTCAATATGATCCAGACCCAGCGTGCCTATGAAATCAACAGTAAAGCGGTTTCAACTTCCGACCAGATGTTGCAAAAACTGACCCAGCTGTAAATCCGCTTTCGGGGGGCCAGCGCGCCCCCTGATTGCTGTAGAACAATGAGTATTCGAGGCTAA
Organism: Yersinia massiliensis; assembly: GCF_003048255.1. NCBI lineage: Bacteria > Pseudomonadati > Pseudomonadota > Gammaproteobacteria > Enterobacterales > Yersiniaceae > Yersinia > Yersinia massiliensis. The sequence goes on from NZ_CP028487.1 coordinate 1,926,333, forward strand.
GCTCGTTCGCCTCCAACCGGTTACAGGACTGAAAATCAGAGATGGACAGAAAGCCGCTGCGCAAATCAGGTGGATTGAAATGGGTTTGCATGCCATTAACGGCCATGCTACTCAATGGCTGCGCGTATATTCCGCATAAACCACTGGTGGATGGCACAACGTCTGCACAGCCGGCACCGGCCAGTGCGCCATTACCCAATGGCTCTATTTTTCAGGCTGCTCAGCCGATGAACTATGGCTATCAGCCGCTGTTCGAAGACCGCCGGCCACGTAATGTCGGTGACACACTGACCATTACCTTGCAAGAAAATGTCAGTGCCAGTAAGAGTTCATCGGCCAATGCGAGTCGCAATGGTTCCAGTTCATTTGCAGTCGCCACCGCCCCGCGTTATTTGCAGGGCTTATTGGGCAATGCCCGCGCCGACATGGATATTGCCGGCGATAACACCTTTGGTGGCAAAGGTGGCGCAAACGCCAATAACACCTTCAGTGGCACCATCACCGTCACCGTCAATCAAGTGCTGGCGAACGGCAACTTGCATGTCGTCGGTGAAAAACAGATCGCGATTAATCAGGGCACCGAATTTATCCGCTTCTCTGGGGTCGTTAACCCACGCACCATCAGCGGTAGCAATACAGTGACCTCCACACAGGTCGCTGATGCACGCATCGAGTATGTGGGCAATGGTTATATCAATGAAGCGCAAACCATGGGCTGGTTGCAGCGGTTCTTCCTTAATATCTCGCCGTACTAAGAGGTCCATCCATGCGTAAACCGTCACTTGTCACACTCTTTATTACGCTGCTCTCGCTGGTGTGGATGCCCGCGCAAGCCGAGCGTATTCGCGATTTGGTGACCGTTCAGGGAGTGCGTGATAACGCGTTGATCGGTTATGGCTTGGTGGTGGGTTTAGATGGCTCCGGTGACCAAACCATGCAGACGCCATTTACCACGCAAAGCCTCAGCAATATGTTGTCGCAATTGGGGATTACCGTACCGCCGGGCACCAACATGCAGCTTAAAAACGTGGCTGCGGTGATGGTCACGGCGAAGTTACCGGCCTTTTCTCGGGCAGGGCAAACCATCGATGTGGTGGTGTCCTCCATGGGTAACGCCAAAAGCATCCGTGGCGGCACACTGCTGATGACGCCATTGAAAGGGGTAGATAATCAGGTTTATGCCTTGGCGCAAGGTAACGTCTTGGTCGGTGGCGCTGGCGCATCATCGGGCGGTAGCAGCGTGCAAGTCAACCAATTGACCGGTGGGCGTATCAGTAACGGTGCCACTATCGAGCGAGAACTGCCAACCACCTTCGGCACTGATGGCGTGATTAATCTTCAACTGAATACCGAAGATTTCACGATGGCGCAGCAGGTGAGCGATGCCATCAACCGCCAACGTGGTTTCGGTTCTGCCACGGCGATTGATGCGCGTACCATTCAGGTATTAGTGCCGCGTGGCAACAGTTCGCAAGTGCGCTTCTTGGCTGATATCCAAAATATACCGGTGAATGTGGATGCCGGAGACGCCAAAGTGATCATCAACTCCCGTACCGGTTCTGTCGTCATGAACCGCAATGTGGTGTTGGACTCCTGCGCGGTGGCGCAAGGGAACTTGTCGGTGGTGGTGGATAAACAAAATATCGTCAGTCAGCCGGATACACCTTTCGGCGGCGGCCAGACCGTGGTCACACCGAACACCCAAATTTCTGTTCAGCAACAAGGTGGCGTGTTACAGCGCGTGAATGCCAGCCCGAATCTTAATAACGTGGTTCGTGCCTTGAATTCACTTGGGGCTACACCTATCGATTTAATGTCTATCTTGCAGGCGATGCAAAGCGCTGGCTGCTTACGGGCTAAATTGGAAATTATCTGATGAGTGATTTAATGGCGATGTCTGGGGCGGCTTATGACGCCCAATCACTGAATGCGTTGAAGCGTGATGCGGCAAAAGATCCCGAGGGTAACCTGAAAAAGGTGGCTCAGCAGGTGGAGGGGATGTTTGTGCAGATGATGCTGAAAAGCATGCGCGCCGCTTTGCCGCAAGATGGCGTGATGAACAGTGATCAGACCCGGCTTTATACCTCCCTTTATGACCAGCAGATAGCACAACAAATGTCGGTTAAAGGGTTAGGGTTAGCCGACATGATGGTGGAACAGCTTTCAGGTACCACGTCGCCAAGTGAAACCGCGGGCACCGTGCCAATGGTGCTGGATAACGAAGTCTTGCAAACCTTACCGGCGCAGGCGTTAGAACAAATGGTCAGGCGGGCCATACCGACTCCGCCAGCCAGCGGTGGGATGTCCTTACCGCAAGGCCCCGGTAATTTCGTGGCACGGTTGTCGATTCCCGCCCAAATTGCTAGCCAGCAAAGTGGCATACCTCATCAACTAATTATGGCGCAGGCGGCACTCGAATCCGGTTGGGGCCAACGCGAAATCCCGACCGCTGATGGCAAGTCTAGCTACAACGTCTTCGGCATCAAAGCAGGCAGTAACTGGGATGGGCCAGTGAGTGAAATTACCACCACTGAATATGAGCAAGGTGTGGCGACAAAAACTAAGGCGCGTTTCCGTGTTTATGGTTCTTACGTCGAGGCAGTCAGCGATTATGTCAAATTGCTGACCCAGAACCCGCGCTACGCCCATGTGGCGGCAGCACAAAGCCCTGAGCAGGGCGCACATGCACTGCAAAAAGCGGGCTATGCGACCGATCCGCAATATGCGCAAAAATTGGTCAGCGTCATTCAGCAGATGAAGAATGCGGGCGATCAAGCAGTGAAAGCCTACAGCAGCGATTTAACCAATCTCTTCTAGTGGGCTAGGTGACGGGCCATGTTGGGATGGGGCCGTGCTCGGCCCTCATCATTAGGATGGCGAGCACGACTTTACTCATTGGATTGATTGACAATAACACCCATATTTTTACTCAAGTTTCTCTCTAACCGGTCGATAACTAATACAGGCTGTGCGGGGGCTTAGGTTTCCTCAGGCAGTATCCCAATATTAATCATTGCAGGTACGCGATATTAACCGCCTGCGGTAAAAGGATTTCTTTATGTCCAATAGTTTAATGAATACTGCGATGAGTGGTCTGAGCGCAGCGCAATATGCCCTGAGCACCGTCAGTAATAACATTACCAATTTCCAAGTGGCGGGCTATAACCGCCAAAACGCCATTTTTGCGCAAAATGGTGGGACACTCAGCGCCGCCGGTTTTGTTGGCAACGGCGTCACCGTCACTGGTGTGAACCGCGAATATAATGCCTTTATTACCAACCAATTACGTTCTTCTCAGACGCAAAGCAGTGGGTTAACCACCTATTATCAGCAAATTTCGCAAATCGATAACTTGCTGTCGAACTCCTCCAATAACCTCTCTGTCACCATGCAGGACTTCTTTAGTAATCTGCAAAATCTGGTGAGTAACGCGGGCGATGATGCGGCGCGTAAAACGGTATTGGGTAAGGCTGAAGGGTTGGTGAACCAGTTCCAGAATGCGGATAAATATCTGCGTGATATGGACACTGGCGTGAATCAAAAAATCACCGAAAGCGTCACCAAAATTAATAACTACGCCGAGCAAATCGCGAAGTTAAATGACCAAATTACTCGTTTGCGCGGCAGCAGTGGCAGTGAGCCGAATGCTTTGCTCGACCAACGTGACCAATTGGTGACTGAGTTGAACCAGATTGTCGGTGTCACCGTGACCCAACAAGATGGTGATGCTTACAACGTCTCCTTTGCCAACGGTTTGCCATTGGTGCAAGGCCAGACTTCGCACAAAATTGAAGCGATCCCTTCTAGCAGTGATGCTACGCGGCTGACGATTGGCTATAAGTACGGCAGCGGTGAGCTGATGGAAGTGGATGAAAGCCGCCTGGCGACAGGGAGCCTTGGCGGTACGCTGAAATTCCGCAGTGAAGCGCTGGATAGCGCGCGCAATCAGTTAGGTCAATTGGCCTTGGCCATGGCCGATAGCTTCAACACGCAACATAAAGCCGGGTTTGATATCAATGGCGATCCCGGTGAAAACTTCTTCAGTTTTGCCCAGCCAAACGTGTTGAAAAACACGAAAAATCAGGGCGATGCCAACCTGACCGTGGCCTATACCGATACCTCGAAAGTCAAAGCCAGTGATTACAGTGTTGAGTTTGACGGCACCAACTGGCAGGTGACTCGCTTGTCTGATAACACCAAAGTACCGGCTAATCCCGTGGTGGATGGCAGTGGTAACACCACCGGTTTGAGTTTCGATGGTCTAAACGTCAGCATTGATAACGGCGTGAGTGGCCCACAAGCCAAAGATAAATTCTTAGTGAAAACCGTGTCGAATGTCGCGGCTAACTTGCAGGTTGATATTACCGATTCCAGCAAGATTGCAGCAGCGGGCACGGCGGATGGCGGTGAAAGTGACAACGTGAATGCGAAAGCATTATTGAATCTGCAAACGTTGAAGCTGGTTGATGGCAAAGCCACGCTATCGGGCGCGTATGCAGGGCTCGTCAGTAATGTGGGTAACCAAACAAATACCGCGAAAACCAACAGTGCGGCGCAAGCCAATATTGTGACCCAGTTGACGGCGGAACAGCAGTCTATCTCTGGCGTGAACTTGGATGAAGAGTACGGCGATCTTCAGCGTTTCCAACAATATTATTTGGCGAATGCGCAAGTGATTCAAACGGCGTCAACGCTGTTTAATGCCTTACTGGATCTGCGTTAAGTTTTTGCCTGCGGCGCATTCATTGTGCCGCGACTTATTTTATTTTAGTTGAGTCAGCATGAGTCTTGGGGCCATTCAATTGATGAGGCTGCCCCATGAGCTGGCTGAACAGTGACGACAAGGAACTGACATTGTGCGCTTAAGTACTAGCATGATTTATCAGCAAAATATGCAGGGCGTCACGAATGCCCAATCACTCTGGATGCAATCCGGTCAGCAGCTTTCCACCGGTAAGCGTGTGGTGAATCCATCAGATGATCCGATGGCGGCCTCGCAAGCGGTGATGGTGTCGCAAGCGCAATCGGAAAATAACCAGTACACGTTGGCGCGTAGCTTTGCTCGTAATGAACTGTCACAGGAAACCAAAACGCTGGAGCAGGTGACAAGTACCATTCAGTCAATCCAAAGCATCATTATCAGCGCGAAAACCGATATCCTGAGTGATGATGACCGAGCCTCTTATGCTACTCAGTTACAGGGTTTAAAAGACCAGTTGCTGAATCAGGCTAACTCCACTAACGGCAACGGTCGCTACACTTTCGCTGCCTTTAAAAGTGACAAGCCACCCTTCGTGGTCAGTGCCACAGGTGAGGTCACTTATCAGGGCGGAGATGTCACGATTGAGCAAAAGGTTGATGCAAGCCGTTCAATGACGGTTGGGCATACGGGGACCAGTGTATTTATGGCACTGACCAGCAATGCTAAACCCGAACCTGATGATGCCGGCGGTAATCCGGTCGCGTCTGAAGCCAATATTTTCAATACCATCGATACCGTCTTAAATTCACTGAAAGTGCCTCTCGAGGGCGCAACTGACGCCGTGAAAGAGCAGGCGCAAGCGGATATGGATAAAGGTATTCGCGGCATGGCTAACTCATTGAACAATGTGCTGTCGGTTCAGGCAGAAGTGGGGACTCAACTGCAAGAGTTGGACAATCTTGATAGCTTGGGCAATGACCGCACGTTGAGCAACAAACAGCGGTTGAGTGACTTGGTGGATGTGGATTGGACGTCAGCCATTTCTTCTTACGTCATGCAGCAGGCGGCATTGCAAGCGTCTTACACGACATTTACCAATATGCAGGGTATGTCGTTGTTCCAACTGAATAAATAAGCTGTCTTTCATCTGTGGGCCCTATTTTTTTACCTGTGGCCCACAGATGCTCTCCTCGCCATTCTCATCTTAATCAAACGTCAATAGGCAGTAATCATCAATTCGTCGATGGGAATTCGTTGACGGGATTTAGTGTGCCATCCCGCTTAATACCCCTGCCAGCCGATCAAAGAATTGAGCAAAGAGATTCTCGGAAAACGGTGCGAGCAGCGGCATGGTTAACCCCAATGTCAGAATGCCGACGGTGAGGGTCAACGGGAAACCGATCACGAACACTGACAGTTGTGGTGTCATGCGGTTGAGCATCCCTAAGGCTAAGTTCAAGGTTAACAGCAGGGTAATGAGCGGCAAAGCCAGCATCATGCCACTCATAAAGATTAACGATCCCGCTTGGGTTAAGGCCAGGAAACCGTTGCCATTGAGCGGTTCGAATTGAATCGGCAGGGTATGGAAGCTGTCAGCCAGTAACGAAATAAGCCATAAGTGACCATCGAAGGTCAGAAATAGCAGCATCGCCAAGAGGTTAAGTAGCCGAGCCAAAACCGGCATGTTCGGCCCGCCGGAGGGGTCGAAGAAGGTGGCGAAGGATAGCCCCATCTGCAAGCCAATCACTTCGCCCGCCAGACGAATGGCGGCAAAGGCAAATTGCATGGTCAACCCAATCGCGACACCAATCAAGACTTGCTGAATGGCGACCCAAACTGCGCCACTGGACACCAACGGGATATTCACTGGCGGCAGGGCGGGCGCAATGAGAAAGGTGATTAATACCGCCAAGCCGACTTTCACTTTGCGGTTGATCTGCTTTTCGCTGAGCACTGGCGCGGTGGTGATCAGCGCCAGCACACGAATCAGAGGCCAGAAATACTGACTGACTAAGGCACTGAGCTGGGTGGTGTCGAGGGAGAGCATCTTGAAAATGCTAGCCTATCAACGTGGGTAGGCTGGTGAACAGGTTACGCATATAGTCCAGTATCAAGCTCAGCATCCACGGGCCCGCGATCACCATGGTGGTGAAAACCGCCAGAATCTTGGGGATGAAGGACAGTGTCATCTCGTTAATCTGTGTTGCTGCTTGCAACAGACTGACAATCAAACCGCTTATCAGGGCAGCGAGCAATAATGGCGCGGCCAATGCTAGGGCTATCTTCATTGCCTCGACGCCGAGGGCCATTACCGATTCAGGTGTCATAGTGTCTCTGCCTTTCGCCTAGCGAGATGAATAAAGAGTCAAAATAGCGTCAATACTTCGCGTGGCAGGAAGGCAGTCCACGCAGCGGTCATGTGAAATCTCACGAGCCATTTCCGGCTGGAAGCCGTTTAGTGCTTAGGTATAGAAACTTTGCGCCAGTGACCCCAGTAACAGTTGCCAGCCATCGACCAAGACAAAGAGCATGAGCTTGAACGGCAATGAAATACTGGCCGGTGGCACCATCATCATCCCCAGCGCCATCAACACACTGGCGACTACGAGGTCGATAATGAGGAAAGGAATAAAAACGGTAAAACCGATCTGGAAGGCGGTTTTTAACTCACTGGTGACATAGGCGGGCAGTAAAATGCGCATCGGCACCACTTCCGGCCCTTCCAGCGGTGGCAGATTGGCTAAACGGGCATACAGTGCCAAGTCTGATTCGCGGGTCTGGCGCAACATAAATTCACGTAGCGGTTGCGAGCCTTTATCCATCGCCACTTCCATACTGATCTTGTCCTGACTGAAGGGCAGATAAGCATCCTGATACACTTTGTCGAACACCGGCGACATAATAAAAAAGGTCAGAAACAGCGCCAGTCCGAGCATCACCTGATTCGGTGGCGCGGAAGGGGTGCCTAATGCGTTACGTAGCAAACCCAGCACAATGATGATGCGAGTAAAACTGGTCATCATCAGTAAGGCAGCAGGCAGGAAACTTAACGTAGTAATAAAGACCAGTGTCTGGACGGGTAACGACCAGCTTTGCCCACCATTGGCCAATGGCTGGCTGATGATCCCAGGAAGCTGCGCATAGACGGCTGGAGAGCAGAGTAAGGTTAGCAGCAGCAGGGGGATTTTATTGATAAGCAGGCGGAGTAACGTCATGCCGATTTTTCCGGATGTTTCAATTTCTTGCTAAAGAGATGGCTGTTCAGGAGCTGGCGAAAGTCCGCAGGTTTGGTGCTGTTCGTGGACGAAAGGTCACTCGCAGACGTGTTCTGTGATTCATCCACCGGTGGGCGGGCCAGTGTATGCAATGGCGTGACCTGTTGCGCGGTGACGCCCAAGACCAGCCACGTATTATCCACTTCGACGATCACCACACGTTCCCGTTGCCCAACCTGACAACTGGCTTTCACATTCAATAACTTATTATTGCGTGCTTGCGGCGCAAAACCGAGACGCCGCACCAGCCAAGCGGCGCACAAGATCAGCAACAAAATGCCGCCTAACACACTGCCGACTTGCGTCAATATCGAGCCTGGGGGCAGTGCGGGGGCAGTTTGCTGCACCGCCACACCCGGATGGCTGGCCGCAAAGCCGGTTGCTGGCACTTGTGGTGACGTGGCCGGCGCATCGGCCGTCTGCGCGGCGGTCATTAGCGGCTCAGGCGACGCATACGCTCAGATGGCGTAATGATATCGGTAATACGCACGCCGTATTTATCCTGCACCACCACGACTTCACCCTGAGCAATCAGATAGCCGTTAATTAAGATATCCAGCGGTTCACCGGCCAAACCATCGAGCGATACCACGGAGCCTTGTGACAAGCGCAGCAGTTCTTTGATGGTCATTTTGGTGCGGCCCAGCTCAACCGTCAGCTTAACGGGGATATCCAAAATCAAATCGATATCTTGCAGGTTGCCCAAGGCGTCCGGCGCTTCCAGTGATTTAAATACGCCTTCGGTGGTGGCGGCGGGTTTCTCCATCGCCTGCTGCTCATTAAACGCATCAGCCCACAGATCGTCCACGGATTCCTTTCCATCGTCAGACGGAAGCTTAGGGTCACTCATTGGGCTGTTCCTCATCTAGAGCATTCAAAATAGGGTTAATCAAATGTTCAACACGCAGGGCATATTGCCCGTTTAATGTCCCGTACTGACTGGTCAGTACCGGTACGCCGTCGACATGGCCAATCAGTCTGTCTGGTTTATCGATGGGTAATACATCGCCGGGCTGTAGCTTGAGTATCTGCGACAGTCTCAGCGGGATATCAACAAAATTAGCCACCAGTTCCAGCTCAGAATGTTGCACTTGCTTGACCAAGGTTTCACGCCAATGGGAGTCTTCCTGACGGGAGTTTTCCAGTGGTGGATTGGTCAGCAGTTCACGCAACGGTTCGATCATGGCAAAGGGGATACAGATATTAAATTCACCGCTCAACGCACCAATCTCGACATGGAAAGGGGTCGAAACCACAATGTCGTTCGGGGAGGTGGTGATATTGGTAAATTTGACCTGAATTTCTGAACGGACGTATTCCACATCGATCTTGTAGATAGGTGCCCAAGCATCGCGGTAAGCATCCAGCGCCAGCCGTAACATGCGATTAATCACCCGTTGTTCGGTATGGGTGAACTCACGACCTTCCACTTTCGTCGGGAAACGGCCATCACCGCCAAATAAGTTATCCACCGCAATAAACACTAAACTCGGGGCGAACACGAATAACGCTGTACCGCGCAAGGGTTTCAGGTGGATCAAGTTGAGATTGGTGGGCACCGGCAAGTTACGGGCAAAATCATGGTAGGGCTGAATTTTAATCGGGCCGACCGTGATATCTGGGCTGCGGCGTAACAGGTTAAATAACCCCATCCGGAACTGGCGAGCAAATCGCTCGTTGATGATCTCCAGCGCATGGAGGCGCTCACGCACCACACGTCGCTGGGTGGTCGGATCATAAGGTTTGACGTCAGTGTCATTACCGGTCACTGCCGTCGGTTCGTCACCGCCGCTGTCACCGTTTAACAGTGCGTCAATCTCTGCTTGTGAAAGAATGCTATCGCCCATAATGATTATCGCAGTATAAATGCGGTAAACAGCACATCGCTGACTACCTGATTAGGTTGGCCTTTAACCATTGGCGGGCTAAGTACGTTTTTAATTTCACCGACTAAACGCTGTTTACCTTCTTCATTAGACAGGCTGTCAGCAGACTGGCGAGAGAGCAGCAACAGCAAGCGGCTGCGCACTTCCGGCAGATAGTCATTGAGTTTGGCGCGAGTGGTATCGTCGGGCAGTCTTAACGTCAATCCGATATACAGCACACGATCCAGATTGTTATCAGGCGTGATGAGATTGACCGTAAAAGTCTCCAGCGGCATGAATACCGGGATAACAGGCGCCGCTTTAGCGGTGGTAGGTTTGCTTTTATTGAGCAACCACCAGCTATAACCGCCGCCCGCAGAGGCTGCCACAGCAATCAGCACCAGCAGGATGACCCAGATCGAACTCTTACGCTTAGCCGGGAAAGTATTTTCAGACATGGAGAAGACAAATTCCTGTTTCGGTATCAAACCGGTGGATCACGATAATAGCGAGGCGCAAATCACTCCTCGCTATCCGAATTATTACTGATGATTATCCCGCGTATCCTTTCTGCCAATAGGCTGAATAGGTGGCGAAAAACGGCCTAACTTGCCCGTTTGTCACTATTTGGCGAAACTCCCATCCCTTTTAGGCGAAAATATCAACACCGCCCGAGCCGTTAGCCAACGCTTGCAAGGATGCAGGGGTGACTAATGGTGTGCTGGCAAGGGCATCGGTCGAGGCGGTCTCACCGTATGCGGGTTGATTGCGTGAAGCAAAACTTTGCTGATTTTGTTGGCTCTGTTGCTGGGCCTGTTGCCACTGTCCTTCACTGCCGACACTGCTCTGGCCCAGTTGAATGCCACTCTCAGCCAAGGCACTGCGTAAACTTGGCATGGCGGCTTCAAGGGCGGCGCGAACTTGGCTATGAGCAGAGGCAAAGTGGAGCTGAGCTTGGTTATCTTCCATTTTCAAACTGATCTGCAACGCCCCCAACTCCTGCGGGTTTAAACGCAGCTCGGCAGTTTGCTGACCATTGCGGCTAAACATCACCACTTGTTGCCCCAGCGATTGTTGCCACTCTTGGCTACCCAGTTGAGCACTTAAATGACCACTCACCGGCGCATTCACTAACGTGCTGGTGGGGGTCGCGATCACTGGGCTGGAGACGGGCGGTAACACTGCTGAGGTCGCGGAGGCGCTGACAAAGGTTTTCTCCAGCGCAGAGGTGGCGGTGACGGCGGTATCAACCTGCGCGGCGAGCGGTGCAACTTTAGCGGTTTGCGCGCTATCGCCACTTTGCGCGGTCAAACGTGCCAACTTATCTTGTGCCGTTTTGGTTTTTGCGGTGCCGGCTAACAGCGGATCGCTGCTGGCTGTTTTATCATTTTTCCCATTACCGGCCGTGGCGATGGTACTGCCGATCAGCGCGGCTAAGCCTTTATCTTGCGATGTCAAACTGGTGAGCGCAGCCAACTCTTGTTTAGTGCTGGTTTTACTGCCGCTCAGGCCGTTGCCCTCAGTGAGTGCTACTTTTTGCCCCTGATTGGCGGAACCTAGTGTGGTCGCGACTTGGTGGGGCAACATCGCGAGTAAGGTTTGCAGTGCGCTCAGGTCGCCTTTATCTGCGGTTTTATCCTGCGCGCTCTCATCGGCAAGCGTGGTCGCTTTGGTATTTGCCGCGTCACCGGTTTGCCCTGCATGGGTTAATCCTGCTGGCAGAGTGGCGCTGATGTCGCCCAAGGCGGCTAACAATTGATTCAGTTTGCTGTTACCGGTGCTGGATTTTCCACCGTCAACATCTGCGATGAGATCGGTCTTGGCGGCCAGAGATGATTTCAAGGCTGAGGCATCAAGGGCAGTCAGTTCTTTACCCAGTTGATCGCCTAGCAGTTTGGCAAAATCAGCCGGCAGCCCTGCGTCAGTAAAGAGCGCCGCAATTGAGGAAGACGCTGCGGCACCTTCCGTTTCACTGGTTGTCGCAGCGGCAGGCAGTAGGGACAGATTCATGAATTAAGACTCCTTTGTGAGGCGCGTTGGGCGAACTCATCCATCAGTTTTTGATCTAAACGGTTTTCCTGTAGGCGCTGAGTGGTTTCAGCGCGCTCTTGCAAGGTTTCAAACGCGTTTAGCCGTTGCTGCTTTTCTTGCCAATGTTTCACTGCCTGTTCCACTTTGACGTTCCACTGGGCTAACTGATGGCGATGTTGCTCAATGGCCTGTTCAAGTGTCTGAATAAATTGCTGATAATTTTGCCAACTGGAGGAGGCCATCCCGTTACACAGCGTGTCATTCAAGCGCACGCGATACTCATCCTGATAAGACAGCAACATCGTGAGTTGCTGCTCAGCATTATGGTAAGACAAGCGCACTTGCCCTAGCTGAGTGGTGGCCTGCTCGACGGCCTTTTGGGCCAGATCGCGCAGGGTAACGAGAGGTGATTGACTTTTCATCGTGTTCCTCATTTATCCCCGTCGTCACTAAACCGCGGGGCTGTTGACGATATTCACTGCCCCCGTGCCTGCAACGCCAATATCTTGGGGCATACGGCAGGGGCTGCAGCTTGAATCACTGGCAATTAGCCGGGAAACAAGCTCTTAAGGTGCTGGCAGGCATCTTCGTAACTGCTACGTTCATACATCCCTTGCTGCAAGAAGATTTCCATTTGCGGATAGAGCGCAATGGCTTTATCCAGTAACGGATCACTCCCCGCGGCATAGGCGCCAACACTGACTAAATCACGGTTACGCTGGTAACTGGCGAGTAACTGTTTGAACTGGCGAACTTGGCTGTAATGACTTTCATCAATCAGTGCGGTCATGGCACGGCTGATGGAGGCTTCAATGTCGATGGCCGGATAATGGCCGGACTCGGCCAAACGGCGTGATAACACCACGTGCCCATCAAGAATGGCGCGCGCGGAGTCAGCAATAGGATCTTGCTGGTCATCGCCTTCGGTTAACACGGTATAAAACGCGGTGATAGAGCCGCCGCCACTGACGCCGTTACCGGCTCGTTCTACCAGCGCCGGTAATTTGGCGAAGACGGAAGGTGGATACCCTTTGGTGGCCGGCGGTTCACCGATAGCCAATGCAATTTCACGTTGCGCCATGGCATAACGGGTCAAGGAATCCATTATCAGCAAAACATGCTGGCCGCGATCGCGGAAATCTTCGGCGATGCGGGTGGCGTAGGCGGCACCTTGCATCCGTAGCAAGGGCGAAACATCGGCAGGGGCGGCAATCACGACGGAACGGGCGCGGCCTTCTGTGCCTAAAATGTTCTCGATAAAATCTTTAACTTCGCGACCACGTTCACCAATCAAGCCCACTACAATCACATCGGCTTGGGTATAGCGAGCCATCATGCCTAACAGCACACTTTTACCCACCCCAGAACCGGCGAACAAACCCATGCGCTGCCCACGGCCGACGGTCAATAACGCATTAATGGTGCGCACGCCGACATCCAAAACCTGCTCAATGGCGGTACGTTGCAAAGGGTTGATTGGCGGGGTGATCAGGGGGGCGCGATAGCCGGTTTCCGGTGCGGGCAAACCATCGAGAGGTTTGGCGCTACCATCCAGTACCCGACCGAGCAATTCAGGGCCAAGGGGTAATTGTTTACTGGCAGAAGCACCGCTGGTGGTGATGCGCGCATAGACTCTGGCGCCTGGCACAATGCCCTCGACCTCTTCCAATGGCATCAAAAACAGGTGTTGGCCGTTAAAGCCGACGACTTCGCTCTCGACTTCCTGCACTTCACCGTTATCGTGGCGTTCAATCAGACAGGTTGCCCCCAAGGGCAGTTGCAATCCTGTCGCTTCGAGCACTAAACCGGTTGCACGCGTTAACCGCCCGTAGCGACGGATCGTGGTTGATTGACCGATGCGCTCTTCGAATTTATCTAAAGAGGCTAACCAACGACCTAAACGGGCGGTCATCATAATTCTCCCGGCGCAGCCAGACGGCACAATTCATGCCAGCGGGTGGCGAGGCTAGCATCCAGATCACCTTCTTCGGCGCTGACTTTACAGCCGCCGGGGTGAATGTGGCTGTCACCGAGTAAACGCCAGCCGTTAAGGCTCAACGTGGAGCCTAAACGTTGCTCGACCACGGCCAAATCTTGCGGGTTGACCCGCAGTTGCGGTTTACCGGCAAACATCGGCTCTTGTTGAATCAATTGCTGGATTTGAGCCAGTAACGCCGTGCCATCACAAATGGCCGGTTGCCCTAAGATTTGTTTCGCGGCAGCCAACGCCATCTGCATTAACCGTGAGGCGATAACGCTGTCCAATGCATCAAGGGTGCTTTGGAAATCATTCACCAGCATTTGCCAATGTTCGGTCATCGGGGCCAGTTCTTTCTGCGCATCGGCCAGCGCCTGCTGGCGACCTTCCTCCAGACCGGTTTGATAGCCTTTATCCAGCCCCTCTTGCAACCCTTTAGCAAACCCTTGTTGCCGACCTTGTTTCTCGGCTTCGAGTTGCAGATTCATCAACTTCTGTTGCTCGTCTACCTCATTAGAGATGGGGACATCAGTGCTTGGCTCATCGGTAAACAGCATGCTGATATCCGGCGCTTGAACCGCCGGAGGGGTTTCTGATTGGCTAGCAAAGTCGTTGAGCGACCAAGGTTGCCAAGGCAGGGAATTAATCCGATCAGACATAGATATCCTCGCCACCGCCAATGACTATCTCGCCGCTCTCCGCCAGACGACGGACGATAAGCAAGATGGCTTTCTGTTCGTTTTCGACCAGCGACATCCGGACTGGCCCACGGGTGGCCAAATCGTCGCGCAGGATTTCGGCCGCACGTAGTGACATGTTGCTGAGGAAACGTTCGCGCAGCGCCTGATCGGCCCCTTTCAATGCGACCAACAGGGATTCGTTGTCGATTTCTTGCAGCAAACGCTGAATACTGCGGTCGTCGACACTGACTAAGTTCTCGAACAGGAACATTTCGTCGATAATCTTCTGTGCCAACTCGCCGTCGTATTCGCGCACGGCTTCCATAACCGTTTCTTCCTGCTGCGTTTTCATCAGGTTGATAATCTCAGCCGCGGTGCGGATACCGCCCATTTTGCTGCGTTTGAGATTTTGACCATCCAGCAGGTTGTTCAGCACTTCTGTCAATTCAGCCAAGGCGGTGGGCTGGACACCACCAAAGGTAGCGATACGGAGCATGACATCGTTGCGCAGGCGCTCGTCAAACAGGGCCAAGATATCGGCGGCCTGAGCACGTTTTAGATGAACCAAGATGGTGGCGATGATCTGCGGATGTTCGTCGCGGATCAGGTCGGCGGCCATCTGGGGTTCCATAAAGTTGAGCGTTTCCATGCCGCTGGTGGTTTCGCGCGACTCCAGAATATCTTCCAACAAGCTGGAGGCCCGTTCTTCGCCCAAGGCTTTGATCAGCACCGTACGCAGGTAGTCGCTGGCGTTAACACTCAACGCCGCATATTGTTCCGCGTCATCTTCAAACTCGGCCAAGACATCAACCAATTGCTGATGAGAAACCTGACGCATACTGGCCATGGTGGTACTGAGTTGCTGTACTTCGCGCGAGGAAAGATGCTTAAACACCTCGGCGGCATGGTCTTCACCCAGTGTCATCAGCATGATGGCGCTTTTTTCAGTTCCGGTCAGGCTCATTGGTCATTACTCATCCATTGACGGATAACCAACGCGACAATACGTGGGTCTTTATCCGCAAGTTCGCGTATACGCTGGGCCTGAACCTCAGCACTAACTCGCTGTTGATTCTTCTTACGTAGGGCCAGCTCTTCTTTAGTTTGTTTCACATTTTCCGCAGTTTGAGCGGTTTGAACGATGTTATTGACCGACGCCGCTGCTTTATCCGCAAGTTGTTTCTTGGTCAGCATTGGGCGCACCAATTTGCGCCACAGGATCCATGCCACCAGTAAAATCAGCAGATAGCGACCGGCATTGAGTAATTGATCAAAGAATGACTGCTGCTGCCAGAAGGGCAGGGAACTGCCGCTCATATCATCGGTGGCGTTAAATGGTGTGTTGACCACATTGAGCGTGTCACCACGGTCAGTGGAGTAACCCATCGCCTCACGCGTCAGTGATTCCACCTGTGCCAATTGATCTTTTGTCAACGGGACGGGTTTGCCCGCTTTATCACTGCCGTAATTGACGACAACCGCGACAGATAAGCGCTGTACCATGCCCGCTTGCTGTTGGGTATGACGGATGGTGCGGTCAACTTCGAAGTTAGTCGTTTGGTCGTGACGGCTATTGCTCGATGTCGCGGTCGAACGTGCGGCTGTGGTCGCAGGGCGATTGGCTGCATTGTTCGCTGCGGCACCTGCGCCAGCAGCACCGGCGGCAGGGGCGGCTTGAGGCACTTCAATCGGCGCCACTGGCGTCGCCGAAGGTTGATTCGATAAGGCACCCGGCACACCACCAACGTTGGTACCACCGAGTTGCTCGCTGCTGCTCACTTGCTGCGAACGTACCGCCCCTTGGTTAGCGGCCTGATTCGGTTTGTACTCTTCATCAGTCTGTTCGCGGCTAGCAAAATCAACTTGGGCTGTGACCTGCGCATGGACATTGCCATTGCCAACCATCGGCGCAAGGATAGTTTCGATGCGGCGCTGGAAACGGTTTTCGACTTCATTGGTAAACTTGAGCTGAGCGGCATTTAAATCACGGCCAGCACTGTCGGATTGCGTGAGCAAACGACCTGTTTGGTCCACAACCGTCACATTTGCTGGTGGTAAGCCCGCCACACTGCTCGACACCATATAAACGATAGCGTTGATCTGGCCATCATCGAGTGCTCGGCCGGGTTGTAATGCGAGGGTGACGGACGCCGTCGGGGATTTTTGTTCACGGACAAACAGTGACGGTTTTGGCATCGCTAAATGAACGCGTACATTCATCACTGGCCCAAGCGTACCGATGGTGCGGCTAAGTTCACCTTCCAATGCCCGTTGGTAGTTAACCTGCTCACTGAATTGGCTAATGCCGAATTTTTCTTGGTCCAGCAATTCAAACCCGACTGCGCCGCCTTTCGGTAGACCTTGCTGTGCCAAACGCAGACGAGTTTCATGGACCTTTTCTGCGGGGATCAGTAATGCTCCGCCATTATCAGCGAAGCGATAAGGGATATTTAATTGCGTGAGTTGCGTAACGATATCGCCACCGTCACGATCACTGAGATTACTATAAAGGACGCGGTAATCAGGGCTTTTCGCCCATAACATCAGCGCGACAATAATCGCGACAGCCGCCGCTGCTGCAATCAGCAGTGGGATTTTTGGATTC
Organism: Yersinia massiliensis; assembly: GCF_003048255.1. Taxonomy (NCBI): domain Bacteria; kingdom Pseudomonadati; phylum Pseudomonadota; class Gammaproteobacteria; order Enterobacterales; family Yersiniaceae; genus Yersinia; species Yersinia massiliensis. The sequence goes on from NZ_CP028487.1 coordinate 1,943,469, forward strand.
GCGCGTAGGCGTGCCAGCGTTGTCGTAAAAGCATTATCACGATTTTCACCGCCAGTTATTGAGGCATTCATACACGTCCTTGGCCAAGCTGAACAACGTTTGAGTTAGTATTTTTTATATAATCAGTGTGTTGGAACAAAACAGACTCCCAATTGCTGTGAGCAATAAAGCATCAATAGCTGTTCTCCCCCTTTTATGGGCATGCCATTATTTGCTGTAAGCCATCAATTCGATGGGCCAATAAGCCGATACTTTTGGGTCTATTTAGCCGCTTTAGCGCAAAAATGATGTGTTAGGGTGTCATCCTGAAAATAGTGATATGCAATCAGTCGTGTATAACGGCACTCGCTCACTCACTTGCCACGTTTTCATTTGTCTTATCGGGATATCTGCCTGATCAGGCGATTGACCAGCTATCTATCGGGGATGAACATGTCTGTTCAAGGTATTGAAGGGGTGTTACAGCAGTTGCAGGTCACGGCATTACAGGCTTCAGGTTCGGCAAAAACATTGCCAGCAGAAGCGGGATTTGCCAGTGAATTAAAAGCGGCTATCGGTAAAATCAGTGAAAATCAGCAGCATGCCCGCACTCAGGCCCAGAATTTTGAATTGGGTGTGCCGGGTGTTGGTTTGAATGATGTGATGGTGGATATGCAAAAGTCATCGGTTTCTTTGCAACTGGGTATTCAGGTGCGCAATAAGTTGGTTGCCGCTTATCAAGATGTGATGAATATGGGCGTGTAAGTGGGTAACGCTATTGAATTATATAGTAAAAGCCACTATCCAATTTTCTTATGGGGCATGAGTGGGGCATTTTGAGAAAATTTAGCATTGATTAATGCCATTTGTTCATCATTACTGTCTGGCATCCATTCCCCGTAAACAGAGAAAACCATCTGTGCTGATGCGTGGCCCATCTGTGATGCAATGAATGATGGGTTTGCCCCAGCAGATAGCAACCAACATGCGAAAGTATGGCGTGATTGATATGGCTTCCTTGACCTGATCCCTGCTCTCCTCAACGCTCCATTCCATATCTGTCCTAGCGATTCAGTTGAATAGTAGTCACCGCAAAGCTGGTTAGATGATGTAACTCTTGGTTTAAAAACAAAGGTGCAACTATCCTCCCTAGTCTTTCTCGCTTCTCTTGTATGGATCAGTATTTGATATTGTGGACCCATCCTGGTGTATAGCATTTGACTGCGCAGCGCTTCTTTTGCACTATCCGTAAGTTGAATAATACGATCAGTTCCCGCATCGGTTTTTGGTAAAGTAAACTGCTTAACTCGGGTAAGATTTCTCCTTACCATGATTGTTCCAGCTTCGAGATCTATATCCTCCCATGCAAGAGCACAAAGCTCTCCATGCCGCATTCCTGTATATACAGCGAGTGTCCATAAATTTTTAATTTGCTGATGGGTGCAACCATCTAGCATTCTAAAAAACTCATCTCTTGTTAGAGGGTCTGGCTGTGGCTTACTCTTTCTTAATCTAACCAAATTTGAGGTTGGATCTGAATCAGAGTATCCATTCCCAGACGCAAACATAAATGCTGATTTAACACATGCAAGACAGTAGTTAACAGTTGGCACGGACCTCCCCCTCACCGCTGTAATCTGGTGACGCCTAGGTAGTTGCATCCCATTAAGCAACTCATTTCTCAACTTCAAAATGTCTTCATTTCTTATTGATGAAACCTGCCGTTCAGGGCCAAGCAGAATAGCTGCGGTTTTCAGTGTTGAGGTATACCTATCGTGGGTGTTTAGAGAAACCTCCGGCTCTTTCAGGGAAAGCCATTTGTTGAACAAATCCTGAACGGTAATACTCCTGATTTCTGTGGTTGCATATTGTGATGCATTTGGTGACTCAGGGAACTGTTTTGCATAGTCAAAGGTCCCAGTCTTAATGGCGTACACAATTGAATACCGTAAATCAGATGCAATTTTTCTGTTTTTAGGCGTATCAGGAACCCCAAGTGATTCCCTGCAACGCTTCTTTTGATACATAAACCAAATGCGTAGATATCCTCCATGATGTTCTACGCCAGTTGGATACTGAGCTTTACTCATAAAGTTAGCCTCAATGTATTAGGGGTTCGTAGGTTAAGCGCTTTTCTTGAGCTTTGCAGCATTCGGTTGTCGTTTCGACTGCTGCTCTACCCAGTTATCAATGGCTTCCCTGTTATACATACACTCGCTATTTGGCTTTGGATTATCCTCAGGAGAAAATAATAAATACTCCCTCCCTTGCAGCCACGATTTCTCTCTGGCCCGTTTAATTGTTCCGGGGCGAAGGCCGGTTAAAGCAATAAGCAGATCTTCTGTTACCCACTTATTCGGTACAATTTGAATAACATTATCCATTTTGGCCTCTTATCTCTTTATCAATCTGACGAACGAAGTAACTCAGCCAGCGTTTAGCTGGGAAAGTGTTAGGGGGAAGGGCGGTGATTTTTTTTGCGTGGCGGTCGAGGATTTCTGTGATGAGCTTGTCGTGCTCTGAAGTTGGTTTGCCGTCCGTGGCTTGTATTATTTCCGTTCTACAACATCGAGCTACTGACCTGATAGCGTTCTCTATTGTTGTTTCCATTTCGGCGCAACCTCTTTAGTAGGTACAAGTCGTCGCTCTGCCAGAATGTCGACACACTCATCAAAGTCAGATGTGTATGCATCAAGCAATTGCTCTTTGTCTTGATATTTCTGCATGCCATCCCACCAGAGTTTTTGTCCCGTGCCGCGCTGAACGCATAATCGTTTGGCCCAGTGAGGCGCACCGATGAAATCACTAACTGAGCCAGATAAAGTCGTCCAATGCATCATCCGAACATCCCCATAACAGCTTCATTCTCAATCGTGTAAATAGTTGCCAGTACCGCCCATGTGATGATGACGACAAAGAACCATATGCCGTCTGATATTTTTGGTAGTTTCATGCTGCTTTACTCCCAGATAATATTTCATTGCCAATCGCCTTTAGCTCATCGCGTTTAACTGTGGTGAACATACAGCGAGGTTTAATGAATGGCCGCCAGATGAATAGCAGCGATCCTTTGTTATTGCCGTTAATTGGCTTGCCAGTATCAGAACGCAGAAACGATATCCGGCCATCAGTAATGAATCGCACCTCATCGACTGATTGCAGTGCTTGGCTAAACCAACCGACAGATGAGTCAGCGGGGACAAGCATCACCACGGTTTGGAGTTGCTGCTTACATTGCTCGGCGGCCTTTGTTACCCATGGCGAGATATCGGAGTAGGGGGGATTGCACCAGATGGCTCCATAACTTTCCCATGCACTATTAAGTGCATCGTCTTTCTCTGTGAGGTATCGGGCGCAGAGGGCGCTTTTGTGACTAGCGGCCGCATCGAGATAAAATCCGAATTCAATATCCAGTGCGGTGAATATGTCGGCTGGTGTCATCCATAAATCTTTCAGGCTGTCCGGTGTGTGGCTGCCGCCAAAATCACTCATGCAGCCTCTCTTAACGCTTTCAGATGCAGAGCGTTGGCTTGGTAAACCGCTTCAGCGAAACCTCGGGGTGTGGCGCTTCGAATGTTCTTCACTCGATCTGACTTTCCACCCAATTTAAGGTGCTGAGTTGAATAACCATCAGGAACAGGAACAGGCAACTTATCTGGCATAACAAACCCTCCCCCGGTCCATAGGCATGTTTTCTTGGGATAGGCATCACGCGGGGCAATGTAATCGGGGTAGGTTGGATGAACGTCATCAACTGGCAGATAGCCGCCGTAGTCGCTCGGATTAAAGATGAAATCTGGTTTCCCGAATATGCCACTGAAAACGCTAATAGGGTTTTCAAAGAACCAGGGAGCTCCGGTTATTTCGCCAATCATCCGGCATTGTTCAGCCACCAGTGCCGCCTTTGCTTGAAAGTGGATATCAGCTTTGCGTTTCTTTTCAAAGTGGGCGGCACCGCTTACTGCCACATCAGTACATGGCGGGAACCCTGCAACAAAAACGATTTTCTCTTTACGGATAACGTCACCCAATGCGCCGGCTGCCGTGAGAACTGTCTCTGGCCACTTTCGTATTCTTTCCTGGTTACTTTTCTCGATATGCTGAGGGTCAATCAAAATTGCATCATACCCAGCCGTAACCCACGGTCCCGCCATAATTCCAGTCAGGTCGCACAGGCAAATAATCGTTCCTCTACTCATGCCGAATTCCTTTTTCTGCGCTCATCGATTTCGAAGTCGTCACGGCATCCTTCGTCACAGAACAGGCCTCTAGTTATTGGCTGGCGACACTCTGAGAAGTGGCAGAATCCGGTGAATGCCATTGCGGGCTTGCGATTGGCGATACCGATTTCAATTGTGTGTAATTCGAGGCTTTTGGCTTGGTCTACTTCATCGCACATTAAGCCACCTCATTTGCTTGTTGGTTTAGCAATCCAAACTTGACTATCTCCAGCACGCCAAGCACTTCACTGAGTCCTATCTCACCTTCATATTCGTGAATAAGGTCATTAATACGGCCCGTTAATTCAGCGGGCAGCGGGAATTTGCGCTCGACGGGGAGCATTGAAATAGTCATAGGGAATCTCCAGTTATTTAGATGAAGTCCGTTTCCCTTTGATTGCTTTCTCGCAATCGTTCCATACTGTTTTAGCGAAGTGTTGACGGGGTATGCTGAGGACGTAGCGGCGTTGTTCACCGTTAGGGCCGATAGGCTCGTTGAGCCACTTTTCGAATGAGTCGCTCATGATTTACTCCCAATAAAAAACCCCGCATTAGCGAGGTTCATTGAGGTGGTGACGCTTAGTAACTGTTGAACATAAAGTAAGTGTTTAATCCGTTATCTTTCTCTTCCAGAAGCTTCCAGTTTCTTTCATATCTGACTATGTAGTCGTTAGCCTGTGATGGGCTGTAGTGATGATTAACCTTTTCAAGCTCAGTAATAAATCGAGCGGTTGTAACAACTTTCCGACCACTTGGCTCAATGACGATTGAGGCTATAAAGGCTATTGGTACATCCTGACGACGCGCCATTTGCTTACCCTCCGCTTACTTTATTGGAGTATAGCGCGGTTACCGATAGACTTCGCTGCACATGAGCACAGCATCAGGCCTTCGCTCTTTAATTCGCGCTAACATGACTTGGCATTCGGATTGAGTAGGGTAAATATCTTCGGTAACTGGTAGGGCATCGCAACTATCGTTAAAGCAGGAACTGACGAGAAGAACAAAGCCTATTAGCATTTAGTCACCTGCTGGCCTTGGCTCCATGAACAGCAATGTGCCATCTTGAAAGTTATCCCAATCAGCCTGGTCATGTAGGCACACCACGCTAACATCGCGTGTGCCGCCTGAATTGTAACCGCCGAAAATAACCTGACCGATAGGATCCTGCTGCTTAAGCGCTTCAAGTTGCTCACGCAGCGCTAGCAGTTCAGTGGCCATTTCTGAGCCAATATTTCCGTCAACATCAATTCGCTGTTGTTTTATATTCTCCAATGTTTCTTTACTCAGCATCTGCATTCCCCTCTGCCAGTTTGCTCATCCGCACACCCCCTCGACGTCATTCGGAAAATCAAGGTCGAATGCTTCATCAAACGCAAGGTCATGGTCGGCTAATACGCCAATGAGGTCACGATGGTCATTCTCCAACCCTTTATCTTTGAACTGTTTCGCGTCATAAAGCATAACGTTGCTATCGCCGATCGTGTAGAAACCGAGCCGATTTGACGGGCATTTAGCAAGCAATGCATTGACCTGCTTAACCCATTTCTTTTCTGCTGCTGTTAGTTCTGCCACTACTCACCCCCTTCAACCGGATTAATAGGTGCGCGGAACATTTCAACGATGCGAGATAGTGAATTGAAATTCATAAATGGCACAGCTTGGTGGCCCTTGTCAGATTTAGAGTCAAATTCCATGCGAATACCGCCGGTAACATGCTGAACTGCATCTGCTAGCGCATCAAAAGATACAGGTTCGCGCGGTTTCACCGCCTCCGATATTCCATCAACACGGCTTTCAATCATGGACCACACGGTTTCATATTCAGGCCAATCAGACTCAACTACAACACACTGCAATGGGGGCTTACTCTCAATATCACGCCCTTTTTTAATGCTATTTTCTAGCGTATCCAGAAGTTGAAAATTAAAATGACCAAGGTATTTTTCTGCATCAGAACGTTTAATTACGATATAGCGCTCTTCTCTTTCCATTATTCATCATCCCAATTATCAATAGGGCAATGTCGTCCGGTAGCGGTCGGCTCGTTATCACGGATCTGAGGGCAATCTTTGTGATGACACTCACCATCGCGGGCGGCGGCGAACTCTCGCAAATCACGAAATACCATCACGCATACGTCATCAAGCTCACCATACTCACCTTCAAGACGTGAAACCTGTTCCTCGACACCCTGCGCCTTTATCTCGTTAATCGCTTGAGTGGTGGCTGGAGTATTTAGTGCTGACTCAACCGCGCTTTGCGACCTGTCCCAACCAATGCCGTAAATTTCACTTTCACCACCGTTCTGGCGAATCGCTTTCCATCCACTAAGCATGTCTCTTGCGGCAACTTTCAGTAACATGTTCTCAGCAGCGACAGCTCGATAGTTTTTGTCTAGTTCGATGTACTCAGCCTCTAACGTTTCATAATCAGTATTTTCAGACATAGAAAGTCCTCAGCAGACTAGCTGCTTTAAGTGGGGTGGGGGATTAGCCTTGCTTGACAGACCAGCCGATTCCGTAATATTCACGATCAATATTGCTTAAAATAATCGGTGCAGGATTGCTTAAGCTGAACGGCTGCCGCTCAAGGGGTAACAAGTGAGCAGGGCAGCGAGGGTGACTCGCCGTTATCCTGCCTATCGTCCTGATAATCATCTTGTTAAGCCGATCGTGTTCTTCTCCCCGCTTTGCACAATCAAAAGCCGCGAGGCATCCTGCAATTATGTCTGCATAGTTATTTGTTCTGATTGTCATGGGATTACCAGCGGGGATGGCGCTTAGTGTGAGTTAGAAAATCGCCATTTACTGTCGGTTTCCAAAGTCATACCAAGCTCTTTGGCCTTGGCATTAGCTTCTGCGAAAGAAAAAATCACTTTTCCATCTGGAAATTTCCACGAGTTTTTATTCGCGTTGTAAAATCGAACAACTGTTATTTGCTGGTTATTCTCCATAGCTATCACCTCAATATGGTGGTTCTTCTTCGAACATTGGTGGCTCACTCTGTCCAGTAGATTGCCCACTGGATTGCCGATTCTGGTTTTGCCGTCCTTGGCCCTGTGCTCCCTGCGAATCACCTTGCTTCCCGCCCAGCATCTGCATGGTACCGCCGACATTGACCACTACTTCCGTTGTGTAGCGATCTTGTCCTGATTGGTCTTGCCACTTCCTTGTTTGTAATGCTCCTTCGATGTAGACCTGAGAACCTTTCCGCAGGTACTCGCCAGCTACTTCTGCCAATTTCCCAAACAGCACAATCCGGTGCCACTCAGTTTTTTCCTTTTGCTCGCCTGTCGCCTTGTCCCGCCAACTTTCCGATGTAGCAAGGGTAATGCTGGCTACCGCGCCGCCGTTCGGCATATAACGAACCTCAGGATCCTTCCCAAGGTTACCCACCAGAATTACTTTATTTATGCCCTTGCTCATGCCGCTTGCTCCAGTTCGGATTTTCGAATGTCATATACATCTTTCGCTATGGCTTGCTGTTCAGTCCCGCGTAATGTGCGCCATGCCTCTTCAAATGCTGGTTTAAGCTCTTCAACAGAATTTGCGGATGTTGCTAGGGCGGTGAAATGCTTTAATGCTTCATCATGTGGGTTTACGCCTGATTCAAGCCATTCAATCAATCTCTTGCCTGTTTCTTCGGAGATAATTACTGGATCAGAATTTGAAAAGAGTTTTGTACGGTCTTTGGTGGCGTTGGCGTGATGTGATTCATGCACCAAATCTAGAACGGTAGTGAATTCGTATTCCACGCCATCACGCTGTTCTGATTTCATCCCTAACTTAGCCACCTTTTTGCGCCCATTCTCTTCAATCTGAGCGGTTTCTGTTTTACTTCGCATGGTTGCAATTACATGCATGCCGGTGCTAAGGATCGCATCCAAAAACAAACGATGCCGCGGATTGATTTCACTCCAAGCTGACCATGAATTTCCACGGAACTTAGCTTTTGCAATCGTATCAACAAGCTCAAGACAGCCACCTACGCCACCCCACTCATGGGTGATGCTGTCGATAATAAGATTGTCATAGCCAGCTTGCTCTGCTGCGTGAATGGCTTCTATGAATCGCTCTGGCGAGAATGGTGCATCTAGTTCCAGAACGTCAAAGTCTGAAACGTCTGAATAAAGCGACGCGCTACCTTTTTCGGTATCAATTACAGCCGTCTTGCCACCAATCCCTTTAGCTATCAGCAAGGCGCTGTATGTTTTCCCTGAACCGCTCGGGCCTGTAAGCGCCAGCCGTAGCTTGGCTTTCTTTCTCATAGCCTTTTCAAATTTCATGATTTATCTCTCAGTTAAAGTTACCAGCAAACTCACTTAGCGTTACTAGTGGAGATGCCTTGGTTGTCCCTTGGTTTCTTGATTCGGTTTCCATCCATGACTCGCCGAGCTCACTTTCAAGTTCTGAGTGCATTAACTCCAGCCATTCAGCATCCGTTGCTGGCAGCTTTCCGATTGATACCGTCATGCTGCATGCTCCACATCTTGTGAGTCATCCCAGCCAAGCCAGATAATTCGGCACCACAAATAGGCGTCATGAATACCTTTTGCATTATCAGGGAATGACTTTGTGTAACGCTTTTTGAATCCGTTGTGCACCTGAGATGCGGTAACCGTTCCGTCACCATTCGGTTTTATTCTCATGGTTCACCCAGCTGGTTTAATATCTCAATAAGCCGCTTAGCTGCGTTCTTGGCGTTGCGGAATATACGGTCGAGCAAAGTTTCAGAGCAGCCCACGCAAGGCCACCCTGCTATACAAAAGGTATGCATGGGATACTCCGGTTTAATTAGTAAGTGATACAAACAGAGGAAATGAGGTTTTTAGCGATAGCGGCTACACATTTCTGTGCGCAATCTTCTGGCAATCCGTTTGCAATTAAGTCGGCTACCGCTTGGCGGTTGATGGTGCGACGGTGTTCAACATCTTTCGCGCGGGCCGCCGCCTCATCAGCAACACGCTTCTCTTCGGCCAAACGTGCTTCTTCTTTTTGCTGATCTTCGCGCTGGATACGGTCAGCGGTTTCCTGCGCTTTCCGTTGTTCGGCTGCGATAGCTTCCTGCTTCTCGCGCTCAGCTTTAGCGGCTGCATCCTTCTTGTCTTGCTCGGCCTTTTGTTCTGCTGCGATACGGTCACGCTCTGCTTGTTCCGCCCGAGCCTTTAACACGGACTCACGATGAGCAGCCTCTTCGCGTTCCAGTTGAATCTTTTCATCAGCATCTCGCTTCGCCTGCTCTACCGCCAGACGCTTTAACTCTTCTTCGTGAGCGATACGAAGGCGCTCTGCTTCCGATTTTTGCTCCGCGAGGGTTCGGTCGCGTTCATAGTCGTCCAGTAGGGCTGTTGCGTGGGCCACCTCTATTTGAAGTGCTAGCTCTTTAGCCTTTGCCAAATCGAAAGCGGCATTGTCTTTGTCAGCATCGTCGCGCATCTTGCTATAGCGTTCAGCCTCAGCCTTTGCTTCTTCCTCTTGGCGAATGCGCTCCTGTTCAGACTCCCAGTCCGTTACCGGCTTTCGGATTGCTACTGCAATATTATCCAGCTCATCACGAAACTTTTTTCGATTGGCATCTATCAGGGCGGGGCGTGCTTTTAGTTCAGCAACCAACTCTTTAGCGCGAACCTCAAATGCTGCTTTGGATTTGCGTACTTGGTCAGCCATCGTGATGTATACACCGCGGCCCTTTGCAGTCTTCAAGTCACCAACTACCGAACCGGCTGTCTTACGAACGTTATCAATCAGCTCATCAATGAATTTGTCATTGAGTAAAGCGACCTCTAAATCTGCTTTCTCGACCGGCAGCGTGACGAGTGCCAGTTCCTTTTTTTCATCTGCCATGCTCATTTCCTTGTGTTTGTCCCACAGCAAAACACCGACAGTTGTCAGTTATTTACTCTGGGGATTGGTGGGGGTGGGGAGGGTTATTGCTTTCCGAGCGTGGCGAGAGTATTTAAATACTCATCTTCGCTTATTTTTTTACGTCGTTCTTCTTCCCACTTCATTGCTTCACCGAGCAGGAAACTGCGATGGGCGATGTCGTTAATCACATCGATATTATCTATGTTAACTGACTCATACCGTTGAATTACTGACGACATCGCTGCTTTTGCATACTCTTCAATTTCCATACATCACCTCATCTAGTGGTCTTATTGCTGCCACCGGTTAAGTGGCAGGGGTAAGGTCACTGGGGTTCCGAAATGAAATCTAATACTTCCTGCAAATCACCGTCACACAGAGCTACATATCCATCCGCATGCATTCGCTGAAGCCACTCAATGCTTATGTTTCGATATTGACTCATCATTCATTCCTCAGTTACGCCAATTTAGGCAATAAAAAAGGCCGCCTAAGTGACCTTCTATAATTTGTGCTGGGTTATTTAGCCACGCCCAGCCGTGGTTTCCCTGCTTTCCACAGTCAAGGAAAATTGATATGTTGGTTATTCCACAGTCAAAATAAGGAATTGAGAATGTCAGAACCCATTTCTGATCCAACAGTTTTACCTGAGAAGGCTGCGCTACAACTGGTAGTAGAGTTAATTCGTGGAGATAAAGTGCCAATGCACAGCTCTGGAAATATGGATAATCTGTTAAAAATGTATGACCAAGCTGTACAGCATTTCAAAAAGGACAAGCAATAAGAAGATATTCCTTATTAATCACTGAGTAATTCTTCAAAAGCAGTGCGGACGGCGGCGGCAATCTCTTTTGCTTTCTCCGTTTGCACCGTGGTGCAAAGAACTAATTGCTCTTCCAATTGTTTGGTCAAACACTGGGCTGCGACAACCTGAACTGCTACTTCCATATTCTTAATTTTCATAATTTCATCACTTAACTATGTGGTGGGCCTCTAAATTAACGGTATGCTGTGTCCGCGCTGTTTTTGACGAGCGTTGATTTGCTGGTCAAAGTTACCGCTAATTTTCATATTTGCGCGCTGGCGCTTCTCTGATGCTTTCTCAGCTAGTGCCACGTAAAACTCAGCGGCTTTCTCTATCTGCGCTCTGTATTCAAAGCTGATAGGCGTAATGGCGCTTTCTATGCGGCTGTTAGGCTTGCGGTTCAATCGCAGAGTTGGGCGCTTAACTTCGCGTGACTCTGGTTCTACGATGCCGTGTTGAGCGTTGTATGCTGCTGTCAGAGCTTTGCGCTTATCGTTACGGCGCTGTCTGGCGTTGTCATAACCTTGATGAGCCATGGTGTTACCTCCGGTTAATAAGCTTTGGTGATGGTGTCTGTGCCTATTTCAATCACAGCGCTCTCGATAGCTTTCTCAGTCCCGCAGCATTACCTGTCGTTAGCTCCAGCTATTCACCATCCCAAAACTCATTAGCTTTGGTACTTCGCGCTTTTCAGCGCAGTTATCTTAAAGAGCGGTAAGCTCTGGTAACTATCAAACGTAAGCTGTGCCCATGGTGGAACTCGCCGTGTTACAGAGGATGGAAGCTATCTGCCTTTGTTATTAGCCTTCCAGATAATCGCGCATACTTTGCGATTGGTTCCCTCGGATTCCCTTGCCAACTATCCACTTTGTTAACCTTCCCGGTACTAGCCCGCATTCTCATTCAAGATGCTGCGGAGGATTCTTACGTTTGATTGTTAAAGAGCGTGCTATCCGTTTCGTACTTTTGGCGTCCTGCCGTGTCGATGGATTCATAATAGTGCTACTAATTATTAAGGTCAATAGTGCTTCTAATAATTATTTATAGTAGTGCTACTTATTATTGATTTATATATGTATTTATTTTTTCAATGTAGTGGTTACCCTCAAACATCCAGCCGAAAAAACGTCGTCAAGTGTGCTAAATTGGGTGAAATTTATTCTTTGATGGGTGAGATATGGATAGCGAACAAGAGTTTTTCGAGCAGCAGCGGCCAGAAGTGGCGCAAGTTATCGGTACCGCAGTGATGCAGCTACTAACGGAAGGTGGGGAAGTGTCGAAGGAGTCGATAGCAGAGATGATAGAAGTGCTGTATCAGGAGGAACAGGTAACTTTAGCCGTCGAGTTAGCTATTGATATTCTGAGATTACCGCCAGAAGGCTGATTACAGACATAAAAAAGCCCACACGGGACGCGGTGGGCAAAGGTAAAGACTAAGTTTATATATTTGTAATCCCTGATGTTGTGCTCTTAGCGTAGATGAGTTTCTTTACATAGCAAGTTACAGGCACAAAAAACCCGGCAGCGGGGCCGGGTTAGGTGATTAATGAAGCGGGGATGCGGCGTTCATCATTTTCTCATAATAAACCATCATATCATCGCGACTAAATGCATTTATTAAGTTATCAGTATGCTTTCCCAATAAGTTTAACTGATGTTTAGCGCTATTTTCTTGGGCCATTGTTTCTGCTGCATAAATTACAAATGAATCTATATTATTACTATATATTTCAACGGCTTTATTTATTGTTAATGCGCTAATAGCCGCTTCACCCATCTGCTTCTTTACGTTTTCCGTTCTAAAATCTAGTGTTTCTGTTAAATGATATTTCCCATTCTTTAACAAGAAATCAGCCACAAGCCCCTCTTCTGCGCTGATCGGGTAATTTGCCACAACCTTATGTTCAAAAATATCCTCACTATATTTTCCAAGGATACCTTGCTTACTGAACATATCCCTAATATCAAAGAATATTTTCTTGTTTACGCGTTTATATGGTTTTTTGTGGGGGTTGACCAGTCGATTCATCAATTCATTCAGCTTTGCTTCATAGTTATCGCTACTACCTACAGTGAAAACGCCAAACTCAGATAGCGATAATGACCCCTTAAAAAGCCGTGGAAGCATTTTTATATCATTAATGGCGCTCGATAAATGAAACAGGTTACCCGTCAGTTCTTCAAGATAATTCAGGTCAAGGCTTTTATCTATTGCTCTAAGTTTTGAAACAGAATGCAGCATCCGCACATCGATATCTTCGTCCAGATATACAATTAGCCCAACATTAATCGTTTCGCCTTTTTCGAGATTTGGCGTTATTCTGATTAAGCTGTACTTAAATGTTTTCATGAACTTATCTCCAAGCGTATGGCATTTATTCGTTCTGTTTTACCCTCTCCTGCCCACCATTTTATTAGATAATCTTTATGCATGGGAGGCATCCAGTCTTCTGGCATACCATTAAGTATATCAGAGATGGCATCTACACCTATTCTTTCTATCTTGTCAAGAACGTTTAGCCCCACTTTCCTTAGTTCTTCGGTATCACCGATAAACTGTTTTGCTATACTCCAATTGATACAGGTGCTTGAATCCGTAGGGAGTGTGCTTGTTGTACTTCTTGGCCAGCCAATGACAAATGAACTCAAACTAAAATCAAAAGTCTTGACGATAACTTGGTCTCGGCTATTTTTCATGTATAGATAATTATTGAAATGTCTATCTATGTTATGCACGAACTGATCGAACGCATAAATAGCCCACAACTGCTTTTTTAGTGACTCATTCGCGGTGAACAGTATCGATATCCATTGAGCATCATTAAGTCCGCTCTTCCAAGCAGAAAGCTCAATTCTTGACCCAAAAACATATTCGCCGTCTGATATACATTTCAATACTTTACATACTGGAGTCGCTATACCGCATCTCTCCGCCAAATTTGTACAGAACCATTCTGCCGCTGGGACTTGAGAGGGGTTCTGAACTGGAATCGTGATATTACTTGTTGAACCTTTTACTGCATATTCCATTTCATCACTGGCGATAGCGAAGCCAGAAAGGTGCGCAGTCCCGAGGCTTGATGGGGTATAGTCATTAAATTCTAGCTCGAAAAGATTGCCTTGCTCTGGTGCTTCATTCTGGCTTGGATCATCTTCTTTTTCCAATTTCTTCCCTCCCCACATTGCTGACATGGCAACCTCTTAATAAAGTTTATTATGTAAAAACAGCTAACTCTTAGTTAAATATTACCCACCCCTCTATGGGCTAGCAGTGGGTTAGCTGTCCAAATCTTCCCACGTAGCATCGATAACTTTACCGATGATGCGGCAGTCCTCATCGATTACCGTCAATGGCCAAGATGGATTAAGCGGTTTAAGGAAGTGATCCCCCGCGTCCTCAACGTATTTCTTGAAGGTGGCTGCTTTTTTGTTCGTCAAATATGCAACACATAAATCACCATCGTGAACAGCCCTGTCAGGGTCAACAAGAATGAGCATGCCCTCTGGGAAGCTAACCCCTACAGGAGCCGTCATTGAGTCGCCTTTAACTTCCAGCCAAAATGCGTTATTCCCGGCTCTTTTAGTGGAGTCCACTAACCTGATGGCATCTCTTTCAGTGAATGACCCATCAATCTCGCTAAATGCTCCAGCCTGAACCCAACTAATCAATGGGTAACCATAAGCTGGAGTCGGATCCTTATAATTAGTTGTCTGTGCCGTTGCCCTTACATGTGCAAGCAGTGGCCCGATAGATGGATTAATTTCCTCCGGTGCTACATCAAGCAGCGCAGAGAATTTGAGGATATTTTCTGTGTTAAGAGAAGTCTTGCCATTAAGGAATTGGCTTATAGCTGCTTGAGTGCTAAAACCAAGTATTCCCGCCGCCTTTTCCTGGCTAAGTCCTAACTGGTCTTTTTTTCTATCCCAAATTTGCTTTAAGCGATCCGCAATTTTCAAGTCTTCTTCAGTAATTACATTTTTCTTTGCCATGCTCGCGACTTTATTCGTATTGCTAATAATTAACAAATAGTGCAGCTATTGCTTTTCTTAATCAGTAGCACTAATATTGTCGTATCTAGCAAATGGAGATAGATATGAATCTGAATGATTACCTAAAACAGAACGGCATTAGCCAAGCTGACTATGCAGTTGCTGCCGGTGTTACTCAGGGTTTTGTTAGTCAAGTTATTGCTGGTCGTTACAAACCAAAGGGACGCAAGGCCATTCAATGGTCAGAGGCAACCAATTGGGCGGTAACACCCCATGAATTAAACAGTGATGACTACCCGAACAAAACTGACGGGTTACCTACAAATCAACTTAACGCCGCTTAATCACCGCCGCTCATTAAATCCTCTGCGCTGAAAAGCGCCCATCAAAACTAAATCCCCAGACCATCGGGGAGGAACAACAACATTCAAATCACAAGGGAAGAGTACGCAATGGAACGTGCAAGTAACAGCAAGAGAATTATGGAAGTTGAATCTGAGCTACGAAGCCGAATGGCTATCAAGGGACAGAGCAAGTTTGCGCGGGAGGCTGGCTGGGCCGAATCAAAGGTAAGCCGGTTAAACGTACATGACATGGCAGTGACGTTTGTTCTTCTGGAGAAGATATGGGAGACGAGCGTAATAAGGGAAATCGCAAGGCAGGCTGTGATTGCGGTGACCGGAAAGCAAAAAGCCCCGATGGCAGTCGAGGCTTCAGAACAACAGATAACTATGTCTTTCTAGAGGTAATTATACATGCGAAAGAAAACTAACGCAAAGCAGCGAGAGGTTACTCAGCAGCGATCCGCCAAGCCTGACGAGTTAGTCATGGTCTGCAACGACAATCCACTATTTGATCACAAGTTCGCTGAGATTTTCCGTGGACTTAAGGCTGATCGGGAGAAAGCCAATGAGTAACGTCTTAGCGTTTCGTCAACCAGACACAGCAAGGCCGGAGGCAACCGGTAAGGGGTTTGCCTTGATGCATAGAAAAATAATGGATCTGCCTTTCTACAGGACGGATTCTGAAGCTGTTCACCTGTGGTTCCATTTCATCCTTACCGCCAATCACGCACCGGCAATAGTTAGTACTGAGCTAGGTGATGTCATGGTTCGTCGCGGTGAATTTATGACCGGTCGTAATAAGCTGGAATTGGCAACCGGTATCACAGGAAACCGCATCAAATATCTCATCGGTAAATTTGAAAAACTTGGGATGATCACTAAGTCAACCACCAAGAAATTCTCACTAATTTACGTCACAAAATACGACGAATATCAGCCAAATTTAGTGCCAACAGATTACCAACAAAGTGCCATCGCAAACCCGCTGATACCAAGCGCTGGCGGCGAGGTTGTGCCAACAGATTACCAACAAAGTGCCACAAACAATGAAGTAACTAATAACTCTATTACTAACGTAATAGAGAGTACCTCTTCAGCCGATAAAGCTGGAAAGAAAAAACCGTCATTCAGTTGTGAAGATGTGGTCAATGTTTATCACGACATCCTACCAGAAGCTAAAGGCATCAGAGCACTCAGCGACAAACGCCGTAACCTGATCAAAACTTTCTGGGTGAAAGCCAGCAAGATAACTAGGCAACTGGACAGCCAGCCATTCACGCTGGAAAGCTGGAAAGCCTACCTGACTTACATTTCCACCAATTGCCGCTGGATGCTGGAAAACAGACCTGATGCTCGTTCTGGCAAGACGTGGCAGAAAAAGGGGTTGGAATATTTTCTGAACGACGAAACTTACCTGCTAGTCCGCGAGGGGGCCAAGGATGACCATTGATTATAAATTACCTCCGCACAGCCTTGAAGCTGAGCAGAGTGTCCTTGGTGGGCTGATGATTGACGGCGGTGACACTGATCGGTGCCGAGCTGTGTTTTCAATCCTCAAGTCTGAATCATTTTTCAGTCGCCCACACCGCGTTATTTACGAAGGTTTGCGTCGTCTGGACAGTCAGCAGCAACCGTTAGACTTGATCACGTTATCGGAATCTCTCGGTGATAGCGGTGAGCTGGATACGGTCGGCGGGTTCGGTTATCTGGCTGAGCTATCCAAGTACACACCCAGTGCCGCGAACATTGTCGCTTATGCGAACGTGATCCGCGATCGAGCTATGAAGCGTTACGGAATTGAGAAAGCCAATAAAATCACTGAGCTGTTCTATGCAAATGACGGCATGACGGCAGAGGAGAAATTCGAGGCGGCTCAATCGCTGTTTTCGCAGATAGCAGATCACGCCAAAACAGGTAATCAGCGAGGCTTACGCCGGTTCGAAGATGTATTTACGGATTGGGTTGATGTCGTGGAGAAGCGATTTGCTGGCGACCAAAGTGCTATCGGACTAACCAGCGGGATCGCGTCACTGGATGCCATGCTGGAACCTAAGCGCATTGTGAAGGGGTCGCTATTCGTCGTTGGTGCGCGTCCGAAGATGGGTAAAACCACGTTCTACCTCAACATGGCTATCAACTGCGCGATGAATGAGAAGTTACCAGCGCTGGCGTTCAGTCTTGAAATGCCTGATTTGCAACTGGCCGAACGGATGATCACCCAGATATCCGGCGTATCAAGCAAGAATTTCTATCTTGATGGGTACGACGATAACCGGTTTGCTCTGGCTTCTGCCAAGGGCGTAGAGCTGGCTACTAACGGCAATCTCTACATCGACGACACACCGGGCCTTTCACTGGCGCACATTGTTTCAGAATGTCGTCGTATTAAGCGAGAGCGTGGCGTTGTCGGCATGGTGTTAGTTGACTACCTGACGCTGATGAAAGCCGAGAAAGCTGATCGAAACGACTTGGCTTACGGGATGATCACCAAAGGACTTAAGAACCTCGCTAAAGAACTGGATTGCGTCGTTGTGCTGCTGACCCAGCTTAACCGTGATTTGGAAAAGCGTACCAACAAACGCCCACTCCCCAGCGACTCCCGCGATACCGGACAAATCGAACAGGACTGTGACTACTGGCTCGGCATATACCGCGCTGGTGCTTACGACGATAACGCCAATCAGCATGATACAGAGCTGCTGATGAAGCTTAATCGCCACGGTGAAAACGGCGTCGTGTATGTGGAGCAAAGATTCGGGGCAATTTATGACTGTGACCAGACTCAAGCTAGAGCAAAGGCTGATGAATCAGATCGCCGGTCATCCAAGCAACAAGGTGGTTTCTGATGGAACTCACACACGAAGATGAATTAACTATTGAGCAATATATTCGACTTGCTCACAACGGCTATACCGGACCAGTAGTTATCTGGCTTGAACGGCTAAAAGAACTTCACATGAAACGCGCGGAGTTGATTGCTTGGACTGCTATCACCTGCGCCAGATACGAATCGAAGAGAGAGGCATGATGGACATAACTAAATCGCGTGAAGAGTTTGAAGCTGAATTCCGCAAGCAACACGCCGGCAATGCATATATTGAAATGCTGCTTAAGATGTACAACCACGGCACTGATGAAGATCCTGAAATTGATTACTACTCACTTGCTTCCCGCGACGCATGGAAGTGGTGGCAAGTATCCAGACGGGCGATCGAGGTGATATTACCTCCTGCTATCAATACGGAAGAAATCGGCAAGGCTATCTCAAAAGAGATCACTATGGCTCGCCTTGCAATTGCTGGCATTCGAATCAAGGGAGAGAGTGAATGAGTGACTTAACAGTGACAGAACTTAAATCACGCGGCGAATTTTTTAAAAAAGGCAGCATCATCCCTCAGCGGATACTTAAAGGCCGAAGAAAGGCAAAGCACTTTGTGGTTTTCGGCTGCGACTCGTGGGTAATTCCAGCGCCTATGGGTTATGTAGTCATGGTCAACTCTGCATATGCTGATTGCGCAATAAGACTTAGAGGCCCGAGAAAAAATTGCAAACAATTAATCCTTCGTGGATCTCCATATTCCCCCAAGGGCATAACTAAATGGATAGGAAATGCTCTTATTACTGACAAAGAATGGGCCTCAAGGGTAGCTGTATGGCTGGGAGAAAGGGCATGAAAGAATTAGACAGTTTTACTGTAGAAGAGATTGAAGAAATTATAAGTTCCTGCCAGCAAGAGATTCATAACACTCCAACTAGTGATGAAATGCCAGTAAGCCCTCGAGAATTACTTTCCCTAGCCCGAATCGCGTTAGCTGCAAAGAGAGCTGAGCCTGTTGCTTATTGGAATGACGCTTGTGACTTAGATGATGGAGCGTTCAGTTATGCAAATGATGCCGGTTGCACAAGACCTCTCTACACCACCCCACAGTTGAACTCTCCGGAGATACCTGATTATAAATCTGCACTTCTTGGCTTGTTAACGAATCGCATATCAAAAGACCATTTAGGATTTTTCACTCTAGCTGGAATAAATAAAACAAATCTAGTACGAGCCGTTGAAGTTTCTGAGGCAGCCATAAATTTTGAAAATGTACCACAAGTAGATATTGGTGAATGTTTAATACCTAACGGTTGGAAGATAACGCAAGACTGGATTAAATGCAGTGACCGGCTACCTGATAAATCAGGAGACTATTTAGTTGCGTGTCACTACCCTGAATTTTATGCAAAATGCTGGGTGATGCATGTCATGGATTTCTGCCATACAGCTTATGAAACTCCAGTCATGCGGTGGTACAGCTCAGATAGGGCCCCATATATCAAATACTGGATGCCACTCCCTACAGTGCCGGAGAAGCCACTATGAGCGATTACCTAAATGTTGGTTTAGCCTTTGCGGGTTACTTGTTCATCATGTTTAAAACAGGCGAGTGGATGGCAAGAATCATCTGGAAGCAATGGGATAAACGCAAGAAAGAAGATCGAAAGCAGAAGGTCATTAACGAGCTGTATGACGCTTTCAATCTTAGTGAATTAACGGAGAGTGGCACGCTAAAAGTAGTAACCAAAAACGGCTTAACCATCATGATGTTTCGGAAGTGACTATGGATAAACAAATATTCTTTCTACGAAACGAGCAAGTAAGACGAAACCTGATAGCAGCAATAAACCAACTCCCCCTTGATGACCACCACCCCATAACAATCCGCATCACCGACTTTGACCGCTCCCTACTGCAAAACAGCATGTTCCACGCATTGTGTGGTGACGTGGCTAAGCAGGTTTTGTGGATGGAGAAAGAGCGCAATCTGGTTCAGTGGAAAACGTTATTCGTATCGGGCCACGCAATGGCAACCGGTATGGGTGCGGAAGTGGTGCCTGGATTAGAGGGCGAGTTCTGCAACATCAGGGAATCGACCGCCAAGATGGGTATTAAGCGCATGACGAGCTTAATTGAATACTCGCAAGCATGGGCGGTCGGTAGTGGCGTGAAGTTGCGCGAGGTTCGCTACACCAATGATTATTTTGGGAGGGCAGCATGATTAACGGAATTATTTTCGGCGTTGCGGTATGCGCATTAGTCTGGGCCTCTTATCGCCTTGGCTGGGAGTCAGCGCATCAGACTGTAGCAACAGAGTGTCAACGGCTGGGTAAATTCTATGTTGGCAAGAAAACCTATCACTGCATAGTGATTGAGGATAAAGCTGATGAGGCAGATAAGCCCGACCCAGATCGCACTAGATAATCTCAAATTCAAAGTATCCCACCGAACCAAGCCTAAACCCCCAATCCCCGCCAGCGAAATACCTACATATGACCACATATGCGTTTTGTTGCGCGCAAAATTCGACAGAGTAAGGAGAACGCGATGAGTGAGCAGTCATTAACTCACGATGAGCTATGCCTGATAGCTGAAAAGTTTCTCAGGAACAACGGATTTAAAGTGGCATTTCATGATCGCTTTGTTGCCGCCGTATCAACTGGAGAGCAACCAGATGCAATAGGGTTTAGAAATCTGGCGTCTTGCCTGATTGAAGCTAAGTGCTCCCGCTCTGATTTTTTGGCAGACAAGAAAAAGCGTTTTCGTATTGATCCAGAGCTAGGTATGGGCGACTGGCGGTTCTTTATCTGTGAGCCGGGAATTATTAACGCCGCTGACCTGCCGCAAGGGTGGGGGTTATTGCACGTAAAGAACGGACGAGTTTACAAGGTACATGGCTGGCCCGGTAACGCTCTGTGGTGCTCTACAGCATCAAAGCCGTTCAGAGCCAACAAACAGGCTGAATGCGACTTCATGTACAGCGCCCTGCGAAGAATGCAAATCAGAGGTCACTTATCTGAAGTCTATGACGGACTGCCAAAGCCGGAGGTTAGCCATGCCTGAACTCCCCCAATCAATATGTATCTTCTGCTTCCTGATGCTTAACAAGGGTGAAACCTACGCTCATCAGAAATGCATTGATAAAGCAGCGAAGGAGGTCGGGAATGATAGCCAAGCTCCCAAAGCACCGGAATTGTAAAGTATGCAACGATAGGTTTAAGCCAGCCGCGATATACGAGTGGTGGTGCTGCGAAAAGCATAAAGATGAGCACATAAAGCAGTTGGCGAAAAAAGCTCATGATGATGCGTTAAGAAAATCCGAACAGCGAAGGCGGGAGAAAGAGAAGAAGGAAAGAATAGCGTTAAAAGTCAGGAAAATTAACGCCAAGCCAAAAGCATATTGGATTAAGCAGGCACAGCAAGCCGTCAACGCCTTTGTAAGAGCACGAGATTCAAACCTACCCTGCGTATCATGTGGCACTACTTCAGCAGCACAGTGGGACGCTGGGCACTACAGAACAACCTCAGCAGCACCTCAATTCAGATTCGACCCCCGACAAATACACAAACAATGTTCAGTATGCAACCAGCACAAGAGCGGGAATATCGTTCCGTACCGCGTCGAGCTGATCAAGCGTATTGGAATTGAAACCGTTGAGGCTATCGAGAATAACCACGAACGCCGCAGCTATAGCGTTGAAGAGTTGAAAAGCATTCGTGATTACTACCGGTTGGAGTTGAAGCGGCTTAAAGAAACTCAGGAGGCAGCGTGAAGCATAAACCATTTACATATTTGGTAGAGCAAGAAGGCCGAATGGATTGGGCCCTTTTAAAAGAGGCTCTAAAGTACAACCCTGAAACTGGAAACTTTACCAGCGCACTACATTCTGGCGTGAAAGTAAGAGGGATGATTGCAGAGAATGGTTACCTGAAGGTTTCATTTAACAAACAGGTTTTCTTTGCTCACAGGTTGGCGTGGTTCTATGTACATGGGAAATGGCCAACAGCAGATATTGACCATATTAACGGCAATCCTTCAGATAATAGACTTTGCAATTTAAGAGAGGCCACTCGAGCAAGAAATACCCATAACCAAAGGTTAGGCAAGTCAAATACATCTGGTGCCCGCTGCGTAAGTTGGAGTAGGAATGCTAAGAGGTGGGTCATTCAAATAACAAGGTTCGGACATAGATTCAATCTTGGCACTCATGCTGATAAAGAAAAAGCAATTGAGATCGCTAATGAATTTCTCCGTAAAAGCGATGGGGAATTTTTCACTGATGTAACCAGTAGACACAACCTTCCTCAAGATAGGATCGCATTACTGGCTCTCATAAAGAAAAGCAGAGATGTCGATCCGGTAAAGACGCTTGAACCAACAAAAAGGATTTGGGCAAGTCACATGCTAAGTGGTTGGGGGAAATGGGCTTATAGCGGCTTGGAAGGTAAGACACAAATAAGCCCAATAGGTAGATTCATGGAGTCTGTGTCAGGTCGGGGGGCCATAACAGCAGATGGAATCGTTGCAATCATTGAAGGACTACATGATCGCGGTTATTCAGGTGGGGAGCTTATCAATAAATTAGCGCAAATCATTGCAAGTTTAAAACACACCTCAGCTCCAGAGATAAGCGATGAAGAGGGTATGTTCATGGATCGGGTAATCATGAAAACCCTTGGGGCCGGAACGCCGTTAATGCGAGTTGCTGTTGATTACTTTGTCTATGGGCATCGCATTGAGACTATATCGCAATATCTAATTCGAATAACAAGCGGGGCGTTAACACCACCTCAAGCAAGGGACAGGATTAGATGGTGCATTAGAATTATTGAGGCAAAGATATATAACTCAATTCATCGAGAGCTTGAAATGAATGAATCTAATCAAAAAGCCGCATGAATATAATTAATGCAAGGTATTGCATAAAAATTATAAACGTGTATATTTCAGTTAAGTTCGGACGTCAAAGGCGAAGAGCGATGAGTCAGGGGATAAGCGGCGGCTCCTGACTTATAGATACCGCCGAGTTGGTCACTTCGCCTCAGGGCTGGAACTCCAACTAAGCAAGCTGAGAGGTTTGCAATCAAGAAGGCTCAGTTAATCGCTGGGCCTTTTTGCTATATAATACTAAGTGGCTAGGGTAGCTCCCGAAAAGCGGCATCGTCACCGCCTGCCTCTTAATCAATGACGAGCAACTAGACGAGGTTGTATATGGGAAATCGCAGATACAGCGCAAGAATACTTAAGCAGAAAAAAAACGATGAAGTTATTTTTTCTGCGGTAAATAAACTGTTTAAAGATCTTCTTGTGCGCGAATCGGTGAAAAATTCTAGCGATAGTCAGAGTGATATTTTCACTAAATTAATAAAGTAATTACCCATCACAAAATTAAGGTCGCTAAGGCGGCCTTTTTGCTTTTCTGCATTCGCATGGGTACTGGGTTGGTTAATCCAATCGTTGTGAAACAGTATCCAGCCGAATGTGGTGAAGCGGTTAAATCCAACACTCGCCAAGGCGGGCATCACATCCAAACTTTTAAGGCTGCCAATTTGGTGGCCTTTTTGCATTTAGCTCACCGCCTACACCAATCAACCGCAAACACCCTCTAGCGAAAAGTGGAAACGGCGGGAGCTATTCCCTACACAACAGCAAATACACGCCCAGGCCAACTGGCAGGGGGAGACAAATGAGAATGGACAAATATTCAAGCGGCTCATCCTACTGGTTCGGCGGTATAACCACGATGCTCGGTGCAATGTCATTAAACGAGTGGGCGCTTCTTATTGGTATTGCCTGCACCATTGGAACGTTTGGAGTGAATTGGTACTACAAGCGAAAAGAATATCAACTACGGGAGCGGTCAAATGTTTCCAGCTCTCCGCAATAAGATAATTGGTGCGTCGGCCGGTACCGCGCTGGCGATCGCCGTAGTATTGCTTGGTGGTGATGATGGGTTAGAGGGCCGCAAGTATGTAGCTTACTACGATGTCGTCAATGTCCTCACTGTATGCGATGGCCACACTGGTAAAGACATCATCCCCAACAAAAAATATTCAGATGCTGAGTGCGACGCTTTATTGCAGAAAGACTTGGCCCCAGTACAGCGAACTGTCGATACCGCAGTAAAAGTTCCGCTGAGCAAATACCAGAAAGCTGCCCTGTACTCATTCACCTATAACGTTGGCCAGAGCGCATTTACTAAATCCACCCTGCTTAAAAAGCTCAACACTGGCGATATTAAAGGCGCTTGCGATGAGTTACGCCGTTGGACATACGCCGGTGGTAAGCCGTGGAAGGGATTACAGAACCGACGCGAGATAGAGAGGGAATTATGTTTAGCGGGTTAAAGAACATATTTACCTACTTGCCAGCGCTGCTACTCATCATGCTGGCCGGCTTGTCGATTCACTATTACAACCAAGCTGACGAATGGCACAACAAGGCAGATGCAGCAGCAAAAGAGCGTGACGAAGCCCGGTTTATTCTCAGCAACCAAGTCCGCATGGTTAACATCATCAACGATATTGCCAAGGCCAACGAGAATGACAAACAGAAAATTACTCAAGAGGGTGAGGCTCGCGTTGTTTACATTCGAGAGGCGATTAAAGGCGACGATTGTACTAATAATCTTGTTCCTGCTGCCGCTGCTGACCTCCTGCGGAAACACGCAAATCAAATACGTTCAGGTGCCACAGGTACCGATACCAGCAAGCTTACTTTCTGACTGCATGCCGCCAGAGATACCCGAGGTATTAACTTGGGGTAACAGCCTATTGCTGAATGACACCTTGCTAACGGTGATAGAGCAGTGCAACGCAGACAAGGCGAGCATTAGGCAAATCGAATCAACCCGACAAGGTGATAAATAGAATTGTTCAACCCCGAAAGGAGTGTGGTCCAAATCTTAATGGCTGTAATCACAGCAAGTGGTCAAGCAACGTAGAGATACATAGCGAAGACTGCGAACCAGAAATTGAAGCTCGACTTAGGTCGGGCTTTTTTATGCAGTAAATCCAGCGCCCGCAGCGCACAACCCAAGACCTGTTTGATGTAGAGCCTGAGAGGACCAGTTATAGCTGGCGAGCTTCTTGGGGCTAGTTCTCTATGCGGCAGGCTCTATTTCAAAAAGGTAATCGCCATGCAATTAGTCGAAATTAAGAAATTTGATTTGGTTACTAACTCCGCCGCTATTGCTGAGGGAGTTCAAAAAGACCATAAACCAGTTATTCAGCTCATCAGGAAATACAAAGCAGACTTGGAAGAATTCGGAAGGGTGGAATTTGAAATGCGACCCTTTCAAACTGATGGTGGTATGCAGAAGCAAGAAGTGGCACTTCTGAATGAGCAGCAAACCACTTTGCTGATAACGTACATGCGTAACAGCGATATCGTTCGTGCATTTAAAAAGCGACTGGTATCGGAATTCTTCAGGATGCGCGGTGCACTGGCTAGCAAGAAGTTAGATCGCAATACGTCACGACTCGAATACAAGCCAATGACTGACGCTATTAAGCATGAGCGCGAGGCTTTGGGTAAAACCATATCGCCCCACCATTTCAGTAATGAAGCCGATTTAATCAATCGAATCACTCTGGGTATGACATCAGCTAAGTTCCGAGTGCATAACGATATAGATAAGAAAGAGTCTATTCGTGACTACCTGACTCCTGAGCAAATCCACTGCATCACAGAACTACAACGTGCGAACACTGTGTTCATCAGCATGGGGTGGGAGTTCGATCACCGTAAAGAAGTGCTGAAAGGGATGTTTGAGCGAAACTACAAGGCTCCGCTCATTGAAGAGCAGCACCGGCTGGCGGCCTGATAACTTGATGATTTATGGGTTACGTAAAAGTTTTACGCGACCCCTAATCTATGGGTGCCATGACCTGCGCAAAATTGCGCTCACTGATTTTAAAGACAAATTAGAGAGCCACTTTCACAACGGCTCTCAATCATTACAGATACTGGTGATATAATGCTCAAGCCATAAGGCACAAAAATATTGGAGTGAGCATGAAAGACGGAATTTATAAGCTTATTTTTAATACGAACGTTAATCCGAATGGTCAGCTTGATGGGATTGTCACCGTTAGAGATGGGGCGATTAATGGCGGCGATTATGTGTGTTATTACAAGGGGTCGGTAGTTGGGGGTAAGGCGTCTGTTAAATCTGTCCCGCACAATAATCGTGATACCACGGCATTTAATGGGAAGTATCCATTAGACCTTGAGCTATCTATCGAAGACCATGGCAACCATTATCTATTCAAAGGTCACATTAAAGATGATCGATCCCAAACCATACATGGGCAGCTAAATTTCCTAAGTGATTTAGCTTAAGTGTCAAGTTAACCGCCTACGGGCGGTTTTTTATTGGATGCTATTTATAAAACTCTGCAAAAGGTGCTAACAAGTGCCTTTGACAGAATCTTATATAGATTTGCAATCATACTGGTCTCGCCATCACCGAGCGGGATACTTTACCAACCAGCGGAATATTCTGTTATGGCTAATTCAGACACACAAATGAAGCGGCCATATCCACCACTATCATTCGTCAATGAGTTCAGGGCACACATTGAATTAGTTCCCGCCACTGAAGTGCTTGAGTGGGTTAATAGTCAAATACTCAGTGACGATGGCGAACTACACAATCCTGACCACAGTCACTTAATCGACGCTGACATAAAAATCATGTGGGCGTCATCTGCATTTGAAAAGCAGGGTCGCACTGTTCTTGGTCAAGCCGAGCAAGTAGCAATGAGAGCCGGCGGCTGGCAAAAGGCCCGAATGGAACAGCAGATGTATGAATGGTTCGGTGATGTGCCGACATTCATCATTACTCTGGCTGCTGATTACTGCGCTCAATGCCCTGACCTTGATTTCTGTGCTCTGATAGAACATGAGCTATACCATATTTGCCACGCAAAGGACGAATTCGGCGCGCCCAAGTTTAATAAAGAAGGGCAGCCAGTATTGAAACTGCGCGGCCATGATGTCGAAGAGTTTGTTGGTGTGGTTCGTCGCTACGGCGCAAGCGTTGAAGTCCAAGAGATGATTGACGCAGCGAATAACAAACCCGAGGTCGGCAATCTCAACGTCGCAAGAGCGTGTGGGACGTGCCTGCTTAAATTAGCTTGATTAGTTACATTACGTTAGTCATGGAGGATACCAATGGCTGCATTAAAACCAGAGGTCAAAGCCTTCATCGTCCAGTCATTAGCCTGCTATGACACACCGTCGCAAGTAGTCGCCTTAGTGAAACAAGAATTCAGCCTCACGTTAACGCTTCAGCAGGTGTCGTCATACGACCCGACAAAGGCCATTGCGAAGAATCTCGGACAGAAATGGATAGACCTCTTCAACTCAACTCGTTCCCGCTTTCAAACTGAAATATCCGACATCCCAATCGCCAATCGCGCCTATCGACTTAGAGCGCTCGACCGCATGGCGACGAAGGCTGAGAGTATGAAGAACTTTGCGATGACTGCCCAACTAATGGAGCAGGCCGCAAAAGAGGTTGGTGATGCTTATAGCAACAAACACAAATTTGAGCACACAGGGAAAGATGGTGGCCCAATTGAGTCGGCAGCATTAACCAAGGATGAATACAAATTAGCTCGACGGGAGATGCTGGAGGATGACGACTGTTGAGCAAAGAAACTATGCGCGCAAAATAGAGTGTGAAGAAGATGGGCTGTATTTCTCCAGGTACTTCTTCAAGCAACGTACTGGCGGCAAGATGATTGTCGCACCACATCATCAAGTCATTAACGATACGTTAGAGCGAGTGGTGAGCGGCGAGATACAACGCCTGATTATCAACGTTCCTCCCGGATACACAAAAACAGAATTGGCGACGATCAACATGATCGCCCATGGCATTGCTTTAAATGCCCGCGCTCGCTTTATGCATTTATCTTACTCGCACAACCTTGCATTACTCAATTCCTCCACAGCGCGCGCTATCGTGAAATCGAAAGCGTATCAAGATATGTGGCCCATGGCGCTGCGTGATGACTCTGACAGCAAGGCTATGTGGTGGACGGAGCAGGGTGGTGGTGTATATGCCTCATCTGCCGCTGGGCAGGTTACCGGATTTCGTGCCGGGCATATGGAGGACGGTTTTCAGGGCGCATTGATTATTGATGATCCAGTCAAGCCAGACGATGCCTACTCAGAAACAGTGAGGGGGGGAGTTAACAACCGGTTCAACGAAACAATCAAATCTCGCCTGGCTGTTGAAACAACCCCGATGATTGTCATTATGCAGCGCATCCACTACCACGATCTGAGTGGTTACCTGCTGCGTGGTGGATCTGGCGAAATGTGGCACCACCTCAACCTCCCTGTAATCATCGACAATAGCCAGAGTTACAGCGAGCAATACCCGGATAACACTCACTCAATCCCAATTGAACACGGATTATCTGATGGTTGGCTATGGCCGTTTAAGCATAACGAATCACACCGAGTAGCATTGTTCTCCCATCGTCGTACCGCTGAAGCACAGTACATGCAACAGCCGCGCCGGTTTAATGCTGAGGGCGCTTTATGGACTGAGGGAATGATTGCTGCTGCCAGAGAATTAAACATTAGTGAAAATCTATCGAGAACAGTAATAGCAATTGACCCTCAAGCGACCAACAGTGAAGAGAGTGACGAAACTGGGATTATCGCCGCCAGCGCGTACGGATCGGAAGACAGGAAGCAATATTCAGCCGATGGCGACTATAGCGGGAAGTATTCTCCTAACGGTTGGGCCACTCGTTCAATGGATGCCTACAAACAGCATGATGCCGATGCTATCGTCATTGAAACTAACCAAGGCGGCGATATGGCGGAAGAAACGCTTCGCAACGCCGGTTTCAAAGATCGCATTATCCGAGTTCACGCCAGCAAGGGTAAGTTTGCCAGAGCAGAACCTATATCGGCTCTGTACGCTCAGGGTCGCGTAGCGCATCGCGGCAACCTCTATCAACTTGAAAATCAGATGATGGAATATGTTCCAACCACTTCAAAGAAATCGCCAGATAGGCTTGATGCGATGGTGTGGGCGATGACAGAACTTAGTGGATATCAGCCAGTAGGGATGATGCTTCCTAGTCGATTGCGTTAGGAAGCTATTTTAATGCGAGGTAATGATGCAAGTCGATTTCCTTCCAACTTTTGCGCTTGGATTTGCACTCGGACAGAACCCGCCGTCGCCAAAATCTTTTATGAAACCGGCCGCAACTCCGGAACCACCACCGAAAAAACCTTAACGGATACAGCATGACAGATAAATTACAGCTTGCTGTTAACCATGCATTGCAGATTAACAGCGCAATAAGTGAGTCAGCTATAGCTCGTGCTCGCATGGGCCTGCTCGATGTCGGCATGGGGCTTGACGCTAAGCGTGCTAACGCATGGTGTGAGTATGGATTCAAGCAAGAGCTAACTTTTTACGATCTCTACAGGCTCTATCGTCGCGGTGGTATTGCTCACGGAGCGGTAAACAAACTCGTTGGTACGTGCTGGCTTAGTAATCCAGAGATTATCGAAGGTGAAGAAAAGGATGAATCAGGTGCGGTCACTGCGTGGGAAAAAAGCTTAAAAGCCGTATTCACTAATCGCTTATGGCAACAATTCGCTGATGCCGACATGCGGCGATTGGTTGGCCGATATTCCGGGATATTGCTTCATGTTCGTGATGAAGCTAATTGGAATACACCCGTAGTTAAGGGGAGAGGCCTAGAGAAGATCACGCCAGCATGGGCAGGAACATTGGAACCGGTTGAATGGGACACGGATTTGAATTCCACAACATACGGCAATCCGAAGATGTGGCAATACAAAGAAACACTCCCAAGTGGGGCGAGTCGGCGTGTAAAAATTCACCCTGACCGAGTTTTCATCCTCGGCGACTACAGTAGTGATGCTATCGGATTCCTTGAGCCTGCATATAACGCCTTTGTTAGCCTAGAAAAGGTTGAGGGTGGGTCTGGTGAGTCATTCCTCAAAAACGCCGCCAGACAGCTTAATCTTAACTTTGAAAAGGAAATAAACTTTATCAATCTCGCCTCCCTTTATGGCGTTAGTGTTGATGAGCTTCAGGATAAGTTCAACGAAGCAGCTACTGAGATCAACCGGGGGAATGATGTTCTTTTGACAACTCAGGGCGCGAGTGTGACGCCACTTGTCACAGCGGTGGCAGACCCTGAGCCAACTTATAACGTTAACCTGCAAACTGTTTCATCTGCTGTTGATATCCCTGCGCGAATCTTGGCTATGTCTCAAACCGGTGAGCGGGCGAGTACAGAAGATAATCGCTACTTCAACACGCGATGCCAGTCCCGCCGCAATCGCGCTCTTTCATTTGATATTGAGGATTTCTGCAACAAGCTAATCTACCTCGGCATTATTGATTCGGTATCAATGAAAACGGTTATCTGGGATGAGCTGAACGAGCAAACAGCATCCGAGAAGTTGGATAGTGCTGTGAAGATGTCACAAATCAATAACTCATCGATGGCAACTGGCGAGGCAGTATTTAGTGGTGAAGAGATTCGCGTTGCGGCAGGTTATGAACCGGATGGTGTAGAGCCATTAGGAGAGACGAGCGATGGCGATGAAACCAAAGCCAGCGATAATCCCGAAGAACAAGAGTGATCCGACAGGACTTAATACGTTAGAACGAAAGGCGATGGCAGATTTCGCCAGGCGCTTAAGGAAGGTTCAAAAAGCCTACATCGACGCATTAGACAGATTCCCAGCCGCACCAGTAGTTAACCGCAGATACGAATACCAACTTGACACGCTACTACTCAACATCATCTTGAATGATGCGAGTGTGCTCGTCGATGCCGTTCTCTTAGAGGGTGGGCAAAGCTATCTGTGGTTTTCTGAGGATTATGTCGAGCCTGCTGCGATACGCGGCACCAACCAGGCATACGTTAATCTTAGCCAGCAATCAGCCACCTATGCTGCAAGTCGTGAATCTCTGCAAGCCATCCTCTTGAGTACCCCGTATCAGCGCCGCATGGCCCTTACTTATGCGCGAGTATTTGAAGAGATGAAGGGGTTCACCGCTAAGACTAAGCAGCAAATGGCTAGAGTGCTCACCGATGGAATAGGTAGAGGACTCAACCCGAAAGAAGTAGCACGTAATCTGCGTGACCAAATCGGGGTTGAAACGCGACGAGCTAATCGTATAGCGCAGACCGAAATACCCGGTGCATTAAGGCGGGCGAGATGGGAAGAAGCGGAAGATGCGCAAAGTATCGGACTCAAAACGATGCTCGTTCATATATCTGCATTATTGCCTACCACGCGCAGGACACATGCGGCTCGACACTCACATCTGTACACCATCGAAGAGGTACGTGACTGGTATGCGGTTAATGGCAACTCAATCAACTGTCATTGCAGCCAAGTTGAAACGCTGGTTGACGATCGAGGAAAGCCGTTAGCCCCTTCAATTATTGAAAAGCTTAAAGAGGAACGCAAACAAATGGCTGAACGAGGCTATCCGTGGGCTGAGGAATAAATCATGTCAATTCAGGTAAACATCACCACAAGGGTGAATAACAAATCAATTCGGCGTGAGACATACAACGGCAAAGAGCACTGGGTTTTGCCTAGCTACACGCTTCCGGCCAATGTGGTCATGAATGGCGGGCTGTACACATCAGAACAGATTGATGCTCATTATTCTGGACTTGAGGGGACATTAGCACCACTCGGCCATCCAGAGGTTAATGGTGCTTTCGTCTCAGCATTCAGCGCTGAGGGTATTAATCAGGGCCATATTGGCGCATGGAACCGCAACGTTAAGAAATCAGGCAACCGCATCTATGTAGAGAAATGGGTGGATGTTGAGGTTGCCAAGCGATCTGATGGTGGACGAGAACTTCTGGCTCGGGTGGAAGCTATCGAACGAGGCGAAGATGTTCCGCCAATTCACAGTAGTGTCGCTGCTTTCCTTAATGAAATTGAGCCGAGTGAACAGCAGCGTGCGCTGGGGGCTAACTGGGTGGCGGATATTGTTCGCATGGATCATGACGCCATCCTACTGCATGAAGTCGGAGCCGCGACGC
Organism: Yersinia massiliensis; assembly: GCF_003048255.1. NCBI lineage: Bacteria > Pseudomonadati > Pseudomonadota > Gammaproteobacteria > Enterobacterales > Yersiniaceae > Yersinia > Yersinia massiliensis. The sequence continues at coordinate 1,975,577 of NZ_CP028487.1, forward strand.
CGGAGCAAGGTGTTGGCTTAATGGTTAACGCTGATCTAGCAACACCATTACAAGTTAATTCTGGCGCACTGATTGGTGAATCATTTCGTGAGCGTGAACGCCGGTTAGAGAAAGCTGCAAAAGACCGATTCGCGCCTGGTGATAACGATTATGCATGGATTGCCGACTTCACGGATTCTCAGGCAGTCATCATCAAGAACGGCGGTGATGCGCAAGTCTACGGCTACAAATCTGAAGGTGGGAAAATTACCTTTTCCGACACAGGAACAGTGGTAACCCGCCAAGAGTCATGGGTTTCCATCATCGCAAACAAAGTTAAATCCCTTTTTACTCCGCAGGATTCACCTGCAACCAATAGCAATAATACGGAGGGCGACATGCCTTTAACCAAAGAAGAAATGGAACAAATCGGCAGCATGATTGGTGAGGCTGTGGCTACCAATACAGAAAAGGCATTGAAGCCACTTTCTGACAAGGTTGATGCGCTACAAGCTAACCATAAAACGCTATCAGACACGCTGACCGCTAACTCACGCGCCGAAGAAGTAACAAAGCGCGCAGAAGTAGCGAAGGTTCACGGTGAAATCGTGGCTAATGCTCTATCGGGCGAGGCTCTGGATGCAATGTTTAAGTCGTTAGGCAAAGCCGCGCCGCTTGGTACTAATTCAGCGCAAATTCAGACAGAAACTGGCGCACCTGACCCAGCAACCCATTTCGGAGGTGCTAAATAATGGCTCGTTATCGTCGCGTTAATATTGACGGTGATTCCCTGTTCAAAACGGAAACCCGTAAAACCGCTGCTGCACTTTATCCAGGCACTTTTATTGTGATCAACGGTAGCAAGCTGTTTGCACAGGCAACAACTCCAGTTGGCCGTATGTACGTGCTGGACAATGCATACCATGAAGGCTTGGGTATCACTGACCAGATCCCTTCAGGACACTCTGCCATTGGCAACTACTTGGAGGAAGGTCGTGAGTTTGCTGTGCGTGTAGCTGCTGGAACTTATGTCAAAGATCAACCGATCACCGTTGTTGCAGGCTTGGCCGCCGCTGTTCCTGCCACCGCAGGCACTTACAAGGTTATTGGCTATTGCCAAGATGCTGTAGTGACTACCGCAGTTGACTTTATTCGCATCCGCGTTCGCGCTGACAGCGTTACTGTTTCTTAAGGAGAATCAGATGTTTTTTGATGCAAATACGCTGGCTACGAATAGCCGCCTGCGCGGTCACTGGAATGAGTTGTGGGCAAACCGCAACATGTTCGATGCGCAACACCGTGGCATGATTGCCGCCAACCAAAACATGATGACGCCTGAAATGCTAACGGCAAACACCTTGCTTGGCGATGGGTTGGGCCGTGACTTTTGGGCTGAGATCGATCGCCAAATTATTCAGTTGCGTGACCAAGAAACGGGTATGGAAATCGTCACTGACCTGATGGGTATCCAGACCGTTCTGCCTATCGGCAAAACCGCGAAGCTGTACAACATGGTTGGTGATATTGCTGATGATGTGTCTATCAGCCTAGATGGGCAGCCGCCATATTCATTCGACCACACCGAGTATTCCAGTGATGGTGATCCGGTGCCGGTGTTTGCCGCTGGTTATGGTGTCAACTGGCGTCTAGCGGCTGGTCTTAACACCGTTGGTGTAGATCTGGTTCTTGACTCTCAAGCCGCTAAATTGCGCAAGTTTAATAAGCGAATCGTTTCCTACGTTCTGGACGGCGATAGCACTATTCAGGTGCAGAACTATCCGGCGCAGGGTATGCGTAATCACCGCAACACGATTAAGTTGAATCTTGGTTCGGGATCTGGTGGCGCAAACATCAATCTCACCACCGCCACTCAAACTGAACTCGCTACGTTCTTCACGTCAGGCGCATTCGGACAATCGGCACGTGACAACTTCGTGGAAGCATACGATGTCCTGTGGGTTTCCCCTCAGATTTGGGCCAACTTGATGAAGCCAGCAACTGTGACTATCGGCGGTGATACTCTGCTGTCAGGCGGTACGGTTCTGAATGTTATCACTGGCTTTATTCCTGCTCGCGCAATCCGTCAGACTTTCGCATTGACTGACAATGAGTTCATCGCCTATCAGCGCCGTCAGGACGTGATCACTCCACTGGTTGGCATGGCAACTGGTGTCGTTCCTCTGCCACGTCCTATGCCTCAGTCAAACTGGAATTTCCAGATTATGGCGGCTATGGGTTTACAGATTAAGCGAGATGGCGGCGGTAAATCTGGCGTGCTGTACGGCGCTAATCTGGCGTAAGGAGTTGCGATGGCTAAGTATGAAGTTATTCGCCCTTGGAATGGGGTTAAGCATGGCGATGTGGTGGATTTGGATACGCTACATCCGGCGCTTGAAGCTAACGTCCGTCCGCTGTCAGGTGAGGCTTTAGGTGACCTGGCTCCAGCAACTCCAGAAGCGACATCTGGCAAACGAAAGCAACCGAAAAATGAAGTAACCGAATAAGCCGCCATATTTGAGCGGCTTTTTTAATACCCTCTTCGGAGGGTTTCACTTTAGGGGATCGGTATGCTGACCGCAGAACAGGCAAAAGAGTATCTGGCCACAGTCGGGATATCGCTCCCTTCCTTCGTGCTTGATGCGTTAGTGGAACAGGCTAACTCGATTCAGGAATGTTTGGACGCCAACTACACGCCAGCAACCGCGCTGCTTATCCAGCTTTATCTGATTGGGTTGATGGGGCTGGGGCAGGGTGATAAGTACATTAGCTCTCAAACAGCCCCGTCTGGTGCGTCGCGCTCATTTCGGTATCAATCATTCGCTGACCGGTGGAATGGCTCTCTCTCATTGCTTAGGAGCCTTGATAAGCACGGTTGCGCCACTGCGATAACGCCATCTAACCCAAGCAATGCCGCCTTTGCTGGGATTTGGATTGGCAAGGGTGGATGCATGTGCGGGGATAAATAGAATGGCGTCACTAAGAAGCATGCAAAGATCAGTAAGGCTTGATATCGAAGTGCTCTATGACACTGGGTCTGGTGATATCACGTTCAAAGATTCCTTATTAGTTGATAAGCATCGATTTCGGTTTTTCTCATATTTGGGATTCGATAACGAAAACCCTCCTGAATTCATGGAGCTTAATGATGGCGAATTTATTCGGTCAACCTTCGTGAAGAAGGTGAGGATTCAGCGATTCAAGGAATGTGAAGGTGGTGAGTGCCCAGATCAGTTCGAGGACTATTTATCATGAGTAGCGCCGCAAACTGGAGTTACACGGCAGTGGCCACATTGTGGAAAAAGAACGGGAAGCCAGATGAGTACGGTAAACAGGCTTGGCTTCCTCCGATTCAGATTATGTGTGATTACGGTGGTGATGCTACGGCGAAGCTAGGTGATATCGGTCTGGAGTTCGTTATCAAAAACACACACTGGACTGAGTACGCTGATGCTGAACGGGGCGACTACATCCTGATCGGCGATTCGGTAGCGATTGACCCGACCAAGGTGGATGGTGCTGATGAGGTGAGGCACATCATTCGTTATGCCGACACATTCGAGCGCATTGCAGACGACTACGCAATTATTACAGGAGTCTGATATGGGCGCGAAAGTTAAAGGCATCAGAGAGGCAAAGGCCAATCTGGATAGGTTGATCGGGGATATTCAAGGCCGGAAAGCTGTCAGGGCAATCACCAAGGCATTAATCATCGGAGCGTCGCAGGCAGCACTCTATACCCCCATTGATACATCAACTCTTATCAACTCTCAATTTCGTGATATCAACGTGAATGGCTCTAGGCTGACCGGGCGAGTGGGCTACTCGGCAAACTATGCCATATATGTTCATGATCCGAATGTTAAACAAACGTTCCGTAGGGCCACGGCTGAGAAGGAGTTCTTAGTTAAAGGATTTGAGGATACTAAGCACATCATTGATAAAGCGATAGCGGAGGAAATGAAGCTATGACTCCATCAATGCATAGGCGTATCAGGGATTATTTTGTCGATGCTGGGTTAACCACTGGCTTCACTACTCAAATGCTCAAATGGCGTGATACTGACAAGCAGACTGAACAATTCATTGTCTTCCGGCCCAACGGTGGCAGCTCAATTCGCAATGACCTGGGCAGTGAGTTTTATGTCTTGGTTGATGTGATTGGTGCAGTTAACGAGGACGAGGCGGCAGATAACACGACACAGGCGATAATCGCGCACGTTCAGGCGAATCCGAATCCAAATGACTGCATTGGCTATATTGAAAACCTAGGCAGTATTCCATCCCCCGTCACAACCACTGAAGGCCGCTTGGTCTACAGACTTCAATTCGCAATTAAATACGGCGACTAAGCCGAACTAACAGAGGTAAAAAATATGCAAGGTTGCCAAAATGATTACGGCAAGCTGGTTGGTCGCGTCGCCGTTTTACGGATGGCGTTTGGTTGCCCGGAAACACTACCAGAAGTAGCGGATTGGCAGCGCATGGGTGCGCTAACCACCAAGGGTCTCGACTACTCGATGAATACCATTTCTTCCGACGCGGATGACGCAAAGGGGCTGGTAGAGAACTTGGTCACCAACATGGATTTGACGATCTCAGGTGAGGGCGAGTGGCGAAAACGAGCTAAATCAACTGAGGTCGGTCCGGTGAAAATGTCGAAATACATTTTCGATGAAGTGCAGGCAGGCCGCCAGCCGGGCCTATGGGTTCGCTTTGATTTCCTCGGCGTGGATGATGGCACCTATATTCAGGGTTACTTTAATACCACGTCGTGGAGTTCAGACTTTGGTTCTTCTGACTTTGCTACTTACTCTGGTGAGTGGAAAGTTGCTGATGCAGATTCTGTCACTTTCGTTGATGGCTCGGCGATTCCGGTTGCTAGTGTAACTGTAGCTCCGGCAACCAGTACTGGCGCGGTCGCCGCAACAGTTCAACTTACCGCCACCGTCCTGCCTGCGGACGCTACCGACAAAACTGGCGTATGGACAACCTCTGACGCAACCAAAGCAACGGTTAGCTCAACGGGACTGGTCACCCGTGTAGCAGTCGGAACAGCGACAATCACATTCACGACGAATGATGGCGCTAAAACCGGAACGAGTAATATCACTATCACCGCGTAATTATCACAAAGAGCATCTTATTGGTGCTCTTGATGATGATTTCTTCGTCAAACACAGTTCTAAAATTAAAATAATTATTTTTTTGTCAAAGTGATGGCATATTGATGCTGTGAAAAATCGTTATCCCATTTGCCACTATGTTTTTTTGCTATTACTAACATGACATGGCGTAAAATTTCTCCAAAAATCAAATACAGTTTTAGTCTATTCTTCGGACTTTCTGATTTAAGCGTTACAGTTTCTTGTTCGTTTCCATTTTCATCAAAAATAGTGATGTAACAGTTATCGAGCGATTTTTCGTTAGTTTTTGCTATGTGATTACTTGTTTTAGCCGCAATGCTTTGTATTCTTGAGTCCGGTATTTCCTGTTTACTTACATTATGAGCAATGTCATTTCTCAGTGAGTTTATTACCCCGATAGCCTCACATATATCACTAGGAAGTCCGAAGTTTTTGGCCATCTCTATTTTAGAACTGCATTCCATCCGCAAACGCTTTGTATCATCTCCAAAAACGTACGCGTTACCAGAGCATGCACATATCCATGCCTCAACAAGCCGTTCGCAAAGTAAATGAATCCTAAGCGTGGTTCCGGTATCGTCATCAATTGTTGCCGCTTTCAACAATAATCCATTCAGATCAATGGACGTGTAGTAGTTCATGAATATTCTTGCGTCCATACAATTTCCTTGAGGTGAAGCATGATAGATTTAGAGAAAATGATGATTGTGTTTCTGAGGGACGATGGTGTTTCCTTGCAAATGGGTAGTGATTCTGCCAGTTACTCACATTCCGGTAAAATCCGGTTATATGCAGGGGCAGGTAAAAAGATGCTTCCATCACATGTCATAATCAAAGACCAAAGAACCGAAACAGATTACTCTGAGATTAAAAAATAACCAATACTGACAAATGATCAGTACTGACGCATTCGTACTCCGGTGGGTTTTTGCGTTGTCTTGCACCATACCCCTGCTATCATGTAACGAACTGTTATGGATGGGGATAGGGATATGAGAACTCGCTTTATAGTTTCAATGACAGCTTTATTGTTTACGCCATTTTTAAACGCCGAAGAATACAAAATCACGATCCCTTCAGATTCTAAAGCTGAGTACACAGTTTTAAGCAAAGGAACCCAAGGAGACCTAAAGACAATCGTAACCAAGAGATCTGGTTCATCTGGTGTCAGTTACTCTGAGCGGGCTTATGATTGCAACAATCACACCGTAAAGTATCTTGGGAGTGGTGATACCTTGGAGCAAATGAAAGCATCTGGAGCAGATAAGAATATGGGGGAGATATTTACTGGTTCAATAGCTGATTTTGTAGGTAGGGAAGCTTGTAAATAGATATTTATCTTTAACCCTCTACGCTAAACAAATAGCCTCGCTAATGCGGGGTTTTTTATTGCCTAAATTTCAGGATACCCCATGACCCCGATGCTTGATATTGGCGAGATGCTCCTGTCTGACACTGAGTGTCAGCAAGATTATTTCTTCCGCCCATCATTAAAGAACATGACAAGAATAGGCGCAGCGACTGAGATTGTCGAAACATACGCAGTGTTGAATGGTTCTGAATTGAATCAGGTTTTGACTCCGGCAATAAATGCCAACCTGCCAGCATCGTTAATGCCAAGCAAGGCCATAAAACAATGCACAGATCATATTCTTGCCGCCGCTATAAGGGTTATTGAGGCTTGTTGTGACAGACCAGTAACGGCGCTTGTGGGTGAATTTAAGGGATGGCGAAATTGCATTGTTTATCGGCCCGGTAAAGTTTCAAAAGAAGTCGTTATTACTATGGCTAGAGAATTAATTGAACATGGTGTTATCGGTAAAGCAAAAATAAGAAAGCTGCAAAAAAATGAAGGCAAGAACGAATACAGTTCCGAATTTAACGCAATGGATTACATCAATTCTGCAAGAATTCACTTCAACATGCCACGCGACGAAGCCGAGCAGTTAACGATGACCGAGTTCCAGTTATTGCTCAAGGCTAAATACCCAGAAGATAAAGGTTTCACCCGCGAAGAATACGATGAAATCATGGATGCAGATGATCGTCTGCAAGCGCGTTTAATTGCTGAAGAAGAGGCGAGGTTAGCGAAAAATGGCGAGTGAACAACAACTAGGTAATATCGTTTATCAGGTAGAGATGGAAGTCGGTAAGCTAATTGCGGCTCAAAACAAGGTTAATGAGCGACTTGATCAGATGCAGGGCGGTTTTGATAAGACTACTGCATCATCAGGGAGATTGGAGTCAGGTCTTAATAAGGTGGGAATTGCTATCGCTGGGGCATTCACGATCAGCGCAGCAAAAAAGCTTATTGATATAGCTGACAATATGAACATGTTGGATGCTAGGGTTAAGAGACTAAGTTCAAGCGTTGAAGAAGCGAAGGCAACCATGGCCTCTCTTTCAACAATAGCGTCTAATACTGGCAGTAGTTTATCTAGCACTCAGAAGTTGTGGGAGACGCTTACATCTAGCCTGAAAGAAGCAGGGGCAACCAACGGGCAGGTTTTATTATTGACAGATACTTTGCAGAAAATAGGCACTGTTGGTGGCTCTTCAACAGAGGAAATGTCAAATGCTTTAAGACAATTCGGGCAATCCATCGCAGGAGGAGTTGTTAGGGCTGAAGAGTTTAACTCTGTACTTGAAAATATGCCTGAACTTGCGAGACAAATTGCAGCAGGGCTAGGAGTGTCACTAGGTGACCTTCGTAAAATGATGCTTGATGGAAAATTAACGGCTGAGCAGGCACTGAATGCAATCCAAAATCGAGCCCAGTCAGTAAATATTGAGTTTGATAAAATGCCGGTTACCGTAGATCGTGCAAAAAACAGCCTTGATGTTGCATTTAAAAATATGATTAGCGACCTAAACCAATCTATTGGATTAACCCAAACCCTTGCAGGCTTAATGATGTCTGTCTCTAATAATCTTAGTTATTACAATAAGAATATTGGCGACTCATCACGCATGCCAAAACTAATCGAATTACAAAAAAAATATAACGATGAATTAGCTGAAGGGAAGCAATGGTATGAAACGGATACTGTTTTCCAACAAAGGAGAGGGCAAGCTGCATTTGAACTTAAACGTGTAGAAGGTGAAATTGCTAATATCAGAGCTAAATCAGCCAAAGATGCAGCGATTGCTAATCAACCCATTAAGGTAAAATCAAATGCACAATCCGGCGATGATAAACAAGACAAGTTATTAAAGAACTCACAAAGAAGAATTGAGTTAACAAAATTGGAAGGCGAAGCGAGAGCTAGGCTTCAAGCTCAGTATGATGCTGAAGATGCAGGAATGGCAAAGGATGACCCCAGAACAAAAGATTTAGAGAATCAGTATGCTCAGATATATAAAAATTCTCAGGCCACAAAGGAAGGTAATAAAGTATCTAATGATGCTGCAAATGCATTAAAAACTCAGCGTGAATCAATCGCCGAACTAAGTACGGGATACGAGGAAGGGAGTTTAGCTCTAGCAAAGTTCAAAGCAATTCAGGCTCTTGGAGGAAAATCTAGCCCACAGGATACAGCGGCAGCAGAAAAAAACGCAGAGATTCAGTGGAAACTTGAGCAAGAAAAACAGGATAAAATATCAGCCAAGGAGATGCAAACGTCTGCAAATATTGCAAAGGTTCGAGATGAAGATCTTGCTCAGGCTAAGCGCCAACTTGACGCTAAATTTATCGATGAAGAAGCCTACCAGAAGCGCAGGTTAGAAATAGCGGGTGAGTATTCTAAAAAGATAGCTGAAGAGTCAGCAAATAATGCTGTAACCCCACAACAGCAAAACGCCGCATTAGTTGATCCTGTACAGGCGTTGGCTAATGAGAATGCTCAAAAGTTAGCACTGATTCAGAAATTTGAAGAGGATAAAACGTTAACCGAGCAGCAAGCGTTAACTCTCCGTAATGCCGCAAACACCCAGTACGAGCAAGCTAGGCTGGCAGCTCAATGGGATATCTGGAGGAATCAGAGTGAGGGAAACCAGTATCTGGCAAGCTCGCTCGAATCGTTAGGGCAGCGCTCAACCAATATTCTTACCGGCCTAATCATGCAGACACAATCTGGAAAGCAGGCAATGCTTAATCTTGCTTCAACAATTGCACAAGATGGTATTGGTGCTCTTGTTGATATGGGGCTTCAGTATGTCAAAAACATGATAATGGGACAGGCGGCGGCAACTACTGCTCTTGCTGCTACGGCCGCACAAGCAACCGCAGCGGCAGCGGCATGGGCTCCAGCGGCGGTTAGCGCCTCTATTGCGACAATGGGAGGAGCTTCTTCGGTCGGTACTACTGCTTATGGCACAGCGCTGGCAGCATCGAAGGGACTGGCCTTGGCCGGCGCTCGTAAGAACGGCGGTCCAGTAAATGCTGATTCAATGTACCAAGTCGGGGAGGGTGGGAAGCCAGAACTACTTAAAGCGTCCAACGGCAAGCAGTACATGATCCCCGGCGACAATGGAAAGGTCATCAGCAATAAGGATATGCAGGGTGGTAGTGGTGGGGGAACATCACTAAATCAAGTAATGAATATTACTGTGAACACTACTAACGGGCTGGATGATGCCACTATTAAACAGTTAAGGCAGGCATGGAAAACGGATACAATGCTTATTCTCAAAGACCAGCAGCGCCCACGAGGGTTGTTGAGCAGGTAGAGGTGACACTAAAGTAATCATTAGTTACAAACTAAAAAGGAGCTTTAAATGCGTTATCAAATTGAAGAGATCGCTGCTTTCGATTATCCGGATGATAATGAATCTGGAATTGTTGGAACGGTAAACTTTATTTATGAAGATCATAATCGAAACATTAAAGTTTTCGTTTGTATTCCGCATGATAAGAATTCATCCCTTGCAGTAATTGAACAAAGAATTTTCGAGCAAGCCAAGAAGCAATTAAAAGAACTGGCATCAGAAATTTAAGTTCTTCCTGTACTAAAATACTAACCCGCTCAGGCGGGTTTTTTATTATCCGGAGTACCCCATGCCAGAAACATTTACATGGAGCCCACAAAAAGGCTTCACGGCTTCCCGCGCGCCAAATGTAGCTGTCGTTAAACTTGGCGATGGCTACGAGCAGAGGCAGGTCAAAGGCATTAACCCATTGATGGATAGCTATTCTCTGACATTCATGGGAACTGACGGTCAATGCAATAAACCGAATGTAGCAAAGCAAGCAGAAGCATTCATTAAGGCGAGAATGGCCGTAGAGGCGTTCTACTGGACACCATCAGATACTGGTGCTCAAGCGCTTTATGTGTGCCGCTCGTGGTCAATGAAAAAGACCGGTCCAGTATTTGAATTGTCATGCACGTTTGATCAGGTGCCACGTTAATTAAAGCCGAAAGGCAGGAGTGAGTTATGACGCAAGAAGAACGAATTGAAGCGCTAGAACAGCAGGTATCAGAGATGAAAAAGCAGCTCACCGAAATTAAGCAAGCTGTGACTCATCACCAAGATTCAAATCAAGCAAATTTTAACGATATAAATGCGGCCATTTCTCAGGCCGCTAAAGATATTTCTACTTTTTACTCAGGACGATTTTACGTTCATAGTTAAACTCTGAATTGCTCTAACTGGTCAGCTAAATCGTTAAGGGCTGGTGTATTTGTTTGACGTAATTCTTTTAAGAATATTTCTCTCAATGGTTCCTGTAACTTCTGAAACATAAGGCCGAGCGCCACTTTCAGAGCGGTCACTTCAGCACCAAGAGTATTCAAATCAGTGTTATCTGTGGTTACCTGCAAATTGTTAATAACACTTTGTTTTTGTTGACTCATATCATTTCCTTATCCCAGAGTAAATCAGCCATTCCTCCGATAGATAACACTCAAGCCGCGCATGGCTAGAGTGGGCTGACCTTACACAATAGAAGATCAGCCGGTAATCGCCATTGAGTTGATCAATAAACACGCCAATGCCCACGAAAGTGGGCTTTTTTATGGGTGAAATATGAGAGACATACCAGCAGAACTCATTATCGCGAGCGTTGATGCTGGCGTTGGCGCAATGATTGACCTGTTCGAGGTTGATTTACAGTCATTCGGCGGTGATGTGATCCGCTTTCATTCCGGTACCAATGGTTATTACGGTGATGTTATCTGGAAAGGTCAGCAATACTCGGCCTATCCAATAGCGGTAGAAGGGTTTGAAGTTAAGTCAGAAGGGACTTACTCGCGGCCAACGATGAAGGTTGCCAACATCACCGGCTTAATTACTGGCATTAACAGCGATTTTGATGATGCATTGGGTGCAGTCGTTACTCGGCGGCAGGTTCTGGTTCAAAATCTCGATGCGGTTAATTTCCCCGGTGGCAATCCAGATGCGGATACCACGATGGAGGCTGTTTCACGCTATGTGATCGAGGAAATGGTTGAAGAAACTTTCGAGACAGTGACTTACAACCTTGCCACTCCAGTGGATTGCGATAACGCGATTATCCCAGCACGAACCATTCTGGCAGACGTTTGCCAGTGGATATATCGCGGTGATGGCTGTGGTTACTCTGGGCCGCCTGTTGCCGATGATAAAGACAACCCAACGACCGACCCATCAAAAGATAAGTGCTCAAAACACTCTTCAGGATGTCGATATCGCCACCCTAAACCAGAACCACTCCCAATAGGTTGCTTCCCCGGATCAGCTAAGGTGTCCTGATGCTTGAGAATGAATGCCTTGAGTTCGCCGCCTCGTCTGATGAAGAGGTTTGTGGCCTGATAGTAGGCAATGAGTCGCTAGTCAGATGTCGAAATATTCACCAAGACCCAAGGCGGCACTTTCGAATAAGTGATGATGACTGGTTAGAAACAGAAGCGGCGGGAGAAATCACCGCCGTTTTTCATTCTCACCCAGAGCAAAAGCTTGTGTTATCTGGTGCAGACCGATCCGGACAGTTGGCAACCGGCATCGATTGGTGGCTTGCTAGCGGCGGAAAGCTTCGGAAATTTAGACCTGTAGAGCATCTGCTAGGTCGGACATTCAAGCATGGTGTTATGGACTGCTACACACTATTTCGTGACGCCTATCATTTGTGCGGCATTGATTTGCCTGATTTTGAACGCACTAACGGGTGGTGGCTGCGCGGCGAAGACCTTTACCTAAAAAACATGGCAGCCAATGGTTTTCATGGAGTAAATATGCAAGACGTCCAACTGGGTGATGTGTTTATTCGGCGAGCTTTTCCAGAGTCAGACCCTTGCCACGCCATGATTTACCTTGGTGATAACACCATTCTTCATCATGAAAATACCGGTCGCCTAAGTCGTCGCGAACCTTTGCGGCCTGCTTATTTGCGCCTTACTCATTCAATCTGGAGACACGAACAATGCTCATCTTTAGATTTTCGGGGAGTCTTCGACGACATTTCCGCCAAATCACTTTAAAGGTTGATACCCCTTCGCAGGGGTTACGCCTTCTTCTTGCCCAATGTCCTGAATTCAAACGTGACTTCTATAAATCAAAAATTCGAATGCGGGTTGACGGCAATGACGTTTCCAATGACACGCTTAATTTTCACATGGATCGGCACTTAAGGGACGGCGCGACAGTCTTGTTTGTCCCTGTTGTTGAGGGGGCAATAACTGCTGTGGCCGCAGCGTGGATCATGGTCGCCGTTACCGTGGCCTCAGTAGCCTATTCGCTCTATATGACCTCGAACATGAAAACTAAGACGTCGGCTGAGTCTGCACAAAGTGGCACGATAACGAATAACTCATTCACCAGCGCTGAGAACAAAGTTGGACAGGGGCGGCCTGTTCCATTGCTGTTGGGCGAAATGGTTGTTGGATCGAACGTGGGTTCGCTCGGCATTGATACCAGCAATAACAAAGATTGGAACATCTCTATTAGCTAAGGTGGCAATATGAGTTCAGGCGGCGGTGGCGGAAGTACACCAACACTCATTAATGACAATCTCACGTCAAAGCAATTTTATCGCGTTCTCGACATCATTTCAGATGGCCCAATTTACGGCCCTGTAGACCAAGAGCATTTGTCATCATTCAGACTAAATAAAACACCAATCACTAATAATGCAGGTGTAGTTAGCGTTCCTGGAGTTAGCGTCGCCTGGCGGCCAGGATCAGCAACACAAACCCCAATAAATGGCTTCTCTGCTGTTGAGTCAACAACCATTGTTAAGGCAGACGTAACTCAGGCAACGCCGCTAGTGAGAACTATCACTGACACAAATGTTACCCGCGTAAGGCTTAATATCGGCGTCAGTTCATTGGTAGAGCAGGATGCTCAAGGAAACCAAAGGAACACTTCAGTGACAATGGTCATTGAAACCAGGGTTGGGAATAGTTCTTTTCAGGTCGTTAAAACAGTAACGATTGGCCCAAATAAAATTTCAGGGGAATACCTTGAAGCGCACTTGATTGATGCACCTGAAACAAAGCCATTTGATATTCGAGTTCGCCGCATTACTGCTGATAGTACAAGCGACTTTCTCAGAAATGGAACCATCTGGAATAGCTTTACTGAGATGATTGACGACAATCTCTCATATCCTTACACGGCTGTATGTGGCGCTGTAATTGACCGAGATCAGTACACTGACACACCTAACCGAACATACCATTTACGTGGACTAATAGTGGATGTACCCGATAATTACGACCCAATAACACGCACATATACCGGCCTCTGGCTGGGTGGTTTCAAATCAGCATGGACCAATAACCCTGCGTGGATATTCCGCATGCTGGTTAAAAATACGCGCTACGGACTGGCTCGTCGTGCGGGATATATCGATGTTGATGACGGTAGCCTGTACGTGTTATCTCAATTCTGTGACCAAAAAGTAGAAGATGGATTCGGTGGTGAAGAGCCTCGATTTACCTTGAATGCTTATATTACTGAGCAGAAAAGTGCGCGTGAATTACTTGATGATATCGCTGGCATGTTTCGAGGGATAGCGCTGTGGGATGGTATGCGATTCAGCATCATGATAGACCGACCACAAGATCCGGTTGCCGCTGTAACGAATGCCAGTGTCGTTGATGGGCTATTCACCTATAGCGCAATGAAGCGATCCGAGCGTTACAACGCTGTCGTTGTGTCATGGACTGACCCCAATAACGGTTGGGAGCAAGTGAAGGAATATTACTCTGATGATGAGATGATCAGCAGTAGTGGTGCCTACAACGAAACAACGATAGAGGCTTTTGGTTGTACATCTCGTGGACAGGCCCGCCGCACCGCTAGATGGTTAGTCGAAAGCGCCAAGCTTGAAAAAGACAAAGTAACGTTTCGCATGGCACGTGATGCAATTGGGTTTATCCCTGGCGACATTGTTGAGTTAATGGATAACAACAGAACAGCGGCCCGACTCGGTGGACGAATAGTTAGTCATAGCGGGGTGGTGATCAATGTTGACGCTGATGTGTCGGCGTTGGCTGGAAATGGCGACACTATGTCTATCATGGGCGCTAACGCTAAATTCACTAAATATGAAATTGCCTCGGTTAATGGTTCTGCTATCACGCTGAAAGTTGCGCCAGCATGGGTTAGAGATGGCACTACGTTTGCAATTTCAACCAGTGAAGTATCTACGCGCTTGTTCCGTATTATGGGGATATCTGAAGATGAAAATAACTCTATCTACAGCATATCCGCAACGCTGCATAACCCCAACAAGCAAGCCATTGTTGATGAAGGGGCTGTATTCGATGTCCCTTCCGATACATTGAATGGTTATCGCGTCCCAAATATCGAGAACCTTCGGGTGATCAACACGAACAGTGAGACTGTTCAAGTCAGCGCTTCGTGGGAAACAGCCACTACAACCAGAAAACTTGTGTTTGAGTTGCTGGTTTATACCTTAGATGGAAAGGTTTTCGCGCAGTACGAAACAGATCAGTTCCGCTATGACTTCTTTGGCATTCCGGCAGGGATGTATTCTCTTGGAGTTCGTGGGCGTAATGATAACGGCATGAAAGGGGCTGAAACGCAGGTTAGTTTGCTCATTGGTGTCCCACCAATGCCGTCATCAGTTCGATGGACGCCAGGCATATTCTCTGCTGATGTCGTGCCAGTAATGAACATTACAGCCACAACAGATACTACCTTTGAGTTTTGGTGGACTGGAGAAATACCAGCATCTAGCCTGGCAAACATTGAGAATGAAGCTCAGTTTTTAGGGCGATCAACTCAATGGACGTTGAACGGACTCAAGGCCGATACAACTTATTATGTTTACGTCAGGACTCGTAATGCGTTTGGTGTTTCTGAGTTTGTTGAGGCATCCGGTGTCGCATCCTCCGATATTCCCGGCATGATTGATTACATTGATGATGCAATCAGGGGATCAGAAGCATTTGAATCTATAACCACAAAAATAGATACAAACAGTGATGCAATAATTGAAAACGCAATAGCCAACGATGCTGATATTAGGAGGTGGAGGGTTGATTCTGGGCGAGGTAAAGCGGAGATACTTGAAGTTAGAACAGTTATTGCAAATGACCAGGAATCATTTGCCGAGTATCGACAATTGGTCACCGCGCAATTTGATGAACAAGAGGCAGCCATTCAAACAAAGGCAACAACAAAGTTTGACCATACTGGGCAGGGTTCGGCTGTTTATAGTGTCAATGCAGGTTTTACTTATAATGGGCAGGATGTATCAGCTGGCATGTCAATTGCTGCTGAAGTGTCAGGCGGAGTGGCAAAAAGTTATATTCTTTTTAGCGCAGATACATTTGCAGTTTATAACACCAATAACGGTGGTTATGAGTTAGCGTTTGCCGCTACAGGGTCACAAACATTCCTGAGGGCTGCGTTCATTCAAGATGGCTCTATAACCAATGCAAAAATAGGCGAATACATCCAGTCTAGTAATTGGAATGGCTCAACTATAGGTTGGCATGTGAATAAAAATGGAGATGCTTGGTTTAATAATGCAAATATAAGAGGGCAGTTAACAATGGACACAACCACAAATGGTATTCGTACAATAATAGATTATCGTGGTCAAAAAACATATCATGCTAATGGACAAATTGCCGTGCAAGTGGGTTATTTCTGATGGCAGAGCCGATTCTATATGTCTCCCCCAGTGATGGGGGGAAAGGTGTCTATATGACATCTGGAACACGGTTACTTAGATTTCTAGGAAACTACGACACATTGGGAACAGGCAACCCGCCATCCGTTGTTCTGAATGGTTATACAGGAGGGCAGTTATATTTAGTCCCGACATCTTTCGGGGGAGTAAATACCCCCGCAGGTGCCGCCTCGGCATATGCGTGGTATGTTACGGGTTACTCAATGTCGGGCAACCGTATAACCTTTACGACTTCAGATAGTAATTACGGATGGGCGACATTCTCAGCGTTTGAAATTCCGACATCCCCAGCGTTCGGGACATACGGGTTATTCCTGCAAAATTCGGCTAATTTCATGGCAATAACCGATGCTACGGCATTGGGTTTTTGCACATGGCGAGGGCAGGTCACTATATCGTCAGATTGGCAAGTACCAGCAGGGATACCAAACCGTAATAATGCTATCGTGTTTGCTAATTGGAACGATCCTAATGTGTCTTTACTATACGATAGTGCCAATAAAAATATTCATTGCTTTGCTATCAACTCGACAGGCTCGACGAGTAACGGCTCAGTGGTTGCTAACGTGTGTGTTTTCACCACGGGTTTTTTCCCTGCACCGCCCAGCGCCGGCACTGCGGGGTTAGCTATTTTTAATACATCAGGACAATGCACATATTCATCCCGCTATGCGCCGCTAATTCTGGCAAACACGACACAACTAAGTTCCACACCTAATACATGGGTAAATACTGGCATAACAAGACCTATGATCCCCCTTCCTAGTCTTGGAGGGCTACCAGCAGGACTAGAGCAAAGCGGAGGTTTTATAGGGTGGTATCTAACCGCTATGAGAATGTCAGGATCAAGCATAACAGCAGGACAGGGGGCTTATTTAAATAGCGTCCCAATGAGTGACAATAGATACGGTAATAGTCCGTTGGCTTTACCCGTTCTAAATACCGACACTTACTTTTAAATCAAATTAGGAATAATCATATGTCTTGGTATAAGGCAGGTAAAGTCACGTCCGTAGTCGGTACAAATGTTATTACTGGCACCGGCACGTTATGGAGTAATCCAATATTTGGTATCGCGCCGGGGCAGATGATTCTTGTCCCCGGTGCGGGGCAGGTTGTTATATATGAAATACTTGCTGTGGATAGTGATACTCAAATTAGAATATCAAGTAACTCAGCCTCATCCATTACTAATTCAGATTATGCGATAGTAACAACCGTATCAAATTCTATGTCTGATTTGGCGCGTCGTACGGCTGTTCAATTGGCTTTATACCAAGGTTTGCTTGAGGACTGGCAATTAATAACAACAGGCACTGGCGATGTCACTATTATTGCGCCAGACGGTTCAACTGTGGTTATTCCCTCATTAACTAAAATGTCGGAAGATATAAATGGTAAAGCTAGTCAGCAGCAGTTGTCTAACATTGGAGTTGGATTGCCAACGCTTGTCGGTTTAACCGCTCTAGATTGGCAACAGCAAGATTTCCTAACGGGAGCTAACTATATTGGTTCAAATAATATTTGGACCAATGCGCCAGCAGATATTATCTATAATGCAGGTACAGGGGTCAGTATCACAGTTGATTATATCTCCAGTAATTCAACTCGCATTGGATTAACGCTTATTCCAGATACAACATCACAATCAAATTATAAAATATATAAAGTCATATCGGTAGGAGCGAAAGGTTCACGAGTATTTACTGTGCGCCGAGTTCAAAATTCCGCAATACCAGTCTCAATAGCTGATGGTGGGACGGGAGCTATTACTGCACCGTTGGCCCGAACCGCCTTAGGGCTGGGTTCTGCTGCGGTAACTGATGTAGTTGCAAATAGCGCAGACCAGACAGCAGGCCGTGCTATGACAACGGGTTCTAATGGCATCGGCGGCCCGTCAGTAAATATGACATCAGTGAATAATGCGTGGTTAAACCCGCTGGGAATGATGAGCCTTACGACAATGACTAACTGGGGCGGAACAACTCCTACAGACGTGTCAGGTAGTTTGCCAGCGCATTGGAATATTATCTCCCTTGGTGTTGGATCGGGCCAAGTTGCTGCCGGGTCCAGAAAAGCTGTAATCGCTATACAAAGTTTTAATGTCGGGTCTGGGGCTCCTCAGTGCTATGTCCGCACAATCCATGACACCGCATTAAGCCCCGCGGTTATGCTCTATCACACAAACAACACAACGGTAGACTCAAATGGTTTCCTGAAAAAAGCCTCGCCGGTGGTGAAGTTGTACGGTGATGGCGGATCTGAAACAAATGAAGAATCAGAGGGCGCAACATCAGAACGCATCAGCGAAGGGGTCTATAAAATATCTGGAGTGCTGGGATTTAACTCAGATGATGCATGGGGTGGGGTCGATGGGGGGATTGAGATTCCGACAGACAAAAATAAGCAGCCGCTTATCTGGGTTGATTACTCACTTGAAGAGGATGGTGATTTAGTCATTAGGACCTATCACCGCACACATCCAACTTCCCCAGTATTTGCACAGAACAATATCAATGGTTATGAAGATGGACAGCCAATTGATATCCCGTTAGGGCGTTTTGTTGATCTGCGTGTTCAGATGCCAGAAAGGGAAGAAACAGAGTTACCACTGGACGAGGAATAAGCACAATCCGGGCTTATTTGGCCCGGAAATCAAACTTTAGGCACTAACCTTCGTTCTGCTATTAACCGATAGTTATCTTCAAATCTATCGGAGAGTATGAATTCATTACCATCGATAGGTTTGAATTTTCTCATCCCGTCCCACCACAAAATTCTTCCATCGCTATTGATTAAACGTTTGGCCCATTGAGGCGCGAGACTAAAATCATTTTCAGTTCCCGTCATTAATTTCCATTCCATCACAACGAATTTCCTTACGGTATGACCATGATTTATGTGAGCAATAAGGATAATGGCATTCGTTCGAGGCTTTCAAATTGGTTCGACAGATCAATAATGAAAGATTGATCGTTTAAAACGATCGTTGAGGTTTATCAGGCTTATAAAATACAAAACTGGGCTTAATTGACGATTAGTTTCTGCATGTGATGGTTGGCAGGTATGCCTGTTAGGTGGGGGGGGGGAATGGGGCAAAAATGGGGCAAAAAATTACCGCAAACTAACTCGAACTATGCCAACCATAGTCAAGACACTTTGCGGTAATGTACTGCCTTCCGTGATATACCGAGAACTAACTCGAACTTAAATTTAACCACTTCACATGATGAATATGGGCGTGTAAGACGGCGCTTTTCCCTGAGATTATTCGGTTTCGTTTGATAACGCCCATAAATAGAGCGATGCGGTTGTGCCATAGGGCGCATAGCGGCGGCGGTATCTTTCGAAACGTTCCCGTGGCAGCGTTTTATGGCGATATAAGTTCATCATGCCACGGCGGATAGCTAGGTCGCCCCAACTGAGCACGTCTGGGCGGCAAAGCGAGGATATCAATAGCATTTCTGCGGTCCAAACACCCACGCCATTGAGGCTCGATAACTGGGCAATCACGTCATTATCGGGTAACTGCGCAATGGCGGATAAATCCAGCGACCCATTCAGTGCCGCTTCCGCTGCGCCCTTAATGTATCCGGCCTTCCTCATCGTCATACCACACCCTTGAATGGCTTCTGCGGATGCTGCTGCCACTGTCATCGGGGTCACGGTTCCCAGTAATGCCACCAAACGCGCATTGACAGTGAGCGCCGCTTTAACCGAGATCTGTTGGTCAACGATATTGCGGATCAATGCCGCAAATAAATCAGGGGACAGCGGGCGGGCTAGCATACCCAAACGGTCAATCGCGGCGGCCATCTTTTTATCGCGCCGCTTGAGATGATTAATTTCTGTTTCACCGTAGCTGTAGAACACGTATTCACTCCAGTCAGTGCCTGCGGAAAACTCAATGCGATCCAAAAGATAAATAGGGCGCTATCAAATATAGCGCCACTTTATCACACTGACTCTCCGTTTCTTGCTTTCTAGGCTGTCGCGGCCAGTTTGATATCCTGATGACCTATTCTTTGCAGTAAAACTGAGACATCAATATTATCTATTTTATCCGCTTGGAGATGGGCTAGCGCATATTCGTACCAAATCCCCGATTGCAGGAACAAAATAAACAGCTCACGATCGAGATGATTTTCATTCACCATGTTAACCATGATATTCAATGCTTCAGAGAGCAACTTCCCTGGCTTATAAGGCCGATCGGCCGCCGTGAGTGCTTCAAATACATCAGCAATGGCCATCATCCGAACGGGAATACTCATTTGTTTATAAGTGAGCTGGTAAGGATAACCTTTTCCATCCATACGTTCATGATGCCCACCCGCAATAATGGGCACATTGGACATTGTGCGCGGGAACGGTAATTTGTTTAGCATTACTATGGTCTGCATGATGTGTTCGTTAATTTTATAACGATCTTCATCCGTCAGTGTTCCACGGCGAATACTGAGGTTATAAATCTCCCCTCGGTTATAAAGGAACGTCGGTTCCTTCACCTTGAAGTCATCATATTCTGGGCGCTTATTTTTATCGTCGCGGTAAATAATATGCTCTTCTTTATCGGCCAACATTGGTTCTTGTACCGGTAAGGGAGAAGAGGGCTGTCGTGCTTTACGAACGCGTTCTTCATGGGCGATACCGGCGTTATCATCTAATGTGCGGGTCCAATGGTAGCTCGCAATATGCTGAATACGCGCAATAGCCTCATCAGACATAAATTCGCCGCCAATATTACAATGGGCGATAAAGTAAAAATCGTCGTCCAACTGGCGTAATTCGTCAGCCAGCCTTTGTTGCTCTGTTTCATTGGCATCCACGTTGGTATGGCTGCGTAAGAAGGCGATTTCTTTCTCGCGTTTTAAGACTTCAAAGCGCATCCGTACCTCATGGATACGATCATAAATTAACTCCAGTTTTGTGGATTTATCGACCACAAATTCAGGTGTCGTTATCTTACCGCAATCATGTAACCAGCAGGCGGTATGCAGTTCTTCCCACTCATCTTCTGAGAGATTAAATTGGGCGAATGGCCCTTCTTTGATATTAATTGCGGCGCGAGCCAGCATTTTGGTGATTTCAGGTACGCGCTGACAATGCCCGCCGGTATAAGCACTCTTGGCGTCTATCGCACCGGCAATTAGCTCAATGAACGCGTTAAGCAAGTTTTTCTGTTCTTGCAACAGGCGCTGAGTTTCTACTGATACCGACAAACTACCGACGAGTGCATTAACTAATTGGATTTTTGAGCGCTCACGTTCCGCATTTAAGACATAAGGATTAAATAACAGTAAGAAGCCCAATAGTTGGTCATCATGCGTTTTCATCGGCACAGCGACAAAGCGTAACGGTAAATAGGGTTGTAGGAAATCTTGTAGCTGGTTAAAAATATTATCTTTGTTGAGGGTGCCAGTGATGGTCTTTCCATCCAATACTGGCTTGAACGCGGCGAAGTTATCTTTTTCGACTTGTAATGAAGACATTTCAGCAACCGGAATATTATCACCATTCCAACGAAATGCTGTCGGTGTAAAGGTATCGGCTTTTTTATCCGCGAGGAAAATAATCCCGCCAGTCATACCGGCGATTTCGGTTGTTTCACTTAATAATCCCTGCATTTGGCGATAGAAATTGCTTTCTGATGTCAGCATGTTGCCCATAGAAATAAACTGCTTCAGGGTCGACTTCATTTTTGACATGGATTTGTGCAATTCGTCGACTTCTTCAATGGCCGATTGCTCACGTTCATGCTCTTCGAAATATAAGTTACTGATGGCATCCGCATCTTGACGCAACCGAATAAGGGGTTTGGATATTTTCCTTGAGAAATACCAAACGATCGGCAAACTGAGCAGTAATAGAATAAAAGCGATAAAAGTGGCATGGTTACGAATTGAATTTGCATCGGCCGTCAAATAGCTAGCGGGGGTGGCAATCACTAACTGATAAGCGTTGCCATTGTTATTAATGTCGACAATAGAACCAAACCATTGCTGATTTTTCGCTTCAAACATAATACTGCCGGTATTGCTATTCTTTTGCGCATTCGTGCCTGATTGTGTGTCTAGCAACACTTGTAATACAGGGGGTTGATTATCCGCATGGGACGTTTCAGCGGGATTCCCCTTGGGTTTTGGCAAGCTAGCAATGACTTCGCCGCGGGAGTTAATAATAATTGCTTGGCTACTCGGTGGCAGGTTTTGTTTGACTAAAAACTGAGACAATGACGCGAGAGAAACGTCTAATCCAATAATCGATTGTTTATTTTCAGCTTGGCGACTATAGGTAAAACCAACCTCACCTGTACCTTTGAAAATATAAATAGGGGAGGTGATGAGCGTGGGACTTTCGGAGGCCATAATAAACCAATCACGCCGCCGCGGGTCATAGTTATCATTATCTCTTGGCATAACGGCAATAACTTGCTGTTGCTTATTTAGATAAATAAATCGTTTTTCCGGCATGCTATCCAAAAAACGATTACTTTGAATCATCCATTCGGCTTCTTCAGGTGCGTGAAATAATAAGCGGTTGGCTTCTGTTAAACGCCTAAGCATAAAGAGATCGCCATTGGGATAAGCACTGTAGACGGCGCTGGCATAATCATTCTGTTGCAGAACTTCAATAAACTTACTGACAAAAGCCATTCTCTGTTCCAGTGTGGATAATTCTGTAATCTGCATACTGGCGAGAAGGTTAACTGACATCATCATGGGACGAGTAACCGCATCTAATTCAGCTGCAATGGCCGTTCCCGTTTTTTGATACTGACGGTTGGTGCTGATCTCAGTTAACTTCGTCAACTGACTATGGTTAAAGGCAATAATCACAGTACCAATTGAAACAATCAATAGTGTGAATAGCGCAGCAATTTGGATGTGCAAAGGATAGCGATTCTTTAATCCCGACAGTTTGGTTAGCATCATAGCCATCCCGAAGTTTATTATTTCATCAACTGTAATCATAGGATGAGCAGACATAATCAACATTTTGTTGAGATATTCAGTCTAGTTAATCTAATCGCATGATTTAAAAGTCTTTATTAAGAGTTAAGACTAAATTTTTGGATGAAAATACTAACCATACTCTGAAAAAAGAATGATTTAACGTGCGGAATATCTAAAAGCAGTATTTAGCAGTACAGATAGGAAGGTGAAAGGGATTCTAAACAGCTCAGTTAAGGGGATATAGCGATATTATTGAGTGGGTTAAATATTTTTATAAGGTGTTAAATGCCTGAGGGCCGTGACTCATGCCGACCCTACGTTAGGGGCGTGTAAATTTAGATATTCATGATAATCATCTGAGGGAGAATCGTTATCTGCCGCCAGTATACGGTGATGCCCGCGAATTGCTGTTGGTGCAAAACCAAAACGTTTGCGAAAACGCTCGGCAAAGCGTGATGCACTTTCATATCCCACTTGGCTGGCAATTAAAGAGATTGGCCAATCTGTACCTTGTAACAAACGTAGAGCGCTAGTCATACGGACATCAATCATTAAATCACGCAAAAGTATATTTTCTGCCGCGAGTTTTCGCCGTAACACAACCTCACTCATCGCCATATGACTGGCTACTTCAGATGCAGACCATATTTTGTGCGGATCAATCGCCAAACAACGGCGTACCTTCTCACCGAGTGTATTGCCATCATTCAGCTTAAATTTCACGCCACGATCAGCTAACCACAACAGTAATTCAAGCATTCGGTGCCTGACAATTGTGGGGGGGATATCCCCAATATCTGAGATAGCCTTAAAGGTGTTACTGAAAGTATTGACAAATTCGGGAGCTAAATTTCGTATAGCGAGCACTCCTGGAACACGCTTAAGCCCAGCAGAAAGGGGGTGACTAGCAAAGGTAGCTATCAAACGTGGGTCACAACGAAGTTGGTGACTAAAAAATAAACCGTCATCAGATAAACCATTAATCACATCAATCGTTTGTCCGCTACTGACTGCGACAACTTCACCCGCTTGGACAATACACTCCTGATTATCCCAGCGGATTATCTTATGCCCACGGTTAACCATAATGAGAAGTGGCATCTCAATATAGACTGAAGTAAGTAGTAGTTCCGTGTGTTGAATAACATGTGCTGAGCTACCCACACCCGGACAAAAATTAATCGTACGTTCCATCGATATTCATTTCACAATATTGTCCTGAGAATATCTTTACGCTTTGAATGGCAGACTGGCAACTCATTTTAATAGAAAATTTATAGTAACTGACTACTTAGCGAAAAGATTTAAGGATAATGATAATAGCCAGTTCGACATGATGAGTACGATTATCAATACGCTATCATGCTAAATTAATCCTATACTAAAAACAGTATTTTGCTCAAATCAGCACATGTTAATAGAATGACAATAAAAATTAATTGCCATGTTAATAATTGCAATTGCATATGGTGTTAAGCAAAGAATCAATATTTAAGATTCAGTGACCCACCGATTACTGTGTTTCACCCAATAGCAAAGCATGGTCAGGGAACTGGCCATAAGTATTATTAACCACTTGTTGTCGGGTTGATTGCCCCACTAATTCACTCAACGCATCAAGCCGTTGTTGTAATAAACGCTTAATCTCGACTTCATTATCTAAAATAGCCTTTAACTTATCTCGCAATAAATCTTGTAATACCTGAGATGTGCATGAGGATATGGTGATATTAGCGGTACTTTCAACCGCTTTAAGATAAGTCATTTCCAGATCAACCAGCGCATCCCAGTTACCCTCAGTCGCCAGCATTAACATTTGCTCACTAAGGGCCAGGATTTGTTGATATTCGGACAAAAGATGCTGGTGACGTTCCATTCAATGGGGTCCTAGTTGGGTTGATAATTGGGGCCAATCTGCCGCCAAGCATCCGCAATATTCTCGAGTAAGGCAGCGACTTCATTAATTGCCTGTTCGTCATTATGCAAATTAGCGTACAGTAAACGGCGTGACATATAGTCGTATAGGGCTGATAAATTCTGCGCTAGTTCACCCCCTTTCTCCATATCTAGCCCTGCACTTAGTCCATTATCAATGATGTTAATTGCTTTAGAAAGGGCAGCACCTTTGGCCGGAATATCGCCTTGATTCATCAAGATACGCGCTCGAACCAGGGCGCTTTGCGCCCCGTCGAAGAGCATCACGATCAGTTGATGAGGACTGGCGCTCATGACACCACTTTCCATTCCTACTTGGGCATAAGCTTGAACCCCTGAGCGACTGTACATGCTCTATCCTTTATGAAGAAAATTGCTGCGTTAAGAAATTGCCGGTATTGGTTAATGAACTGACCAATTTATCTAATTGGGTAAATTGCGCTTTATAGCGTTCAATCGTGGCATTAATGCTGTCAGTGGTTGATTCAACCTGTTTTTCTAATGATTTTAATGACTTATTAATACCATCTGTGGCTGTTTTCAATGTGCCTTTGGTGCTATCTAACGCCGTATTTAGCAGGTTATCCATCTGAGTGGCAAAACCCGTGGTTTTACCGTCACCGACAAAAAAGGCTGTCACGTTGTTAGGCTGGTCAGTTAACGCTTTATCCAGTTTTTTCGCGTCGATAACTAATTTGCCATCAAGATCTTGAGTAATACCCATCGCTGCTAAAGTTTTCACATCACCCGATTGGGCTGAGGCTAATTGACTTTTTAATTGCGTTTGAATGTTACGCAATGTGCCATCACCCACCAATGCACCATTGCTGGTGGATTGATCTTTGCCCGCTTCAACAGCCGTATATTTAGTCAAAGAGGCAAATGTTGTCTGCAATGAGTTATAAGCATCGACAAATGTTTGAATGGCTGCTTTGGTTGCGGTGGAGTCACGCGTTACTGTCAGCTGTTCTGGTTCATCTTTTTTAGTGAGCGCTTTGAGTGTCAGGGTCACACCTTGTGGCGCATCGGTAATCGTATTGCTTTGGCGAGTGATGGCGACCCCGTTAACGGTCAGTGTTGCATCTTCCGCTTTGACTTTTTGGGTTAACGCGCCGCTGCCGCCGGTGGCACTTGGCGTGTAATTTAGGAAATTATTTAAGGTATCGTCACCCGAAACACTGACGGTCATTTCAGATTTCGTCCCTGTCTCCTTAGATGTCAACGCCAGATAATAGGTATTATCATCTGCTTTCATGATACTGGCAGTGACGCTACCTTCTTGTTTATTGATCGCATCGCGAATACCGGTCAATGAGGTCTGTTCGCTGGTCAATTTAACTTCCAGCGGTTCTTTCTGACCCGGTTGAGTAATAGTGATCGTCCGGTTGTCATTACTATTACCCAACTTATCTGTTGTGTTTGGCACATCAGAAGAGAGTAAGGATTGTGCTTTAGCCAGATTGGTCACTTCAATCGTGTAATTGCCTGCTGTTGCGCCACTGGTGGTGGTTGCAGCAAAAGCAGTATTCGTGCTGCTGATCGAGGTCGTGGCCAGAGTATCGGCTTTTCTTAGTGCTGCAGAGGCAGTTTCGACTTTAGCTAACGCGCTTTGTAACACACCATAGGCTGTGAGCTTACCTTTGTAACTGGTCTGCTGGTTAGTTAATGGTGTCAAACGAGTCTGCTCTGAGGCACTTAATTGATCGAGTAACGTGCCCAAGTTCATGTTTGAACCGATACCCACCGAACTAATACTTGCCATGTCTAATCCTTAATATTCAAGTGTCGTTACAGGGGTTATCGGCCAAGAAGTGGAAAAGTTTACACATAAAATAGAATTTATGATGGCTGGAATAACGGGGGATAACAGGGGGCTATTTAGGCTATTGAATAGAGCAATAATTAAAGAAGAGATAAAGAATAATTTGAGCGAAATTTAAAATTATTTCAAAGAATGGCTAAAGGTTCCTTAAAGAGCGCCGATACAAGTTGTGACGGTGATGAAGCCGTGGGCAGTAAGCCCAAACCATAACCCAACAGCATTTAAGGAATAATATTATGGCGGTAATTAACACTAATATTCTGTCTCTGACGACTCAGAACAACATGAACAAATCTCAGTCTGCCTTAGGCTCCGCCATTGAGCGTTTGTCTTCAGGTCAGCGTATTAACAGTGCGAAAGATGATGCAGCGGGTCAAGCCATTGCTAACCGTTTCACATCTAATATCAAGGGCCTGACTCAGGCTTCTCGTAACGCTAACGACGGTATCTCACTGGCACAAACCACTGAAGGCGCGTTGGGTGAAATCAACAACAACTTGCAACGTGTACGTGAACTGAGCGTTCAGGCTGCAACTGGTTCTAACTCATCTTCTGACCTGAAATCAATCCAAGACGAAATCCAACAACGTCTGGACGAAATCGACCGTGTATCTGACCAAACTCAGTTCAACGGCGTGAAAGTTCTGGCTGGCAACAGCAGCATGAAAGTTCAAGTTGGTGCTAACGATGGCGAAACTATCAGCATCAATCTGGAAAAAATTGACTCAAAAAGCTTGGGCATGCAAGGCTTCAACGTTGATGGCGCTAAACAAGCCTCTGTTGATGATCTGACTTCTCAGTTTAAAGCGACCGGTACTAACAACTTTGATGTTGGCGGTGTAGCTTATGCTACCGATATCAACAGCGGCGCAGTAACTAAAGCGGGTGCAGCACAATATATTGATGCAGGTACCGGTGCATTCTCTGGCACAGCGACTGCAGCTAACACAGCTTCAACAGTCTACACCACTACCGCCACTGCGGGTGCTGAAGCAACTTCTATTGCTGCCGCTTCTGTCGGTAAAGCTGTTGGTGATAAATTCACTGCACAAGGCATGGAATTTACTGTTAAAACTGCTGCTGATGCCAATGGTAACGGTGTTTTCAGTGCGACTGTCGATGGTAAAAGCGTTGACTTCACAACGACTGCAAGTACTGCACCTGGCGGTACTGCTGCCGAAGTGAAAACTTCAAGTGCATTGTTCACTTCAGTTGTTGGTGGCGGTTTAACCACTAAAGCAGCTGAAAGCAACCGTGCTGCAACCTTAGCGGACTTGGATTTACAAGGCGCGACCAAAACAGGCAGTACTTTGACTGTTAACGGTACCGTGTATACCGCTAACGCTAAAGGTGATGAAATCACCAATGCTGCTGGCAAAGTAATGTACATGTCTCGTACTGCTAATGGCAACACAACGCTGATCAACGAAGATGCTGCTGCATCTCAGAAATCAACTGAAAACCAACTGGCTACCGTTGATAAAGCGCTGGCACAAGTTGATGCTCTGCGTAGTGGCCTGGGTGCGGTACAAAACCGCTTTGACTCAGCGATTACCAACCTGGGTAATACCATCAACAACCTGACTTCAGCACGTAGCCGCATCCAAGATGCTGATTACTCAACTGAAGTATCTAACATGAGCCGTGCACAGATTCTGCAACAAGCAGGTACTTCTGTATTGGCACAGGCTAATCAGGTTCCACAGACTGTACTGTCTCTGCTGCGTTAATTAATTTATCGCGCTATATCAATAAGGCGGCATGAGTGTCGCCTTATTATTCTAAATAAATTATTGTGACAGATTAATTTATTTAGAATAAAAGCATTCGATCTAGGGTTAATACTGAGGCTTGCTGGTGAAAGAACTTAGCGTAGTACGACCTGTCTATGTCGAAAACTTCAGCTGTATAGGTGCATCTTGTCGTGATCACTGCTGTAAACGCTGGATAATCACGCTGGATAAAAATACGTACCGTAAGTACGCTAAAAGCCAAAATCCGGATATTAAAAGAATTGCCGTTACTAATATAGCGGTCAGTAGAACGAGTGAGGTTAATTGGGCCGCAATAAAACTCAATGATCAAGATAACTGTCCTTATTTGGATGTAGACCAGCTCTGCGGTATTTATAAACGCTTAGGTAAAGATGCACTCAGTGATACTTGTACTGTATATCCTAGAACGGAACATATTTATAAGCAGGAAAAACGGCAAAGTTTGAACATCTCTTGCCCAGAAGCAGCATCTCAGGTGTTACTGAATCCGAATAGCTTAAAAATGGATGTTCTGATTGAGGAACATAAAACGTTCTTTCAAGCTTCGGAACTGAGTGCAGAAGGGAATTTGATTAACCTTTTCTGCGCTAATTTATTCATGCAAGATCAGGTTCGTATAGAAGAAAGCCTATACAGTATGGCCTCTTTTCTACTTTTTTATCAAAAGTTAGAAGGCGATATCAATCATAAGCTGCCTTATATGGAATCAGGCTATGAAGGGCTACTGCAAAAACTTGAATCCGGTGAGATTAACGGGTGTTTAGAACATCTGCCTTTTAATGGGGAGTTGCAGTGGCAGCTTTTAATCAGGTTACAAAATTTCATAACCAAAACGCCGGGTTATCGCGGTCGAGAGACGATATTAGGGTATTTAAATAATCTTATTGCCTATCTTGTCGTTGATTTCAACGCTGAGGTGGTTAGCGAAAAAATGAAAGAGTTAAGTCGTATTTGGCAAGATGATGTGAGCCTGTTTTTTGCTAAACATCCGCATATTCTTCGTAACTACTTTCTTTATGTATTACATCATGACCAATTTGCAATAAATGATAACATTCCTTTATTGAAGCATTTTTATTTAATTATGGTTGATTTCTTCTTTATCCGTTCATTGATCAGTATCTATATGAAAGATAATAAAACATTAACCGAAGATGTCGTTGTGGATATCTTCTATTCTTACCATGCATTTAGCCAGCATAGTACCGGTGTTAAGAATCAATTAATTGAAGAAATTGATAAAGTGAAAGTGAATGATGACCTTTCTTCGTTGCAATTATTGATATAGCGCGTAAAGCAAAAAAAACAAAATTTATACGAATACAGACAGAATTAAGTCGATAAAAAAGAGGCTTCAAAGCCGATTACGCGGGGCATAAGCCAAATAGCCGCCTTTTTATAGGTCTATTCAGCCGATTGCCTGACAGACCTGACAGGATAATGGTACGACTCTCTTACCCTTAGGTGCCTGTCTAGTGAGCGATTTGTATACCGCCGAAGGCGTGATCGACAAAAATTCCCTCTGGCAACGCTATGTTCCGCTGGTTCGCCATGAAGCATTGCGTTTGCAGGTACGCCTGCCAGCCAGTGTGGAATTGGATGACTTGTTGCAGGCTGGGGGTATTGGTCTGCTAAATGCTGTCGAGCGTTATGACGCTTTGCAAGGAACTGCGTTTACCACATATGCGGTGCAGCGTATCCGTGGCGCGATGTTGGATGAATTGCGTAGCCGAGATTGGGCACCGCGCAGTGTACGACGTAATGCCCGCGAAGTTGCCAGCGCGATGCAACAAGTTGAACAGCGTGTTGGGCGCCCAGCCACAGAGCAAGAAGTGGCAAAAACGCTTGATATTGATTTGGCGGAGTATCGTCAGATCTTGTTGGACACCAATAATAGCCAGCTTTTTTCCTACGACGAATGGCGGGAAGAGCATGGTGAAAGTGTCGAACCGATGTTGGAAGGGCATGAAGATGCCAATCCGTTACAACATTTGTTGGAAGGAAATCTGCGCCAGCGCGTTATTGAAGCGATCGAGGCTTTGCCAGAACGTGAAAAAATGGTGTTGACGCTGTATTACCAAGAAGAGTTGAACCTGAAAGAAATAGGAGCAGTGCTTGAAGTCGGGGAATCCCGTGTTAGCCAACTGCATAGTCAGGCGATAAAACGCTTACGCGCCCGGCTGAGTAATGACTCTTAATTCACTCTGGTTCAGCAATATCACAGTGATTAACTTTATTAATGCAGGTCTTCTCATGCCAGGACTTCAGCTTAAAAAGCGGCCACTGAGCCGTTATTTAAAAGATTATAAGCACGGCCAAACTCATTGCTCACATTGCCATAAACAACTAGACCGTATGGCACTGGTTTTTCGCGGACAAATTATTAATAAAGAAGCGATTGCCGGTATGGACCAACCGATCGATGATCAAGTGTGGTCAAAGCTTCAGCATGAATTAACTGCATTGTGCCGTTTTTGCAGTGAGATATATTGCAATAGTACACCTGGCTATTTTGATATTATGGCGTTCAAACAGTACTTATTTGAGCAAACAGAGATGAGTCATAGCACTGTTCGCGAATATGTTGTGCGTTTACGGCGATTAGATGAAATGTTGGTTGCAACTAACTATCCGGCAGAAAAATTTGCTGCAGAAACCATGCACCAGCGTATTATTGATGAGTTGCCGAATGCCGCACATAATAATTATCGTATTGCTTTACGTAAATATGATCAGTATTTAGCATGGCAAAAAAATTACTAATTTCTGACATAACAGTACATTGTGAGTTAAGAAAACTCTGTATTTTAGCGAGTGAAGCTCATGATATAAAAAGTCATTGTTGATTTATTGATTTTAATGATACGACGCCCAGCAAAGTCCATCTTTACTGGGCATTTTAATGCCTAATTTTTGTTACCCTCCAAACTGCAAGCACGGTGATAATGGTTATTCCCTCGCTTGTGCCATCTGTGTTCGTTTGTTGGAAATGATGTCTTGTTGCTTTATGACACTTTGAATTTTATTGAGTATCGGTTATTTATCCTACGAATTGTCTTATCTTCCTGCGTTAATTGCGACTAACATCTATAATAAAATCAGTGATTATTGGAGTGACATCTGATAAATCTATGTGATTACAATTGTTCATTAATTCTCAGGGGGGCACGTGACGCTTCAACATAAACTGGCGCAATTTCCGCGACTGGAGCTGGTCGGCAATGTTACTCCATTAGAAAAACTCTCCCGTCTGTCCGATTACCTTGGTCGTGAGATTTATATCAAGCGTGATGATGTGACGCCGCTTGCTTTAGGCGGTAACAAACTGCGGAAATTGGAGTTTCTGGCCGCGGATGCATTGAGTCAGGGCGCAGATACACTGGTGACGGCGGGGGCGATTCAGTCTAATCATGTGCGGCAAACAGCAGCAGTGGCGGCTAAACTCGGGCTACATTGTGTCGCATTACTCGAGAATCCGATTGGCACATCAGCAGAAAATTATCTCACCAATGGCAATCGATTGCTGTTGGACTTGTTCAATGTTGAGGTGGTGATGTGTGATGCATTGCATTCACCCAACCAACAATTAGCCGAAGTGGCAACACGGCTTGAAGCTCAGGGTTTTTGTCCTTACGTGGTGCCGGTTGGTGGTTCTAATGCCTTAGGTGCATTGGGCTATGTGCAGTGTGCGCTCGAGATAGCCGACCAATCTGCCGGAAATGTTGCTTTTAGTACCGTTGTTGTGGCCTCTGGTAGTGCAGGTACCCATGCTGGACTAGCGGTCGGTTTACAACAACTGTTACCGGATGCTGAATTAATTGGTGTCACGGTTTCGCGCAAAGCTGATGAACAACGACCGAAGGTGACGCAAATCCAGCAAGAATTGGCGATTTCTTTGGGATTAACAGGCCCGCAGGCAGAGATTACTTTGTGGGATGATTATTTTGGCCCGAAATATGGCATGCCAAACGAAGAAGGATTGGCAGCGATTGCACTATTAGCCCGCTTAGAAGGAATATTGTTGGACCCGGTCTATACCGGTAAAGCGATGGCGGGGTTACTGGATGGCCTGACACTGAATAAGTTTCGCGGTAATGGCCCGATTCTGTTTATTCACACAGGTGGGGCGCCAGCACTCTTTGCTTATCACCCACAAGTGTAGCCATTCGTTATTGCTTATTCCATTTGTGGCTATGCATATTAGTTTATATTTCTTTATTTCATTAATAGCACTGTTAAAGTGCTGATTATCAAAAATAAACATGACAGTCGGGGTATTTATGGGTTTTTCAATTCTACGTCGTCGAGTAGTTCTGGGGATGGTGGCGGTTGCACTCGCAACCGGCCTGAACGTGAAGTCTTATGCAGCAGCTGATTTATTGAATCAGGTTAAAGAACGAGGCACGTTGGTGGTTGGGCTCGAGGGGACTTACCCGCCATTCAGCTTCCAAGGGGAAGATGGCAAACTTACAGGTTTTGAAGTGGATTTTGCTAATGCATTGGCAGAACACATGGGTGTTAAAGCCAAGATCACCCCAACAAAATGGGATGGAATGTTAGCGTCACTGGAATCAAAACGCATCGATGTGGCTATCAACCAGGTCACTATCTCTGACGAGCGTAAGAAAAAATACGATTTCTCAACCCCTTATACCATTTCGGGTATTCAGGTGTTGACCAAAAAAGGGAACGAAGGTCATTTCAACAAGCCTGAAGATCTGGAAGGTAAAAAAGTTGGTGTCGGTTTGGGTAGTAACTACGAGCAGTGGTTACGCGACAACCTGAAAGGCGTTGATATTCGCACTTATGATGATGACCCAACGAAGTATCAAGATCTGCGTGTAGGCCGTACGGATGCAATTTTGGTTGACCGTTTGGCAGCATTGGATTTGGTGAAGAAAACCAACGATACATTGGCCGTTGCTGGCCCAGCATTTGCTCGTCAGGAATCAGGGGTTGCTTTGCGTAAAGATAACCCGGAATTGTTAGCGGCAATCAACAAGGCCATCGCAGAGATGCAAGAAGACGGGACATTGGCCAAGATTTCTGAGAAGTATTTTGGTGCGGATGTAACTAAATAATGTCTGAAAGTATTCAATTGGTGCTGGATTCAGCACCATTTTTATTGAAAGGTGCGTGGTTCACCCTCCAGCTTAGTCTGGGGGGCATGTTTTTTGGCCTAGCACTAGGTTTTATGTTGGCAATGATGCGGTTGTCGAGTTTCTTGCCATTCTCACTGTTATCCCGCTTTTATGTTTCAATCTTTCGTGGCACTCCCTTAATTGCTCAGCTGTTCATGATTTATTATGGGTTGCCACAGTTTGGTATTGAGCTAGACCCCATGCCGGCGGCCTTGATCGGTCTTTCACTGAATACCGCAGCCTATACGTCAGAAACATTAAGGGCAGCGATTTCATCAATTGAAAAAGGACAATGGGAAGCGGCTGCAAGTATCGGGATGACACGCTGGCAAACACTTTATCGTGTGATATTGCCGCAAGCAGGGCGCACCGCGTTACCGCCACTGGGAAACAGTTTTATTGGCTTAGTCAAAGACACGTCTTTGGCGGCCACCATTCAAGTTCCCGAGCTTTTCCGCCAGGCGCAGTTAGTCACTTCACGCACACTGGAAGTTTTCACCATGTATCTGGCAGCGTCATTGATTTACTGGATTATGGCGACGTTGCTGTCAGCATTACAAAACCGGCTGGAAGCCCATGTTAATCGTCAGGATCAGGAGTAGCCATGAGTACCATCGACGTTAAAAAACTGACCAAACAGTTTAAAGGTCAACAGGTGCTGCACGGTATCGATCTTGAAGTGAATAGCGGTGAAGTGGTTGCCATCATCGGGCCAAGTGGTTCGGGCAA
The DNA here is from genome assembly GCF_003048255.1 of Yersinia massiliensis. Classification (NCBI taxonomy): domain Bacteria; kingdom Pseudomonadati; phylum Pseudomonadota; class Gammaproteobacteria; order Enterobacterales; family Yersiniaceae; genus Yersinia; species Yersinia massiliensis. The sequence goes on from NZ_CP028487.1 coordinate 2,010,138, forward strand.
AACCACCTTATTGCGCAGTATTAATCTGCTGGAGGTCCCTGACTCAGGGATTATTCGTGTCGGTGATATTGAGATTGATGGCAGCATTCCTATCAGCAAACAGCAACGGCAAGTGCGTGCGCTGCGTCAGCAGGTTGGGTTTGTATTCCAGAGCTTCAACTTGTTTCCACATCGTTCGGTGCTGGAGAACATTATTGAAGGGCCGGTCATTGTGAAAGGCGAAAAACGAGAATCTGCTGAAAAGCGCGCTCGTGAGTTACTGGCCAAGGTGGGATTAAGTGGTAAGGAAGATGCTTATCCGCGCCGTTTATCCGGTGGGCAGCAGCAACGAGTCGCGATAGCGCGAGCGTTGGCAATGCAGCCTCAGGTAATCTTGTTTGATGAGCCAACCTCTGCGTTAGACCCTGAGCTAGTGGGGGAGGTCTTAAATACGATCCGCGCACTGGCAGAGGAAAAACGCACCATGGTTATCGTGACCCATGAAATGAGTTTTGCCCGCGATGTGGCTGATAGGGCTATTTTTATGGATCATGGGCGTATCGTTGAACAAGGCCCGGCGAAAACGTTGTTTGCCCATCCGCAACACGAACGAACTCGTCAATTCCTTGATAAATTCTTGAATAATCACTAGTGAAACCTGTTTTCATTGAATGAATCTTGGTGATAAAAGGGGGCGTTTTTTTGCCCCCTTTTTACCCGATTAACGATGCCCGTTAGCGCTTATATGAAGGCTTCAAGTTTCAGGCGATGAGCTGTCGTTTTAACTTCTTTCATGCGCCCATGACCGGGTAAAACTTTTTGTTCAACAGTCACTAATCCGGCTTTTTTTAATACAGCCACATCCCGCGTGACGGCACTGCGATCTCTCTTTAAGCGTGTTGAGAGGGAGGTAATAGAGCCTGGGTGCATTTTTACCATCCGGAGCAAGACGATACGTGCGGCACTTAACACTCGTACCATCTCTAAGGGATCTTCGAAGGTAATCGTGTGTTCTGCCGGTAGTACTTTTCCTGCATCTGCCAAGGCGGCGAGTTGTTTACCTCGCGTGAAAAAATCAGCTTCCGTTGCCGTTTTGATGACGAGCTTGTCCATTAACTTCTCCTTAATGAAGTCCAATCCTTTTGAAAGCAATCCTCTATCTGGTCAAAGCTGATAAAATCAACTGGTTCAATGCCACCCAAGTAGTGGCGGTGATGAAAACCATGAGCATTGTCATAGCCGATGACACGGCCATTATCACCCTGTGATAAACGATGATTGATATACGCTAAATTATAACGCGTGATCTTACCGTACTGATCAACCCATATCTCACGACGTAATTGACCGTTACCACGTCGATTCGCAATTTTATGGATTTCATCGATAATTTTCTTATCAGCCATGAGTATAATAATCACCTCTGTGGTTGTTGTACACAATATCTTCACTCAGAAGAAAGCTAGGGTCGTTAACATCTCAGAATTTTTCTTGAATTAATAATGGGTTAATTGCATCAGCATGCGCAAGAGTACCTGATGAACGATGCGCAGCGTTTCCAAAAGAAAGAGACTGCGTTGCGTTGTTACAAGGGCGTCGTGCGATCTATCTCGGGGAATAAAATGCAAAGAGGGGGCATTGCTGACAAGCACTGATGACTCGATCTGGAACGGTGAGGACAGGTAGAAGAGTAAAGCGTCCACGCCAAGGATGGCGTGGCTCGAGCCATCAGGGATGATTTTACGGCGTCTTTACGATCTGCTTGTCCTCTCCGCAATAGCCACTTTGTTAGCTATCTCAAGGCCCTAACGGGCCTTTTGTTTATCAATGGGGGCAGAGAGAAACGTTAACCGATAGTGATTAGTTAACCGACAGTGATTAGTTAGCCAATAGTCATCAGACTGGCATTCCCCCCAGCCGCGGCGGTATTCACGCTCAATGAATGCTCGATGAGCAGGCGTTCCAGCAGGATATTTGTTTCGCCACGAGCAAAACCTTGTACCGAGACAATCGGCCCATCGATTTGAGCTATCTGCTCGCACAGAATGCGTAACTGATCAGCATCCCCATGATAAATAACAGCGTCGAAGACGACATTCGCGGTTTGCCAGTTTTGGGTGAGCGTAATACGTGATTGCACCACCGCGGGTAATTGGCGTAACAGATCTTTTTGTGCACCATCCCCTGACCACAAAACCTCGCTCCCGACAGCTAATACGGCAGCCAATTGTACCAAGGCATCCGCTTCGTTATCCGCCAGACACAAAACACGCTCACGGGGTTGCAGTGCATAGGTGTTGCGTTCACCGGTTGGTCCCGGTAGCAGCCTAACGGTGCCCCCTTGTGCCAATTCGCCAAATCGCTGTATCAACAGTGCTGACTCATGCTTCTGCTCACTCATCCACTGTTGCAGTGCATGATGGGCGGTTTGCAGTGTCTCGCGACCGGTGACATTCGCCGTCTGTTCAATATCCTGACGTGCCAATGTATTCGTCACAGCATCGTCTGGGCGATGAGACAGTAAGCGATACAGATAGAGTGGGCCACCGGCTTTCGGTCCTGTCCCTGATAAGCCTTCGCCACCAAAAGGTTGTACGCCAACCACCGCCCCAACCATATTTCGGTTAACGTAGAGGTTACCCACCTTGGCTTTTTCAGTCACATGGGCAATGGTTTCATCAATACGGGTGTGAATGCCTAAGGTCAAACCATAACCTGATGCATTGATTTGATCGACCAACGCGCCAAGATTCTGGCGTTGGAAACGCACGACATGCAGCACCGGCCCGAAGATCTCTTTTTGCAGCTCATCAAAGCTGTCCAATTCAATCAATGTCGGCTTGATGAAGGTCCCACGTTGCCATTCTTGCTCATCTTGCGTATCAGGTCGGGTGGCCTGATAAACTGTGCGTCCTTTAGCGCGCATCGCTTGAATATGACGCTCAATGCCTGTTTTCGCTTCGGCATCTATCACAGGCCCGATATCGGTCGACAGACGCTCTGGATTACCCATGCGGCATTCCGCCATCGCGCCGCGTAACATCTGTAAGGTGTGATCGGCGATATCATCCTGTAGACAGAGAATGCGCAGAGCAGAGCAACGTTGGCCCGCGCTGTCAAAGGCCGATGCAACAACATCGGTTACCACTTGTTCGGTCAGTGCTGACGAGTCGACTATCATGGCATTCAGGCCACCGGTTTCCGCAATGAGTGGCGTCGGTCGGCCTTGTGGATCGAGCCTCCCTGCGATACTACGCTGCAAAATAGCTGCGACTTCAGTTGAGCCCGTGAACATCACACCACGCACACGGTTATCATTGACTAGCGTTGCCCCGACGCTATCACCTCGGCCTGGTAACAGTTGCAAGACACCTTGCGGAATACCGGCTTCCAGCAAGATGCGGACAGCCTGAGCCGCTATCAGTGGTGTCTGTTCTGCCGGTTTTGCTAGCACACTATTACCGGCAGCCAGTGCGGCGGCGATTTGACCGGTAAAGATAGCCAGCGGGAAGTTCCATGGGCTGATACAAACCACAGGGCCAAGTGGGCGGTGACTATCGTTAGCGAAATTGTCGCGCACTAACCCAGCATAGTAATGAAGGAAATCAACTGCCTCGCGGACTTCGGCAATAGCATTACTGAAGGTTTTGCCTGCTTCGCGCACCAATATCCCCATCAAGGTTTGCATCTGTGCTTCCATCAACTCAGCGGCACGGACCAAAATGGCGGCACGCTCAGCCGGTGGAGTTGCAAACCAAATCGCACCGGCACTGGCGGCAGCATCTAAGGCGCGGCTAGCCTCAGCTTCCGTTGCTTCGCGAACATAACCGACAATATCCTTCGGTTCTGCTGGATTGGTGACCGGTTGTTCCGGTGAGTTTTCAAGTTCAGAATCGCCCTCAAGCTCAGCATCAATGATGGGTTCTGCTCGCCACACTTGGCTCGCGCTGGTCAACAACGCACTGGAGAGTGAGGCTAGGCGGTGCTCGTTAGCCAAATCTAACCCGCTGGAATTGGCACGTTCTTTACCATACAGCTCACGCGGTAGGGGAATACGTGGATGAGGTAAACCGAGCTGCCCCTCACTTGCTGCAATGCTTTCCACGGCGCTGACAGGGTCCGCGACCAGTTCATCCAGTGGCAATGTGGCATCTGCAATACGATTGACAAATGAAGTATTCGCGCCGTTTTCCAGTAGGCGACGAACCAAATAGGCCAGCAAGGTTTCGTGGGTACCCACTGGTGCATAAATACGGCATGGACGGTTAAGTTTGCCCTCGGCGACTTTCCCGACGACTTGCTCATATAAGGGCTCACCCATCCCATGTAGGCACTGGAACTCATACTGACCGGGGTAGTAATTTTGCCCAGCAAGATGGTAAATCGCCGATAGCGTATGTGCGTTATGTGTCGCAAATTGAGGGTAAATTAGGCTAGGGACGGCGAGTAATTTACGGGCACAGGCCAGATAGGAGATATCGGTATACACTTTGCGGGTATACACCGGATAACCCTCTAAACCGTCCACTTGAGCACGCTTAATTTCACTGTCCCAATAAGCACCTTTAACCAAGCGGATCATCAGGCGGCGGCGGCTACGCTGGGCCATGTCAATCACGGCATCAATGGTTGCCGGACAACGTTTTTGGTAGGCTTGAATCACGAAACCAATACCATTCCAACCGGCCAGTTTCGGCTCAAAGCAGAGTCTTTCCAGCAGATCGAGTGAAATTTCCAGACGATCAGCCTCTTCGGCATCAATGTTAATCCCAATGTCATACTGACGCGCTTGCAAGGTGAGCGACAGTAATCGAGGGTAAAGCTCGTCCATCACCCGCTGATATTGGGCGCGGCTATAGCGAGGGTGTAGGGCGGAGAGTTTGATTGAGATCCCTGGCCCTTCATAGATTCCTCGGCCATTTGAAGCTTTACCAATGGCATGAATGGCTTGTTGATACGAGAGTAAATACGCCTGTGCATCCGCTTCAGTGAGTGCAGCTTCGCCCAACATATCGTAGGAGTAACGGAACCCTTTATCTTCCAGCTTACGGGCATTCGCCAATGCTTCCGCGATGGTTTCACCGGTAACAAATTGTTCCCCCATCAGGCGCATCGCCATATCCACGCCTTTGCGGATCAGCGGTTCGCCCCCTTTCCCAATAATGCGGTTCAATGAACTGGATAGCTTCACTTCATTGTGGGTAGAAACCAAGCGGCCAGTAAACAGTAAACCCCATGTGGCGGCATTGACGAACATTGATGGGCTGCGGCCCAGATGAGAGTGCCAGTTGCCGTTGCTAATTTTATCGCGGATCAACGCGTCACGAGTCGGTTTATCGGGAATACGCAGCAAGGCTTCAGCAAGGCACATCAGCGCCACGCCTTCTTGTGAAGAGAGCGAAAATTCTTGCAGCAAGCCTTGCACGATCCCGGCGCGGCCATTGGCACTTTTTTGGTTACGCAGTTTTTCAGCAATGGAATAGGCGAGCGAATGGGTTGCCTGTGCTAAATCGGCCGGTAAACGTGCTTGCTCCAACAACATGGGGATCGCTTCAGTTTCTGGGCGACGATAGGCGGCAGTGATCGCGGCACGGGCAACGGATTGTGGCAAAACTTGTTCGGCAAAATCTAAAAATGGCTGGTGGGCGCTATCCGCGACTTGCGGCATAATGTCGTCCGTTTCGAGTAGCGCAGTCACCTGTGTTGAGGGAAGCTCTGGTAATTCACTACCACTCTCCAACCGTTCTAGATAGGTAAAAATGGCTTGCTTGATCAGCCAGTGCGGTGTGCGGTCAATATGCTGTGCTGCCGCCTTAATTCGGTCGCGTGTGGCTTCATCTAGTTTCACGCCCATTGTGGTACTCGCCATGCTGTCTGGCTCCTTATATAAGGGATTATGATTTTATTGCAGACAATATCAGGCATGTTGCAACTTTGTGCAACCGTGTTAAATCGGTTGTGTGAATGAACTGTGAATTTAGTCTTGTTTTTAACAATTAGTATGAAGGGGAAATAATTATAATATTACGCATCAGGCTTACGGATGCTCATAATAATAGGCTTTGTAGGGGATTAACCTTGGGTATCACTCATAATTATTGGGTGAGTGTAACTTCCGACATCAGTTAATGTGATGTGGAGTGAATTTATTGTAAAAAAATTGTTTATTTTGTTGTGAACAAAGAAAGTCCTCCACTAGGATAGCAACCCTAAGATAGCCATTCGCTTGCAAATAGTTGTGCTGATAGCTTATCTGAGAACCATCGCTTGTCCTTGGTGCAACTTAGTGTCACGTTCCGACCGCCAGAGATAAACAAGACGCCGCACTCAGAAAGCAGAACGAAAAACTGCGGGACATATTAAAACGATAATACGCACTATGGAGACGTTGCATGACCATGAATACACCGATGTTGGTGACTTTTTTAGTTTACATTTTTGGGATGATATTGATTGGCTTAATTGCTTACCGGGCGACCAATAACTTTGATGATTATATTCTAGGTGGACGAAGCTTAGGCAGTGTCGTCACCGCATTATCGGCTGGTGCATCTGATATGAGTGGCTGGCTATTAATGGGATTGCCGGGCGCGATTTTCCTGTCAGGTATTTCGGAGAGTTGGATAGCCATTGGTTTGACGATCGGTGCTTATCTTAACTGGAAACTGGTCGCAGGGCGGTTACGCGTACATACCGAAGCCAATAACAATGCACTGACATTGCCGGATTACTTCACTAGCCGCTTTGAAGATAAGAGTAAATTACTGCGGGTGATATCCGCCGTGGTTATCTTGGTCTTTTTCACGATTTATTGTGCTTCAGGTATTGTGGCCGGCGCGCGCTTATTTGAAAGCACCTTCGAGATGAGCTACGGCACGGCATTGTGGGCAGGCGCTGCGGCAACCATCATTTACACCTTCATCGGCGGGTTCTTGGCGGTCAGTTGGACGGATACGGTCCAAGCGACGTTGATGATTTTCGCACTGATACTCACCCCCGTTATTGTGATTCTGGCAGTGGGGGGCATTGATACCTCGGTTATGGTGATTGCGGCGAAAAATCCAGCCAATATCGATATGTTTAAAGGGTTGAATCTGGTGGCCATTCTCTCATTGCTCGGTTGGGGCTTGGGTTATTTTGGTCAGCCACACATTTTAGCGCGCTTTATGGCGGCAGACTCACATCGCACCATTCGTAGTGCACGCCGCATCAGTATGACTTGGATGGTTCTGTGTTTGGCAGGGACTATCGCCGTGGGCTTCTTTGGTATCGCGTATTTTGAAAACAACCCTGAGCAAGCGGGAAATGTGACGCAAAATAGTGAGCGTGTCTTCATTGAATTAGCCAAACTGCTGTTCAACCCATGGATTGCCGGTATTTTGCTATCCGCCATTCTGGCGGCGGTGATGAGTACGTTAAGTTGCCAACTGTTGGTGTGTTCAAGCGCGTTAACTGAGGATTTGTATAAGCCCTTCCTGCGTAAAAACGCCAGCCAGAAAGAGTTGGTCTGGGTAGGCCGTGCCATGGTGTTGTTGGTGGCATTGATTGCGATTGCGTTAGCCGCAAATCCTGAAAACCGTGTGTTGGGATTGGTTAGCTATGCATGGGCAGGCTTCGGGGCGGCATTTGGCCCAGTGGTGCTCATCTCCGTAACCTGGTCACGCATGACCCGCAATGGCGCGTTGGCTGGCATGCTGGTCGGGGCTATCACGGTGATTGTCTGGAAACAGTACGCTTGGTTGGGGCTGTACGAAATTATCCCTGGTTTCGTCTTGGCGTGTATCGCCATTGTGGTGGTGAGTTTGATGGGTAAAACACCGAATAATACGATCACCGACCGTTTCAACAATGCGGAAGCGGAGTTTAAGACCGTTTAATTATCTGCTTTTTGCGTGAACTTAATTAGCCTTCTGCTTAGCAGAGGGCTTTTTTTTGCAAAAAATCTCACCTTAATCGATGACAAGGTAAATAGGTATCTTGATGAATTTACGTGGTAACTACCGCGATGAAACAATTTGCCACACTTTGATTAACAATATTCTTACTCGCTCTATTGAATTTCTTTTTGACAGAATGATAATCACTATCGTTTTCAGTTTTACTTTTCTTTACGTTAATTGACATTCATTGTCATCGCTGATTGATCTCCATACCTATCGCAGGGGTTTCTGGCATGTTCGTCCCATTTCTTATTATGTTTCGCGAAGGGCTAGAGGCGGCACTGATTGTTAGCCTGATCGCCAGCTACCTTAAACGTACTCAGCGTGGCCAATGGATGGGGGCCGTTTGGATTGGCGTTATCACCGCGGCGGCACTCTGTCTTGCTATCGGTATTTTTATTAATGAAACCACGGGTGAGTTCCCACAAAAACAGCAAGAACTGTTTGAAGGGATTATCGCGGTGGTGGCAGTTTGCATATTAACCTATATGGTTTTTTGGATGCGTAAGGTCTCCAAATCGGTAAAAACACATTTAGAGGGTGCCATAGATAGCGCACTCAACTCTAGTCGCCGTCAGGGGTGGGCCTTGGTGGCAATGGTGTTCTTTGCCGTCGCCCGTGAAGGGCTTGAATCGGTGTTCTTCTTACTGGCGGCTTTCCAGCAAGATGTCGGAATAGGTGCACCTATCGGCGCAATATTAGGATTGGCCTGTGCCATTTTGGTGGGTATGGCTATCTACTGGGGCGGGATTAAGTTGCATCTGGCCAGTTTCTTCAAATGGACCAGCCTGTTTATTCTGTTTGTCGCCGCAGGGCTTGCAGCTGGTGCCATTAGAGCCTTCCATGAAGCAGGTTTGTGGAACCACTTCCAAGATATCGCTTTTGATCTGACCAATGTGCTCTCTACGCACACATTACTCGGCACATTCCTCGAAGGTATGTTCGGCTATCAAGAAGCCCCAACAGTCAGTGAAGTCGCCGTTTACTTTATCTATCTGATTCCGGCATTGATCTTATTTTTCCTTCCACCACGCACTACGGCGGCTTCAGCCGCATCTGCTGCGCGGAAAACTAACCAATAATTCAGGGATTTATCACATGTCTAACCGGTTCTTCCGTCGCACCGCCATGCAAGCTGCGTTACTGGCGCTGCCTGTTTTTGCTATCAGCGCGCAGGCTGCTGATATTCCACAAGTTAAAATTACGGTCAATGATAAGCAGTGCGAGCCAATGGCGCTGACTATCCCTGCCGGTAAAACGCAGTTTATTGTGCATAATGTTAGCCAGAAAGGGTTGGAGTGGGAGATCCTCAAAGGGGTGATGGTGGTTGAAGAGCGAGAAAATATCGCTCCCGGTTTCACACAAAAAATGACGGCTAACTTGGAGCCGGGCGAATATGACATGACCTGCGGTTTGCTGAGCAATCCGAAAGGTAAATTGACCGTGACCGCCGCCGCGGGTGCTGACACAGCGGTAAAACCGGATGCAATGGCATTAGTCGGGCCAATTGCAGAGTACAAAGTGTATGTCACTCAAGAAGTGGCCCAATTAGTCACCCAAACCAAAGCCTTCACCGATGCAGTGAAGAAGGGTGATCTGGCGTTGGCCCGTCAACTGTATGCGCCAACACGCCAACATTACGAGCGCATCGAACCCATTGCAGAATTATTCTCTGATTTAGATGGCAGCATTGATGCCCGTGAAGATGATTTTGAGCAAAAAGCGGCTGATCCGAAATTTACCGGTTTCCATCGTTTAGAAAAAATCTTGTTTGGCGACAATACCACTAAGGGCGCGGATAAATTTGCTGATCAACTTTATCAAGACACCTTAGAACTGCAAAAACGCATTACCGGTCTGACGTTTGCACCGAATAAAGTGGTAGGCGGTGCTGCGGGTCTCATCGAAGAGGTTGCGGCCAGTAAAATCAGTGGTGAAGAAGATCGCTACAGCCGGACGGATTTGTGGGATTTCCAAGCTAACGTTGATGGCGCACAGAAGATTGTCAACCTGCTGCGGCCGCTGCTAGAAAAAGCGGATAAGCCTTTGCTGGAAAAAATTGATGCCAATTTCAAAACCGTTGATAGCGTATTGGCAAAATATCGCACCAAAGAGGGTTATGAGTCCTACGAGAAGTTAACGGATGCCGATCGCAACGCAATGAAAGGGCCGATTACCGCACTGGCGGAAGACCTTGCTCAATTGCGCGGCGTATTAGGTTTGGATTGAGGCGTCAACGATGAGTCAGAAAACCGGCCCAGAACAGGGGCCGTATCCGCAGGATAGTGGGGCGGCACTGCCGTCCCGTCGGCGTTTATTGTTGGGTATGGGCGTGATGAGTGGCGCGTTGGCACTCGGTGGCACTAAAGTGGCGCGGGCCGCTGATTGCCCTGCACCTGAGGCGCAGCCTGCCCAAGATGAACGTTGGCAGAAGCAACCGTTCTACGGCCAGCATCAATCTGGTGTGTTAACCCCTCAGCAGGCAGCAATGATGCTGGTGGCCTTTGATGTCTTAGCGACAGACAAAGCTGGGCTGACTCGCTTATTTAAGCTGCTAACAGAACGCATCGCCTTTTTAACCGCAGGTGGACATGCACCATCGGTGAATGCCAAGTTACCGCCATTAGACTCGGGCATTATGGGGCCAGAAATTTACCCCGATAACCTGACGATGACGGTGTCAGTGGGTGATTCACTGTTTGATGAGCGCTTTGGCTTGCAAGGGCAGAAACCGCAGCGTTTGCAGCGAATGACGCGCTTCCCAAATGATTCACTGGATGCTGCTTTGTGCCATGGTGATGTCCTGTTGCAAATTTGCGCCAACACCAATGAAACGGTGATTCATGCGCTGCGCGATATCATCAAACATACGCCAGATCTGCTCAGTGTTCGCTGGAAGCGTGAAGGCTTTATTTCTGCTCATGCGGCGCGTAGTAAAGGAAAAGAAACACCCATCAATTTATTAGGCTTTAAAGATGGCACTGCCAACCCGAAAACCAGTGATAAGCCGTTAATCAATCAGGTGGTTTGGGTGCAAGATAATGCAGGTGAACCGGCGTGGGCGGTTGGGGGGAGCTATCAGGCAGCACGTATTATCCGCTTCAAGGTCGAGTTTTGGGATCGCACACCATTACAGGAACAGCAAACCATTTTTGGTCGCGATAAGCACAGTGGCGCGCCGTTGGGGATGGTACATGAACATGATGAGCCTGATTACACCCAAGACCCTAATGGCGAGACTATCAAACTGGATGCGCATATTCGTCTGGCAAATCCTCGAACCACAGAAACCCAGAATAACCTGATGTTACGCCGTGGCTACAGCTATTCTTTGGGCGTGTCCAATTCGGGGCAACTGGACATGGGGCTATTGTTTGTCTGCTACCAGTCTGATTTGGAAAAAGCGTTCCTGACGGTACAACAACGGCTGAACGGGGAGGCACTGGAAGAGTATGTGAAACCGATTGGTGGGGGGTATTTCTTCGTCTTACCCGGTGTAGTAGATGCCAATCACTATCTGGCCCAAGGCTTGCTCAGCGCTTAAACCTGCTCCGCGACTAGTATATTGCCATCACATCAGCACCGCACTCACGCGGTGCTTTTTCATCGAATCAACAGATTAACTCTTCAGTTTGGCCGTAATTTTTGCCACATGCTCACCTTGGAAACGGGCGATAGCCAACTCTTCCGCGCTAGGATGACGAGAGCCATCACCACCCGCAATCGTGGTTGCCCCATAAGGTGTACCACCCCGGGTCTGTGAAACATCAAATAACTCTTTAGCACCGTAACCGATAGGCACAATGATAAAACCGTGATGGGCCAGCGTCGTCCACGTAGACGTAATCGTATGTTCTTGACCGCCACCGGTACCGGTTGAGGAGAATACACTCGCGACTTTACCGTACAGTGCGCCGGACGCCCACAAGCCGCCGGTTTGATCGAGGAATGTGCGCATTTGCCCTGCCATGTTACCAAAGCGCGTTGGCGTACCAAAAATGATGCCATCGTAGTCAGCTAATTCTTGCGGGGTCGCAACCGGAGCTTGCTGGTTGGTTTTACCGCCAGCATTGGCAAACGCATCGGCAGGCATGGTTTCTGGCACGCGTTTTATCGTCACGTCAACACCACTGACTTTTTTTGCCCCTTCGGCTATCGCACCGGCAAGTGTCTCGATATGTCCATACATGGAATAATAAAGTACTAAAATTTTCGCCATCTCGTTTTACTCCAATCAAATATATTGAATAACGCTGATGATGTAATCATAGTCGCTGCTAATGACACCTAATAACCATACGCCAATATAGGCAGGCTGCAACTTTGCACCCTAAGGATTTTAAATCATGGGGGAATATAGATAGGGCATATTGATATTATTGGGGGGAAACATCTTGACTCACGCTATTGCGCTTCAATGAGGGATATTCATTAAGGGCAGTGTTTGAACTACCCTTAATATTGTACTGCTATCACAGATTACGTAACTTCTTTTGTAGGCGTTTTTGCTGCCAGCGTTCTACCCAATTCCCCAGTAAGAACGTATTTATCGCTCTTAAACCTAATGGGATGCTTAGCCCAAGAACGACCCACCATGCCTACATATAACTCGGTGAGGTGAACCAGTTAATGGCAAATAGAACCGCACACAAAATAACAGCACGCAGTAATTGACGAAAGAAAGCCATTTCATTTTCAACTGCATCACGAGCATCAAGCACGCGCTGATCAACGGCATCAGCCGGTGACTCTTGCTGCTGGCTAACACCAGGCGTATACAACTCACTCACTTTCAGATCTAACACAGCAGCAATAGCACTTAACGTTTCAAGACTCGCTTGCTCGCCATTTTCAATCCGTTGAATTGTGCGCACACTGAGACTACAAAGTTCAGCTAACTGCTCTTGCGACCAAGCTCGCGCCTGCCGTAACTCACGAATACGATAAAGATTCATATAAAGCTCCCATTGGGGTTTGTTGGTATTCCCCAAATCTACGCTCGAGGGTTCGACACCACCACGACAGTAACCCGACAATCACACGACATCATTCTGACACCCGCCGTTCTAGGGGGTAACGACGCTTGCGCGTCATTCCTTCGCTAGATTGACCCCACCCGTTATGGTTTTTATCACAGTTGCGAGGGCGCAATATTGACAAAGCTCAGAACGGTCAATATCTTGAGTTAAAGTAAAACTCCACTTAAATTATTTATTTGGAGTTTTATTCTCATCTTTCAACCCACGTATTTTTGCCTGAATTATTGATTAATAGGGAATACAGCAAATGACCCAGATATACCGTCAATATAAGAAAAAATGGCGAACAAAAGTAGCCCTGTTTAGCGTACTGACTCTGTTGGTGAGCTTATCCTTGCCGCACGCCAGTGCGCAAAGCTACCCAGATGTTCCCGTCCCCTTTAAAAATGGCACAGGCGCGCGGGTCGCGAATGACTTGTACGTCGGCCTTGGCAGTGCTGGCCAAGCATGGTTTCGCCTTGATACCAACAACATTGGCCAAGGCTGGCAGAAAATAGCTGACTTTCCTGGGCAACCGCGAGAACAGGCCGTGACGGTGGCGCTTGAGGGGAAATTGTATGTTTTTGGTGGTGTGGGTAAAAGTAGCGCTAATGACACACAGGTGCGTGCGCTGAATGATGTTTACCAATTTGACCCGCAGACGAACCATTGGCAGCCATTAGCAACTCGAGCGCCTCGGGGGCTAGTGGGAGCAGCGGCTACCACGCTGGACGGGACGCAGGCGGTACTGTTGGGGGGCGTCAATAAAGCGATATTTGACGGTTATTTCGCGGATCTGGCGGGCGCTGGAGATAACGAAACCCAGAAAAAAGCGGTCATTAATGCGTATTTTGATCAGGCACCGGCTGATTATTTCTACAGCCGCGATGTGCTTATTTATGAACCGCAAAAGAATCAGTGGAAAAATGGAGGGCAGGTGCCCTTTTTAGGCACGGCAGGGTCCGCTCTCACCAATAGGGATAACCGTTTGATACTGATTAACGGTGAAATAAAACCGGGGTTACGCACAGCAGCGGTGTGGCAGGGTGAAAAACAGGGAACAACATTCGCGTGGCGGTCACTCGTAGATTTGGTGGGGCCACAAAAAGGCAGCATACAAGAAGGGTTAGCGGGAGCATTTTCTGGCACTAGTCATCATGCCGTCTTGGTCGCCGGTGGGGCTAACTTCCCCGGTGCTAAAAAACAGTTCGATGCGGGTCAACTCTACGCACACCAAGGATTGAAAAAACAGTGGCAACAAGCCGTGTACGCGCTGGTGGATAACCAATGGCAGCGGGTTGGCGAATTGCCCCAGCCTCTTGGTTACGGTGTCTCTATTCAGGGAAATGATAAAGTGATCCTTATCGGTGGAGAAACCACGGATGGCGTTGCGACTTCCGCAGTGACTCAAATGACTTGGCAAGGCAACAAACTGCACATGGAGTAGAAAGGGGTATTGAGCTATTGTGCCGAATGGCAGGATCATCGCGCCAATATCTCGCTTTTAAGCGAAATAGATGCGTACGATGATCCTGACGACTGATGCTTGGGTAGGGCAACGCTCGCTAACTATCTTGCGGTAACGGCTTTCCATCGCGACCTAAACCGGACACCAGCTTACGGCGCTGCAACAATGCATTGAGTAATATCGCGCCAAAAGTCGCTGTGCCGATGCCACCAAGGGTAAAATTACCCAACGTCAAAGCAAAGTTCCCTGCACCTAACACTAATGTCACCGCGACCATGATCAGGTTGCCGTTATCACTCAAATCGACTTTGTTTTGAACCCAAATACGCGCACCGGCGACGGCAATCAACCCAAAGACCACAATAGACGCTCCGCCTAATACCGGCCCCGGAATGGTGTGGATCAGCGCCCCAAATTTAGGTGAAAAACCCAGCGCAATAGCCACCAACGCAGCAGCCACGAAGACTAAGGTTGAATAGATTTTGGTGACTGCCATCACGCCGATGTTCTCGGCATAAGTGGTGACACCTGTACCACCTGCCGAACCAGACAGCATCGTTGCCAGTCCATCACCAACAAAAGCTCGCCCCATATAAGGGTCAAGATTCTGACCGGTCATTCCGGCAACCGCTTTGATATGACCTAAATTTTCTGCCACTAAAATAACGGCAACCGGCGCAATCAGTAACATGGCATGAGCATCAAAGACGGGGGTGGTAAATTGTGGCCAGCCAAACCAGGCCGCCTGACTGATTGGTCCGAAATCAACCGGTGTTCCCCAGCCAAAACCATTGGCGACCACCAGATAGATGACATAAGACAAAATCAGCCCAACTAAAATCAATAGACGTTGAATCATCCCATTTGTGAATACAGCAACGACACCGATACATAAGATGGTGACCACCGCCATCCAACTGTTAAATGATGAACCCGAAACACTGTTAACGGCGATGGGGGCCAAATTCAACCCAATCGCCATGACTACCGCCCCCGTCACCACCGGCGGCATCAACCGTTCAATCCAGCGAGTCCCGACGCTCATCACAATAAAACCAATCAAGGTATAAATTGCGCCGCAGGCAATAATGCCGCCTAACGCCAGTGCAATATTGGGGTTGGGGCCGCTGCCGGTGTAGCCAGTTACGGCAATGACTAACCCGACAAACGCGGCACTAGAGCCCAAATAGCTAGGTACACGGCCGCCCACAATCAGGAAGAACAGCAGGGTGCCTATACCTGACATTAAAATAGCCAGATTGGCATCAAACCCCATCAGTAGTGGCATCAACACGGTGGCACCAAACATCGCCACCGCATGTTGCAGTCCCATAATCAGTGTGGCACCTATTGGTAGCCGTTCATCTGGAGCAATAATGGCTCCGTCTAGATTACCGCTGCGTTTGCGCCATATTGGAAACCAGGTATTCGCCATAATATGCTCCGTGAATCATCTGCTGATAAACATCAATAAGTTATTTCTAAGTGAGTCAGTTAATTCTCATTTGAATCAACGGCTCTGGCGCATTAACGGGTGATAGCAGCGATCAAAATAGGCTAAGCCGTGTGTGTCATCGTTATGAATGACGGCGGCAGCCTGACAAAAAAGAATGTCGTGGGTACCCACCGAAACCACTTGGGTAATATGGCAGTCAAAAGAGGCCACTGCCCCATTGAGCACCGGTGAACCCGTCACTAACGTGGACCATTGAGCTGCTGAAAAACGCATTTCCATGGTCGTTTTGCCGCCGAACAGATTGGACAGTGATTCATGTTCAGCGCATAAGGTGTTGACGCACAGCGTCTGATTTTGCTTAAAAACAGCATAAACCGATGCCGAGCGGTTGAGGCATACCAATAAAGTCGGCGGTGAATCGGTCACACTGCATACCGCAGAGGCGGTAAATCCTGCGCGTCCTGCTGGGCCATCGGTGGTGATAATATTCACGGCAGAACCCAGCCGTGCCATGGCATCTCGAAAATCCTGCTTATCGACAGCCACACTGCGCAATGCTGAAGGTGAAGGGAGTGGCGTCACCGACGGTGATTCCGCTGATAGCCCTTTTGGCGGCAGTACTAAAGTTGTTACTGTTGACGTTTGCATGGTCCACCTCATGATTAAAATTCAATTCATCAAAAGACAAGCAGATAAATCAAAGAACTTGGCACGCCTCGTCAAACGCTAAACGAGGTGAGCGGGCATACAGTTTTTGGCTATCGCCATAACCGATATTCACTAACAAATTGGATTTCCAGCCTTTTTCAGCCAAAAAGAGGTCATCAACCAAGGCGTTGTTAAAACCCGACATGGGGCCGGTATCCAACCCCAACGCGCGGCAGGCAATAATCAGATAAGCCGCCTGTAAGCTGCTGTTGCGAAAAGCCGTCTCGGTGGCGAGTTCGGGGCTGGAGGTAAACCACGAGCGGGCATCGCCATGTGGGAACAACTTAGGGAGCGCGTCATAAAATGCGGGATCATAGGCCACGATGGCGGTGACGGGGGCTTGCATCGTTTTCGCCAGATTGCCGCTGGATAATGCCGGTTTAAGCCGTGCTTTGGCCTCGGTGGAATGGATAAAAACAAAGCGTCCAGGGCAACAGTTAGCCGAAGTTGGCCCCATACGGGCTAATGCGTAAGCTTGGATAAGCAACGCATCCTCGACAGGTTTATCCAGCCAACCATTGTGGGTCCGAGCCTCGGTAAATATTGTAGCCAGTGCCTCGGGGGTTAATGTGTATGTCATGTCTGCTCCGTCAAATTATTGGGGGGTGTCCCGCAGATTTAGCGTTAATGCGTTGCTGGACAGTGAGGTGTCCAGCAATAAATAACTGAGCAATATGCCGTTAAATTGCTCACTGTTGGTGACACTCATCGCGTGACCGCCATAACTCATTTGCGCCCATTCGCCGTAGGGCATTAATTCAGCCAGGGCTTGTGAGCAGGGATAAGGCACCAGTAGGTCGTCGGTAGCACACAACGCCAGTGTGGGCGTTTTGATATGAGGGAGTTCCGCTCGAAAGTCACGATTCATCAAGGCATTTAGGCGGCGCAATAGGTTTTCCATCCCTTGGAAATGGGCTGTTTGGTGTGCTTCTTCATGTTCTATCAGTGAAGCATTTCGGGAGAGCCAGTCTGCAGGATAAAGAAACAGGGGCTGAGCGCGAACATAAGCGGCCACACCGCTGTTCAGCAGCAAATCTTGGCGAACGTGAAAGCAACGGCGTGTTTGGCTATCGAGTTCCGGCCAACTGTTCACCGCCACCATGCGTTCGATGCACTGGGGGTGTGTCAGAGCCAACTGCAAACCAATCATTCCCCCCAATGCGTGGCCGACAAAATGGTAGCGTTCAATATGTTGGCGCTGTAATAACGCCGCTAATTCTGCTGCCATATCGGCTAAGGTATAACCGGATGGGATGACGCCAGGGCTACGCCCAGTACCGAACTGATCGTAAGTCACCACTCGGAAGTGCTCACCCAACGCCGCCAGTTGCGGTTGCCAAAAGCTGCCACTACCGCCCAATCCGGCGGATAAAACCACTGTTTTTGCGGACGGCGAATGCTGACCCGTTATCTCGAAATACATTGTCACGCCTCCGTCATGGGATGTATTGCACGTACTCGCTCGGCACGTATTAGCTCGACTCGCGTATTGGTTCAACTAACGCGGCAAATGTGCGACTGATGCGATTTCAATCAGCGCATCGGGCTTTACTAAGCCGCATTGGATACAAAAACGGGCCGGTTTATCGCCGGGGAAATACTCCGCGTAAACCTGATTAATCGCGGCGTAATGTTGCCAGTCCGTGAGGAAGATAGAGTTAAACGTCACGTCAGCCAGTGTGCCGCCAGCGGTTTCAATGACTGATTTAATCGTGTCCAATACATGGCGAGTTTGCGCAGTGGCATCACCGACGTGCACCACATTATTCTGCTTATCGAATGCCAAGGTGCCGGAGACATACACCACGCCATCCGCTAACGTACCGAGTGAGAATGGGGCGAGTGGGGTGCCACTGCCGGGTGGAGTAATGATGGTTTTAGGCATTGTTCTCTCTAATATATCGTTTGAGGATTGGCATCAAATGCATTAATCGTGCCGACTGTCTTTATTCAGCTGACAGCATTAAGACTGCAGCTTTTATGACGACGGCGACTTTCTTATGCTGACTGGCTGAGTCGTACGGACGGTGCAACGCAGGTACAAAATGTGTCCACATCCGATACCCAGCCGAAGAAGGTTTCGATGTTATAAAGGGCGGCCTTTTGGGCGAAATCAGGCCCCGCTTGGTGGGTGGCGTCCTCTAACACCACGCCGAAATATTCAAAAAAGAAACCGTCCCGCAGCGTTGATTCCACGCACACATTGGTGGCAATGCCGGTAAAAATCAGATGATGAATCCCTTTCGCACGTAACATGCTGTCGAGTTGGGTATTAAAAAAACCGCTATAACGGGGCTTGGGGATCACTATATCGCCCGCTTGCGGCTGTAGCTCATCAACCAAGTCATAGTCCCAGTTGCCTTTCGCCAGTAACTTGCCCATGAGTTCTGGCTTTTTGCGCATGGTTTTCAATGCATTGGACTTATGCCAATTTGGTGATCCTTCCCCACCCGCTTCCACGTAGTCGGGGTCCCAGCCATTTTGGAAAAAGATCACTTGAATACCTGCCGCACGCGCAGCCACGATGGCACGCTTAATATTACTGATAACAGGTGCTGTCGCTGAGACATCAAATCCGGCTAGATCGAGATATCCTCCCGGCGAGGCATAGGCGTTTTGCATATCAACCACAATCAATGCACTGGCTGATGTCGGAAAGGCAATCGGTTCGGGGCGCGCATTGAGAATGACTTCGTCCGCACTTACGCCAAGGCTGCGCCGCACGGGGGACTTATTTTCAATGGCGTTATTTTCGTCATTGCCAAGGGAGGGAATAGATGGGTGGTGTTCGACAATTTTCATCATGCTACCTCTCGGGTGACAGGAAGCTCGGTGTTGCAGATATCAGCACGGCTGGTCATGAGGGGTTGGATGCGTTGACCGAAATTCTCAATGCCAGACAGGAAATCATCAAAGGTCAGCAGAATGCCGTCCGTACCGGGTACGGTTGCTATCTCATCCATCATCTTTGCCACGTTGGCGTAGGAGCCGACCAGCGTTCCCATATTGATATTGACGGCGGAAGTCGGGTCGGCCATTTGGCGCACATTGGTGTCCGCGCCGGATTGGGTATCTTTGCCACTTTGCTCGGTTAACCAAGCGAGTGCTTCGGTATCAGCACCGGCTTTGTAACTCTCCCACTTAGCACGAGCCAATTCGTCGGTTTCATCGGCGATAATCATAAATAAGACGTAACTGCTGACATCGCGACCGACATGCTCGGCAGCCGTTTGCAAGCGGGCAGCTGTAGGAGCAAAGGCGGTTGGGGTATTAACGCCCTTACCGAAACAGAAGTTGTAATCGGCATATTTCGCGGAGAAGGCCATTCCGGCGTCACTTTGTGCCGCACAGATTAACTTGATGGGTGTTTCTGGCTGCGGGCTGACACGGCAATCATCCATTTGGAAGAATTCGCCTTTAAAATCAGATTTCCCCGTTCCCCAGAGATCTTGTAATACCTCGACGTATTCAGAGAGATAATCATAGCGGCGGCTAAAGTAGTCATCTCCGGGCCATAATCCCATCTGTTCGTATTCAGGTTTTTGCCACCCGGTCACCACATTAAGGCCAAAACGGCCATTAGAGATCGAGTCAATTGTTGAGGCCATGCGCGCCACAATCGCGGGGGGCAGAGTCAAGGTGGCGGCAGTGGCATAAATCTTAATACGCGAGGTCACTGCAGCCAGTCCTGCCATCAACGTGAAGGATTCAAGATTGTGATCCCAAAACTCAGTTTTCCCCCCGAATCCACGCAGCTTTATCATCGATAAAGCAAAATCGAATTGATAATGTTCGGCTTTTTGGACAATCGCTTTATTTAACTCAAAGCTCGGCATGTATTGCGGTGCATTGCTGGAAATAAGCCAACCGTTGTTACCGATAGGAATGAATACGCCAATTTTCATTTGAGCACCTCTAGGTTATGGGGCGGAATATCGGATGTCTGCGCCAATACCTAAGCAAAGCCAATGCCACTTTTTATAAAATCAATCTAATCAATGAATTGATGAAAAATGGTAAATTGAATGTTGAGCAAATGGTCTGAAATGGACTGTTTGGTAAAATAATTGTGCACAAAAAGCAGGCGTAAATGTTCAACAACGGTGCAAGTGATCACTCTAATGAGGTAGATGAGTGGAACGGGAACCGGCTCTAGGTTGGGTTGATAGCCTTTGCTATTATCAGTTTCATCAATGCTAATTAAGGGATTATCCGTGAAGCCAGCCAAAACTGACATTGCAAGCACGGCGCAACTTGAAGCGGCCAGCGTGTTAATGAAACCTAAACCTTCTCGCCGCAGCAAGGCGGTGGCAGCAAAACGGCACGCCATTATGAGCGCTGCACTGGACCTGTTTTCTCGTTATGGCATTCACGGCACAAGCCTCGATCAGGTTGCTGAAGGGGCTGATGTCTCAAAAACTAATTTGCTGTACTACTTCCCATCAAAAGAAGCGCTCTACCTGGCCGTGCTAAAAGATATTTTGGCTATCTGGTTAGCTCCGCTAAAAGCACTGCAAGCTGATCAACAGCCCATTGAGGCCATTTGTCACTATATCGAACTCAAACTGGCAGTCTCTCGCGATCATCCGCAAGCCTCACGCTTGTTTTGCCTGGAGATGATTCAGGGGGCGCCTTTGCTAAGGCAGGAATTGGCGGGGGAGTTAAAAACGTTATTTGATGAGAAGGCACTTATTATCCGTGCTTGGGTAGATAAAGGCCTTATCGCCGATCTTGATCCGCAACATCTGATTTTTATGCTGTGGGCGACCACTCAGCATTACGCCGATTTTAGTGTGCAGATAGACGCGATTAGCGGCAAAAATCTGAATGATGAATCGTTCTTCCAGCAGACCGTCGACAGCGTGCAGCAGTTGGTCATTCGCGGTATTTTACCGAGGGAGAATGATGACTGAATAGGAGGGGAGCGGCGTCAGAGTAACCTGACGCCGGATAAAATTAGCGATTATGATTGTCGTACAGATAGCTTTTGCGCTTCTTCAACGTGATATATCCGATGGTCAGAATTACAAACCATAATGGTGTGACTATCAGTGCCTGACGAGTATCGCTTTCCAGAGTTAGCAGTACTAAAACAAAGGCGAAGAACGCCATGCAGATCCAGGACATAACAATACCGGCGGGCATTTTATAGATTGATTTCTTATGTAAGGCTGGACGTCTTTTGCGATAGACCAGATATGAGCAAAGGATAATGGTCCATACGAACATAAAGAGAATCGCCGACACGGTGGTCACCAGCGTAAAGACCGTCATGACATTTGGGATCAAATAAATCAGCACTACACCACCTAACAGGCAGATGCATGAGAAGGTCAGGCCGGAAGCCGGTACGGATCGACGGGATAATTTACCAAATTGTTTTGGCGCATCACCTTCTTTCGCTAACCCAAACAGCATACGGCTGGTGGAGAACACACCACTGTTGGCTGAAGAGGCTGCGGAGGTCAATACCACAAAGTTGATTACGCTGGCTGCAGCGGGAAGTCCGACAAGGACAAACAACTCAACAAACGGGCTTTTATCGGCGACGACTGAACTCCAAGGGGTCACGGACATAATCATAATCAATGAGAACACGTAAAACATGATTATGCGGATCGGGATGGAGTTGATAGCGCGCGGTAAAACCACTTCAGGGTCTTTGGTTTCAGCGGCAGTTGTCCCGACAAGCTCAATACCCACAAAGGCAAAAACAGCTATTTGGAAGCCAGCAAAGAATCCACTAATCCCTTTAGGGAACATCCCACCATCATTCCATAAATGCGTAAATGACGCTGTCACGCCTGACGGAGATTGATAGCTCATTAAGACCATGGTCAGGCCCGCAAAGATAAGCGCCACAATGGCCACAATCTTAATCATGGCAAACCAGAACTCCATCTCACCGAACATTTTTACTGTGGCTAAATTCAGTGATAGCAGCAGTAAAACCACTAATAAAGAGGCGACCCATTGGGAGAAACCCGGGAACCAGAATTGAGCATAAGCAGTTATGGCTACGACATCGGCAATACCGGTGATCACCCAGCAAAACCAATACGTCCAGCCAGTGAAAAAACCGGCCCATGGGCCAAGCAGGTCTGCGGCAAAGTCACTGAATGACTTATATTTTAGGTTCGATAGCAACAGTTCGCCCATTGCCCGCATCACGAAAAACAGCATAAAACCGATTATCATATAAACGAATATGATCGATGGCCCAGCTAGGCTGATGGTTTTACCCGATCCCATAAACAACCCAGTGCCTATCGCACCGCCAATAGCAATCAGTTGAATATGGCGGTTGGAGAGATTCCTTTGGAGGTGCTCTTCAGGTTCCGGCAAAGGTTCTGCCACTATCTTGGATTGGTCTACCATCTTACCCATTCCCTCTTCCTGTATTTGTGAAGTTGTTGAGCTCTATGTTGGCTCTTAGATTTACCTGTCTGTCTGTCTGTCTGTCTGTCTGTCTGTCTGTCTGGATTTTTCTTGTTCTACAGTATAATTTGCGAATTATTTAATGTATTCGCAACAATAATTGCACAATACTCCTCATTTTCCAGTGTTTATATTTTACACACTGAAATTTGTTAAGTTCATCACAGCGGATGGAATTACAACATGAACTTACTCAACTAACAATAATCGTCAGTAAGAGATGAATAATTAATCTGAAGAAAAGGAAGTCATGCAGGATAAAAAGAAAATACGACGAAGTGTTTGACAGCTAAGGGTAACAGGAGAATAATTATCGCCGTTGGGTCGTTAGCTCAGTTGGTAGAGCAGTTGACTCTTAATCAATTGGTCGCAGGTTCGAACCCTGCACGACCCACCAACAAAATCAATTACTTATATCTCATCTCTGACTTAAAGTAGATTTAGACAGCATATTTGACATATCTTCTATTTGTTGGCTTAAATTCACCTATAAGTATAGATATATATTTACTCTCTTTGGTTTTCTCTTTATCTAATCTCGTTATTAATAAATCTACAGTTATGTAAAAATAATTATTGGCCTGTCTGTCATTATTCTATTTCAGAGAAATCAATTTATGAAAAGTAATCGAGATAATAATTTGCGTAAGATTCTCACAGAGAATAGCAAAGGCCCGCATCAGCGGGTCTCCTAGTTGGCGTTTTGCTATTGAAATACGAAATGAATGAACCCGATAACCAGCAGTAGAAACGCAGTATATTGTAAGTAGTAAGCAGACATTGTTCTCATATTTATCCCCCCTTGACGTGATTACATTTAAACAAGCAATATCTGCGCCATTATCTAATTGTTTGATAAATGGTATTTTTTGTTTTTGTGTCAATGTATCCATGCCCTGAATAAGGGCGAGGGCACCATTAAGGGGCGCTATTGTGAGTTCAGCACGCGTGAGATATCCGGGGAGTTAGCCTCCCCAAGAATGGATATACAAATTGAAATTATGACGTGGAGATAAAGCGAGGTTTATTCTGGTTTTTTAGCGGATAGCAAGAATATCATTGGACGTTCTTTTTCTTCATCTAATGCAGGGCAATCAGCAATTTGTTTTGCTGTTGGTCCCCATTCTTCTAAATGCGTAATAACAAAACCTTGTTTGATCAAAAGATTAATATAAGTCCCTAATGTACGGTGCTGTTTGATAACACCCTCTGCCAACCAGTTTGTGACTCTTTCACCTTCAGCCTGATAGCTATTGACTGGCCATGATTGTTGTTCATCATCAGTCATTATCCAACCCGGACGCTTGGGGGCAGTGTAAATAGGATGTTCTGCAGAAAAAACAAAACTACCACCTGGTAATAGTGCATCGTAAATCTTAGCGAATAGAGCAGGTAGTGCTTTTATGTAGTGCAAAGTCAGGGAGCTATAGGCTAGGTGGTACATCTGTTGTGGTAGCGCTACTCTTTCCAAATCCTCTTGGCGATAAGTAATGTTTTCGTCAGTGGCCATTTCTTTAGCGCGGTTTAACATTTTTTCAGAGACATCTAGCCCCAGAATTTCTGTTGCGCCTTGCGTATGTGCATATCGGCAAAACCAGCCGTAGCCACAACCTAAATCAACGACTGTTTTTCCTGACAGTGGCGGTAGGATTTTACAGATTGCCGGCCATTCAGGTGCGCCTTCTAATCCATCGACTGAACGGCTCAATTTGGCATAGCCTGAAAAAAAAGCCTGATTATCATAAATATTCTGAGTCATTTATCTTCCTCATGACATGGATCTTTATTTACTTATTAAAAAGCGTAGATAGTTTAGCATTTACCTGACCAGATTAAATGGGCCAAGTTAAGCAATGAATGCTATTTCACTTCTAATGCTAAGTTGTTAGCGCAAGTTAAAATAGTTGTTAACATTAATATCTGAAACTTCAAATTCATTAATATGGATCCTGGATAAGATTAATATTAATTCTATTATGTTATTCATCGTAAAATAGGCTAAACTTTGTACAGTTCGATTAGTGTGTTGTTAATCGTCCTGGTTTCTGTAAAGACTGATAAAGCATGCATGTATTGCTAATGCAGATAGTCATTCCCATAGATGAAGGTGCTTTATCCCTGACTAAATGCTTCTCTTGAAGGAGATAGCGATGACTCCCGTACAAATACTGATTATTCTGGTACTAACACTTTTTGCATTGTACCGTCAGTCGGTCAGCCACGAGGTGTTGTTAGGTCCAGCTCGCTTTAAATGGGCTTGGGTTTATGGGATGGTCGGGCTGGTAGTGGGTGGCACATATATGCCAGCTACCATGACTTCCTGGTTAGTCTTAGGTAGCGGTGTATTATTTAGTATTGTCATTGGTATTTTACAAGGCCGCCTTATTGAGATCTGGCGCGAACCGGATGGGCGTATTTTTTGTAAAGGAACACCACTGACTATCACTTTGTTTATGCTGCTTGTTGGATCTAAATGGATTATTGGTACATTGCAATACCTTTATAATCGGCCAACTGAACAAGGTGGTTTTGGCGAAATTTTAATTATGATTGCGGTCATGGCTGCATTTCAGGTTGAAATTATCAGACGCCGTAGCCGAGTTTTATATCCAGATAATCCGATTGATTCTTTACCTGAAGGACGTTAAAAGCGGGTTCAGAGCTAACAGTCTAGGGTGGACTGTTAGCTCATATCAGGCGTGTGTTGATTTTGAAGTATTAATCGACAATAAAAAGTTTAGCGCCTGATACTGTGGAGGAACGGTGCGCTTCTGCATCGTCTGCAACTTGATAGCTCATACCTGCTTTTAAAATAAAAGTCCGACCATCAACCAACTCAGTGCTCATTTCACCGTCAAGACACAATAAAATATGTCCTTTAGAGCACCAATGGTCAGCCACGTACCCTGCGCTATATTCCACCATACGTACTCTTATATTGCCAAAGTGCTGTGTTTGCCAGTAGGCAACGCCATGATCCCCGTCATGTTTGGTTTTCGCAATTGTTGACCAATCAGTGATACCAAACGGAATGTCCACTATATTCATTTAAGCCTCATTATCGATACGGAGATATCAGCACCCCATGTGCGCAGCGTTAAAAGTAATACACAGTGTATTACCTTATTACCAGACCCACTTTTTTAAAGTAAGCCATACTATGGGTTGCAAGGTAAAAATGGAGATTACAATAATATGAAAAACCTAACTATTTTCCAGTTTTTTCATTGGTACTATCCGGATGGCGGCAAATTATGGCAGGAAGTCTCTGACCGCGCGGAACATCTTAGTCAGCTTGGCATTAATTTTGTTTGGCTTCCCCCTGCCTATAAAGGTGCTTCAGGAGGTTATTCCGTTGGGTATGACACCTATGATTTGTTTGATTTAGGCGAGTTTGACCAGAAGGGAACACGAGCGACAAAATATGGCGATAAAGAAGGCCTACTTCATGGGATTGGCCGGCTAAAGGAAATGGAGATAAAAGTTCTTTTTGATGTGGTGCTTAACCATAAAATGGGTGCTGATGAAAAAGAGAACGTCAGTGTTCGCAGAGTTAACCCTGAAAACCGCACTGAAATTGACGAAGAAATTATAGATGCACAGGCTTACACACGCTTCACATTTCCTGGACGCCAACAAACATACTCATCATTTATTTGGGATAAGCAGTGTTTTACAGGGGTAGATTATATTGAAGATCCATCAGATGAGGGGATTTTTAAAATCATAAATGATTATAGTGATGAGGGTTGGAATACCGAGGTTGATGATGAATTAGGTAACTTTGATTATTTGATGGGGGCCGATATTGAATTTCGTAATCCTGCGGTAAAGGAGGAGCTAAAGTATTGGGGCGAGTGGTTGCTTGACACAATACCTATTGATGGTTTCCGCTTAGATGCCGTAAAACATATTCCCGCATGGTTCTATAAAGAGTGGATCGAGCATGTACGAAATAAAGCTGGGCGAGACTTAATGGTTATTGCCGAGTATTGGTCACCTGATATCGAAAAGTTACAGCAATATATTGCTCAGACCGAGGGTAATGCCATGTTATTTGATGTGGCTTTGCACCACAATTTCCATGATGCGTCAAAACAAAGTGAAGAGTATGATTTGACCCAAATATTCAGTGGGACTCTAATTGAGGTTGATCCATTTCATGCCATCACATTAGTCGCGAATCATGATACTCAACCCCTCCAATCACTCGAAGCGCCAGTAGAACCGTGGTTCAAACCACTAGCTTATGCATTGATTCTCATGCGTGAGCAAGGTATTCCCTGCGTTTTCTACCCAGATCTTTTCGGCGCGAGTTATGAAGATAATGGTGATGATGGAGGTACATATCAGATAGAAATGCCGATTGTTGGTGAACTGGAAAAATTAATACAAGCTAGGCAACGTTTTGCTCATGGTGCGCAAACAGATTATTTTGATGATAAAAACTGTATTGCGTTTGTTCGCGCGGGTACGGAAGAAGACCCCGGTTGTGTCGTAATTCTTTCTAATAGCGCGGAAAATGAAAAGGAAATTACCCTTGGGAAAGGGTTGCCTAATAAAGAATTTGTTGATTACTTAGGGCACCATCCCGCTACTATTACGACTGATGAAGCTGGGATAGCAGTATTTCCAGTCAATGGTGGGAGTGTGAGTCTTTGGGTACTCAAAGAGTGTTTACAATAAATAGCTTCAATCAACTTTTTAGGTATTGTGTTAAGATTACAAGCCCTAAAACTGTAGGTATTCAATCATGGTTTTTGTCATTCTTTGGTTTGCTATTGCAGCGCTCAGCGAATATTTAGTGTGGGGATACCCATTGTTGGCGGTGTCTTTAGCATTGTTATTTGTGATTATGGGTGGATATTGGGTCTACAGAATTAGGAAAATTCAGGTAAGTGACGAAATTTCTGATGAACGAAGGTCCAAAGATATCAGCAATCTCAATCTCACTTTTTCAGTGGGCATGCTAGCGATTCACGCACTCATATTATTGCTGTTACGTTGAGTCATCTTATTTTATGGCGTAGCTTGTCATCAACTATGCCATAGATTCCAAGCAGATATGAGTATCCAGGCAGCCACAATCCAACATACAACAGCAGCGCTTAAAGCGAGTGGTAAGCGCAAGTGGTCTATGAAAAAATAAAGTGATATCAAATAGATAAAGTAAGGGATGATGGCCCATAAGCCAAAAATAATCGTCATCCGCAATGCTTCAAGACTTCGTTCATTCCCAACAATATAGTGTGCGATGAGGGCGAAAGTCGGAAACAACGGAATTAGCCCAGCAATATAGTAATTACGTGTCTTCGATAATATTCCGATAAGTACCACAACACAGGCACCAATCACTGCTTTTAGCAATAATCCCATCGCACTCTCGAACAATGAAAAAGAAACTGCCGATTTAATGTAATTCAATGAAAATTATGAATTTTACCAATTCGGCAGCACAGTAATTCTGGGTGTCACATGTTATCTACAGGCTATTGACGATAGCCGTTTTTGATTTGAGCAACTGTATTGGTGAAAACTTCAGCTTGAGCTGCATCTTCAATACCGGCAATAGAACGTTCGATATTTAAGATTACTTTCCCAGCATCGGCTTGGCCGATGGCTTTTAGTAGCAAGGTCAATGTTGCTTTCAAGCAGGCTACTTCGTTCGCTAAAGTTTCTGGATCTGCAGAAGTGGTATAGTCTGGATTACTCATTTTTTTTTCCTGAATTGACAACATGTAATGCACATTTAGCCGCATTATTAAACAATCGTTGAATTATACCATAAACTGATAGTTCGCCTTGATAACAAGTGCGTAATCTTTAATTGATAGCTCAGATTCTGACCGAGTCTGTGACTAGACAACTCGATGTTCACCCATCTTTGTCTCTTCATCTAAGCCATTAACTTAATAAAGTTAGTTATGTTCATAAAAACCATGCTGTTTTGCACAAATAAAATTGTCGAAATACTCACAGACTAAAAGTGAATGAGTGATAAACAATTAATAAGTAAAACTAAGACTAATTCGTAGCAGTCATTTCGCATGATCATGAGTTGTATCAATATGTTGTGTATTTTAAATGTAAGTTTAACATTTTCAATGTTAACAATTATTTTTTGCTTGAATAGTTTGTTTTGACAAGAAAAATCTTAAAAAAACTATTTTTATAGTCAGATGGGTAATTGATATGTCTGCAAATTTATGCACATAGTTAAAATGTTGATGAAATTAATATATGTCAAACAATATAGATAAGAATTTGCAATTTTTCTGTATTCATTATTTGTTCGAAAACAAGTAATATCA
This sequence comes from Yersinia massiliensis, assembly GCF_003048255.1. Classification (NCBI taxonomy): domain Bacteria; kingdom Pseudomonadati; phylum Pseudomonadota; class Gammaproteobacteria; order Enterobacterales; family Yersiniaceae; genus Yersinia; species Yersinia massiliensis. The sequence goes on from NZ_CP028487.1 coordinate 2,039,456, forward strand.
TTCCAGTATACGAAGCTTGATTAGGCTACTCCCTTATTTTGGAGAATTTTCTTTGATTAGCGTTCTTCTTGTTGATGACCACGAACTGGTGCGCGCAGGGATACGACGCATTCTAGAAGATATCAAGGGTATCAAGGTAGCGGGTGAAATGCAGTGTGGCGAAGATGCGGTGAAATGGTGTCGTAGCCATGTTGTCGATATTGTTTTGATGGATATGAACATGCCCGGTATTGGGGGATTGGAAGCAACACGCAAAATATTGCGTTTCTCTCCGGATACTAAAGTTATCATGCTAACCATTCATACGGAGAATCCGTTGCCTGCAAAAGTTATGCAGGCCGGCGCGGGCGGGTATCTAAGTAAAGGGGCTGCGCCCCAAGATGTTGTTAACGCTATTCGTGCGGTTCATTCAGGGCAACGTTATATTGCCTCGGATATCGCTCAGCAGATGGCTTTGAGTCAGCTAGAACCTCCTGTTGAAACACCTTTTAGTTGTTTGTCAGAGCGTGAGTTGCAAATTATGCTAATGATAACGAAAGGCCAGAAGGTTAATGAGATTTCGGAGCAGCTTCATCTGAGTCCAAAGACAGTAAATAGCTATCGTTATCGCATGTTTAGTAAACTGAATATCAGTGGTGATGTTGAATTGACACACTTGGCTATCCGCCATGGTCTATTTAACTCGGAGATGTTATCTAATAGTGACTGATTGTTTTGATTCTAAAGAGTTTTTAAAAACTGTCACCAGTCAACCTGGCGTTTATCGTATGTATGATAAAACGGGGACAGTAATATATGTTGGTAAAGCCAAAGACCTCAAAAAGCGTCTAACGAGTTATTTTCGCGCTCAAGTCGCGAGTCGCAAAACAGAGACTTTGGTCAAGAATATTGCTCAAATAGACGTGACTGTGACTCATACGGAAACAGAAGCGCTCCTGCTTGAGCATAATTACATCAAGCTTTATCAGCCTCGTTACAATGTATTGTTGCGGGACGATAAGTCGTACCCACTTATCTTCTTGAGTGCAGATGCGCATCCACGACTGGCTATCCATCGTGGGGCAAAGCATGAGAAAGGAGAGTATTTCGGGCCATTCCCGAACTCCTACGCTGTGCGTGAAACATTGGCATTATTACAAAAGTTATTTCCTGTCAGGCAATGTGAGAACAGTGTTTATCGAAATCGCTCGAGGCCCTGCTTGCAATACCAAATAGGTCGTTGTTCTGGGCCGTGTGTCACTGGGTTGGTGAGTGACGAAGAATATCAGCGTCAGGTCAACTATGTGCGTTTGTTCCTATCAGGCAAAGATCAGCAAGTTTTGACCCAATTGATTTCGCGAATGGAAGAAGCCAGCAAATCACTCCAGTTTGAAGATGCCGCACGTATCCGTGATCAAATACAAGCCGTGCGGCGGGTGACTGAACAGCAGTTCGTTTCCGGTGATAGCGAGGATCTTGATGTCATTGGTGTTGCGTTTGATGCCGGATTAGCCTGCGTTCATGTACTATTTATTCGGCAAGGGAAAGTGCTGGGTAGCCGAAGCTACTTTCCTAAAGTCCCCGCAGGGACTGAGCTTAGTGAAGTCGTCCAGACATTCGTTGGCCAATTCTATTTACAAGGAAGTCAAGGTCGTACCCTGCCTGGGGAGATCTTGTTGGACTTTACTCTTATGGATAAAGAGTTGTTGGCCTCATCTCTTTCTGAGTTGGCGGGGAGAAAAATTCAGATCCAAAGTCGCCCCCGAGGTGATCGAGCTCGCTATCTGAAACTTGCTCGCACAAATGCTTCAACAGCACTGATTACTCGTTTATCGCAGCAGTCAACTATTCATCAAAGAATGAAAGAATTAGCCAAAATTCTTAATCTCGGTGAAATCAATCGTATGGAGTGTTTTGACATTAGCCATACGATGGGAGATCAAACAGTCGCATCTTGCGTTGTATTTGATGCAAATGGGCCTGTACGTTCAGAATATAGGCGCTACAATATTAGTGGTATTACGCCTGGTGATGATTATGCAGCAATGTCTCAGGTACTTAAGCGTCGATATGGCAAGGCATTAGATGAGAACAAAATTCCTGACGTTATTTTTATTGATGGTGGGAAAGGTCAGTTATCTCAGGCTTTTGATGTTTTTGCCGAGCTTAATGTACCGTGGGATAAGCAAAAACCATTATTGGTCGGGGTTGCAAAGGGGAGTGATCGAAAAGCGGGTCTGGAAACATTGTTTTTGGAAGCTGAGGGGGAGGGTTTTTCCCTACCACCAGACTCACCTGCGTTGCATCTGATCCAACATATACGAGATGACTCTCACAACCATGCAATAACAGGACACAGGCAGCGTCGTTCTAAAGTAAAAAATACCAGTGCGTTAGAAATGATAGAGGGGATCGGCCCAAAAAGACGGCAAATATTGCTGAAATATATGGGCGGGTTGCAGCCTTTACTCAACGCAAGCGTCGAGGAAATTGCAAAAGTGCCGAGTATTTCACAAGCATTGGCAGAAAAAATCTACAATGCATTGAAACACTGAGGCTAATGTTGCACCATACTCATAATGTCCACACCAGCCAGATAGTTATCGTAGCATTATGCAATTGAATATACCGACTTGGCTTACCCTGTTTCGTGTAGCACTCATCCCATTCTTCGTATTGGCGTTTTATCTGCCATTCGTATGGGCTCCGATGGTTTGCGCCATTATCTTTGTTATTGCTGCAGCAACCGATTGGTTTGATGGTTTTTTAGCGCGTCGTTGGAAGCAAACAACCCGCTTTGGGGCTTTCCTTGACCCTGTAGCGGATAAGGTTATGGTCGCGATTGCGTTAGTATTAGTCGCCGAGCATTACCATGTTTGGTGGATTACATTACCCGCAGCAACCATGATAGCGCGAGAAATTATCATTTCCTCCCTCCGTGAGTGGATGGCAGAACTCGGTAAACGTAGTAGCGTCGCAGTTTCATGGATTGGAAAAGTTAAAACAACGGCTCAAATGGGGTCACTTGTTGGCTTGCTTTGGCGGCCCGACTATAATATTGAGTTCGCCAGTTTTGTGCTTCTTTACATTGCTGCTGTACTGACTTTCTGGTCTATGTTTCAATATTTAAGCGCCGCTTGGAAAGATTTGGTCGAACCTTGATCGAAGCGCCGCAAAAAGCAGCAAACGAACGCATTAGTCTGATAATTTTATTGACTCAGTGCGTCAGGTAAGTAGAATGCATCGCATCAGACGGCAGCAACAAATTGTCGAAAGATAGCAAAAGAATCAGTAAGTTCTGATGTTGCGGGAATAGCTCAGTTGGTAGAGCACGACCTTGCCAAGGTCGGGGTCGCGAGTTCGAGTCTCGTTTCCCGCTCCAAATTAATAGGTTGGCTCTAAGCGAATCTAAGTTGCAAAGGCAAAGAAGAATAAGGCGCGTTGGCAGAGTGGCCATGCTACGGATTGCAAATCCGTCTACCTCGGTTCGACTCCGGGACGCGCCTCCAGTTTTCCAGAGCCCGGGTGGTGAAATCGGTAGACACAAGGGATTTAAAATCCCTCGGCTTATGGCTGTGCGGGTTCAAGTCCCGCCCCGGGCACCATGGAAAATATTCTAAGTAAAACAAAGTAGTATGAGTATGTCGTTAACCGCCGAGAGGCGGTTTTTTTGTGCCTGAAATCACCTTTCACCATTGTTTCGCCATATCACTTCGCCACATCTTGCCCGCCCACAACTGGAACAATATTAATTTTTCTATCATATCTTGCGGTCTGTGATGCGTTTTTGTGCCCTGAGATTGCCTGCTTGTCATATAAAGAACCAGTTAGATCTGAAATACCTTTTGCTTTTAGATCGTGGAAAGTGAAGTTAAACTCCAGTTCTGGATATTTCACAGCAGCCGCTTTTTTTGCTTTCATCCAGTGGGCATTAAAACTATCGCGGGTGAAGCGTGATCCTGATTGCTGGTGCAACAAATAGATGCTCATAACACCTTGGTTTAGAGGAAGAGTGCCAGCCTGCCGTATAGACTCATGCAGCCTAGGTGTCCAAGCTTTAATTTGGGCAACGCCAGTTTTGCTTTGTTGTATAAGTATGCCATTCTCCAGCAACTGCCCTTTTTTCATATCTAAAATATCCGCTTGCCTAGTACAGCATAAATAAGCTAACTCCATAGCTACTTTTACGACCGATGGAGCAACATCATAAAGTGCAGTGTATTCTTCATCGGTTATATAGCGAGTTCTGGCTTTTTCTTTAAATTGCTTAACCCCTTGGCAAGGGTTTAACTTTATTTTCCCACGCTCATATCCCCATCGAAACACCCTCGACATGAAGGACTTTTCCCTGTTCGCCTGAACCCTGCTTTTTGCACCGCGTTTATCCATATACTTTCGAATATGCTCTGGTTTTATGTTGTCTGGAGACATTTTTCCAAACACGGCTATTATTTTTGATGAGTATTTTCGATAATCTTTTTGTGTCTCGGCAGCTAGTTCACAAAAATCACCTGACAATAGAAATTCATTAATCAAACCAGTAAATGTCGAATCCTCTTTTTGGCTAATCATTAATTTTTCAAAGGCAACCCATACATCAGCCTGACTGCATTCAAAGCTACATAGTCGAATTGTTCTCCCGTCTATTGCCCTGAATTCATATGCAGACTTGCCTTTACGAACCCGTGGTGGCATCCAGTAATCTGCTGGGTTCTTGCGTGGACGTGACATTAAATAGCCCCATAGTTAGGTTGATCTTCAGGCACGTTCTGAATGATATTGCGGGAAGAAAGAGGGTGCTCAACATGCGCCCATGTTGTACTGGGCCTACCATCTTTGCGTTCGATGAAAAAAATGCCATTTTCTCGTAAGCATTCACACTGCTTCTTGGGTTGAACAAAACCAGTGATCTCTTCCAATTCAGCGCGAGTTAGTAATTTTCCGCTATCTTCGCTCATGGGGTTTACTCCACACTGTTTATTTAAAAGCCCGCCGCACACGGGTCGTGACTAGAGTCATTCTATCGCTGGTGGATAGCATTGTACCGATGCTGTAGTAATCATCATTGTTTCCTCGCATAGAGAACGCCATCAACCGGCAGGCATTCATATTCAGGTGGTAGACCTTGCTGTTGGATGTCGGCTATACAGTTCTTATCATCCGGATAGACGTAGCCTTGCGGCTCGTACTGGCACGGCTGAAAGGTGTAGCAGACGAGTAGAAACAGGCCGTACATCATGATTGAGTGGCCGCAGTTAACTCATTGAGTCGTGCCGCGAATACGACACGGATCTGGCTTGGCGTCATTGGCACTATTGCAATGTCAGCCAGAGGGATACTCTCAAGCATCGGCCATTCCTTACCATCATCGATGTCTAGTTCTTGGCGTTCGGTTGCCAGCATAATCAGATCGCAGTAATGGACGACTTCTGACTTTTCCGCAGGAAGCCCAAACTTTTCACGAATGGCCATATCGATTCGATGCTCAATAACTTTGTAATCAGGCAGTAGGCGTTTAAGAGGGGAGGGAATATCTCTGCAATATGCCTCGCTTGCATCATGCAATAAGGCTTCAAGAGCGAATTCTTCCGGCACAATTTGACTCATTAACCAGCAGTGTTGAGCTACGGAATAGAATACTGGTAATTGCCCAGCAAAACGGCAGTCATTGGATAAGCCTTGAATAATATCTTTATCGCTAATACTGCTAGGAATAGGATTTAAATAATCAAAGGTCAAACCTGAATAAGTAGTAATACAAGTCATAAATATACTCCACACGGTTTTTAGGTAATACCCCGCCAAATACCCTATTGCTGGGATATTTGAAGTGATACTATTAAATTAAGGTTTAATTAATTACGCTTTAAATTTACCGATAAACGTTTCAACTTTGTCTAAATCACTAATAAACGTTGCTACATCAGTTTGGCGTTCACTCATTTTGGCTACCTCTCATTAAGCGGCACCTGCCGCGTTTAGTAACTCCACACACAGAGAAGTGCACCGATCCGGGGGCTTTATACTGTACAGGTTTAAAGGAAAACCCGTCCGGAGCACTTCTCTGTGTGTAAAAAGTGCGGCTGGCCATAACTGGTGTTGGCAGGCGCAGCCGCTAAAGACACAGCACAGCAATGGAACTCAAATCAGTGCCTGTTTACTTCTCCACCTCAGGCGGCGGTGGTATCTTGGGAGTTCTCACACAACCAAGAAGGAATGCGATATGAGCAGTCATTCAATTCTGTGGCATGAAATTTCTACTGATGTATGCAAGAAGCTAAACGTCTCCGAACTGTTTTTTTCTCATGGAGACTACCGAGATAAAATTGAAGTTCGACAGGCTAGGGCAAGTGCCTATTTGATCCTCATTCTTGAGTTAACACTGCAAGAACATCGCGATAAGTATTCAGTTCCATCAGTAAGCCTTTCTGGTGCCGCGGCCCTACATCATAAAATCTTTTTAAAAACAAAGTGGTTACCGCAAACCATCAGAGATCTCAGTTATGAGGACTGTCTGTTTGTTCTGTTGGAAGATCTTCATCCTGAAAACCTTTCAACTGAATCCCAAAATTATTTAAAAATTCTCGAAATTCAGAAATCTGTTTTTGTGCCAGACCAACTTCTGTTGGAAGAGTGGACTCCTGAGAAGTACGGACACCATACAAGCCGCCTTTATCAAGACAACCAATAACCTCCCGACTCCAACAGGCTGCTGATACTAAATCACTTTCCATAGCGGCCTTTTTGCGGACAAAAACTTTCACCGTATCGAGCCGATACTCTAACCACGCTAAGAGTTCCTCAGCACTTAAATCAGCTGCGTAAATGTACGGTTCGCGCTCTGCACTCATGCTTGTTACTCCACACTGTTAACCCTGTTTAGCGAATCATCCGGTGTTTCTATGCCACCGGCAGCTACTACGTGGGCGTCCTGCCTGTTCGCTATTGATGAACTAAATCTAATTTAACTTAGATTTTGTGTCAATGATAAATCTAATTAAACTTAGTTTTTTAGGCACAAGACTCTGGAAAGAGTCGAATTTTAGTTAGAGTTCGTACTGTACGCCGCGAACTACACCGATGATGGTGCAATTGCCATTGATTGGAATATTGCTATAGCGTGGGTTTAGCGGGACTAAAAATTTGTGCGGGCCATCAATTAATAGTTTTTTGACTGTAGCTTCATTAGTTCCAGCTAGACGAGCAACGACTATTTTACCACTGGCAGCTTCTACCTCTGGATCTACGATAACGACTGCACCTTCAGGAATACTTGGCAGCCCGTAGGGGTTAGTCATAGAGTCACCTTTCACTCGTAGGCCAAATGATGTAGGTGAAACCCTCAGCCCTGTATCCATCCATTCATCAACGTTTTCAAGAAGTTCAGCTGCAGCAGTCTCCGTAAAAGCACCAGCCTGAACCCAAGAGAGAATAGGGATTCTTCGGACATTAGATATTACTGGCTCTGCACCGCCAAAATCTACACCATATAGAATATAACCCTCTGATGTATTGAAGAATTTAGCTAATTTTATCAGAGACTCGCCTTTAGGGACATTGAGGTCTTTTTCCCAATAACCAACGGAGACGTCAGACACACCACAGTAAACACCTAAGGCTTTCTGTGTTGTTTTTGATGCTGTTCTTAGCCGTTTAATTCGCTGCCCAACTGATTCCATGAACTTATCCTAATCAACATGAAGCTAAGTTATCTTAGTTTTAATTGACCAAAGATAAATTTGATTTTAATATCTAAGATAACTTAGATGGAGGGTGCTATGACTACTGATGAATTAGAGAACTATTTCGGCGATGCGAACCTCGTTGCTGAATTTTATGGAGTATCGCCTGAGGCCATTTATCAATGGAGAAAACGGCCAGGGCGATTGATTCCTAAAGGCCGAGCAGCAGAAGCCGCGCTAAGAACAGATGGCGCTCTGAGGTTCAATCCCGCTCTCTATAAAAACAATAGAGCTTAGTAAGTCCAAATAAAACCACCAAAGAGGAAGAAACATTGTGGATAACAAAGACTTTCCAACTCAGCCGGATATCAGTGACGCAATACATCAGCTGATCACTCAAACGGCTGGCAAGTATGACGCGATGGCAAGACAGCTTTGTCCGCTGACTGGTACCGAGAATGCATTACGTAATCGGGTGCGCCAGCTTGCAGGGCAGGTGGTGCCATTTGGGATGGCGGTAGAGATGGAATCAATCTCTGGACGTTCCGATATTACCGAAGCTATGTGCAAGCGTGCTGGTGGTGTTTTTGTGAAACTGCCGGAGGTTAATGACATTGGCAACGATGAGCTGCTTATCAAATTTAACGATCTGCTGGTGGCTTTGGGTGATTTTGGTCGTGCTCACAATGAGTTTACGGCTGATGGAATTTTAGATCGCGATGAGACTAAGCGGCTAAAAGCAAAGGGGTATATAGCGCAGTCAATTATTGCAGAGATTATTGCGATATCGGTGATGTTATGGGGTGACGCCCCAGTGTGCGGCACTGAGGCGTCGGGTGCATTAACTAAACGTGTGGAGTAATTAACGCATGAACATTGTAGCGGCTAAACGTTCTATTCCGCAACTGCGTTGCGTTTGTGTCAGTCCGTTCCGGTATGAACGAATGATAAAGGGCCGGTGGGTAACGTGCAACCACAGCAGAACACAGGGAATTGTGGGTGTAGTTCGCCGCAAGTGGGGTTGTGTATGACTAATCTCGGCTCAACTACAACAAACCCCATTCAATTGTTTGATCGGTACTACAACGATAAGCGCGGTATTCGCGTTCACGTTATTGGTTACGACAGCACTACCGGTGAGGTCATTTTTCGGCGTGATGACTATGAACATAATTGTTCAATACCCATCAGGCGGTTTAGAAAAGAATATAAGGCGGTTGTATGAGCGTAAAGCTATCCAGTTATGTATGGGACGGCTGTGCGGCTGCAGGTATGAAAATATCGAAAGTGGCAATCATGGCTCGTCTTGCCGACTTCTCTAATGATGAGGGTGTTTGCTGGCCATCAGTAACGACGATTTCCCGTCAGATAGGGGCAGGCGAGAGCACTGTTCGGACTGCATTGGCAGAGCTGGAAACAGATGGTTGGCTGAGCAGGAAGCAGCGCCGCGCTGGTAACAGGAACGCCAGCAATGTTTATCAGCTGAATGTTGCCAAACTCAAGGCCGCCGCTCATGCGTCAGAATCTGACGCCTCAAATTCTGATGGGTCAAAATCTGATGGCTCAAAATTCGACTGGTCAGAATCTGGCAAGAATGGCACTTTTGACCCGCCAGAATCTGGGGGCGATCCGTCAGTAAATTCAAAACAAGATCCGTCAAATACAAAGACTATTGGTCAGTCGCCTACGGCAACCGACCCACAGCCAGTTGATTCTTTAAAAATCGATTATTCAGCAGTGCTGGAGGCTTACCACGCAACGCTGCCAGAAATGCCGGGAGTGCTGGATATGACGAAAGACCGTCAAACAAAGCTCCGTGCTCTCTGGAAAAAATACGATCTCAATCTGGAGAAATGGTCTGCCTATCTGCGTTACATCTCAAAGAAATGCCGTTGGATGTTGGAGGACCGTCCTGACACATCATCGGGTAAGACGTGGCGTCGCAAGAACTTTGATTATCTGATCACTGAAAAATGCTATTTGGCCGTCAAAGAAGTGCGGGCAGACGACCTGCCAAAAGTGCCGAAGATGGACACAGTGACCAGACAAGAGGCGTTTGGCCGCCTGATATTACGCCACGGCAAGGCACAAAACACCGTAGAGAAAACAGCACTTTCCATGGCAGGCGGTCTTGGTCGTATGAATGAAACCTCCGCACGAATTGAATGGAACGGTATCTGGGCCAAGGCACTTGATCAGGTCAGTGAGAACGAACTTCGGAGGCTTGCATCATGACAACTCAAGTAGTTAGTTTCTCTGGTGGTCGCACCTCTGCTTATTTGGTTCACCTAATGGAGCAACGGCGGGCTGCTGGCGAAGATGTGCGTTATATCTTCATGGATACTGGTGCCGAGCATCCTAAAACCTATGATTTTATCCGCAATATTGTTTGCCACTGGAAAATTGACCTGATCTGCCTGCGCGTGGACGTTAACCCTGAACTGGGAAAGGGCAACAGCTACAAAGTGATTAGCGTCGATGATATTGGTCCAGATTTACAGCCTTGGCGCGATGCCTGTGCAAAATATGGCACACCCTATGTGCATGGCGCATTTTGCACTCGCACAATGAAAATCGAACCTTTTGATCGCTATTGCAAAGACCATTTTCCTGAGTATGAAAAGTGGATCGGTATTCGTGCTGATGAGAAAAAACGGCTAACCCCGCATGATGGCGTTCATTACCTTGCTGATATCAGTGACTTCGAAAAGCAAGATGTCTTGGATTGGTGGAAAGAGCAGCCTTTCGATCTGGATTTGCCGGAGCATCTCGGTAACTGCGTTCTTTGTGTGAAAAAAGGAATTAACAAAATTGCTTTAGCTACCCGCGATGAGCCAGAGCATACGGCAAAATTCTTGGAGGTGATCACCAGTGATGATGTGCGGGTTGTAGAACGCAGGCAGCAAGAAAATAAAATCATGTACCGGGGAAATAATTCGCTCGAGTCAGTCATTGCAATGTTTGCTGAACATAGTCGTGATGACATAGCGGCAACTATCCGTGGTGGTGGCGGGTATGAATCAGGCTCATGCACTGAATCCTGTGAGGCATTCTCTTGTGAGCTGAGTGGTGAGTTGGAAGAGGATATTCCGCAGATCTCAGAATATGTTCAATCTTTGAATGCACTAAAAGCTATGCCTGAACATTTCTTAAAACAGGTTGGCGATCAGTGGCGTACTCCTGATGCGTTATTTTGGGGTATTAACCAGATGTTTGGCCCATTAGTTCTGGACCTGTTCACTGATGGTGAAAATAGTAAATGCTCTGACTATTACACGGCAGAAGATAACGCGCTGGTACAAAACTGGGCTGAGCGAGTGAAAGAGCTTAAAGGCGCTGCGTTCGGCAACCCGCCATACTCTCGCGCCAAACAGCATGAAGGTGAATACATCACTGGTATGACACACATCATGCAGCACACAGCGGAAATGCGTGAGGCCGGTGGTCGTTACGTTTTCCTGATCAAAGTCGCCACGTCAGAGAGTTGGTGGCCAGAGCAAGCCGATCATATAGCGTTCATTCGTGGACGTGTGGGTTTCGACCTCCCTCACTGGTTTATTCCGGCAGATGATAAGCAGGTACCGAGCGGTGCATTTTTCGCGGGTGCTATAGCGATATTTGATAAGTCATGGCGTGGGCCAGCAACGAGTTATGTCCCGCTGGATCAGCTTATGACTACCGGAGAGGCATTCTTAGCGCAGACCCGCAGAGAGGCGGAACGTCTGGCACCACAAATCCAACCACAAAATATTCCTGAAATTATTCCAGCGCTAAACAGTGAGGTGACAGCATGACACTATCCCATTCTGTTGTGACTATGAGCAGTCGTGAAATTGCCGTGTTGGTGAACAGTAAACATGGTGATGTGAAGCGCTCTGCAGAGCGTTTATGCGCTGGCGGTATTTTAACCGCGCCGTTGGCGCAGTTCGATTTTGAGCATAACGGTAATCAGTATTTCGAGTATTGTTTCAATAAGCGTGATTCTCTTGTATTGGTCGCTCGGCTCTCACCTGAATTTACCGCTGCAGTGGTTGACCGCTGGCAAGAGCTGGAACAGAACTTGATCCCCCAAACCTTGCCAGAGGCATTACGTCTGGCGGCTAATTTGGCAGAGGAAAAACAGCAACTTGAAAATCAGCTTTCTATAGCAGCGCCAAAGGTCGAATTTGTCGATCGCTATGTTAAAGCCAATGGCTCTATGACGTTCAGGCAGGTAGCCAAGCTATTTAATGCCAAGGAGCATGAATTCACCTGTTTTCTGCTAGATCATCAGGTCATGTACCGTTTGAATGGTGCATTAACACCTCGCCAGCATCATAGCGACTTAGGGCGATTTGAGGTTAAGACCGGTACTAATACCATTAATAATCATGCATTCGCCCAATCCCGTTTTACACCGAAGGGCGTTAAATGGGTTGGGGGCCTATGGGCTGAGTATCTGGCTAAGAAAGGTGCTGCATGAGGGCATTATTAACCCCATTTATCCAGCAAGAACTTGGTGTTGTGATACTAAAGCCGGGCGCTGAACTGTTGCCATATTTATCTAGTCGCTTGCTGGTGGCCACTGAGCCGGAGGAATTTAAATCACTTCCATCCGGTCGGCTACCAGCAACTGATCAACAACTGGCTAATGATCCGCGCTTATTGCCATTCTTTGAACAGGAACGAGTTATCAATGCTGCTGGTGGGCCTCGAGTGCTGGAAGCATGGGTTAAGCAATTGAAAGAGTGCCAATGGCATGATCCGGATGATTCCCACGTTCAAAATCTCACGACATTACGCTATGGTCAGCGTTCTATTCGTCTGTGTTGGCATCATGATAATAAGCTGAGAGAGCACACACTTCCCCGATTAGAGCAACTAGCAACAACCAATCTCATCACTTGGATAATCTCGACCGTATGCAGTCATTTTCGGCTTCCGGAGGGCCACCAGCTCAACATGCCGGAGCTGTGTTGGTGGGCTGTTGTTAACGAGGTTTCCGATCTGCTCCCCGATTCAATTGCTCGAGCAAGTTTGCGGATGCTACCAGCAGTGGTGAAGTCAGGGCCAACGAAGGAGAGTGATATCACTTGGACGCCAAACCCGACACAAATCATTGAAACCAAGGTGGAACAGGTTAAGAAAGTGCTGGCGCTGAAAATTGATGATGAGCCACCAGCCAGCTTTATGCGCATCCCGAAGCGGTACCGATGGGAAAGCGCCAAGTGGCTTAAGTGGGTTAAATCCCAGCAATGCTGTGGTTGTGGTAACTCTGCTGACGACCCTCACCACATCATAGGGCACGGGCAGGGCGGCATGGGGACCAAGGCCCACGACCTTTTCACTATTCCTCTTTGCCGTGGCTGCCATGATGCACTGCATGCTGATATGCGAGCGTGGGAAGCGGAGCACGGAAGCCAAATTGAGCTGTGGTTCCATTTTATGGACCGGTCCATTTCGAACGGGGCAATGGCCTAATGGTCAACATGTGTGGAGTAAAACAATGAACCAGCAATATCTTCAGTATGTTAGAGGTGCATTGTCGATAGCTCTTGCTGATATATGCGGAAGCAGCAAGGGACAGTTGGCGGCGTTTGAGGGTGCGGCACTAGCCAGAACAACACGACTTAAGCGCCAGAGGGTTAGAAATGTTGAGGTTGGAGGGCGTAGAGTTTGCCAAGAAACTGAGCCGATGCACTGCACAGAAACCCGATCACGTAAAAGCCAGATTATCCCGTTAGATCCACTTACGTACTGCACAAGTGCATGGCGTAGAGCGATATTCAAGCTAGAGCCACATCAGGCTGCATGGATTCGTTATTGCTACTCCTTCGATCTGACATTCGATTATCAAGTAGAAATATGTCGCTTTATATGGAATGAATATCAATCGCAACTAGAGAAGAAGCCAATAACAGCGAAAGTACGGCGCAGAGTGGAAAGCCTCGTTTGGTTAGCCGTGCAGCAGACAGCCGGTATAGGCCACTTGTTACATAGAGAAGAGTATTCATATTCAGAGCTGGCGGGGTTGGTGGGGGTCCAGCGCAATAATTGGACGATGCACTATGCGCCTCATTGGGAGTCGCTATTGAGGCTGGTCGAAAGTTTAGATAGTGATTCCCTTAACTGTGTTGCACTCATAAAGCGGGAAGATAGAAACATTTAGCGACATGATACTTGCAAAAATGAACAAAGTAGGCCATATTTAAAGCATATTTGATATATTGCCACTAATTTAATTCATAACCTCGCTTCGGCGGGGTTTTGTCGTTTTTAGAGTGTCATAATATCGAAAATGAAGCTGAGTATATCTCACTGTCGTGAAGTAACAGCTGAGAAAGAATGGAAAATATTTAAGTCATTTGAATCATGCGGTCCTGAATTTAGACGTTCACTTATCATTCTTATTATCTTCTTAAAATAACAACGGACTCCTGATTTTTGCATAATTAACTCGAGATGTTCCATGCTTACTACATGAGTAGTGAAGACAGCCAAAACTATAGAAGCACTGAGAGTAATTAAAATAATTAATGGTTTTTTCATTCGCAGTCCATTTTTTGAACAAGAGTATACATATAACAATAGATACGAATATAAGTAACAAAGTTCAATCACTATTACTTTTTGTTGGTTGACGATTGTATGATATTTACACTTAAGTATTCGCATGGGTACTGAAATAACCTGAATCTTTCCATTCTTCGAGGTCTGGATTAGGCAGTATCCAGCCTAATGTGCTAATCCGTTATCAATTTCACTATTCGTTATGAAATCATCACGGACAACCATTTTACGGCTCACTTCGGTGGGCCTTTTTATTCGTACTGCCACGATCGTCTAGAGAGAACGGCAGCGCAAAGGGGATTTACATGTCCCAGATGAACCCAGCGCGAAATAAATCAGGGCCACAATTTAATTCTGCGATAACTGCGGTTGATCGCCCCGTACCAGTAAGCGGGAAAATTTTTGGCTGCGCTAATGCGTGGCCTTTTCTGTTTTAGCCCATCAGTCACCCAACAACTCCACACACACACATTACTCCGCATGAGTGGTTGCGCTGGTGGGCTAAATTCCTTAACTACGCGCCCAACCCGCAGAACGGGAGGGGGAGATATGAAGATGCCAATTAAAGAACCGGAGACATACAGCATAATTGGTACTGTGCTGGTTTTGCTTATGACAACGCTTGGCACAATCGCTAATTACGCGTGGAGAGTCATTAACGGCGAGAAGTTTCGCTGGTCATTTTTCATCTTGAAATTTTTCATTTCTATATTCGCTGGGGCGTTAGTTCTATTGGCTGCTAGTTCATTAAATTGGACTGCTGAATTAGCTGGTGGTGTTGCTGGTTTATCTGGTTGGTCTGGCGCATCGGCAATTAGGGCCATTGAAGGGCGCTTTCTCAAACGTATTGCCGGTACTGACGACACTAAACCTCAGGTATAAACCATGGCCCCTTATCAATTCAGAATGGCGGCTAACATCAGCGTCGAGCTTGCTACGCGTTGGATTCAGCCGATTACCCAAGCAATGAAAGAGTTTGGCATTGCCACTTCCGTACAACAGGCCATGTTTATTGCTCAAGTAGGCCATGAGTCTGCCAGCTTCACGTTGCTAGTGGAGTCGTTCAATTACAGCATTAACGGCCTACTGGTGACGTTTGGCAAAAGATTGTCTGCGGATCAGGCTTCGGCATTAGGTCGCCAGACAGGTGAAAAGTCGGTACCCGTGAATCGGCAACGAGCTATTGCCAATCTAGTCTATTCAGGCCGCATGGGTAATAAAGCTGTCGATGATGGCTGGAAATACCGTGGTCGTGGTTTGATTCAGATTACCGGCTTAGATAACTATCGGGCATGTGGTACCGCGCTGAAACTGGATTTAATCAGCAACCCCGATCAGTTGCAAAGCGATGTTAACGCTGCTCGTTCTGCTGCATGGTTCTGGCAATCCCGCAATTGCGGTCAATATGCTGATGATATTCAGCGTGTCACTCAGCTTATTAATGGCGGTAATAACGGGATTAATGACCGTAAGGCGCGATTTGAATTAGCTAAGCGAGAGCTGCAGCTATGACTACTTGGCGCGCTGCACTGGTGGCGTTAATTGCTACGGCTTTTCTTTTTCTACTTCTGAATCGTAACCATCTAGCAAACAAGGTGGATAAGACGGAAGCGGAGTTGGTGACCGAACAGGCTACTAACGTTGCTTTGGGTAACATCATCGATGCATACCAATCGAATGACGCCGCTAACCGAGTAGCCACAACCCGCCAGCTAGAGAACGAAAGGAAACTACGCAATGAAAGTGACGAACGGCTCAGGCGCTTCAAGGCTTCGGGGGTTGGGGATTCGTGTATTGATAGCAGGATGCCTGATAGCAATATTAGCATCCTGCAAGAGTAGCCCACCAGCACCTAGAGCAGTCGAATTAATCCAGTTATGGCCTCCTGAATCAGCATTAACTCAATGCGAGGTACCGGAGTTCGTCGGTACCACTTGGGGCGATAGTGGGTTATATGCATTGGCCCTCAAGCGTGAACTGCGGATCTGTAAGGGGCGACTCGATGAGGTTATTAGCTGGCGGCAGAATGCTGGGAGAAAAGCATAATTGCAAATTGAGAGCCACTTTCACAATAGCTCTCAATTACTGTATACTTTAACAGGTATTCTCAACCAAAAGGCAAAGTGATGACTGGTTTCAGCGATGAAGTTTATAGCGTGATGAGTAATGCAGAATCATATGGCGGTCTGGGCGGGTCTGCTTTGGTAAACAAAGTAATAGAAATAGGCAAAAAATATTATTCCACGGGGAGTGATTCTCAACGTGAGGCAATAGTTAACAAGATCGAAGCTCTAAAGAAAGAGCCGGGAGTTCCTTTCCCTTTAAACTACCGTGATCTGCTGGAAAATTAAATTTCCGAAGAAAATCAAGCCGCCTCAGTGCGGTGTTTACATATTTAAGCCACTAGCCCAATAAGCCGGTGGCTTTTCTATTTGAGGTGACAAATGAGAATTACCATTCTTGATGGTGACCCCGGACGAATGATTAATCTCCGCTCTGAGCGTTACCGAGTCTTTCTGAATGATGTGGAAGTCCGTCGCTGTCTAACTGCCGATGACGAGAAGGGAGAGGTTGTCGCCGTTGTTGAAGATGAGCATGGTCACATAGTGACAGAACACGGAGAGGTAAAGCACGTTACACAGTATGGCCGCGTCAGAATTGAAAGTATGTTGTAGTCATGCCAACCCTTATACCCAGAGCCTGCCGTAAGCACGGTTGCCGCCATACCACCACCGACCGATCAGGTTATTGCACCGAACACCAGAACACGGGCTGGGAGGTTCACCAACAGGGTAAGAGCAGGCACCAGCGCGGCTACGGTAATGACTGGACTATCCGCCGTGCTCGCATCCTCCAGCGCGATAACCACATTTGCCAGAACTGTCTACGGAACAGTAGAGCGGTACCGGCTACAACCGTCGATCACATCGTACCTAAAGCACATGGGGGTACCGATGACTACAGCAACCTCGAAAGCCTGTGTTGGCCGTGCCACAGAACGAAAACGGGGCGAGAACGGCTCAAGTGAGAATTAATATCATCAATGGGAGGGGGGGGGGATCAAATCTCTGCAACCCTAAGTCCTAAGTACCGCCGCATTACCTTTTCTCACACACCCGCAGGTTAGAAACTTTTTTTTGGGGTACCCCAAGCGATGATTAATAGGAGTTTTCGATTATGTCAGGGCCACCGAAAACCCCTACCCATCTACGTTTGGTCAGGGGTAACCCATCAAAACGGGCCATAAATAAAAAC
Organism: Yersinia massiliensis; assembly: GCF_003048255.1. Lineage (NCBI taxonomy): Bacteria > Pseudomonadati > Pseudomonadota > Gammaproteobacteria > Enterobacterales > Yersiniaceae > Yersinia > Yersinia massiliensis. The sequence goes on from NZ_CP028487.1 coordinate 2,056,921, forward strand.
GAGCCAAAACCGCCATCAGGGGTACCCCCAACGCCCAAGCATTTTGATAAGCAGGGGAAGTATTGGTTTAAGCGGATGGCCGATGAACTTGACGCCCTCGGTGTTATGTCTCAGCTCGATGGCCGAGCCTTGGAATTGTTGGTTGAAGCCTACACCGAGTACCGGCACCACTGCGACACGCTGGAACGAGAGGGATACACCTACGCCGTTTACAGCGAGGATGATGGTGACGAGCGGAAAGAGCGTGAAATCCGCATGATCAAGCCACATCCGGCGGCCATGATGAAGGCTGATGCTTGGAAGCGTATCCGCGCAATGTTGGCTGAGTTTGGTATGACACCGGCCAGCCGTTCAAAAGTTAATGCCACGGCACCCGATGCGGCTGATCCGTTGGCTGATTTCCTGAAAGCGAGAGATTAATGGCTAAGGTTGCCGATGGTATTCGCTACGCCGAGCGCGTCGTGGCGGGGGAGATTGTTGCCTGCCAACTGGTCAGGCTGTCGTGTCAGCGCTTTCTTAACGATCTCAAAGTCGGGCCGGAGCGTGGGATCACATTCAGCGAAGCTCGGGCGCAACACATCCTCAATTTCTATAAGTTTGTGCCGCATGTAAAAGGGGCGCTGGCGGGTCAGCCCATCGAGTTGATGGACTGGCACATTTTCATCCTGATCAATATTTTCGGCTTCATCATTCCGCTGATTGATGAGAATACCGGTGAAGTGGTGCTGCGCAATGATGGCAGCGGACGTCCGGTGATGGTTCGCCGGTTCCGCACCGCCTACAACGAGGTGGCGCGTAAAAATGCCAAGTCAACGCTGTCTTCCGGCGTTGGTCTGTACATGACGGGCGCAGATGGTGAGGGTGGGGCCGAGGTTTACTCTGCTGCCACCACCCGTGAGCAGGCCCGTATTGTGTTCGAAGATGCCAAAAGCATGATCAAGCAGGCCCGCGCAACGCTGGGCAGGCTGTTCGAGTTCAACAAGCTGGCGATTTTTCAGGAGCAATCTTCATCACGTTTTGGCCCATTATCCAGCGATGCCAATAACCTTGACGGTTTAAACATCCATTGCGCCATTGTTGACGAACTCCACGCCCACAAAACCCGCGATGTGTGGGATGTTCTGGAAACGGCAACCGGCGCTCGCCTTCAGTCGCTGCTGTTTGGTATCACCACTGCAGGGTTTAACAAAGAAGGGATCTGCTACGAACTGCGCGACTATGCCATCAAGGTGTTGCAGGGGGCAGCGACCGGACAATTTGAGGATGATACCTTTTTCGGCATTATCTTTACTCTCGACAAAGAGGACGACCCCTTTGATGAGAAGGTCTGGCAGAAAGCCAATCCGGGGCTGGGTATTTGCAAGCGTTGGGACGATTTGCGCCGACTAGCCAAGAAGGCCCGAGAGCAGGTTTCCGCCCGTCATAACTTTTTCACTAAGCACATGAACCTGTGGGTGACCGCCGAGGCCGCTTGGATGGACATGCTTAAATGGGGCGAGTGTGACTTCATTGCACCACAGCATGAGTTGAAAACTTACCCGTTATGGGTAGGTGTTGACCTGTCGAACAAGATCGATATCTGCGCCGCTGTGAAGATTTGGCAGTCCAATAACGGGCATGCACACGCCGATTTCAAGTTTTGGCTGCCGGAAGGGCGACTGGAACGTTGTTCACGTCAAATGGCTGAGCTGTACCGCAAATGGGCCGAGCTTGGCAAGCTGACACTGACCGATGGTGATGTTATCGATCACGCGCAGATCAAAGAGGAATTACAACAGTGGGTGGCAGGCGAAAGCCTACGTGAAATCGGTTTTGACCCTTGGAGCGCCACTCAGTTTAGCCTGGCGTTGGCCGAAGAGGGGTTGCCGCTGGTGGAAGTACCGCAGACGGTGCGCAATTTCTCCGAGGCGATGAAGGAGATCGAAGCGTTGGTATACAGTGGGCGACTCCATCACAGCAACCATCCGGTAATGAACTGGATGATGAGCAACGTCACCGTTAAACCGGATAAGAACGATAACATTTTCCCCAACAAATCGACCCCAGAGGCCAAGATCGACGGCCCCGCCGCTTTGTTTACGGCCATGAGTCGGGTGCTGGTTAACGGCGGGAGTGATGTTGAAAGCTTATCTGAACACATTCAAACCCACGGCTTACGCACCCTTTGATAAAGGTCATCCTATGAGAATCTTGTATTTAATCACCACGTTGTCTGTTCTGGTGGGGATAGCCGGTGTGCTGTTATTCACCTATGGTGTATGGCTTATTTATCCGCCTGGCGGGTTCATTGCCGCTGGCTTGCTCTGTCTTCTCTGGTCGTGGCTGGTGTCAAAAATGTTTAATCCAGTGAAGCCGGATAAGGGGGACTGATGTTCTTTCCTGGCATGTTTCGGAAATCGGCAGACAAGTCGTTAACGCCGAAAGAACTGGCTGAAATCATCGGCCTTTCTTACGACACTTATGCTGGCAGGCGGATCAGCCCTCAATTGTCCATGCAATTAACCTCCGTTTTCAGTTGCGTTCGTGTACTGGCCGAATCAGTAGGCATGCTCCCTTGTGGGTTATATGAGCAACTGGAACGCGGCAATAAACGCGCAGTTAAAGAGCGGCTGAATAAACTGCTGTCAGTCAAACCTAACGGCTATATGACCCCTCAGGAGTTTTGGGAGCTGTTGATTGCTTGCCTTTGTTTGCGGGGGAATTTTTACGCTTACAAGGTCATGGCCTTAGGTGAAGTGGTGGAGCTACTTCCTCTCGATCCTGGCAGCGTTGCTCCAAAGCTTAATAGCAATTGGGAGCCAGAATACCAGGTGACCTTCCCTGATGGCTCTCAAGACATATTGAGTCAGGCGGAAATTTGGCACGTACGTATTTTTACGCTGGATGGATTGAATGGTCTGAGCCCTATTGCATATGCTCGGCAGGCGATTGGGCTGGGGATGGCTACTGAAGAACATGGCGCCCGCCTGTTTGGGAACGGGGCCGTTACCAGCGGCGTCTTGCAGACCGAACAGGTATTGACGGACGATGCGTTTAACCGGCTAAAAAATGATTTTGAAACCAATCATCAAGGATTATCAAACGCCCATAAGCCTATGATCCTTGAAATGGGGCTGAAGTGGCAGCAAATCAGCCTCAGCTCTGAAGATGCTCAGTTTCTGGAAACCCGCAAGTTTCAGCTTGAAGAGATATGCCGAATTTTCCGCGTTCCTCTCCATATGGTGCAGAACACCGACAGGGCCACCTTTAATAATATTGAAAACTTGGGGATCGGGTTTATCAATTATTCGTTGGTGCCCTATCTCACTCGCATTGAGCAGCGAATTAACATCGGATTGGTTAAACCTTCCGCCCAGGGGCGTTTTTACGCCAAGTTTAACGCAGGTGCGTTGCTACGCGGCGACATGAAATCACGGTTTGAAGCTTATGCCACCGGTATTAACTGGGGGATCTACTCGCCAAACGAATGCCGTGAGTTGGAGGAGCTTAACCCGCGTGATGCCGGTGATATCTATCTCACTCCAATGAACATGACCACCAAACCGCAAGAAAGTAAAACCAAACCTACTGAGGATGAAAAGCATGCTGACTAAGCAACGCATGGATTTCCCGCTAAAGCTGAAATCAGTCAGTGACTCGGGAGAGTTTGAAGGCTATGGCTCAGTCTTTGGCGTGAAAGACAGCTATGACGACATTGTTGTACCAGGCGCTTTCATTAAATCACTGAATGCATGGCGAGATAAAAACGCCCTGCCTGCCATGTTATGGCAGCACCGTATGGATGAGCCGATCGGTATTTATACCGAAATGAAAGAGGATGATGTCGGGTTGTTCGTTAAGGGACGATTGTTAATTGACGACGACCCACTCGCTAAACGCGCTCACGTACATATGAAGGCCGGTTCTTTAACCGGCCTTTCTATTGGGTACATGCTCAAGGATTGGGAATACGACCGTAATAAGGAAGCGTATTTACTGAAGGAAGTCGATCTGTGGGAAGTTAGCCCAGTGACATTTCCATCTAACGATGAGGCACGGGTGAGTGATGTGAAATCTGCTTTTGCTCGTGGTGAAACCCCATCCCCTAAAAGTATTGAAAGAGTCCTGCGCGACGTTGGGCTTTCTCGCACTCAGGCCAAGGCATTTATGGCTGAAGGATATGGCGCCATCTGTCTGCGTGATGCAGATGAGATTAATGATGCGCTCAATGTACTGAAATCGATTAAATTTTAATTTGGAGAGTTACCCATGGCTGTTGAAATCAAAGATGTAGAGCAGGTCGCGCAGGAACTTAATCAGAAATTCTCTGAGTTTAAAGAGAAAAATGATAAACGCATTGATGCGATCGAGCAGGAAAAGGGCAAGCTGTCCAGTGATGTTGATACATTAAACGGCAAGCTGTCAGAGCTGGAAAACTTAAAAACCAGCCTGGAAGATGAAATTAAAGCGCTGAAGCGCCCCAGTGGTGGTACCCAAACCAAGGAGGTTGCAGAGCACAAAACCGCCTTTATGAACTTCGTCCGTAAGGGTAAAGAGGATGGGTTGCGGGAATTGGAGCAAAAAGCGCTGCAAGTTGGCGTTGATTCTGATGGTGGCTACGCGGTGCCTGAAGAGCTTGATCGTGCCATCTTAAACCTCCTGCAGGATGAGGTAGTGATGCGCCAGGAGGCGAATGTCATTACCGTTGGTGGCTCTGAATATAAGAAGATCGTCAATCTTGGCGGCACGGCCTCTGGTTGGGTTGGAGAAACCGAGGCACGCCCAGCAACTGACCCTTCCAAGTTGGGGCAGATTACCCCGTTCATGGGGGAAATCTACGGGTTCCCGCAGGCGACTCAGATGATGCTTGATGATGTTTTCTTCAATGCTGAAAGCTGGATCAACAGCGAACTGGCTACCGAGTTTTCTGAGCAGGAAGAAATTGCCTTTACCAGCGGCACTGGTATCAAAAAGCCAAAAGGTTTTCTGGCCTACAACTCGACCGATGAGATCGATAAGGCGCGAGCATTTGGGGTGCTTCAGCATATTGCTTCTGGTGCCGCAGGTGGTGTTACTGCTGATGCCATCATCAAACTGGTGTACACCCTGCGAAAAGTACACCGTAACGGGGCAAAGTTCATGATGAACAATAACGCTCTGTTCCAAGTGCGCATTCTGAAAGATGCCGAGGGCAACTATTTGTGGCGTCCAGGCTTGGAACTGGGACAGCCTTCTATGCTGGCGGGTTATGGGATTGCCGAAAACGAGCAAATGCCAGACATTGCGGCGGATGCTAAGGCGATCGCGTTCGGCAACTTCAAACGCGGTTATACCATCGTTGACCGTATCGGCACTCGTATTCTGCGTGATCCATACACCAATAAACCGTTTGTTGGTTTCTATACCACTAAGCGTACTGGCGGCATGCTATCTGACTCTCAGGCCATCAAACTGCTGAAGATTGGTACCGCTGAGTAATCATTAGGGGGCTTCGGCCCCTTTTAAATTGGAGTAGCAAATGCTCAAGTTATTGAAAGAGTTGAAATGGTCGCCGAACGGTTGTGTGGTTGAGACCATTCCTGCTGGCGAATATCAGCGGGATGAACTGCCAGAGCGCGCCGTGGTTATTGCTGGTGAATTGGAGATCATCGAATTCATTGACGCCAACGGCGGACAACAAAACACTGAGCAGCAGCCAGAGCAGCAGCCAGAGCAGCAGCCAGAGCAGCAGCCAGAGCAGCAGCCAGAGCAGCAGCCAGAGCAGCAGCCAGAGCAGCAGCCAGAGCAGCAGCCAGAGCAGCAGCCAGAGCAGCAGCCAGAGGCTAAGAAAGGTAAGAAATAATCAGGCGGCTTCGGCCGCTCTCTCGTGAGGCAGCTATGACCCCGTCACTTGATGAACTACGCGCCCAATGTCGAATTGATGAAGATGAAGATGAAGATGAAGACGAAGCACTACTAACAATTTATGTAGAGGCTGCAAGGGATTTAGCTCAGGAATACCTGAATCTTCCCTTGTTTGATACAGAGGTTCCTGAGGATGTTGACGAGGGCGTAATCATCGAGGGGAAGGTCAAACTGGCGATCATGCTGGCAGTTGGCCACTGGTATGAAAACCGGGAAAGCTCCTCAGAAACTCAGTTGCATGAAGTCCCGATGGGTTTTTATGGCCTATTGAAAGGCAAGCGAAAGAGTCCAGGAACATGAAAGCAGGCCGACTACGCCACCATGTCACCATTCAAAACTTTGTCATAGCTGAGCTCCCTTCTGGGCAGGAGTTGGAAGAATGGCGCAACGGCAAGACTGTACATGCCGAAGTGAAGGCGATCAGCGGACGCGAGTTGGTGGCATCCGGCGCAGAGAAGGCAGAAGCCACTATCCGCGTTTGGATGCGTTATCGCACTGATATTACTGCCTCCTCTCGGCTTCTGTGTCTGAATGGTCCGTTTAAAGGGGTTGTATTGGAGATTACCGGCCCACCAATCCCCGATCCTAAGGGCACTCGACTGGAAATTCTGTGTAAAAGTGGAGTGAAGCCATGATAGATAGCACGTTAGATTTTTCTGGATTGCTCGACTTATCAACGGAACTGGAGATATTGAGCAAAGCTGAGAGTGGTAAGGTTTTACGTCAGGCAACGCGAGCAGCCGCCATTATTTTCCGTGATGAAGCTCGCAGTCGGGTGCCTAGGAAGTCGGGCAAGTTGGCACGTAATATTATCGCAATGAATCAGCGATCCAGTGGTGGTAGCGCCGTCGCTGGCGTTCATGTTCGCAGTAGCGGTAAGGCAGGAAGTAAAAATAATGCGTTCTACTGGCGCTTTGTCGAACTCGGGACATCGAATATGGCCCCGATACCGTTTATACGGCCTGCTTATGATTCAAAAGTTGATGAGGCTGCAGCGGCGGTAGTCGCAAAAGCCAACGAGGCGATCGATAAGGCGCTTTCAAAATGACCGAAGCCGACCTAAAACCTTTGTTAAAACCCTTAGTTGACGGACGAGCCTACCCCTACGTGGTTAAGTTGACGCCAGAAGGTAAGCCTGCGGTAAAGCCACCGTGGATAGTTTATACCGTACCTGATGAGAATCGAGCCGATGTGTTCTGTGGCACGGCGGAAACCGCCTTTATGGTTCAGGTTGATGTGTATGCCAGTAGCATTGACGAGGCCAAGCTGATCCGTGATCAGGCGGAAGACGCCGTAAAAGCACTGGACCCGGCAGAAATCCATGCATTTAGCGGGTATGAATCTGATACCGCTCTTTTTCGCGCCTCATTCGAATTCAGGGTGTGGGAATAACCCTCAAAAAAGTCACCAGCCGCCTACGGGCGGTTTTTTTATGTCTGGAGAAAAATATGACCAGTATTTATGAAAAAACGCAGGGCACGAAAATTTATGTTTCGGCTGGCGTGACGACTCAGCCTTTACCAACAGGGTCTGTTGTGTGGTTGTCAGCGGCTTGCGCCACCAAAGAGATTAGTTTCACTGGTGGACAAAAAGCGGATATCGACGTCACCACACTGTGTTCTGAAGAGCAGGAAATGACGAACGGCTTACCTGCACCATCAGAAATGACCATTTCGCGCAACTGGAGTCCGGACGAAGAGGCCCAATATTCTCTCTATGAAGCCTACGAAACCGACACACTTCGCTCTATCAAGGTCGTCTTCCCCAGCGGCAATGGTTATGCCTATCTTGCCGAAGTGCGTCAGAACAGTTGGAGTGCTGGTACATCCGGCGTGGTGTCTGCGTCATTCACCCTGCGCATTAAAGGTAAACCGGTTCGCATTGCTGCCACTGATGTTCCTGTGACCAGCGTCACCTTGAACAAATCGACCGCCGCTATCGAGGTGGGTGATACCGGTGTGTTAATCCCGACATTCTTACCGGCTAATGCCACCAACAAAACCGGCACCTTTATTTCATCTGCGCCTGCGATTGTGAGCGTCGATCCGGTAACGGGTCAGTATGAAGGGCTGGATGATGGCGCGGCCATTGTCACCTTTACCACTGCGGATGGTGGCTTTACTGCAACCTGTAACTTTACTGTGACTGAGGCCGGATAATCATGGCTAAAAAGGACTTACGAGCGTTGGCTATTGCGCCACGCGCAGGGTTTCGACATAAAACAGTGGTCGTTCCTGAATGGGATGGCACCACGGTGATACTGCGAGAACCCTCTTCGGGTGCTTGGTTACGTTGGCGAGAGGTGGCGGTAAAAGGCGAGGGGAACCCAGATGAAGTGGTAAAAGCCTCGATTGAGGACCAGATCACCAACAATATTCTCTCAGATGTCACATTGTTTGTTGATGTGTTGCTTGATGAGAGTGGTCTTCAGGCGTTTTCTAATGAAGATATTCCCCTTGTTGCTGAAAGTTATGGGCCGGTGCATGCTCGCTTGCTCAAAGAAGCGCTCAGCCTCAGTAAGCAGGATATTGAAACTGCTGAAAAAAAGTAAATGCGCCGGGTATGTCTTTTCTCATGTCGTTGGCATTGCGGCTGGGGCGAACCCTGCATGAACTTGAAACCACCATGACCGCGCGTGAGTTGGCGCTGTGGATTGAGTTTGATGCGGGTAGCCCAATTGGGGATCGGCGTGGGGATATCCATGCAGCACAAATAGCCAGTGCGGTATATCGGTCGCAGGGCAGTAATGTCGGCCTTGAAGATTTATTGCTGCAATGGAAAGAACCGGAAGAGACAGAAGAAGATACCGCTGCTTTGGAATCTTTCTTTGAATCCCTCATGACATAACCCGCTTCGGCGGGTTTTTTATTGGTACTGATATGGCAACCTTACGTGAACTCATCGTCAAAATCACGGCTAACTCGTCCTCTTATCAAACGGAGATGGCCCGAGCCTCACGTATGGGGGCTGAATATTATAAAACCATGGAGGGCGGTTCGCGTAAGGCAGAAGCGGCGACACGCCAGAGCAAACGTGCATTAGCAGAACTGAATAACGAATTGGTCACGGTGAAAGAGTCGGCCAGTGGCATGGTGGGCATGTTTGCCGGGGCATTTGCGGTGGGTAGCCTGATCAGCACGGCTGACCAATACGGGCAAATATCATCCCGTATCAAAATGGCAACCGGCTCACAAGAGGAATATAACAGCGTTCAGCAGCGCCTGATGGAGATCAGCGACCGTACTTATAAAAGCATTGAGGAACAATTCGAGCTGTATATTCGCAGCGCCAACTCAATGAAAGAGCTGGGTTTCTCCACGGCCAGTACGATTGATTTTATTGATTCAATTTCCAGCGCATTAACCATTAACGCCGCCAGCGCTGAAAAGGGCGAAAGCGCGATTAATGCACTGTCTAAATCCATGGTAAATGGCAAGGTGGCGGGTGATCAGTGGCATGCCGTCATGGAGATTATGCCGACCGTTATTGGCGATATTGCCCGCTATTTGGGGACCACTGAGCTTGAGGTGAAAAAACTTGGCGCGGCTGGAAAGTTATCAATGGATACCTTTTCCAAGGCGGTGATCGCTGCAAAGGACCGTAATGCCGAACTTGCCGAGGCTATGCCGACCACGGTCGGGGATGCCATCACTAAGCTGTCAAACCATTGGAAAGCCTATATTGGTGATGCCAATAGTGCAATGGATGTGACGGCGGCGATCTCCGGCGTGATTGGCACGGCTGCGGATAATATCGATGTGCTTGTTGCAGCCGGTACCGGCTTAGTGGGACTTGGATTAGCGCGATACTTTGGCGGCATGGCTGATAATGTCACTACAGCGACCAAAGAAGTCATCAATGCCACTCGCTCACAACTTGCACTGGCTGCGGCGCAGGTTGAAGGTGTTCAGGCGTCATTGTTACAGATCCGGACAGAGCGAGAATCGGCGGTTGCCGCACAGCGTTCGTTGGTCGCTCAGTTACAGTTGGCGCAAACCGAAAAGGCCCGAGCAACCATTCGTGCCCAACTTGCTGTTAACTCTGCTGCAGTAGCCGCAGCATCCCGCGCAGAAGCGGCAGCAACGGATGCCCTTACCGAAGCACAAAAACGGTTGAATGTTGCTTCCGGACTAGCAAGTAAGGCGCTGGGCTTAATTGGTGGTCCCGTTGGGGCCGCTATGTTGGCAGCCGGCGCAGTTTATTATTTCTATGAAAAATCAGAACAAGCCAAACGTTCAGCGACAGAGCTAGCGGGGGGCGTGGGTGGACTGATTGATAAAATGCGGGAAATGGGGAATGTTCAGTTAGCGGCTGAGATCGGTAAGCTGAACAACTCATTACCGGCGCTCTCTTCTGTTGTTGCGGATGCGCAAAAGAATTACGACAAAGCGACAGAAGCCGTTGAGCGAAATCGCCGTCAAATTTATTTGTGGGGGGAAGGTTCAACTATTGGGAAGCAAGCCAATGAAGAACTGAATATCTCTCTGAATAATCAGGCGATAGCACTCAAAGAATTGACGGATGCGCAGGACAATAAAAGCCGCTCAGTCAATGGGGCTAATGTTCTCAGCGCTCAGTTGAATGGGACGCTTAAAGAAGGTGTTGGGATTTTCAAGCTGGAAAATGTCGAGGTGGGGATTGCGGCCGGAATGATGGCTAATTTTACCAGTTCTCTGAATATTGCTACCCAAGCCAAAACCGCCTTTAACTCAACTAGTCTGATTCTTCCTGTCAGTGAAGAGCTTAAAAACGCGCAAAAGGTGCAGGACGATAAGCTGGCAATATTAAAGCTGTCGGGCAGGGCGCAAGCGACAGAAATAGCCAGACAAGAAGCTGAACGGCTCAAAATTACTGATCCGAAAGAGGTATCGAAATTCGTCAGCGGCGAACTCAGAAACTACGATCAGTCTGAGCAGAACAAAGCGAACGAGCAGGCGAAAAGTAAAGCGGCCAGTGCAACAAAAACGGCTGAAAGTGCAACAAAAGCCTATGAGCAAGCCATTGCCAATCTGAATAAAGAGATTCAGGTTGAGTCTGTTCGACTGAATCAGGGGGAGGCCGCAGCATCACTATTTGCCGCCTCCATTGAAACTGGCGCGAAATACACTGATACACAACGTGTAGAGCTAGAACGGCTGAATAAAACCCTCGCAGAGTCAAAACAGCGCTGGGAGGACCACAACGCCGCTATTGCGTCAGATCCTTACCGCAGTGCCGCAGAATCTCAGCGTCAGGCGCAAGAGCAGCTTCAACGGCAGGTTGCTAGCGGTGAAATACAAAGCGCCGAAGAGCTTTCTCGGCGTAAACAGCAGATCCACACGGACTATCTGGCGGCTTTGGCAGATGCTAACCAACGTTACGCTGTCAGCGCCAATGATGAGTTGGCCGGTAATGTCGATCCCGTTCAAAATCTCAGTAACCAACTGGCAAAACGTCAGGCGCTTATCGAGACTTATGCGGCGGTAGGCGTTATCACTGAGCAGCGAAAAAATCAGCTTATCCTTGCTTCCGAGACGGAAACCCGCGAACAGCAGTATCAGGCATCATTGCAATTATTCGCCTCGCAAGGCGACCTGCAACGCATGGCCGTTGATCTGTTTCAGGACTCACAAGACCGGCTCACTAATATGCTGACTGGTTTAGTGAATAAAACTCAAACGACTAAAGAAGCGTTGTCGAATTTATTCGCGTCATTGTCTCAATCGATTATCAAAAACCTTGTTGATATGGGAGCGCAAGCCTTTGTCACTAGTTCGATCATGCAGACGATTACGGGCGTGTCGGGTGGGTTGTTGGGTGGATTCATGGGCGGCGCAAGTGGCGCGGCAGGGTCTGCCAGTAATGCATTCTCGGGCGGCGCTTATAGCGGGTTGTCATTTAATGCCAAAGGCGGTGTTTATGATTCACCCAGTTTAAGTGCCTATAGTGGGCAGGTTGTTAGTTCACCGACCTTTTTTGCTTTTGCAAAAGGGGCTGGCGTCATGGGCGAAGCGGGGCCTGAGGCGATTATGCCGCTCACTCGCTCTGCTGATGGCTCGCTCGGTGTAAGGGCGGTCAGTAGCAATATGCCGACTAGTTATTCCGGTGGTTCAGCCGCGCCGCAGGTTTATATTACCATTGATGGTAACGGCAACACCTCCACACAAAGCAGCCAAGGCATGGAGCAGTTTGGCAGTGAAATTGGACGTCTCGTCGAAAGTAAATACAGAGAGTTGATACAAAAAGATTTAGGTCAACGAGGCGCTATTACAACTGCCATCCAAGGGGGTAGATAGTGATAAAGGTCTTCACATTCTGCCCTCGGGTAGAGGCTACGGCAAAAACCGAGTTTCGAACCCGAGAGATTCAATTTGGTGACGGGTATATCCAGCGTGCCGGTGATGGGATAAACACCAAGTCAACGGAATGGACACTTCAGTTTATTGGGGATTGGGACTACATAAAACCAATCCTCGATTTTCTGGACGAACATCAGGGGCACACCGCCTTTGAATGGACTAACCCTATGGGCGAACTCGGCCTTTATGTTTGCAAGGCATATGACCCGACAGCAAAAGGTAAAAACTCAGCCGGCAAACCGATGTTTCAGCTCAACATTCCCCTCGAAATTGCTTATCATCCGTAAGGTTTAATATGGGTATAAAACACGATTATCAAACGCTGGACCCCGGCAACGAGGTTTGGCTTTATGCGGTTGATTGCACCGCCTTTAATGGTCCTGAGCTCTTTTTTCATAATCATAAAATACCGTACACCTCCCAAGAGCTGCGTGCGGCAGACGGGGATATAACCAAACTTCCTGTTAAATCTATCTGGTGGCAAGGCGTCGAGTATTTGCCGTGGCCAGTGGAGTTGACCGGAATAGAAATAGCCGGTGACGGTACTGCACCGACTCCCTCCCTTAGCGTGGGAAATATTGACGGTACCATCAGTGCAATGTGTCTCGCTTATCAGGATTTGGCTCAGGCGAAAGTACAGGTACACAAAACCTTCTCTCACTATCTTGATGCGCGTAATTTTTTAGAGGGTAATCCCTCCGCCAGCCCGGATGATGAAACATTGTATGTTTATTTCATCGATCGGAAAGCGGGCGAAGGCCCACGCGGGATACAGTTCGATTTATCCGGTCCTTACAATATGCAAGGTATCAAAATTCCTCGGGAGCAAATTCAGGGGAGTGTTTGCCGTCATTGTATGCGGGGTTGGTATCGAACGGGGCGGGGCTGCGATTATGCCGGCTCGCTGTATTTTGATGAAGATGATAATCCAACGGATGATCCGAGTCGTGATGAATGCAGCGGATCACTTCGGGCCTGCAAACTACGCCATGGCGCTGAACCTTTGCCATACGGTGCAGAGCCGGGTTCATCGCTCTTAAGGAGATAAGCATGCAGAAGAAAACCCATGCAGCGATTTTTGCGCATGCTGAAAAAGACTATCCCCGCGAGGCTTGTGGCTTAATTTGTCGCAAGGGACGAACGGAAAAATACTTCCCGTGCCGCAATCAGGCCGCTGAGCCAAATGATAATTTCATTTTGCACCCAGAAGACTACGCCACCGCGGAGGCTTGGGGGAATGTCACCCATATTGTTCATAGTCACCCTGATGCAACAACCCAGCCCAGCAATGTTGATCATGCCCAGTGTGACATGTCCGAGTTACAGTGGGTTATTGTCAGCTGGCCAGAAGGTGACTTACGAATAGTTGAGCCTGTTATAGGGCCGCGCCCACTCGAAGGACGTCCGTTCGTGCATGGCGTGTGGGACTGCTTCAGTATTATTCGCGACTGGTTCAAGTTGGAGCGAGATATTGATCTCCCCAACTTTGAGCGCTCACCGTGCTGGTGGGAATCCGGCACCGAAAATTTGTACATGGATAATTACAACAGTGCGGGTTTTGTGGAGGTTGGCGGCGAGTTATTACCTGGTGATGTCATTATTATGCAAGTAAGCGCTCTAGTCCCGAACCATGCAGCAATCTATATTGGCGATGGCATGATGATCCATCACATGTATGGACACTTAAGCAAGCGGGTGCCGTATGGCGGGTATTATCAAGATCGCACTACGGTTAAGTTGCGACATAAGTCACTAATGGTATGATTGTTAACAATGAGCTAATCGGAAGTTGGGATAGATTGTCATTGGAGACTTTTATATGCGTTTTTTTATTCTTTTATTATTCATTTTTGGTGTTGTTGGATGTAACGAAGACAAGGATGCTCCATTTGGGTATAAATGGGGAATTACACCCTATTCAGTACAGTCTAAAGGTGCTGCCATATATTCTGAGTCAGAAGAGAAAAATGGAATTATTGTCTCATTTACATCAACAGTTCCTGAAGGTGGTTTTAAGGATGGTTTCTATCGACATTACTTTAAGAATAAAAGATTAAATAAGATAGTATTTAACACTTATGACATTCAGGGTGACAAGTCTAATGGTATATCTAAATATGAATCATTAAAAAAAGAATTGATTGAAAAATATGGGGAGCCAGTAAATAAAAGTGAATATGTGTCTAGTGATAGATTTAATTTCTACCCATGCATTATAAATATAAATTGCGGTTCTTGGACGTCCAACTTCGCAACCAAAGATTATAATATAAAATTATATCTTGGGATGGCTAACCAAGGAAATACTTATGGCGAAAATAGAGATAAGGGCAGCGTTTATATAGAATATACTGAAAATTAATAGTAAGTATTTAACACTAAAGCCCGCATTCGCGGGTTTTCTGTTTTATGGGGCATGAAAATGCGTAGAAAAATAGAATTAAGTGGGATTTTAGGCAAAAAGTTTGGTCGGGAGTATAACTGGGAGGTATCAAGCCCAGCAGAGGCAATACAAGCCTTAAGGTTACAAATTAAAGGTTTTAAGCAATTCCTATTAGACAGTGAATCAAGAGGGCTTACATTTGCTGTCTTTAGTGGCAAACGCAATATTGATGAAAATGAATTATCCCTTGGTGGGAATGCCCCCATCCGTATAGTGCCTGTTTATATCGGTAGCAAGAAAGCTGGGCTGTTTCAAACTATATTGGGTGCAGTACTCATTGCTGCAACCTTTTGGAACCCAACGGCGGCTTTAATGTCTGCTGGATTTGCCAAAGGTATGTTAATGGCTGGTGCATCAATGGCGCTTGGCGGGGTTTTGCAAATGTTATCACCGCAACAGGGCGGGCTGGCAACTCGGCAATCAGCAGAGAACACCCCAAGCTATGCATTTGGTGGGCCTGTGAATACAGTGGCGCAAGGAAACCCGATTCCGATTGGTTACGGCGAGCGAATTATTGGCGGTGCCATCATTTCAGCCGGTATCTATACCGAAGATCAAATGTAACTACTAATTTTAATATTGAACCGCCTCCGGGCGGTTTTTTTTCGCCTGGAGAAAAGTATGTCGGCAATTGTGGGTAAAAAGGCGGGCAGTTCAGACAGCCACACTCCGGTTGAATCACCAGATTCATTAATCGCTACTTCTTTTGCAAAAATGTTGCTGGTATTGGGCCATGGTGAGTGGGTTGGTGGGCTTGATAATACCCGAATTTTTCTTGATGGCACTCCCATTGGTAATGCTGATGGTAGCGTCAACTTCCCTGGTGTGCAGTGGGAGTTTCGCCCAGGGACTCAGCATCAAACTTATATTCAGGGAATGCCAGATGTTCAAAATGATATCGCTGTCGGTATTGAGCTGAAATATGAAACTCCTTGGGTGAAGGCAATCACCAATACTGACCTCTCTGCCGTGCGTGTTCGCCTGTCATGGCCAGCATTGCAACAACAATTGGATAATGGCGATATTGTTGGATACCGAGTTGAGTATGCGATTGATTTAGCAACCGGTGGTGGGGCTTACAATGAGGTTTTGCGGTCTGCTGTTGATGGTAAATCAACAACGGGGTACCCACGCTCTCACCGTATTGATTTACCTACTTCAACAGAGGGTTGGCAGCTCCGTGTTCGGAGGATAACCCCAAATACGACAAATACAGCCCGGGTTGCCGATCGGATGTTAGTTGATGCCGTCGTTGAAATTGTTGACGCAAAATTGCGCTACCCGAATCTGGCGTTGTTGTATATCCAGTTTGATGCAAAACAGTTCCAGAACATCCCGACAATAACGTGCAAGCCGAAGATGGACATAATTCGAGTTCCATCAAATTATGATCCTATTAACAGAACTTATTCCGGCGTTTGGGATGGCACATTTAAATGGGCATGGACCAATAACCCAGCTTGGATTTTTTATGACCTTTGCATCAATGAGGAATACGGATTAGGGCAATGGATTAAGGCAAATAACCTTTCCACTTCTAAATGGGAATTGTACGAGATTGCTAAATATTGCGATCAGTTAGTTCCTGATGGTCGCGGAGGTATGGAACCTCGCCATTTATGTGATGTATATATCCAAGGTCAAGAAGATGCAATTAACGTTCTGAGTGACATCATTAGTATATTTTCTGGCATGTTCTATTGGGCTGGCGGCGAAATAAGAGCGCTGGCCGATATGAGCCGTCCAGTTGATATGGTTTACTCTCGCGCTAATGTGAAAGATGGTTTTCAATATAGCTCTGCCAGTGAGCGAACCCATTACAGTCAAGCTATGGTGTCATACTCAAACCCTGACAACCGTTATCAGGATGATATTGAACCTGTCGTCGCTCGGTCTCTGGTTAGGCGATACGGTACTTTAAACGCAGATATAACAGCCATAGGTTGCACACGTCGAAGCGAAGCCATTCGCCGAGGTAAGTGGGTTCTCTATACCAATGAAAAGGATAGGGCGGTTTCGTTCACGGTGGGGCTTGAGGGTCGCATTCCCTTGCCTGGTTGGGTTGTTGGGGTTGCCGATCAGCTATTGGCTGGGCGGGTGCTTGGAGGGCGCATAAGTAGCGCTGTCGGTCGCAATGTTACTCTTGACCGCAAACCTGACGCTAAGGCTGGGGATCGTCTTATTGTTAACCTTCCGAGTGGGGTGGCGCAAGCCAGAACGGTGCAATCGGTTAATGATAGAGTGGTCACTGTTAGCGTGGCTTATAGTGAGTTACCTGCTGCCGAATGCGTCTGGAGTGTTGACTCCGATGATCTGGCTGTACAGCTTTATCGTGTGGTCGGCATTAAAGACGCATCAAGCGATAAAGAAATAGCCTATGAAATTAATGCTATTGAATATGATGAAAATAAATGGGCCAAGATTGAAAGCGGCGCAATTATTGAAGATCGCCCGATCAGTGTTATTCCGCCTGGCGTCCAACCCCCACCAAAAAACATCGAGATAACCAGTTTCTCTGCGATTGCTCAGGGGCTTGCTGTTACTACGCTACATGTCGAATGGGATGCTGCCGAAAGTGCAATTGCTTACGAGGCAGAGTGGCGGCGCGATAACGGTAATTGGATCGCTGCCCCGCGCACGTCTACACGCAGCTTTGATGTGACGGGTATTTACGCTGGGCGTTATCAGTGCAGGGTTCGCGCCATTAATGCCGCTGAAATATCCAGTATATGGGCCAACGCCACTGAAACAGCCTTAAACGGTAAAGAGGGGAATCCTCCCATGCCTGCTGGCTTTGCGGCGAGCGGCATTCTCTTTGGTATTACCTTGAGTTGGGGTTATCCGGAAGGGGCTGAAGATGCGTTAAAAACAGAGATTGAATATAGCCTGTCTGCTGATGGCACCGATGCCATGCTGTTGAGTGATGTACCGCATCCGCAACGGAACTACACGATGCAGGGCTTAAGGGCGGGGCAAGTGTTCTGGTTCCGTGCGCGGATAGTTGATAAATCTGGCAATCAGTCACCTTGGATTGACTGGGTTCGCGGCATGTCCAGTACAGACACAAGTTCGATCCTTGAGTTTGTGGGTGATGAATTCATTACAAACACCGTTGCAGGGCAGCAACTACTTAACGACGACTTCATGAATGCTGAGGCTATTCTTGAAACAGCCAACGCCAATAACGCCAGTATTCGCCAGCAATGGGCGCACTATGGGGAGAATAAAGCGGGGATTGTTGAGATATGGACCACTCAGGCTGATGCGGCTAGAGCATTTGCAGAATATCAGTTGGTAGTTACCGCAACATTTGAAGATCAGACAGCGGCTATTGGTCAAAAAATGACGGCTGTAGTTGATGCTGATAGTGCTATTGCGACATACAGCTTAGGTGCTGGTCTGAACTATAACGGCCAGTTTGTCAGTGCCGGAATGGTCATTGGTGCTGAATTTATTAATGGTGTGGCGAAAGCATCGATTGGATTTAATGCTGATAGTTTTATTCTCTTAAGTGGACCCGAAGATAATAAATTCTCTCCATGGGCTGTCGTAAATGGGCAGACGTTTATTAATGACGGATTTATTCAAAATGGCTCAATAACTAATGCCAAAATCGGTCAGTATATAATGTCTGACAATTACGTGATGGGAATGCTGGGCTGGAAAATAGATAAACTCGGTAACTCCGAATTTAATAACGTTACAGTCAGGGGAACAGTATATGCAACAGCAGGTAAATTTAGCGGAACGATTGAAAGTAATGACGGCTATTTCGGTGGAACTGTATACGCTAATAAAATCATTGGCGATGTGGTTCAGGGCGTTCATTTAAAAGGATATGTAACAAATACAGGAATGTCGGCGGGTGCATCAGCAGATCGAGTCCCTAGCGGTGTATTGTGGACGGTATTTTCATTTGATTCTGCAAATTTTGAGAGAGTGCTGATTATTAACGGGGATGTTACGTGGGGGAACATCTACTCTGGAAACGATTTAAATCTACTAATAAATGGCGTGATCGTCCAAAGTTTCATTACAGGCGGGGCGTCAACCCCAGCAACAACAGTGGGCGGCGTTTCATTCAGAGTCCCTGCAACAGTCTTGGGTGGGATGGATGTTGTCAGCATTCGATACAATAACTTCGGTGGCGGGAGTTCTAATGTTACCCCATTGTTTAATGCTACTGTATTAGTGTGCAAGAAAGGAAGTGCGGGTGTTCTTGTTGGACCTAATCATATCCCCGCTTAATAAACTATCTCATAACCTATAACGGACGCCTGTGTTATTTAAAATACACGGCGTTCTAATTTCATTAAATATCATAAATGATAGGGATCACTATGATTGGTGCTTGGTATAGAACTGGGACAATTACAGCTCCATCCGGTCAGAATGTCATTACTGGCTCCGGAACTCAATGGGCTAACAATGTTATGGGTGTTGCGATTGGACAGGCATTGTATGTCACAAGAACAGATGGAAATACATTGGTTTACGAAATATTGGCTGTAGACAGTGATACAAAAATTAGAATTAATGGAAATATTGTTGATTCTTTGACTAATTCAAATTATGCAATTCATACCACTGTTTCTAATTCATACTCTGCATTAGCGCGTGAGTCATCAGCTCAATTAGGATTTTATCAGCAGTTATTTAAAGATTGGCAAAATATAACAACAGGCACTGGCGATGTCACTATTATTGCGCCAGATGGAACTGAAGTTGTCATTCCCTCATTAACAAAATTATCGCAAGATATAAATGGTAAAGCTAGTCAGCAGCAATTGTCTAACATTGGAGTTGGATTGCCAACGCTTGTCGGTTTAACCGCTCTAGATTGGCAACAGCAAGATTTTCTAACGGGAGCTAACTATATTGGTTCAAATAATATTTGGACCAATGCACCAGAAGATATTATCTATAATGCAGGTACAGGGGTCAGTATCACAGTCGATTATATCTCCAGTAATTCAACTCGCATTGGATTAACGCTTATTCCAGATACAACATCACAATCAAATTATAAAATATATAAAGTCATATCGGTAGGAGCGAAAGGTTCACGAGTATTTACTGTGCGCCGAGTTCAGAATTCCGCAATACCAGTCTCAATAGCTGATGGAGGGACAGGAGCTATTACTGCACCGTTGGCCCGAACCGCCTTAGGGCTGGGTTCTGCTGCGGTAACTGATGTAGTTGCAAATAGCGCAGACCAGACAGCAGGCCGTGCTATGACAACGGGCTCTAATGGCATCGGCGGCCCGTCAGTAAATATGACATCAGTGAATAATGCGTGGTTAAACCCGCTGGGAATGATGAGCCTTA
Source organism: Yersinia massiliensis (assembly GCF_003048255.1). Classification (NCBI taxonomy): domain Bacteria; kingdom Pseudomonadati; phylum Pseudomonadota; class Gammaproteobacteria; order Enterobacterales; family Yersiniaceae; genus Yersinia; species Yersinia massiliensis. The sequence continues at coordinate 2,076,913 of NZ_CP028487.1, forward strand.
CGACAATGACTAACTGGGGCGGAACAACTCCTACAGACGTGTCAGGTAGTTTGCCCGCGCATTGGAATATTATCTCCCTTGGTGTTGGATCGGGCCAAGTTGCTGCCGGGTCCAGAAAAGCTGTAATCGCTATACAAAGTTTTAATGTCGGGTCTGGGGCTCCTCAGTGCTATGTCCGCACAATCCATGACACCGCATTAAGCCCGGCAGTTATGCTCTATCACACAAACAACACAACGGTAGACTCAAATGGTTTCCTGAAAAAAGCCTCGCCGGTGGTGAAGTTGTACGGTGATGGCGGATCTGAAACAAATGAAGAATCAGAGGGCGCAACATCAGAACGCATTAGTGAAGGGGTCTATAAAATATCTGGAGTGCTGGGATTTAACTCAGATGATGCATGGGGTGGGGTAGATGGGGGGATTGAGATTCCGACAGACAAAAATAAGCAGCCGCTTATCTGGGTTGATTATTCACTTGAAGAAGATGGTGATTTAATCATTCAGACCTATCATCGGACGCATCCTACTTCCCCAGTATTTGCACAGAACAATATCAATGGCTATGAAGATGGTCAGTCAATTGATATTCCAGCGGGGCGATTCGTCGATCTGCGCGTGCAGATGCCAGAAAGGGAAGAAACAGAGTCACCACTAGCTGAGGAATAAGCACAATCCGGGCTTATTTGGCCCGGAAATCAAACTTTAGGCACTAACCTTCGTTCTGCAATTAACCGATAGTTATCTTCAAATCTATCGGAGAGTATGAATTCATTACCATCGATCGGTTTGAATTTTCTCATCCCGTCCCACCACAAAATTCTTCCATCGCTATTGATTAAACGTTTGGCCCATTGAGGCGCGAGACTAAAATCATTTTCAGTTCCCGTCATTAATTTCCATTCCATCACAACGAGTTTCCTTACGGTACGACCATGATTTATGTGAGCAATAAGGATAATGGCATTCGTTCGAGGCTTTCAAATTGGTTCGACAGATCAATAATGAAAGATTGATCGTTTAAAACGATCGTTGTGCTTTGTCTGACCTCTGAAGAACAAGGCAGGCTTCATTGCTCAGTCTATTCTTTGTATTTTTTGGGACAGCTAAGTCATGGGTAAAACATTTTCATATACGTGTAGATTTGTGCGTAGCTGAGTTTTTAGGGGTGCGTTAAATGGCTGATATTTCACGGTAGTGCCGGTTGGTGCAGAGTAACGATACATAGACTCAACATTCAATAGAAGTCATACTAGATTATACGAGTTGCTATTTATGTAATTGTAATGGCGTAACCTGTTTCTAAAGGCTATACAGTCTGAAAATCAACATCTGCCAAGGGTAAATTTCCCTGGCAGATTGTTTGTATCAATTGGCCACACTAAATATGGATAGAAAGTTAATAAATTAGTGTGACACAGTTTTAGAAGTTAATTCTAAAACCTACATTTCCCATTATGGGTGATTCGATTTTTTGTCCTTTTCTATAATCAATCTCTGCATATATTGAGGTTAATTTATTAACTTGGGAGTTTACTCCGATACCATATTTCCCAATATTTCCAGAAAAGTTATTATTGAACTCATTAACGTTATTGATAATAATGTTATTATTCTTTATAAACTCTCTCTCTAGAGCTACTTTTGCATATGTTGTAATATTAGAACCATTGTTTAAATCAAATGATTTCCCAAATGATGTACCAATCTCTCCTTTGGCCGATTTACTATTATACATTTTTGCATTCATTCCATTGTCTAATTGAATGTTTTTACTTTCAGCAATAAAATACGTTGCTCTGATATAAGGTTCAATGAAATAATTGTTATCTAATTGATATTGATAGCCAACTTCAAGAGCAGAACCGATCGCATTTTGATTATACTCAGAGTGCGTAGAACTGCCATCAGTCACTAAAGCATTCAGTTTGTTATCAAATCGATTTACCTTTACTAAACTATCAATATAGTAACCAACATCAGAAAAATAAGTAGCATATAAGCCTAAACTATAGCTACTTATATCAGTCTTACCACCTCTGGCGTGCTTAAGTGTATTATCAGTAAATGAAGTTAACCCTCCGATGACTAGCTGGCCAGAGCTTAATGTAAATACATTATCACCGCCAATTTCAAAGCCATCTTGTTGAAGTCTATATGCCGCCCCGTGACCCGCCTTAGATCTTGTGTTATTAGTTAAATAACGGCCCCATACTCCCCCTGTATTACCTTTGTTGTTTCTCAGATCGCCTTTACGGAAACGAAGGTTTTGCATTTCACCATCAAATATAAATTGGGGCGCGGATGCAATACTAATCACTGCATCAACAGCAGGAGTTGTAGTTGCTTCTTGTGTTAAAAACCAATCGTTACCATTTTGTGTTAAACTATACTGGTAAGTTCCTAAATCAACCAAGCCATCTTTTAATCCAAAAGAATCATTTTGGCTACCTTGTGCATGGATTAAATGGTAACCATCACTACCTTCCTCACCTGAACCTTTAACTAGTACAGTATGATTCCCAGAAACATTATCTGTTATATTTAAAAAATCACCACTAACTCCTTCAACACGCATTTCGAAACTACCGGAACCAGCTAAATTGTTAGCTGATAGCGTATAAAAATCTATTGATGAATTAATGGGGGTTGAGTTACCGAATATAATTGCTCCATTACTAACTAAATTTTTAGTATCAGAATTATCAGTTAATATCCAATTGCTTGAATTATCTAGTGATATCATGTCTGCATTCTGTGAGTAGCCAGACCATGAACTATCATTCTCAAGAGATAATGATATGGTACTAGTAGCGTCAGCAACAAGACTTCCTGAAATAATTGTATTGTCTTTTGCCTCGATATCTAATATTGCATTATTCCCAGCGCTAGCAAACTGATTAGTTGTACTATTAGCTATTGTTTTAATAAAAGAAATATTACCTGTTGAGTTTCCAGCAACTACTATTTTATCTTCCGTTGTAATATTGGCATTTTCAAATTCAGCAATTGCACCTAATTTAGATGCTTGTGCAGTGAAATTTATTGCTGAATATTTGGAAGATATTTGAGTGTTTGAAATGTGAAGGTTACCAAGCTCAGCCATTGTAATGGCATAGGAGTTTGAGCCCTCAGCATTAATCGTAATATTATTACCAGTAAAAATCCCTGATGAAACAATGCCATCAGAACGATCATTACCATGAGTAATGATATTTATATTTTCAGATGAAACACTTGCATTCCCACCAACATTAATCCCTCTAGCTAAGTCGCCAAATGTTTCAATTGTAGTATTATTAAGATCTAAAATTCCGCTTGTTGCAGTAATACCGTGTGATCGATCACCGGTAGTTTTAATAGTGCCACCAGTTAAGTTAACTATGCTGCCAGCAGTGTCGCTAATAATCCCATATGAGGTATTGCCTGATGTGTTGATTTCGATATTATTTAAATTTAAAGTACCGCCCCCACCCCGAACTCCCGAGCTATTGTTACCAGCAGAATCAATTATTACATTGTTGGCATTGACGGTACCACCAACTTGAGCTGTTATACCGAATGCAGAGTTACCGTTTGTCTTTATACTAGAACTAGTTATGTTAACAACACCACCATTGAATGCATTAATTGCATTATTATTGTCACCGAGAGTAGTGACAGATGTATCAGTGGCAGTAACGAATGAGTTACTGCCATTTGCAGAAACTGCGTTACCGTAACTTGGAGTATAAACAACCGAATCCCCACTTCCAATTGATAATGATTCGTTACTATTCGCATTAACATTTGGTAAGATAGCAGCATTTGCTACTGGAACGTTTGTTAAGAGAATTACCGCAGAGATAGATAACTTTGTCTTATTAGTATTTTTCATAGATAACCATATAAGTTGATATTAAATAACGACATGCTGTTATGTGACTAACTTATTTGTAGTTTAGTCCGAGAATTAGTTTTTTGCACAATGCTGAATATTATTCTTTCAACTGACTTTTGTTTTTTTTTGTCTTCCCTTGTAATGCATCCATAAGCATAGTGTAGTTAAGAAGATCTTGTCTGGAATACTGTAATTTGTCTTGTGCACTTAACTTGTGGGAGGATACTGTTTTCTCTGAAATTGTTAATTTGCTACATAGGTCACGAACTTGAATACCTGAATAGAGTGCTTTCATTATAAAAAACTCTCTTCGTGTCAAGATACGTCGGATACTTTTATACTCTGCATTCGGTTCCAGATCGGAAAGTAGTGTACTTTCCAAATGCTGTTTTATTGTAACGTAAGATTCGTTGAGTCGGATAAATGTAGTGCGATGACTATATTCAGTAAGGAAATGGGTCATCAACGGTGTTATTTGTGGTTCTGTTAAAACAATTAGGCGTAATGACTTATGATAAAATTTACCAAGCAAAAATTTCAATAAGCAGTGAAATGATGTATGGCTATAGCCAGTAACTATAAGGAAGTCTAAACTCTCTGATTTGCGGAGATTCTCCAAATCGAGTTTGCTCAGAACAGTAATTTCTATCCCATCCCTATATTTATAAATCTCTTTAAGCATGTGATTTAATGCGACGTTGGTGTAATGACAATTTCCAAGTAATCCAATCTTGATCATATAGATATAACCCTTGACAGAACAAAAAACACAATCCACAGAGCGGCTGAACCTTTCATATCTCATTTCTGTCGTGATTTCGCGACAGTGGAAGCTACAAAGTTACGAATTAAACTAAGTTATAAGTGTCGTTGATTGGTTTTTCTGTGGCGTTTAATCTCGTCTTAATGGGTAAATGCGTTATTTAGTATAAACGAGGATTTTATTATAAAATATACATTTTAGACGATCGAAAATGAATCTATGATAGGTTTTAACTATCAACTGTCATGGTTACATTGTTAAAGTCAATGGTTAACTGCTTGATTAAATGAAACTAAATAACTAAAAGTTGTTTTTTATAATTTCTATTTTATTAAATATGGCCAATGTATAAACATGTCATTTATGTGATATGCATCACATTTTTTTCTGGGGATTATAATTCCACATTTGTGTTTAATTTAATGAAACCCATTAAATGACTACTTAATGAAAGTAATAACTATAGTTATAGTAGGAATATTCCTACAGGTCGGCAGGATAATTCCTATTTATTGTTGTGAATATTCCTGTGTCAGGATTAAGGTGCTATTCAAATAGATTGAAAATATAGCTACGATAGCCATCGAAGTTAATAATAGGGAGTTGTTACAAATTTTCGTGACTGGTTTTTATTTATATCAATGTTCTTCTTATGAAAAAAACATCCCTATACTCTTTAGTCGAAACTAGGAAGTTTACATCCAGCAAGTGCCATATCTAAATTGGCGACTTTGTCATTAAAACCTACCGTAACCGAATGGCTTTCTTTGAGATATTTACCCTAGCATGAAAACATTTAGACCTTTGATCTTCGACACAGCATGATGGTGAACAAGTAAAAAAACCATCTTCTCAGTTACTTATAATCCCATGTGTTTCTTTCGCCATATCTTTAGAACTGATCTTATAATCCATTGATATATAGTATTTAATCTAAAACTTAGTATGGCGAAAATATCAGCTAACATTATGATTTAAAGAAATATTACCGGCGTTTTAAAATCCCTCGGCTTATGGCTGTGCGGGTTCAAGTCCCGCCCCGGGCACCATGGAAAATATTCTAAGTAAAACAAAGTAGTATGAGTATGTCGTTAACCGCCGAGAGGCGGTTTTTTTTGTTTTTGGCGCTCACCAAAAATTGAAAAGTGGCGACAAAGATTTTTTGAGCAAGATAATTTGGCCGTAATTTAGGCGAAAAAAATCCCGCAAAAGCGGGAGGATAGTAGGGCAAATAAATTTATTTTCAGCCGTCAGAACATGACCACCTGACCACCTGACCGCTGGTCTTTCGGTGGTGTGGGTACTAAGCCAGTTCGCCACAACCCAGTATAAGCGCCCCGATCAGCTATGCTAAATTGATGACTGCCACCCAAACTGCGGATAATGGTCATCACTGGTATCGGTTTATCTCTGGCGGTCTTCATCTGATCTTGTTTGATAAATAACAGATTGCCATTTTTTACGGCGGCAATAGCGCCATATTGTTTTGCCAATCGGGTAATTTAATTACCGTCTGATTCGTTGGTTTGGTCTATATGGTCAACCGTTAAATCAGACATGATTTTATTTAAAGTTGGCGTGAGCTTATTGCGCTCAGCAATTATTTTAATGATCCCGCCATTAGTGGTAAGACTGATCACGGCGAACATTCAGCGTTTCACGGAAATCCGCACTACGGGCGCGAATAGTCAGCTTATCCGGTGTGCCGCTGTGCTCTATTTCATCCACGGTAAATACGCCTTTATCAATTAGCACTGCCCCTTGCCAACCCAGCGCGACCACTATTTTGCCGCACGACGTGGCGGTACTAATTGGTCGTCATAATTATCCATTCAATATCAATGCGATATCTTGCGCGTCATGTTGTGGCAGCGAGCAAATATTGATAATTGGCAGTATCGCTGCTGACTTGGTTTTGCTGTTGTTTGTTGGCAAGACCGCTATTGTGACTGCGGTGCTGTGCCGCCGGTAAACTGTAAGGATGTAGCGGTATAGCCGCCATTATCGTATTTATCGGTATATTCCGCAGCGATATCAGTGGCCCAATTATCCTTGGGGGGCCATGTGATGCCTAGTTTGCAACATCAATATGAGCTCACTGGGGCATCGAGAATAAATTGTGCTGATAGCAATGAAATAAGACGATTGTCGGATTAGAAGAAGTGCAGCGGAATTAATATCGGGAGTCAGACATATAGTGGTAAATATATTGACGCAGGACAAAAGCTTTAAGGCAAGGTTGAAAAGAAAGAAGAAAAAAGCTGCGCTGGATGAAACGTATATAGCGTTAGTGCTTGCTGGCTGTTGGATTTCGTAATTTTTCCTTGGTATGCTTCTTCGTCCCACAGTTCAAGAGCCAGCAGCTTCGTGGCACACAGCGTTGACTGTTCATCTGGCTTCGACAGATTTAAAACTGCGATGATTTGGTGCTCAGTGCATCGGAGCTTACGCATGGCGATCTCCTCAGGGGACATAAACAGTATGTTGGAAGAACTCTAAAAGTGAATGGTTCAGTTAGGCAGGATAATTACACAGTCATCCACCCGAACCAATTAGAGCTTATGAGGCCAACATCCCAGCGAGGGTGCTTCTCGTATGGAATGTTCGTCTGGTTTAATGCTGAATTATCACCCTGGAGAAATTTAGGAATCTATGAATTTCACCGAACCCAATGGAGAATGTCCATCGAGATTTCGGAATGATAAAATTACAGTCCCAACTTGTTTTTAAGCCACCGTCATTGGAGCGCCTTTACCTGAAATGTCACATAAAATAACTAACTTAAAAAAGTCTTTTTTCGGAGCGATGCTTTTCCTGTTGTTCGCGATCGTCCTTTTCCCATATGCGAAAAATGGTTTTTGGGCCGATGACTCCTTGAACAGCCAAACATGGGGTATGGTTCACAGATTTGATTCTAGTGTTTGGGAATTTTCCTATCGAGTTTCTCGATCATGGTTTGTCAATTCTGGGAGAATACTTTTCCCATGGCCGGCCATTTATGGTTTTTTTTATGTGCTACGAGATGAACTTGCCGTTCGACTTGCAGACATGGCACTGTTTATTGGGCATATCGGCATCACGGTGTTGCTACTAAGAAGGGTGGGTATCAGTTGGCGGACAGTTGGATTGTTTGTACTGATTCTCATAACCTTGCTACAAATCCGTGGTGCTGGCGATCCTTTGGCAGCATTCGCGGGCTTCAGCCAAGGGCTCGGCATTCTCCTTATGCTATCTCTTCTCCTGCTTCATAAGTGGCACGAGACGCAGGCCTCTGGATGGCTTGCTGCATCATCGCTGCTGGCTGTCCTGTCAATGACGTGTTATGAGATCAATGTAGTTTACGTACCGATTGCACTCATGGCTGTACTGGCGTCAAAGCAACGCAGAGTGTTGCGCGATGTTGCAATCGTAGTTTTGCCGTTTGCTATCTTCATAGCAGCAAACATATATGTAAAATCTATAGCATTGAATCCATATCCCGGTTCGGAATTCGGGCACATGAGTGCTGTTCCGGAGACATTTTTGAAACAGTTGTTTGCGACGCTGCCAGGAAGCTACTATGCTCTCCTTGGCCATCTCCAGTACCCACTGCCAGAACTTCTCAGGGCGGCGTCCACCAGTAAGCTTGCATGGGCCGTGATGATCCTATGGTCTACCATGGCAATAATGGTGCTTCGACGTCAATCTACCCAACAACCAGCACTTCGCATGGCGGTTTTCGCGGCATTGATGCTTCTGCTTGTTCCTCCAGCCCTGATCTCGACCTCGGTTAGGTATCAATCAGAATTAGTCTGGGGAACCGCGCACGTTCCCATCTATTATCAGTGCTTTGGCCTTGCATTTCTTGCCGCTGCTGCAGTGGAACGCTTATCTACCGGGAAATTAGCGAAGCTGGTAACGGTCTCCGTTCCATTTATTGGAATCGGCGTTGCATTGAGTTTGACGATGAATATGTACCACTCTTCGCGGATAGACGCCGCATTCAGGGAACCTCGTGATTCGTTAGTATCTGCCTTGCATCATGGCCTTTTCGATGGTGTCCGGGATGGCGATGTAGTGCGAATCGAAGGTCAGCCTATCTTCATAAACGGTAATTTGATATACCAAGTGATTGGGAAAAACGTTTCTATTCCCGGCGAGGTTGCAATTGCAGGTTGGTTTGAATCCTTACCTAGGCACGACGCCAAACTTTATCGCTTATTCCGCGATCCGGCGTCCAACAATCAATGGAGAGTACAGGAGCAATAGAACCTCTGAAGCGATGATGCGCCTTACATCGTCAAATCCCGATCTCTGAGTCTGCCACTGAGCGCTCTGTGCATCTCTTTTCTGATATTGCTGGGAAAGGCCGGTGGCAGCACCATACTGGAGAAAACGCTCAGAACTCGGAGTTATTCATCCTGGCGACAGCGTTTTATTTATTAGGCATTGTTGCCGGGGATGAGAGTAGGGCAAATAGGCTTATTTTCTGCCGTCAGAACATGACCACCTGACCGCTGGTTTACGGATGAGACTGTACAGGGTTTATCTAACCGGGTTTTGGTATTGAGTGCATGGAACTTTCCATTGCCATAAAGATGTGCCGCAATTCACGTTAATGGATTGGCGATAACATTCTTTGGTTTTGGCGGTAATTTGGCTACTACTTCTGGTATGGGCTGTACTGTGGCACAAAGTGCAATTGAGCATGAGCCGGACTATTTTATTTCAAGAGAAGGGCTCACCCGCCTAATTTGGAAGGGGAGTGAGCATTAGTAACTTCTTGTATTCAGATGCCGTGGCTGTTTTTACATTTTTAATTAAGCATAATAACTATCATAATATCATTATGGTAATGAGATTTTTCGCGATCAAAACAGTAGGAAATTTGCCAACATCATAGTGAGAATACCTCCTATAGCCGGAATTAATGTTCGTCTCACTATCATAAACGGGGAACATTCACCTGCTTTGCTGACAGCAATGATGATACCCGCAACCGGAGAGATTGAGCGGCCCATACCCGCCATTAATTGCATAGGAAGAATCATGGTAACAGCTTCTTGACCGAATTTACTTGCGATTGATGGAGCCATTCCCGAGAAGGAGAAAAAGGCAGCGACACCAGAACCGGTCAATACCGCCGTGACGCCGACCAGTAACGTCATCAGAATCGTCATACTGTCAAAACCAAATCCTGCGTTTTGCACTGATACCAGTAAATAGTCGATAGCACCAATTTTTTGCATTCCTTGAGCATAGATGTCAGCACAAACCAGTAAGGAGACAATACTGGTAAACATGCTTCCCATTCCTTTGAAGAAGACTTGCACCCCTTTACAACATTCTCGGAAATCACGTTTTACTAAAAGATCGCAGATAAACGCCGTCAATGTACCGATGATCATTGCGGTGACCACATCTATTTTGATGCTATCAATAAATAGCGGGCTGAATATTAATACCAGTGCAACTGGAAATATAGGTAACAACGCGTAGAAAGTTGGTATACGAATTTCGTCTTTACTTTCGTTACTGATCGACTCTTGAATGACGACTGTGTGACCATCCTTTTTATCGTAATATTTAGCGGTAAAGAAAACCAATACGGAGACCACCAACATCACAGCAATTGCCACTGGCATTTGGTAATGGACAAAATAGATTGCGGTTTCCATTCCTGCATGTTTAGCCGCGAGGTTAGCAGTCCCCACAGCAGGGCCAAGGTCCATGAATGCACAAAGTCCAATCATTGATGCTGCTGCGGCTTTACTCACACCAAGACGAACCAACACTGGGAAAAAAGTGACCAGCAGCAACATCGCTAATCCAGCGGCGCTAGAAATCGCAACATGTAACAACTGTGCACAAATATAACCAATGGCTAAAATAAGATAGGGTGCTTTGATGAGCTGGAGAGGGCGAATACATGCGTTAACCATAGCATTTGACGCTTTAATATGGTCCATATAACTTGCGAAACCGCCCGCCGCCATAATGATCAAGCCGATGCCTGCTACCTGAGTAGATAGCGAGTTTTTAGCAAAAGCGAAGATATCGACCCAAACTGAACCCGTTGATTTTGCTTTATCATATAAGATGCTGTTCTCTGGATAAAAAATAGCAGTGATAGTCAGTAAAGAAATACCGGCTAGCAGCAATACTGTTTGAGGTTGGTAGTTTTTGATAATTAACCATGCAGCAATGATAGTTATCACTATTGCGATTATAAATGCAATCATGAGATTAGCCCTTTTATTTATTTTATTCGGGTGAAAAAACACGGTTAAATAAAACGTTACAGATAGCTCCCAAGTGAGTTGAACAATCTGATTGTTCGTCTGCAATGCAGTCATAGTAGAAGTAAGGAATCACTGAAAGAATGAGAAAATAGTTTTCTCACCGTAAATTGTGCGCAGTGTCTCATTGTTTAAAATTTTCAGTTACATCAATTAATATTATCATTGTAGCAGTGCATTGCTTGATCGTTAGCAAAGCATTATGCAGAGAATATATTTATTATTTGAGTCAGAGAGTTCAGTGTTAAAAGGAGTGACTAATGAAAATTAATAATTTATTGACACTTGATAAATATATTTCACAAACTACACAATTAGGTTCATTAACAGACTCTGAATGCCGTTTAGATGCATATATACAGGTTCATTTCAATGAGTTGCCCTTTCATGGCATTATTGACCTTGCACGTAATGCGATGGTAAGCAAAGCTACTGTTGGGCGCTTTTTAAACAAGTTGGGTTTTACCGGTTATTCGGCTTTTAGACGCGAATTGGAGGAGGCATTATCACAACAGAAGTTGGTACCACCATTTGAGTTGGTATCGCGGACTCACGAAAAGGCTAAAATTACTACGGCAGAAATTGTTTCTGAATTTAATAAAAATGTGACGATGTTATTTGATAGTTTCAAAAATAATATCGATATTGACAGTTTGGATAAATTTATCAGCCTTATTCTAGATACAGATAGACATCTCTATGTTATTGGCCCTTCTTCATCTCATGCGATGGCTAAACACTTCACTACTTTGGTTAAATATTTTAGAGACAGTGTGACACTTCTCTCAGTGGATGTTGGCGATTTACCTAAAGATTTACTGAATTTATCCAGTAAAGATGTTCTGATCACTTTTTCCTATTACCGATTTAATCGAGTCGTCATTCGAGTGACAGAGTGGTTCCGTAGAAAGGATGCAGTCGTGGTATTGATAACCAACTCTGAATCGAATCCCTACGGCAAATTTTGTAACCTACAGTTTGTATTACCAAGTGATGTTCAATCAGTGTTTAAAAGCAGAATAATTAGCTTCTTTTTTATAGAATTAGTTCTGCATCTGGCCTATGAAAAAGGCGAAGGAGAAGGGAATTTTGAGCAATTGGAAGAGCTATTTGTATTTTTTGAATTGTTCTCGCCACTACCGAAATAAGTGGACTAAACACCCCCAAGCGATGCTTAGGGGAGACTTATCCTTTCGATCAGATAGATACCTTATTGAATTTATCTGTGGAATCAAAGAACGCCACAGTTTCATCCACTAATGTATCGTTACACCCTAGATAAGATGAGGGGTCGCAAGCTGTAATAAGTTCTTCTTCACTTAGGAACTCACGAATCTGAGTATTATTTAACACTAACTGCTCTAAGTTTTGGGTTCCATCAGCCGTATTTAATAATTTTTTCATTATATGATAACCCTGATCTCGACCAATTTTGTCAGCCAGTTTCATTGATACTGATTCTGACATGATAAAATATTTAGAGGTGTTGAAGTTGTCATTCATTCGTTCTTTATCAACGACTAAATGATTGATAAGACGGCTGGCGCGATCGAGACTGGTGGAGAGACTTAACGCTGATTCAGGCAGTAGTGTCCAGTTGAGTACACGCATTGATGCTGCACGTACATCCTGTTGGTCGAGCAGATTGGTTGCACCAGAGGCATACATCCAACCCATACGGGATAGTGTTTGAATCATATTGCTGGCACGAGGATTCGTTTTGTGCGGCATAGTACTGGAACCGCCGCCGCCTTCTCCTTCCCTAAGTTCGCCCAAGGATGGCCTTCCCATGGTTTCGACATCATTCGCTATCCGACAAAGAGTACCGTGTACTAAAGCAAAAAACTGAATGACTTGTACTACATTATCCTGACTGGCATTCATCATCCCAATAGGAGCTGATAAGCCTAATGCTTTCATTAGGTTATTTCTAGTTTCTATGCCGTTATGACCAACGGAAGCGAGGTTACCGACTGCGCCACCAAATAAGCCTGTGATAGCTGTGGGATAGAGATTATCAAGACGATGAATATGCCGAGTCAGCTCACTTAAATAACTACTAACCTGTAATCCCCACGTTGTTGCCGATGCATCTACAGAATTGGTTCTGGCAACCATGACGGTGGCTTTATGAGCAAGAGCCATTGCTTTAAGATGTTCACCCAACTCAATCAGTTGGCCTCGCACTAACAGCAACGTCTGTTTTATCCTCATGGCCAGCGCAGAATCTAATAAATCCTGAGTAGTACAGCCCCAATGTAAATATTTTTTAACCAATGGTGTACCTGCATCGGTTATTTGGTCGACTAATGGTTTTATAGCCATTCCAACTGAACGTGTTTCTGTTGCTAGACGTTGCCAATCAATGTCTAACGATTGACAAGTTGTGACAATTTCTTTTGCGGCCTGAGCTGGGATGATATCTAATTCAGCCTGTACGGAGGCTACTGCCATTTCAAACTCCAACCAGCAGCGAATCAAATTTTCATCGGACCATACTTTTTTCATTTCAGGGTGAGTAAACAAGGATGAATACAGTTCTGAATCAAATACCGAACTAAGATTACCCCGCATTATGGACTCCAAAATAAGTAGATAAGCGATATCAGTGAGTTATTTCTATTTATATCCTTATTGATAGTGGGAATTCTGGTCTAATTTTCTCAATATAAAAATGAGAATATGCATTTCCCTTATGTGAACACTGCTTAATGGTTGGAAATGTGACAAGCTTAACATAAAGCACCTACTTCAATATTTTCAACTGCTCGATGAATACTAATTACTTAATTTTTATTTATTGGTTATTCTTTTAATTGGATAGGTTCCTATTGGAAATCTAATTGGGTTTTGTGTTTTTGCGCATATTGTCACATTTTAAAATGAGAAATTATTATTCCCATATCTCGTTTTACGTAATGCTATTAACAATGCCTGCGATAAAAGTATTTTTATCAACTTATCAGTTGAGATTTTTTAACTGGGGTGATTTATACGCTTTTAATTATAGGTAAATTATGAAAACTAAAACAATACCGATTATTATTTTAACTTGTATGAGTTCATCAGCATTAGCGATGAATGTATATAAAGATGATAAAACAACTCTGGATATTTATGGTCGTTTAGAATATCAGTTTGCGCATGGAGACTCCTCATTTGCTGGGGATGATGTCCGCAATCAGTTAGGTGGGCGTCTAGGGATTTACGTCACCCGAGACCTTTCATTACTTGAAGATACTAAAATCATTGGTCGTCTAGAATGGCAACTGCGTACCGAGAAAAATGATAATAAAACAAAAGATAGAGATCTAGATGCCCGCTATGCGTGGCTCGGTATATCCCATGCTCGCTATGGTGACTTAATTGGTGGTCGTACTCAAAATCCTTTATACCAGGTAATGAGAATGACTGATAAATATAAGAATTTCACGCCAAATGTTTATAACTATGGTATCAGCTCAATTGACACATCATATCAATATAACCGTCAGGATGGCACTCTCCAGTGGAATGGCCAATTTGACGGACATCAGATTCAAATTGCCTATGTTGCTGGTAATGCTAACAGTGACAATGAAGGGCTTGATAATGGAGTGATGCTAAGCTATCGGAAAATGCTCAAGTGGGGTGATTTTAAAATCACCCCAGCCCTTGCTGCCAGCGAGTTTAAACGTAAAGATAATCCGCAAAAAATACCCACCGATGGGCGCAAGAAACATCAGCAGATAATGGGTGGGGTGCAGCTTGATTACAATGCGATGTCACTTGCGGTAACCGCGGGAAAAATATCCATTGAACGCGACAACAAACCTGACAATGATTATATCAGCTTTGATTCAGTAGCTTCATATCAGTTTAATCATATTAAAATTTTAGGAGGATATAGTTTCCTAGATGAAGATGGAAAGGATATATATGAAAAAGAGGGATGGCGGGCTGAAGCCCAATTAACGGTAGCCAAAAATGCATATCTATCGCTAACCTATGACAAAGTACTGGCGAACAATAACCTGAAAATTAACGATGATGCGATTGTTCTTGGGTTACGGTACGACTTCTGAGGATAAAGAAAATGAATAAATTAATAATGTTATTCGCGTGCAGCTTAATCACAATAGCGAGTGCTCAGGCTGACTCTATTATAGCATCTGCGCCACAAGCCAAATTAGAGGGTGAAAGGAAGACATTTGCGCTCTATGGCAATTCATACATGCACTACAACAACCATGTGAATACCCGGCTTCGAGACCTAAGCCGTTCGTTGCTACCCGATAAAGCTAAAGGGTATATGTTTCGGGGTATCACTATTTCTAGCGGCCAATTAGGCTGGCATATTCCCAACCTGAGTTTCCAAAATTCTCTTCAAAAATGGGATGTGGTTATTTTGCAGGGTAACTCTATGGAACCCATTTCGGCCAAAGCAGATGTGCGACAATACTTCGTTGATTCTGCAAGTTTAATGGCAGATACCGCACATAAAGCGGGCTCTAAAGTTGTGTATTTTATGACTTGGGCAAATAAAGATAAAAAAGAACAAACTGATAAATTGGCCAAAGCCTATATTGATATAGCCAGTAAAACAGGTGGGTATATTGCACCTGTTGGTTTAGCCTTTAGTCGTTCGATCGAAACTCATCCAGAAATAGAGTTATATCATAGTGATGGCAGTCATCCTTCATTAGCAGGGACTTATCTGGCATCTTGCGTACTGTTTGCGACCATTTATGATCAATCACCCGTTGGTGGTGGATTACCGGTAGATAGCAATATGGCAGAAGAAACCGCGCGTGTTTTACAGCAGATAGCTTGGGAGACCGTAACCTTGTTCCGTCAACAAGGAAAATAGTTCTAATAACCCAACGTTTTTTGAATTCATCCCCCTTATGAATGTCAGTTAAGGGGGATTTTTACGCTTAAGTCTCATTGCATATTTTAGTCCAATATTATGTTCTCTCGTATAAGGACTATTCTTGCTTTTTTAGATGCCACTTATAACATACCTGCTACATTTCTTTAATTATGGCTTAATAAGATTAAATGTTAGGCAAACTTTTAAAATTTAAGGTCACGTTACTGAGCAACACCGGTATAGTTGATGTTCTTGTATTCGTCACGAGATCTAGTATAGAGAATGTGTTTTTTTCTAGTGATAATCACTGCAAAAAATTGAGTTATCTAGTAGTGATTGCCTGTAACTCAGTAAAAAAAAGAGAGTTATTTTTATTGGGTCGACAAAGGACTTGAGTTGTACAAAAATTATCAATAAGTTGATTAGGCACACTATGTCATATGGATTGCAGAGGCGATGACATCTCACACTAAAATATTCTTTGTTTTCTATTTATTCTTCATTAATATTCAACCGGTCAATTAAGCAGTGTTTTATACAATCTGTATAATTTTTTATTTCTCTATTAACGCAGAGGATTGTTCAATGGAGAGGGATCTAGGAATAGTTAAAGCTCGGCATTCTTTAGATAAGCAGCATATCAAGCTAACGTATGTCACTCATTTCTATTGTAATCAAGGGAATATGGGGTCTGTTGAGTCATTGTTGAATGAGTATGAGTCTTATCCAGATGATATTAAAGATGCCGTAGAGTTCGTCATTGTGGATGATTGTTCACCTTTAGACTACGACATCAAAGATTATGACCTCAATTTTACATGGCTTAGGATAACAAGTGATATTCAATGGAACCAAGCGGGTGCCAGAAATCTGGGTGTTTTGTATGCTAAATCAGACAAAATTATTATCACCGATTTAGATTGCTTACTACCTGAAGATACTATGCGCTATCTGGTTAATGCACGTAATCCGAGGAGATCTTTGTTCCGTATCTACCGGACTGATGATGCAACCGGTAAAGCTTATCGCGGCCATCCTAATTTGTTCTTTATGTCCAGAGCTCGGTTTTTTAGGCTGTACGGATACGATGAGGAGTTTGCGGGGCATTATGGGTCCGAAGACTACCGATTTGTGAAGTTCCATAAAGACCACGGTACAACACCGCGATACTTGCCAAAAAAATACCGTTGTATTGAACGTAATGTCGATAGGAAGAATAGCTATCACTCACTGACTCGTGATTTGACGCATAATGCGCCAATTGATGATCGTAAAAAAAATGAAATAGCACGATTTGGTGCTGAACATGGCCACAGCAGAATCTTTCTTAACTTTAATTGGGAAATCAAAAAAGTACATTCCCGCCGGTTGAGCATACCTGAACGGAAGATATGGTGGCGGCCACTATGGTGGTTCCGTTATCTATTTAGATCACTGGCGGCATAGTTTTAATTGTCGGCTATTTCGGTGGGATTCTCGATGAGAATATATTGTATGTTCCCCGCAGGCTATTAATCTTCAGTGAGTAATTTATGAATTCAGTTGCCTCAAGACCCGGTTTACCCACGATGCATCGTTATGTTGCTGGCTTGTCGTGTACCACCGCATTTTTGCTCGGTATTGGGTTACCGACGTCGAATTTCATCATGAATCTCTCTTTGGTGCTGGCGCTCATCTGCGTACTGCTTAATCGTGATACGCGTTATGTGAAAACATTAGCGAAAAATCCGTTGATATGGTTGCCTGCGATAACCTTTCTACTACTCGCGATATCTCTGCTCTGGCATCATAATTTGTACGGTAATGTGATGGTGAGTAAGTATCTTAAATTATTATATATTTTTCCATTGGCACTGTTTTTTTTACTTTCTCGCTCACTGGTCAGTTCTTTTGTTAAAGGATTCTTACTGGCAAATGCCGTTATTCTCGCGGCAAGCCTATGGGTAGGGTTTCTTCATCTGCCGCTAGGTGAAATAAACCCACTGAATCCTCATGTGTTTAAGTTGCAAATCACCCATAATTTCTTTATGGCCTTAGCGGCAGTGATGTGGCTTTCTCTCGCATTTAAGCATCAAGGAATCAAGCGCGGCTGTTACGGCCTTCTGGTTGTACTGGCTATCTATAATATCGTGTTTATGGTGCAAGGTAGAACGGGTTATGTGGCGCTGGCAGCGGCTTTTAGTGTGTGGGGGATATTGTCACTATCAGTCCGTCAGCGTTTAGGGATGGTGGTTTGTGTACTGATAATTGGTGCCATTATTGTCTTTGTCCCAAACCGAGCCGTTGAGCGGGTGGAACGCGGGATGGCAGAGGTTAAAGTTTGTTTAACTGCCTCGCAGGGTAATGCCGATGTTTCGTGCGATAGCTCAATGGGACTACGGACTCAATTTATCATTGAATCAGTGAAACTCATTAAGGAAGCACCCTTATTGGGGCATGGGGCGGGGGGCTTTGGGTTCACGAACCCACAAATTGGCTATAGCATCAATCCGCATAATGAATATCTGATGCAAACTGTTCAATTAGGTGTTGTGGGGCTTGCGCTATTCTTGGGATGGATGTGGTGCTATTTCCGCGCTGCTTGGCGTTTACCTCAAGAAACGAGAAGCATATTTATCGCCTTGCTTGCCAGCTATTTGATCAGCCATCTGTTTAATTCATTTTTACTCGATTCTTCAGAAGGGCACCTATTCGTCATTCTGACGGCAATCTTATGCAACTATTCAGTGTTATCACGACAAAGTGAAGCAATAAAAGAAGAGTGACAAACAATAAAAAGCCCTCAATTCTGAGGGCTAAACATTAGCGGTTGGCTTTATCATCCGCCTCATCGATTAAACCATTGGCTATCTTGCTAGCCTCAAGATAACGAGAAGTGCCTAAAATTTCGTTAAGTGTGTCCCGCACACTGGATAGAAATTGATCGTTATCGGACTCATTCGCGCATTCAACCATTAGTGCGACAAGCAAAGCTTCATGGGCGATCAGATGATCTTCACCAGGTAAGTTTGCATCGGATTCACCTTGCTGAGCGCGAACAGATGTTTGATTAAGTGATGACATAAAACTCCTTATTTAATAATTGAATAACCACCTATTACTATAGCGACGTTTGTATTTATTGCTATGACAGATGAGATTTCTGCCATAGCAGCCATAACAAATCATGTGGTGGCTATGCTTAATCCTTTATTTTATCGATGTTATTTTAGCTTCATATCACCAACGTACGCGGTCACTGTACCGGCCGATAAATACGGACTGCCGCAGTTAGGCGCAACGTTCGCTGTGCCAACTCTTCCGCCGCGCCTGCATATTGTTCAACCATCGCCGCATTCTGGTGCGTCATTTGGTCCAACTGACCAATTGATTGGCTAATTTGGCCAAGTGCTTGTGTCTGTTCATGCGTCGAGGTACTAATTTCACTGATTAGAGTGGAAACTTGCCCCGCCTGTTTAACGATATTGTCCATCGTAGCACCTGCATTTTGTACCAAGGCACTCCCGTCGCGAACCCGTTCTACGCTGGTTTCAATTAAGTGCTTAATCTCTTTTGCCGCCGTTGACGACCGCTGAGCCAAATGGCGAACTTCACTCGCCACTACGGCAAATCCACGGCCCTGCTCACCCGCACGCGCGGCTTCAACGGCTGCATTTAATGCCAGAATATTGGTCTGGAAGGCGATACCCTCAATCACACTGATGATATCGACAATACGGTGACTGGAATCATTAATTGTTCCCATAGTGTCAATCACTTGGTGCATCAACTCGCTGCCTTTTTCCGCCGCGTGGCTGCTCATTGCCGCTAGTGAGGTTGTTTCATTTGCGCTATTAGCACTGTTTTGTACTGTTGCAACGAGTTGCTCTGTCGCACTGACAATATGTTGCAAGTTCGCTGTTGCTTGCTCCGTTCGGACTTTAAGCTCTCGGTTGCCTGCGGCAATTTCACTGCTAGCGGTATTGATACCATCGACTTGCCCACTGACATCATCGGTCAATGAGCGAAGATTGAGGCCTAACTGATTCACGCTACGCATTAAATAGCCAATTTCATCGACACGGTTAAACTGCACATAGTCACCAGCCTGCCCAGAAGAGACATCTTGAGCTTGTTGCAAAATCGCGGTGATAGGGCGTGCAACCTGCCGCTCTAACCAAAATGACATGATGATGCTGCTAGCAACCGTCACCCCCCCTAGCGTCAACAAGGGGAACCCTGTTATGCCTGTCACGCCTGCCGTTATGGTGGGAAGGAGGGCTGCGCCAAATAATGCCCCGCGTAGACGCCAACGTAGTGGCAGCGTTTGGAACAGCGACATCCACGAGAGCCAACCAGTGCGAACAATTAATCCACGATATAAACCGATACGGCGCTGTTTTGCTTTGCCAGAGTTAAAGTCTGCATACAGCGCATCAGCTTGTTTAACTTCTTCACGGGTTGGCGCAATACGTACCGATATATAACCGTTTACTCGGCCGTTATGGCGCAGGGGGGTGGCATTAGCTCGTACCCAATAATAGTCGCCATTTCGACGGCGGTTCTTCACCAGAGATGACCACGACAGGCCCGCATTTAAGGTCTGCCACATATCAGCAAAAGCGGCGGGGGGCATATCAGGGTGGCGCACGATATTGTGTGGCTGGCCTTGCAAGTCCTGATATTCAAAACCACTGGCACGAACAAAAGCGGCATTCGCATAGACGATATTTCCGCGAGTATCTGTGGTGGATTGCAGGGTGGTATCGCGATCAATGGGATACTCCTGCCGACTGACAGGTTTGTTTACTCTCATAATAACCTCAGAATATTGGGGGAGTTCCCGAATAACAGGTGAATACAGTAATTGCCTACGATAATCGGCCTCGTAAGTTAAAACTTTATACTTAGATTAAATAAATTATTGATGCGCTATAAATGTGATGGATATTAGTGCTGCTGCACCAATTTAGGGCGATTTTATTATTCTTTTAGATAAGGATTAGATGAGTGTAATTATTGTTTTTATTTATTAGTTGCAGATGGTGTTAATAGTAAATTACTTAAATAACAGATGGTTAGCTCTTTCTTGGCTTGAGGTGAGATGTTGTGAAATGATGAGATTAATGAATGGGTTTTATTACGTAGTGAAATTATCATCTTTAATGGGATAGAGATGAATAACTTTTGCCAAGAAGTTGCATAACATGAAGCAAGTGGGGTTTTTTATTTGTCACTTTTGTTAATGATGAATGTTGTATTAACTATTTATTACAGTGATATCGACGTCAGTCTAATTGCGTGGAGTAAGTAATCCCCACTTTTGTGGGGATTAAAATAATAAAAGATATAAATGTTATTTTTGTTTTCTATTGTTATAGCCCTTTATTAATGTTCATTTTATCTACATCACAACTTCTTTGGTTTCACGACACAAAGTTGTTGTGACTTTTCTTTAATCCTTCAATTTTCATCAAAAAATCATAGATTGGTGACAAACGTCTAAAATCTTTGCTTAAGATATCAACCAGTTGATTTGAAAATAGCGGTTCCATGTCGTGATGATGGCTGATTAATGCCCATGACTTCTTGTTGTACCACGTTGCCAGTTCTGGTGGTTGATCCTTGATAAGCGGACGTTTATAGCTTTCACCTTCGATTAAAAAGTTCGGATGGATACATTCAGCAATCTTAAGAAAATCTGCAGGCGCACGTACCAACTGTTGCCTAAACAGGTCCATCGTCGCGCGTGAGGCGCTGTAATAGCCCAGTCCATAGCGCCACCAATCGGGGCCAAATTCAAAAAAGTAAGTGGGTGCATCCGTCCAGTTCTTACGCGATCGTTTGAATGTCAGCCAAATGTTGCTGCGATAGAGTGATTTGTCATGAGAAAAGCGAGTATCCCGATTCATACGGGAAATTGTTTTGCCAATCGCTGGCCGAATCTCAAAAAGCTCATCAATCGCCATCATATCGGTGCCCAAATCTGTCACCAGTTTTCGCATTGGTAGCAATAGATGTTGCTCATAAATATCACGATGTTCCTCGAACCACTCTTTGGTGTTGTTTTGTCCTATTTGCTGTAAGAACGTCAGCCCCTGCTGAGTAAAACCGGTAAATCCAGCCATGATGTCCCTTCCTGTATATAGATAAATTATGATTTGCTGTATATGCATACAGTCTAGGCTGTAAAAGGGTGACTGAAAAGTACTCTGTTGGTTTTCTGACGAGTATCTTGTTTTAGATGGTGTGAAATGGGACCCTGCGGTGATTGTCTGTAGGGTCAGGATGGGACGATGCTATTTAATTATAATTAATAGCTAAATATTTATATTGAAATATAGGTATCGCTTATTAATTCCTCTATTGTTGACTTTTACAGCGATTTCTCGCTATGCGGCCTGCCGCCTGAGTACGCCAGCTCGCAATCATTGGCATTGTCATCAATACAAAGGATTAAGAATGAAATTAGAAACATTGTCTATTCATGCCGGTTATTCGCCAGATCCCACGACTAAAGCTGTTGCAGTGCCTATCTATCAGACTTCTTCATTCGCCTTTGATGATACTCAGCATGGTGCTGACTTATTTGATTTAAAAGTCGCGGGTAATATTTACTCGCGAATTATGAACCCGACGAATGACGTGCTAGAGCAACGAGTCGCGGCTCTGGAAGGGGGGATTGCAGCGTTAGCCGTAGCCTCCGGTATGGCTGCTATCACTTATGCGATTCAAACCATTGCAGAGGTCGGCGATAATATTGTCTCGGTGGCAAAATTATATGGTGGAACATATAACCTCCTCGCCCATACCTTGCCACGTTATGGGATTGAAACTCGCTTTGCCGATCATGACGATATTGATGCGTTGGAGGCATTGATTGATGACCGGACAAAAGCGGTATTCTGTGAGTCGATTGGTAACCCTGCGGGTAACATTGTCGATTTACAAAAATTAGCGGATGCCGCACATCGCCATGGTGTCCCGCTGATTGTCGATAATACCGTCGCAACCCCCATTTTGTGCCGACCCTTTGAACATGGCGCCGATATTGTCGTTCATTCGCTGACCAAATATATTGGCGGCCATGGCACTAGCATTGGCGGTATTGTGGTGGATTCCGGTAAATTCCCATGGGCGCAGTATCCTGAGCGTTTCGCTCAATTAAATACACCTGATTTGTCTTATCACGGTGTCACCTATACCGAGCAATTCGGTGCAGCTGCCTATATCGGCCGCTGCCGAGTGGTCCCTTTGCGAAATACCGGTGCTGCGCTATCACCGTTTAATGCATTTTTGATTTTGCAGGGGCTTGAAACGCTGGCATTACGCATGGCGCGTCATACTGAAAATGCGCTTAAAGTTGCCGAGTATTTACGCGCTCATCCACAAGTTAGTTGGGTCAAATATGCAGGGCTACCCGATCATCCTGAGCATGATTTGGCACAGCGCTATTTCGGCGGGAAACCCGCGTCCATTTTGTCATTCGGTATCCATGGGGGCCAAGCGGCGGGCAGCAAGTTTATTGATGCGCTGAATTTGATCGTGCGATTAGTGAATATTGGCGATGCTAAATCGCTGGCATGCCATCCTGCCTCAACAACGCATCGTCAACTCAATGATGAAGAGTTAGTCAAAGCCGGTGTGCCAAGAGACATGGTTCGGTTGTCGATCGGAATCGAGCATATTGACGACATTATCGATGATCTTGCTCAGGCATTAGCGAAAGCGAAATAACGTTATTGTCGATAAAAAGGCCGGTAACTTGCGAGATACCGGCCATGTCTATCATGGGAATAGAATTATTGTGCAGCCAAGGTTGCCGCAATCACTCTCGCATAAGGCGTGGTGGGGCGGCCAATAAGTTTGCTCAGGGTATGGCTGTCATCAAATAAGCCACCTTTGGCCGCGCCAGCATCAGAATCGGCTAGCACGCCGGCGAAAGCGTCGGGTAACCCCGCGCCAATCAGTGCTTGTCGGAAGTCGGCTTCTGACAAATCCTGATAGATGACGGGTTTGCCTGATTGACGAGCAATTTCCGCTGAGAACTCAGCGAGGGTATAGCTGTCATCTCCTGCTAATTCATAAATTTTACCGGCTTGATTATCTTGTGTCAGTACGACGGCAGCGGCTTGAGCATAGTCTTCGCGTGCGGCTGAAGCGATACGCCCATTACCCGCAGCACCAATAAATGCACCGTGAGCTAATGCTGGCGCAATACTGGCAGCATAGTTTTCGGTGTACCAACCGTTACGTAGCAGCACGACGGGTAGGCCAGAATCTCGAAGTAATGCTTCTGTTGCTCGGTGCTCCTCACCTAACCCCAGGGTCGATTTATCAGCATGAAGTAGGCTGGTGTAGGCCAATAACTTAACGTTTGCTCGTTTGGCTGCCTCGATAACGGCTTTGTGTTGTGCCACACGCTGACCCACTTCACTGGATGAGATTAGCAGCAGTTTATCCACACCTTGAAACGCGCTATCCAACGTAGACGGTTGACTATAATCCGCTTTGCGCACTTTAACGCCTAATGCGGCTAAATCACTGGCTTTTTCAGGGCTACGGACGGCAGCAATGATTTCACTGGCGGGAACTTTTTGCAGTAATGCGTTGATAACAAAGCGACCCAATTGGCCAGTGGCTCCGGTGACTGCGATCATAATAAAACTCCTGATTAATGTAGTGGAATAGATGACAGATTTTTTGTGTGAGCAGGTCATTTAGCGCTGATATTACGCTCAGCAAAAAATCGTCCTTAAGATCATCATATGCGATATACTAACTTTAAGTAAGTACGCACCTAAAGGTTAGTATAAAATAATGAAACCACAAGATTTGGACAGTAATCTTTCATTTCCAGAACAAGTTCGCCGCGGTGAGTTGCTCAATGCTGACTGCCCATCAAGAGAAGTCCTCAAACGCGTCACAAGCCGTTGGGGGGTATTGGTGCTGATTGCTTTGAGCAACGAAACCCTGCGTTTTAGTGCGCTAAGGCGAAAAATTGGGGGCGTCAGTGAGAAAATGTTGGCGCAAACACTACAAAATCTTGAAGAGGACGGTTTTGTCGAACGTATCGCTTATCCAGTGGTGCCACCGCACGTGGAATATAAATTGACGCAGTTAGGCAAAGAGATCCAAGTGCAAATTGAGGGGCTGACGGTTTGGCTAGAAGATAACCTGCATCGCATTATGGAACAGAGACAGCAGCGGTCAGAAATGCCTTCAGCCGCTGCCGGTTCGCGATAGCCATGTGATCACACATGGCGAGTCTTTGGGATTCACGCACTACAAGGTTTTCAATGCTTCAACTGATTCTATCGCCATGGAAGGGATAAACTCAGTGACACTGTACTCGGCAACGGCGTTAAAGGGATCTTCTGCCAATATCTTATCCAGTTGGTCGCGCTCAATGCTCTTTACTAAAATGATGCCACCGGTGCGGGGCACTTTACGACCCGATGCGATAAATACACCTTGTGCATAGTATTTTTTTAACCAGTCTTTATGGCTTTCGGTCAGTGCTTCCACCACATCGATGGGCTTATGGTAAGTCAAGCTAACAACAAACATGTGAAACTCCTTAGAGTGAATGTCGCTTTAAGATAGCGTCTTGCCCCTTAGGCAGCATCAATAAAATGCTAAATTCTTAAGCATTATCTCAAGTCATTTTGCGATAGCTAAATTTTGTCTATTGAAAGCAATATTGCTTCGTTCGTTTTTTGTACTATTTATCGTCTACTCTTATATAACCTGCTCTGTCCATTTGATTGAAATCGTCGAGGTGACAATGATTAAGATATTGGCATGGCTTAACGCACTCCCCCTAGGTCCATTAGGGTGTGTAGAAGAGAGTGACGCTCCAGTGGCTGAGGCCGATGGCGCACATTTACTTGAAACGATAAATGCCATCGGTGGGATATATGGCATTGAATTTATTCATCATTGAGTCTACTCATTACTCGCTAAGGGGAACTCCGTGCTGCGGTGGCTATCCTAGTGATAATAAAGATCTAAACAACAGGTTACGGGCAGATAAGCGGCTGGCCGTAACCTGTTATTCGATCTACTTCTCGGCCTTAACGATAGGCAGATAGGGCATCCCGTATGCCAATGCGTTGGATAGTCTGTAATTGTTCGGTCACTTGATCCGCCAGTTGCGGAATTTGATTAAGATCCTGTCCCCAATGGTGGTTATCCGCTAAGACCTGTTGCACCAGATCTTGTATGGGCAATAAGCCGGCATCGACGTCTCGCCAAAGCGAGGCAAAGCAAGCCAGCCAGTATTCATCATCCTGCAATGGGAAATCCTCATTCCCACGTTTACCGCGATAGAACATCAGCAACGCAGCGAAAGCAAATGTCAGTCGCGTCGGTAATGCCCCATTCACCTGCTGACTGGTCAGTAGTTGGGGCAAAATACGCGTACGGAATTTTGTCATGCTATTGAGGGCAATCGAGAGCAACTGGTGTTGGATAAAGGGATTGCGAAAACGACTTTGTACCGCTTGGGTAAAGGTCTGTAGTTCATTACGGGGCAAATCCAACACTGGGCTAATTTCTTCACTCATCAGCTGCGCGACAAATTGACTGATTTGCTGATCGGCCATCGCTTCGCCAACAGTGTTTAATCCCGCTAGATAGGCGATAGGCACCAAGGCCGTGTGCGCACCATTAAGGATGGCAACTTTGCGTTCTTTGTAAGGCTTTATATCATCGACGATACGAATATTAAGCGGATATTTATCCAGTTTTAATGTTTGTGCTAATGACTGTGGCCCCTGAATGACAAAAAGATAAAAGTGCTCAGCGGTGGCTAAAAAAGCGTCGTGATAACCTAATTGCGTTTCCAATGTTGTCGCTTCGTCGCGGGGATAACCGGTGACGATGCGATCCACTAATGTGGAACAAAAAGTATTGTGCTGTACTAACCATTGGCTGAAAGCATCACCTAACTGCCATTGTTCGGCGTAACGCAGTACCAATTCCTGTAGTGCCTCACCGTTATAATCGATTAGCTCACAAGGCAATAGCACCCAACCTTTATCTGCTGCGCCAGAAAAATGCTGGAAACGTTCGTACATTAATCGGGTTAATTTTGCCGGATAACTGGCAGGTGGCGCATCACTGAAGTTATCCTCTGCCAAATAACTGATGCCGGCTTCAGTGGTATTGGAGAAAACCCAGCGAATGTTTTCATCGTGAGCGAGGGCTAGATAGTGCTCGAAATCCTCATAAAGATTAATTTCGCGGTTAACCGATCGAATGATACGCGCCTCACTGACCTTCTCACCTTGTTCGTCTAAGCCTCGAATAATGGTGGTGTATAAGCCATCCTGAGTATTGAGCGATGGCGGGAAATCACTGTTAATGGGACGAACAATAACAATACCGGCATCGAGATCGGTATGCTCATTCAAGAGATCAATTTGCCAGTCAACAAAGGCGCGCAGGAAGTTCCCTTCACCAAATTGAATGATTTTATCGGGATGATGGCGGCCCGGAAAGTCATGGCGATTTAACGTTAGCATGGTGCATATCCTCAGGAGTAGGGTGGTCAGAACTGAATGACGCCTTTGATAAGATCTTTGTTTTTCACCACTTGTTGCTCATAAATATCGGCCAGCGTATTGAATTCAAAGCGGTGAGTGAGGATCATATCGGCCGACAATTTGCCTGCTGCCATCAGTTTCCCGACTTTGGCAAAGTCTTCGAAGGTGGCATTGCGACTGCCCATCATGGTGGTTTCTTTTTTGTGGAAATCAGGATCCGGGAAACTGAGATCACCTTTGAACAAACCAACAAAAACGATGCTACCGCCGTGGCGAATAAAGTTGACGGTGTTATTCATGGCACGTTGATTACCGGTGGCATCAATCACTTTTAGTGGCAGCATGCCGGAGAATTGTTGGCGTAAATGTTGTTCAAATTCAGCATCGCTGGGATCTAATGCGCGGATATCCAAAAGATTTTCGACATGCTCACGGCGTTGAGCGCTAGTATCGGCCATCACGACATGTGAGCCATCAGCTTGCGCTATTGCAGCAACACCCAGACCAATTGGCCCTGCACCGACAACCAAAACATGCTCATCAGGGCGAACATCAGCACGGCGCACGGCATGGGCACTAATGGCGAAAGGCTCAATCAGTGCGGCTGAAATAGGGTCTACATCGTCAACCACTAATAAATTACTGACTGGGACGCACAAATATTCGCTAAATCCACCATCTTGATGGACGCCAATAACAGAGATATTTTCGCAGCAATTTGTCTTACCACTGAGACATGAATTGCAGTGATGGCAAGCAACGTAAGGAATAACCGCTACCCGTTGCCCAGCGTGCATATTATGAACATTTTCACCCAACCCTATTATTTCGCCACAGATTTCATGACCTAATATGCGAGGGTAACTAAAAAAGGGTTGATTACCTGCCCAGGCATGAATATCTGTGCCACAAATACCGACATTTAAAACTTTAATTAATGCTTCATTAATTTTTGGTAAAGGTCGAGTCCGTGGTTGATAAATTAGCTTGGTTGGTTCAAGGCAAACTAATGTATTCATTGTTGTCATGATTATTCCTCCGAAAGGTGAGGCTTGATATTCAATAAAAATCAGAAATAGATTTAAAACGGATGTGATAATTGTGAGGGATCACGAATTATTCTGTTTTAAATTGGTTTTAAATGAATAAAAAACAGCTGAGGCCACCATGAGCAGAACACAAGATCTTCGCCATAATGTGATTAATCAAATGATAGATGGCATTGCCAAAGGACATATTACATCGCCACTGCCATCACAGGCATCATTGGCAGAAATGTATAGCATCAGTCGCACGACAGTACGCAATACATTAAGTCATTTACATCAATGTGGCGTGTTGGAAAAAGTGGGTGATTATTACATTATTGTGAGAACGCCTCGAGTTGAAGATGGTTTCGACTGCGTTAGCCAATCTTCTGATGCGCAGGCTGAAATATTCGAACACGCATTCTTCCAAATGATTAATCAGCGGCAACTTCGTGCGGGAGACTCTTTTTCAGAGCTACAATTGGCCCGTGCCGCGAATGTCAGCGCTGTCGTTGTCCGGGAATTTTTACTGCGTTTTTGTCGCTATAACCTCATTGTGAATATCCGTCGCGGCCAGTGGAGTATGAATAAGTTCGACCAAAACTATGCTGAAAAACTCTTTGAATTGCGTGAGATGTTAGAGACACATGCATTAAATCGCTTTTTAAATCTGGCACACAGTGATGAACGTTGGCTACAAGCCAAAGAGCTTTTGGCACGGCATAGGCAATTGCGCGATACCATCGGCAATAGCTATCGTATGTTTTCACAATTGGATCGAGATTTTCACACACTCATTCTCTCTGCCGCTAACAATCCTTTTTTTAATCAGTCGTTGGAGATTATTTCAGTGATTTTCCACTTCCACTATCAATGGGACGAGAGCGATCTAAAACAACGTAATATTGTGGCGATAGAAGAGCATATGGCTATTTTAAGTGCACTTATCTTCCGTAATGACTTGGATGCAGTGCGCGAGTTACGGCGTCACTTAGATACAGCCAAACAATCGATGATACGTTCAATAACGCAGTACAGTGATTAGCTCATCGGGATGAAAAGATAAAAAACCAAATTAAATACCGGTTAAAAAACCATTAAGGACAGATAAAATCCAGCAAACTAATAGTTGTCTCACGTATTCATTACAAAAACATGCGATATATAGAATGTCCGCACTAACCTAAATTCCAGTTGGCTTATCTTTCTGCACCTTACGCAGTAATAAGCCTCTTTCCTTGCGGTATTTATTTCTTGAACGATTGAAAGTGACTTAGCGTTCACTATAAATCGCCATATGAATATATTATAAATTCCAGGAGCTGGGTGTGGATAAAAACAATGTCGTCATAAATCATGATGCAGGGGTATTAAACCCTATATCAGATGAAGTTCCAGAAATTTCGCCAAACACAGAACGTTCTGCCCGTATTAAGCGAATTCAAACCGTTGCTATGATTTTATTATTCTTAGCAGCAGTGATTAACTTTCTAGACCGCAGCTCTTTATCTGTCGCGAATCTGACTATTCGTGAGGAATTAGGGCTAAGTGCGACAGAAATTGGATTCCTACTTTCTGCGTTTTCATTGGCCTACGGTATTGCTCAGCTACCTTGTGGCCCATTGTTGGATCGTAAAGGCCCGCGCATTATGCTTGGGTTGGGGATGTTCGTTTGGTCATTTTTCCAAGCGCTATCAGGCGCAGTACATACCTTTACGCAATTTATTCTGGTGCGTATTGGGTTGGGTATTGGTGAAGCGCCAATGAACCCTTGTGGCGTAAAGGTCATCAATGATTGGTTTAACATTAAAGAGCGCGGTTTACCGATGGGGATATTCAACTCCGCGTCTACGATCGGTCTTGCCATCAGCCCACCTATTTTAGCGGCGATGATGATGATGATTGGCTGGCGTGGGATGTTTATTACCATCGGTATTTTAGGAATTGTGCTCTCTATTGGCTGGTACATGCTTTATCGGAATCGGGAAAGTATTAACCTCACTGAAGCAGAGCAGAAATATCTTGATGCAGGCAGTGTCAATGCTAGCCGTAAGCCAATGAATTTTAAAGAATGGCGTGGCTTGTTTAGAAACCGCACTATGTGGGGGATGATGTTGGGTTTTAGTGGTGTTAACTACACCGCTTGGTTGTACCTGGTTTGGTTACCGGGTTATTTACAGACGACCTATCATTTGAATCTGACAAGTACAGGGATGTTTGCTTCCATTCCCTTTATTTTGGGTGCTGCTGGGATGCTATGTAATGGCTTCGTGACTGACTTCTTGGTACGTAAAGGGATGGCACCCTTAAAAAGCCGTAAGGTATGCATTGCTACCGGGATGTTATTGTCAGCGGCATTCACCTCTGTTGTGGTACGTGCTGATACGACAGGAAGTGCGGTGGTATTAATCGGCATGGCGCTATTTTGTATCCACTTTGCTGGGACTTCATGTTGGGGGCTAATTCATGTGGCGGTATCTTCCCGTATGACGGCTTCAGTCGGGAGTATCCAGAATTTTGCTAGCTTTATATTTGCCTCATTTGCTCCCGTGGTCACAGGCTGGATAGTCGATACCACGCATTCATTTAGTTTGGCATTAACCATTTGTGCATGTGTCACCGTTTTGGGGGCGCTGTCATACATCTTTATTGTGCGCGAGCCAATTTTGGATACTGCGAAACCAGATACTGCAAAATAATAAGCGTTAGGCCGGTAGGTTAATGTTCTACCGGCCAGCGGATTATCGTGGTGATTGCAAATCGTGACGGCGCTTAAACCATGATTGGATAGTCCTAGGGCGAGAGAACATCACCAAGTTACCCAGTAGGATTAAGAGTAAACCCATAATGGCATTGAGATGCCAATGATACCCCTCATAGAAAGTCGAAATGGTCAGCGCAACTAATGGAAATAACAATGTGCTGTAAGCTGCGCCACTGGCACCAATGCGCCCTATCAGGCTGAAATAGGCCGCAAATGCAATGACGGACCCGAAAATCGCGAGATACAGTAATGAGCCTAAATAGCGTGATGTTAACTCGATAGTGAATGAGTGATGTTGAATTAAGCTGAAGATGCCCATCAATATCGCGCCATACGTCATGGCATAAGCGTTAGTGGAAAGAATGTCTAAACCTTGGCGCTGATGGCGGCTACTGATCATATTCCCTAAAGAAAAGCCGTAGGTGCCGAGTAGACTTAAGCCAATCCCTTTTAATAATTCTGGCGCGATTTGCGCCGCGGTTAAATCTTGCCAAAATAGTGCCACTATCCCAGTTAAACCAAGAATACTGGCAGGTAGAAAATTAGGGCTGAGGCGCTGGCGGAAGAAGATCATGCCATTGACGGCGTTAAAGAGAACGGCCATCGAGAATATAACGGATTCCAGACCGCTGCTAATATAGGCTGCAGCATGATAGAAACAGTAAAAATTAAAAGCAAAGACACAAAAACCTTGTGCCACACAAAAAAGGTGGTCACGCAATTTAAGATGCCGTAAACGGCGGGCTAGCAATAAAGCAATGACCATGACTCCCGCCGCTAGGGCGAATCGATAAAATATAGAGACTGTAATGGCAACATCGCCTTGCTGCTGTAGGGTGATAGCAATCCACGTTGTTCCCCAAATGATAACAACCAGAAAATAAAGCAGCGCATTCATATTTTTTTCTCATCACTTTTCTAAAACATCAGTATCTGACATCCCGATAAATTCAGCTTTCAGTGGCTTGCTGACAATTGCAAAAACTTGCGCATTTTTGAGATAAATAGTGGGCAAAGATGGTTTGGCGCATAACAAGTCATTAAACTGATGCCATCGGCGTTATTATGGATGTCAGTGTGATGGTTGAACGATATCAAGCTTTTGAAACCTTACGGGAACATAAAGCACGTTTGCATGATTGCGTGCAACTTGGCTCGGGTATTCAACTGGCTGCGTGGTCTAATCGGGATGATTGCGTCACACAAGAAAGCCCTGATCATCACACCCTGAGCTTATATGTTGCTGATGGTTATGAGTGTTACCACAAAACTCGGGCAGGATGGAAAAATGGTGGGGGGCCGGATCGTTTCTGTATTATGCCAAAAGGCAGCTTATCCAGTTGGGATGTCAGGGACGATTTATCATTCGTACATTTGTATTGTACCGACCAACATTTGCGCCACTTAGCAGAGCAAATCTGGGAGCGAAGTCCTGAGTCGATTCAAGTTGATGAACGTGTCTTCGCCGAAGATCAGCAAATAACCGTTCTGTATCGCCAATTTTTACTTAATTGCGATTGGCAAGAGCAAGCGAATCATCTGGCGCTGAGCAGTGCATCTACCTTGCTGATGACACATCTGCTGAAAAACTACACGCAGTTACAATGGGCTTTACCTGGTATTCGCGGTGGATTAGCACCTGCGGTCTTAAAAAGAGTCAAAGAGTATATCGATGCCTATCTCTCAGAACCGCTGCTCCTGTCAGATCTGGCTGAACAAGCGGGATTAAGTGAGTTTCACTTTGCAAGAATGTTCAAGCAAAGTACTGGACTGGCCCCCCATCAATTTGTACTGAAAATGCGTTTGTATCATGCCGAGCAATTATTAAAACACAGCATGATGCCGCTGATTCAAATTGCCTTGGCATGCGGTTTTAGTTCAGCCAGCCACTTTAGTAATTGCTTTAAAATGGCATACGGATTCACACCATCGTCAATGCGACAGAGTAAATGACTACAGTGTAAATAACTAAAGTGGGCAACTTAAATCACCTTCAGGGCAATCGAGGTACGATTTTAGTTGTGCTGTACGTTCTTCCGTTTTATGCGTCAGGCAAGCAGAGATTATCATAGGGTGGGCTGAGCCACCTTCAGTGGCTGATGACTGAAAGGTGCAATCGGCGTCGCGGTATTTTATCCAAGTCAATTGCGCGCTTTTTAGTAATGCTCTTTGTTCGATTGACGTTTTAGCGAGCACTTGTTTATAGGTGCGATTAAGTTCAGTATCGGCTTGCTTAAAATCAGAGCTTGCACACTGATTCATATCCAATTGTGTCACCGCGTTCTTACAGTCATTGGCAAATACTTGGCTGATAGGGAATGTCAGTAAAGATATCAGCATCATTTTTTTAAACATAATTACGCCCTACAAATAATGATTTCCAATCAATAATGATAGCCCCACTGACCTTAGTGTGGGGCCGAAGGTAATATTACATGGCTTTTTTGTTAGTCGCCTCCTCAATTTCTTTCTTTATCTCGGACACTTTTTTATCCGGTGATTTCTTACAAATATCAATCACCTTAGGTGTATAAAGGGTGTCTACTTCTTGAAAGTCAACGGTATCTCCTTTTTTATATTGGGTATCTTGATTAATGATCCAAAAGGCAACAGGTGTCATACTTTTTGGATTAAGATCAATGAATTCTTTACACGTCATATCGGCGGGTGTAGTGGGGGATGATGCTGCATGGGCAGTACTAAAGGCGGTAAACGAGAGTGTAGCAATGGTAATACTAATCAGTGATTTATAAAGCATGATTACTTCCTTATCTATCCGTTATATTTCAACTGGTATTATTAACTCGCGGATGAGAATTTATATTCTCACTGTATATCATAGGATATAAAGTTATATTTTCCAGTGTAATATCTGATTTTCCGATTAGTTTGTTTTCTTGGGTGGTGTTTATATTGATATTCTGATTTATGCACTTGATTTATATGCGAGATATACTGTGTTAGGTGTTGGTGATTAATATGTAAAGTCGTTAATGTGATTATTGATTTTATTATGTGTCGACTTTTTATTAATGTGATAATAAATAGCAGATATAAAGAAAGGAGACTTTCAATTTATCTGCTGCGGTATTTGCATTTGTTATGGGAGTAAATTATTGCATTACTTTTTGATTTTTTTCTCTGGTAGTGGTGGGCAGCCATGCTTTTCATCATGTGGCGGTTGGCCTTTAGTTAAGTGGCCATCTTTATGATCTTTAGGAGGGGGTAATGGGTGACCATTCTTATCTTTTGGTGGCTCCGGCGGGCGTTTACAAGTGACTCCTGCTTTCCCTTTTTCATTTTTATCTGCCTGTTGAGCAGCGAAACTTAGGGTTGCATTAAACAATAAAATAGTGCTCATACACAGCATAAGAATTTGCTTCATTTTGACTCCAATCATTCAACATAAACAGACCCTCAGAATAGCGGATTGTAACTTCAGTTTTCTTGGCAGAATCTGTAATGATTTTATCAAGTTGAATGTCAGTTCTTATCAAATAACCTGTGCTATTAAAGCGCATCTACACGGAGTCATAACAGTATGTTATAATTTAATGTGCTATTGGTGATGTATTAACTTGAATATTCAATATTGTTTTTTTGTTTTATAGTTTTGAAATATAGGTGATTTTTCTCTATGTCTTTATTTTCTTTTTATCATAGCCACTTGAGCGCATTAGCCAAGAAAGTTTTTGGCTGGCAACCGAAAGGTGATCTGTTGAAGAAAGAGAATGGAAATAATGAATTATCTGACCTTCAACTAGATGTTTTACTCAATGCCGAGAAACAGGTTGCAATCATTACAACCAACTTGAGTAACTGCATAACAATATTTAATGTTGGTGCAGAGCGAATGTTTGGCTATTCCCGGCATGAGGTGTTAGGGCGACCCATTCAGGATATTTTATATATTCCAGAATACGGTGATGCTCAAGCCGAATTGGACTCCTTGTTGCTAAATCGGCGTGATAGCAGTGAATGGCGTTATCAACGTAAAGATGGTAAACGTTTCTGGGGCGCATTAAGTGTTCATGAAATCATGTCTGATAATGGTAGCACAGTCGGTTATATCAGTGTCATTGCCGATGTTTCTGAAAGAAAATCGTTGCTGATGGCATTGGAAGAAAGTAAGCAAATGATGGACCGATTAACAAAAAATCTACCGGCGATGATTTATGCTTACTACTTAAATACTGATGGCGACTCTCATTTTAAATATTGCAGTGAGGGTGTAAGGAAAATATTTGATCTTTCGCCAGCTGAGGTTCTGTTTATCCCTAAAGCGAAAAATCCACTTTTTAGCCGAGTTCATCCTGACGATATGCCGATGATGGAACAAGCTGTTGCCACGTCACGGCAAAATCTATCCGTGTGGTCTTGTGATTTCCGGGTAAACTTGCCGGGGAAAGGGACGCATTGGCTCCATGGCGAGTCTTTTCCAACTCAGCAGGATGATGGTTCGGTAATGTGGTATGGCTCATTTTTTGATATTACTGAGTTTAAGCAATCTGAATCGATCCTCAAGGCGTTATCCCAAACGGATGTGTTGACTGGCGTGGCTAATCGTCGTCATTTTGATGATCTCTACCGACATATTTGGCAGAAAAACCGAATTGAAGGGGGGGCACTCTCGGTATTAATGATTGATTTCGATAATTTCAAAAGTTTTAACGATCTCTATGGGCATGCGCTAGGTGATGTTTGTCTGAAATCGATTGTCGAAACATTATCTAAATCCATTCGTGGTGGTTCAGATATTTTAGCCCGCTATGGTGGTGAGGAGTTTATTGTCTTACTGGCACCGAGTTCGCCAGCAGACGCGAAAGCCATTGCAGAACGTATGCGTCTTTCTATTGAGGAACTAGATATTCCCCATGGGATGTCACCGCAAGGGAGAGTGACCATCAGTGTCGGCGTGGCGTCAGTCTCTGCGCCGAATGAGTCATTGACAGCTGCTGCATTGTCGTCGGCGGCAGATAAAGCACTTTACCGTGCAAAAACCGCGGGGAAAAACCGTGTTGAGACTGTCATACTGAACTGATTTATCACACAAGGCTTAATTTTGAATCGATGAGGGTAGGCAGAAAGCACAGTCAACGCTATTTTACTTACCCTCATTTTATGTTCTGCCAACATTTGCTAAAGCAAAAATTAATACGGATCCTGTGCTTCACGCAGGCGTTCTTGTTCTTCCGCAATCACGGCTTTAATCTCTTCTAACACGCCTTCAACGTCAGCGGCGGCAGTACTTTCTGCAAATTCACCCGTGAGTTGGGTTTCTGGATGCAATTTACCGTCTTCATAGAGCGCCCACATTTCTTTGGCATATTTCCGGCCAAGCAGTTCAGGGGCGTATTGACCATAATAGTGGGTCATATTGGCGACATCACGCTCTAACATTGCTTTCGCATGGTTATTTGCTGCGGCATTGACTGCTTGCGGTAAGTCGATAATGACGGGCCCATCTTTATCAATTAAGACATTGAACTCAGATAAGTCGCCATGAACGAGACCGGCGCAGAGCATGCGCACCACATATTGGATCATGACAGCATGGTCAATTAACGCTTGTTCTTTAGTAAATGGCACGTCACTGAGGCGAGGAGCGGCAAGACCGTCTTCATCCGTCACCAGCTCCATGAGCAAAACACCATCGAGGCAGGCATAAGGCTGTGGTACGCGGACACCCGCATTGGCGAGTAGATATAACGCATCAACTTCGGCAGTTTGCCAAGTATCTTCTTGCTGCTTACGGCCAAATTTAGAACCTTTAGCCATTGCTCGGGCATCGCGGCTATTACGGACCTTACGGCCCTCTTGGTATTGGACCGCTTGTTTAAAGCTGCGATTTTCAGCTTCTTTGTAAACCTTCGCGCAGCGAATATCCGATCCGCAACGGACAACATAGACATCAGCTTCTTTGCCACTTTTCAAACGACGGATGACTTCGTCAACCAAGCCGTCATCAACCAGCGGTTGGATTCGTTTTGGAATTTTCATGGCGTCCTTGTACCCTATTTATGCCCGCGATGGAATGGCTTAGGTCGAATTTTCCTCCAGTTTACCATTCGCGTTCATCTGCGGGGGTGTTTTTACATGTATTAAACGAAGTTAAGTAGATTAAGCGGCGCTAAACTGGGCGTCATGCAACTTAGCATAAGCGCCTTTACGGGCTAGGAGTTCGTGATGATCCCCTTGCTCAACAATCCCTTCTTTATCAACCACAATGATGCGATCGGCATTTTGAATGGTGGCTAAGCGGTGAGCAATAACCAATGTCGTTCGGCCTTGTGACAATGCGGTGAGTGCGAGTTGAATCGCTTGCTCCGTGGCAGTATCAAGGGCTGATGTCGCCTCATCCAGAATCAAGATCGGCGGATTTTTCAAGAAAATACGGGCTATCGACAGCCGCTGTTTCTGGCCATCGGATAACTTCACGCCACGCTCACCGACAACGGTATCCAAGCCCTCAGGCAGGCTGTCAATCAACTCATCCAGCCGCGCTTGTCGTGCGGCAGTCATGATCTCGTCATCACTGGCATCTAGCTTACCGTAGGCGATATTTTCACGAATAGAGCCGCCAAATAAGAAGACATCTTGTTGCACGATACCAATATTATTACGCAGTGATTCCTGAGTCATATCACGAATATTAATACCGTCGATTGTGATGACCCCGCTATCGAGCTCATAGAAACGAGGCAGTAAGGAGCAGAGTGTGGTTTTACCGGCGCCTGATGGTCCAACGAAGGCGACTGTTTCACCCGCGCGGATTTGCAGATTCAAATGAGTGAAAATTTGATTCTGCGGTGAATAACCAAAGCTGACATTTTGATAACAAATATCGCCATGCAAATGACCGACAGGGCGCGCATTAGGTTGGTCAACGATATCAGGCAAGGTATCAATGAGCTGAGTGAAGCGTTTGAATCCTGCAATACCTTTAGGATAACTTTCAAGTACTGAGGTTATTTTCGCCACTGGGCGGAAAAAAACCTCAACCAACAGAAGGAAGCCGACAAATCCGCCATAACTGAGTTGGTCATTAACCACGTACCATGTACCGACTATCATGACAATTAATTGTACTAAGCGAGTACTTAAGTAGCTCATGGTCATGCTGGTGGTCATAATGCGATAAGCACGTAGTTTAGTGGTGCGGTAGTTTTCATTATCTTTGGCGAACAGTTTCTTTTCGTGCGATTCGTTGGCAAAGGCTTTTACGACTCGAATTCCTCCAATGCTCTCTTCAATTCGGGCATTAAAGTTGCCGACTTGGCCAAATAATTTGCGCCAAGTTTCTGTCATTTGTGAACCGTAACGGCTCACCAGATAAGTCATGCAGGGCACAATAATAATGGTGAGCATAGCGAGAGGGAGATGGACGGACGCCATCAGAATAAACGCACCAATAAATGTCATGACAGCAATGAAAAGATCTTCAGGGCCGTGATGGGCAATTTCACCGACCTCTTCGAGGTCTTTCGTGACATGGGTGATGATATGCCCGGTCTTCACATTGTCATAATAACTAAAGGAAAGTTTTTGCAGGTGGCTAAATGCCTGCCGACGCATATCTGTTTCAATGCCGACTCCCAACGCATGACCCCAATAGTTAACAATCGCCATTAGCGCGGTGTTCAGGAGATAGATCATTAATAAGCCCACTGCAGCCCAGATAATCAGCACCCAATCCTGATTTGGGAGCAATTTATCGATGAACAGTTTAACGGCCATCGGGAAGCTGAGTTCTAACAACCCCGCAAGAATTGCACAGCCAAAATCTAGATAGAAAAGCCCTTTATAAGGGGTGTAATAAGAAAAAAAGCGGCGGAGCATGAAGTCGTCCTTACAATTACAGAGGTAAATTAGTTCAACTGTAAAAAAACAGTTCTGGCATTATAAATGCAAATGCGAATTAATAGCATCAATTTTACTGATTATTCACTGCAGTTGGAGAAGTGAGTGAGTAAGAGGCTATTGCATTTAAATAGGCATTATTAAAGTCTGCTATAATTTATCTATCGTTATTTGTACTTTGCTGATGTGGATACAGTATAAATATACACGCCTTCATTAAAAATGTAGGCGTGTAGGTATCACTCATCCGCCAGAATGATTTGGTATTGTCGGTGCATTAGGAATTTTCTGCTATGAAGCAAAGTACATTGTGAAATTTATTCGGTATTTCATCTATAGGACTTGGCATTCTATTAGGTTATTCTCTTTTTAATTGGATTAACTAATGTCAATGGGAATGAATATGACAGCCTCATCAAATAAAAAACTTTCACTCTGGTCATTAACGTCACTTGTTGTGGGTTCGATGATCGGTGCTGGCATTTTCTCTTTACCTGCTACATTCGGCCGTGCCACGGGAGGCTTCGGTGCGCTTATCGCCTGGGTTATTGCCGGCGGCGGGATGTTGACTTTGGCTTTTGTATTTCAAACGCTTGCACAGCGCAAACCAGATTTAGATTCCGGCGTTTATATTTATGCTAAAACAGGATTCGGTGACTATGCTGGATTCGCTTCAGCTATTGGTTTCTGGTCAGGTGCTTGTATTGGCAGTGTATCTTATTTTGTTTTGATCAAGTCTACGTTGGGGGCATTCTTTCCGTTATTTGGTGATGGCAATACGCTTCCCGCAGTTTTAATTGCGTCATTAATTTTATGGAGTTTCCATTTTATGGTTCTGCGCGGCATCAAAGAGGCCGCAGCGATTAATACCATTGCCACTTTCGCGAAAGTCATACCAATATTTATTTTCGTTATCGTACTGGCTTTTGCATTTCATACGGATACTTTTGCATTAAATTTCTGGGGAACCCAGCCGCTGGGCAGTATTGGTGACCTTTCTCATCTTGATGATTATGGCTATACCGGTCACGCCGCATTAGAAATAACAGCCGGTTCGGCGTCTTTATTTTCTCAAGTGCGTAGCACCATGTTGGTGACAGTATTTGTTTTTGTTGGTATTGAAGGAGCGAGTGTCTACTCTCGTTATGCTAAAGAAAGAAAACATGTTGGTATTGCGACGGTTTTAGGCTTCATTGGTGTGTTATGCCTGCTAGTTTTAGTCACAATGCTTTCCTACGGTGTACTGCTTCGTCCGGATCTTGCAGCGTTGCGTCAGCCGTCGATGGCTGGCGTACTAGAGCATATTCTTGGCCGATGGGGAGCCATCTTTATCAGTATTGGGCTGATTATTTCAGTCATGGGAGCTTATTTGTCTTGGACGCTGCTGGCGGCTGAAGCCCTCTATTCTGCTGCGAAAAGCAATATCATGCCGCAACTCTTCGCAACTGAAAACAAGCGAGGGGTGCCTTCTGCAGCGGTCTGGATGTCGAATGTTTTTATCCAATTATTCTTAATTGTTACGCTTTTCACTGAATATGCTTTC
This sequence comes from Yersinia massiliensis, assembly GCF_003048255.1. Taxonomy (NCBI): domain Bacteria; kingdom Pseudomonadati; phylum Pseudomonadota; class Gammaproteobacteria; order Enterobacterales; family Yersiniaceae; genus Yersinia; species Yersinia massiliensis. Next base: position 2,117,408 of record NZ_CP028487.1, read on the forward strand.
CAACTTGCACTTGAATTAACCAGCTCATTGGTTTTGATTCCCTATTTGCTGGTTGCGGCTTATGGCCTGAAATTGGCGTGGACCCGAGAAACTTACTCGGTTGGCTCAGAAGATCATAGAAAAGATATTATCTTTGCGTCGATAGCAACGTTGTATGCCATATTGATGGTTTACGCGGGGGGCTTGAAATATATATTGTTATCTGCGGTGATCTACGGTCCTGGCACTGTGTTGTTCATTATCGCGAAACGTGAACAAAATAAGCCCATATTCACTTCAATCGAGAAGTGCCTTTTTGCCGTCGCCATTATTGCTGCAATTGTGGCGCTCTATAGTTTGGCTGTGGGTATAATTTCAGTGTGATAAGTCATGCGCTCAGGTTCAAGTGTTGGGGCATTAATCTATAATGATATCTAATGTTTCTGGTCAATACCCCTATTTTTTACAATGCATGGGCTTGATCTATACCCCAGACTACGACAGGATCGCCTTGTAATGGTTCGCGATTGAGTCAGCGCTGGGCGGGAAGTGGAAACGGCCAATAAAAAGCGCGATTTTAATGCAAGGTCATGTCTGGTGTGAATGACCAGTAGGTATTAATTTGAAAAAACAAAAAAATATCACTCAACAGGGTGATTATTCAGCAGGAATTGGCGACGTGCACTTTGCGCTCGTGGTTTTATTTACAACATCATGTTTGCTGATTGCAACGACATTCATTGCGATCCTATGGTTAATCTGACCTACCATAGAAGTTAGGGAGAAATTATGGACAAGAGCTTGTTCGACGACAATAAAGTCATTGCACTGATTGGGTTGCTACTGGCAGCACTCATTGTGGTGAGTACCATGTTTGTTATGACCTATATGACGGATAGCTCGCGTAACGACGCGCAGCCCATTGATGTGCAGAATTGCTACAAAAAATAACGAATGTTCGCCGAATGCTATTTTAAGAATTCAGGCGAATAGTGAGAGATAAGGGTAGTTACGCCTGCTTTTGATGAATCGCATGCAGTGGCAATGCGATATTAAGGTCAATATCTGTATTTTGCCTGAAATCATAAGGCGTTATGCCGTAACGTTTTCTGAACATATAAGTAAAATGTGACTGCGAGCCAAAGCCAAAATCTAATGCAATATCAAAAATCGTACTATTGCTGCTTCTAAGTTGATAAACAGCACCTGCTAAACGTCTTTCTCTGATGTACTTTCCTAACGATGTGCCTGTTACTTCTTTAAAAATTTTTTGCATGTGCCAAAGTGAGTAGCCTGAATATGTGGCTAACTCTTCGAGATAGATGACTCGCCCTAAGTGGGTTTCGACCCATTTGCTGAGGGCGCAGACTAACGTGAGATGATTTTCTTGTGACATTATTTAGTCTGTTTTTTCAAGTTAGGAGTAGTGCAGTATACACAAGTTGAATCGAACAACACAAAACACCAAATTAGCTACCATCATGGTGGAGACGTTATAAAGAGTTTTCAACGGGTATTTGCAAAAGCGTTTTCTGGTGCCATAGTAAAAGGGTAGTGTTATTTGGAAGGGTCTCCCCTGAGGTTGAAGGTTAAATTTGAAAAAATAGAAGTTAAAAATGATGAGGTGATCGCATGTTGATAACAGTGATTATGACTCTGATAGCGGTTGTTGGTGTAACCGTTTTTCTAAAAATGCCAGTAATGGTCCTGCATAAAGGTAAAGGCGCAGGAGGTGATAAACTGTGAGATTAGGAATATTGTGATTGGTATATATTCAATAAGTTACCCTTAGAACCAGGTTTTTGATGATAATCATACCTGGTTTTTTTATTTCCTATTTTTAGCACCGAAACTATCAACGATAGGCGTCACCGTGACCATTCTACGTATCGATTAATTTTTGGCTCACGCATCCTTCGCGGTTTACTTGAACGATTGACTACCCACAAGAACCTCATCCTCAAACCACAACCTACCGATGGACAACCAGGTGAACATGGCACAGGTGGTTAAAGAGTTGTTGTGGCCAGCGTGATATCCTAATGTGATATTACTTTGAAGGAATTATTCATGTCAGATATGTTTACTAATGACCAAGAAATGGTCTCAGATTTGGTTGCCTGCCAACTAGTGATTAAGCAAATTATTGATGTGATTGATATTATTGCACCAGCAGAGGTGCGAGATAAAATGTCACATCAGCTTAAATCTATTGATTTTAGCGCACATCCAGCGGGTGCTGACCCAGTGACTAAGCGGGCAATAGAAAAAGCCATTGCATTGATTGATATGAAGTTTACGCAAAAATGACAGCTTTATTTTTAAGGGTGACATTCAAAATCGTAGGCATAGCCAAAACTGTCACAAATAGTCACTGAGAGAAATAAGAAAATAACCAGCGGGCTTATTGCAAACCCGCTGGTGGGTTATTCAAATATATTGTTACCTATTTTTTTCACTAAAGGACAGTTGCTGACGCCAATGATACCATTTTCACCGTTTATAAACTGAGCGGTTGATATAGTTCTAGCTGTTAGGTATTTACATTGTAATCCCAATCCAGCAGCGTTTTTTTCACTACCGATCAGTACGCCATAACCTGAAAACAGTAAACCAAGGTATATAATCGCCACAATCAAGAATAATCTGAACAAACTCATGTAGTTACTCCGTGAAATTAGTTTTGCTTATTGTCTTGCTAAAATATTTAATAATTTAACTACTAATGATGTGATTATTAATAATAAAAATCCTAAATTATATTGATTTATAAGACGAAACAGTAAAAAATCTACGCTTAGTTAGGTCATATGACAGTTTTGACATCACTAAATACATATTGGCTATAAATGGTTGATGTTTGATCCAGTATAATTTAAAAAACGTTGAAGGTTGAAGAAGGTGCCCGATTTGAACATAAAGAAACTTGTTGCGACGGTGGGAATTATTGCCGTTTGTTGCTTGTTTTATCTATTAGCCCTTGACAGCTATTGTGATCAAGGAGGGACGTTCTCAACGGGCTTATGTACCATAACTTCGATTATTCCGTGGTAAAGTATTTTATTATAAATACAAATAATAACCATTCTCAGTAATTGTGATGCTAATTGCCATTCCTTTCTTATTCAGCCGCTAATTTCACCCTTCTGATGGGCTGAGTGGTAAGATAACGACTTCGTCATGCATGTAATAGGGTAGTCAATGTTAGAAACAAATATGAGCGGGTTGGGTGTGTTCCCTATTGCGCTGTCGCTATTTACTGTCATTTTTTTCTTGATAGTTTGGTTCTTCTTGAGCCGAGCCAGTGTACGAGCAAATGAACAAATCCATTTACTACAAGAGATTGCTGAACAGCAAAAACTGCAAACTGAATTGCTCAAAGCGCTAGTTGCCAATGCCACTGGCGTCAGTGACGGGCAAAGTGATAATGACATCGTTTCTCCTCTCGATTTTAAAGGCTTCATTCCTGAGAGATAAGCAATCCCGATTCTGGCGCTGTCGAAAGGCTGTGCCAGAGTGATAGTGAGTTTAGTTGGCAATCGCCTCAGACTGAGTTGTAACATCTCTCCCCATTTTCCCCCTTGTTCACTTTTAACGTCCTGTTTATTGGCCTGAAATAAAGCATGCAAGCTGTCATAAATTTGTCTTATTTTCACCGTAATGTAGCCAGAACTTTTAAAAAGAACGGTGATTCGGATGATCAAATGGTATGAAGAAAGTGACAGTGAAGTGAACAGAAGTATTGCGCTATTGAACGGTGAAGATCCCGATAAGTGGTATCCGTACGGAGGTATTAAGGGTAAGGATTACTGTAAAAATCCGTCTGATGCATGGCCTATCATCTATGCCAATAAAATTGGCATTTATTCCCCTGAAATCAATGATAATAATCAGTGGAACGCCCGAATTACTAACTCCCTTGGAGAATGGCAAGCTTACAGTCAAAGCCCGTTACGCGCGGCTATGATCTGCTACTTGTTGAGTCGGGAAGCTTGATAATTACGATCCATAATTTTCAGCAGGTGCCATTATTCCGCCAGCATCAAGTGGCGGGACGAATAAACGATAAGAAGTATGTAACGACTTTCGTGGAGCTGATGATGAAACGTATTATTAAAGGGGATTCAAACTTATCTCATTTGGTGATTGCTCACGCAGCAATTGATCATCACCAAAAATCTTACGGTGTACGACGCCAAGGTTGGCCTTCAACTTATCTTATCCGCTACAAAAATAATCGCGTTGCTGTAGAAGTGGTCACACGACGTCAATCGTATGTGGCCACTTTGATGATTGGTGCCCGTAATTTAAGTAAGTTATGTGGCATGTCAAATCGGCATGTTTCAATGTGAATCGCCATCTTGGACAGATATAGCCAATAGCACAGAGACACAAAGCTATTGGTGCATTTTCGTAACGTGCCAACTACCTTTATCCTTGATGCAATCTGTTTTAAGTGTTAAAAACGCCGCAAATTTATTTATAAAATACTGTTTACGACTACTGGTTAAGAACAGATGTGGCAGAGGATAGGATGGAACAGCAGTTACAAGAATCAACGCTCAAACGCGGTTTAAAAAATCGACATATTCAACTGATTGCGCTGGGTGGCGCAATTGGTACAGGGCTGTTTCTGGGGATTGCTCAGACCATAAAAATGGCAGGTCCTTCAGTCATCTTGGGGTATGCAATCGGCGGTTTTATTGCATTCCTTATTATGCGCCAACTGGGTGAGATGGTCGTTGAGGAACCAGTGGCCGGTTCATTCAGCCATTTTGCCTATAAATATTGGGGCGATTTTGCCGGGTTTTTATCTGGCTGGAACTACTGGGCTATGTTTATTCTCGTCGGTATGGCTGAACTAACTGCCGTAGGTATCTATATCCAATATTGGTGGCCTGAAATACCCACATGGGTTTCTGCCGCCGTCTTTTTTATCCTGATCAATGCCATCAACCTTATCAATGTCCGTATGTACGGTGAAACTGAATTTTGGTTCGCGATCATCAAGGTTGTTGCCATTATCGGGATGATCGTTTTTGGCGCATACCTTTTGGCATCCGGAACCGGTGGTCCAGATGCCTCTATCACAAATCTCTGGGCCCAAGGTGGTTTTATGCCTCACGGGTTAAGTGGCTTAGTGATGGCGATGGCCGTGATTATGTTTTCTTTCGGTGGGCTAGAGATGGTGGGGATCACTGCGGCTGAAGCGGAAGATCCACAACACAGTATTCCTAAAGCAACCAATCAAGTCGTCTATCGTATTCTCATCTTTTATATTGGTTCACTGGGTGTTCTGCTCTCTCTTTATCCGTGGGGTAAGGTTGTTGAAGGCGGCAGCCCCTTTGTGATGATTTTCCATGCATTAGACAGTAACTTGGTGGCGACCATCTTGAATGTGGTGGTTTTGACTGCAGCATTATCGGTCTATAACAGTGGGGTATATTGTAATAGCCGTATGCTATTTGGTTTGGCGTCACAAGGAAATGCCCCTAAGTTATTGACTAAGGTGAATAAACGTGGTGTGCCTATACTGTCAATTGCACTCTCAGCATTGGCAACCTCAGCGGGTGTCGTGATTAACTATGTGATGCCGGGCAAAGCCTTTGAACTCCTGATGGCACTTGTCGTCTCAACGCTGGTCATTAACTGGGTCATGATTTGCCTGGCACATTTAAAATTCCGTGCTGCAAAAACGCGAGAGGGCGTAGAACCACGATTTAAGGCGTTATGGTATCCCTACGGTAATTACCTGTGCCTGGTCTTCTTATCGCTGATTTTGGTCATCATGTACCTTACTGATGGCATTCAAATCTCAGTCTTGATGATGCCCGTTTGGGTGGCATTGCTGTGGTGTGGTTTCATGCTGACTCGCCGTCAAAAACGAGGCAAGATACAGACTAAGAACTCAAATATAGCCTGATTGGTTCGTTGTATTTGTTAAATAAAAAAGCGGATATAACCACTTAGAGTTATATCCGCTTTCTGAAAATAATGTCTTGGCTAGAATGTTTAAATCAGCAGCAGCTAAATAAAGTAGATAACACGGGATATTTACTGGTACAAATGAATGCATCCTATTGGTGCACCAAATATTAATTGAGATTAATTCTTAACTACGCCATATAACCACTTTTAAATCATGGTCTAATTAGCCGTGAAATATCTCATTAAAATTGCCAACGCATCCAAGTAAACAATACATTCCCATTGTTATAAGTGCCGGGAATATAGGTGGTTTGTAGTGAAAATTTATTATATTCAATGGATACGAGCGGTAAAGGCAAGGGTATCGGGATGTAATGATATTCGTGACGAGCGGTAATACTTGCTGTAAAGCCTACGCCAAATCGCCAACCATCCATTCTCCCCGGTATCCACATTTTTTGGTAACCATAACCTATAATGGGTTCAACTTTATTGTGTGAATCCATAAACGCCATCGCATACACTGAGTGCCAATTGTTATTCTCATCATAACGATATCTACCATAACCGATGCCCCATGGCCTTTCATTGTAGGACGCTATCTTATCCGCATCGTAAGTTCTACGGTTGTGCCACGTATTCAGCGGGATATACAGCTCTTGCTCCGGTGAATCCCAGGCGAGGGTGATATTGTTGACCAAACGCTGCCACAGGCTGTTACTGTCCGCATGAGGCTCAATTTTCTGCTCTGTTGGCACTTTACCTGATTGATTGATATCTTCTGCTAGCGCAGTTGAAACATGGCCCCACCACAAACTACTCAGAAAGCAGGCGCTGATAATATACTTATGAATCATGATTTAAATCTCTGGTGCAGATAAGCCTAAATAGAATATCCAAGCATCAGATAATCTATATGCCTATCAAAAGTAATGATTGGTAATAAGCTAGTTATAATTAGGTAGAGGTTATCGTCTAAATCCTAAACAGTTCTTTAACGGAAAGGTAAAACCTTAATTTAGGCTTTTCTCAGAATGGTTAAGATATAATAAAGAAGAGCTTGGATATATCTTAATTTGTCTTTTTTACATGAAATTGACAATAATTCACAGAATGAAATAGTTTTTGTGACTGACTAATATCTCCATTTTTTTATATATTTATACAGTTTACAAAAAGAGAAAGCGCACCTTTCTAGTGCAGGGTGGTTAATTTCTATACGCTTCGCTATTGATAATACTTAATAATGAAATTTTCGTGAAGTTAATTTCATTCGAGCTGGCAGAGGTATTTTATTGGGCATTAGTGTTTGTTGAGCTTATTTTATATTGGTTGTTTTTGCTCCTATCTCAGTTTTTTACGTCATCACTATTAATAAAATATTCATATGTCTTAGTCGAGGAGAAGATAAGGACTATAACCTGAGGTTATGTAAGGAGTTAGTCTAAACGTCTAAGACTGAGGGACTGTACGATGCTTGGATACCAGTATCTGCGACAGGAGCGTGATATATTCAATTATTATATATTTAATGCTAATAAATTTTATACCCATACATTTTTGGTCACGCTCAAAACATGCCAATCACGAGATGGCGACGTAAGAAAAATTATAAAAAGAGTTAGCCTAAATGTTAAAAGCCAGTAAGAAAGCGGGGCGAATCAGTATAAAAAAATAGAGCAGAAAATACGATGACCTTCAACAGGTTTTAGCATATTTAAGCATTCTTTATGTGCAACCGATTCAAATATGTGCGACAGGTTCACCCTTGATTAAAAATGGCTTGCCATCGAATTCAGAGTATGTGATAACGCATATGGGTAAAACGAGGTACAGTTCTGTATATGTGTGGCATTTTCAGTAAAGAAGTTCTGAGTAAAGACGTTAGCGTTGAATACCGCTTCTCTGCCGATCCTTATCTTAGTGCCTCAAGCAGTAACGACTCTAGTTTGTCTATGTAAACGCCTACGGGCGAGTTAAACAATCCAAAGGAAATACTCAAGATGGCAAAGATCAAAGGTCAAGTTAAGTGGTTCAACGAGTCTAAAGGTTTCGGTTTCATCACTCCAGCTGACGGCAGCAAAGATGTGTTCGTACACTTCTCTGCAATCCAAGGTAATGGCTTCAAAACCTTGGCTGAAGGCCAGAACGTAGAGTTCGAAATCCAAGACGGTCAGAAAGGTCCGTCTGCAGTAAACGTTACTGCAATCTAATCAGCACTTTTGCTGTAATAAAACCCGCCATTGTGCGGGTTTTTCGTTTCTGAAATCATCACGTGGTGAGTTCATTAGGGCAGGATGATCAAGCCAGAATACTGATTGCGGCCTTTAATGCTTGGGTGCGTAGGATCAATTGCCTGTTGCTGGCTGGTACGACGATAGCTGGTGTACTTAAACTGAACTTTGCTCGCATCATCTTTATCCTGCACGATGGTACATATAGTACAACCGCCTATCAGTTCCACCTGCTGGATACCTGCGCCGCGTAATTGATGTTCAGCAATAGCCGCTAAGTTAAGGCGACGATAGCGGGGGGTAATAATGTTTTTTGCTAACGGCAATTGGTTAACAAACTGCTCGACTAACTCTTCGTTAACTTCATAACAGCAAGATCTTGCTGCTGGCCCAATAGCGGCAACCCAATTAGCGGGATCGTCATCGCGTGAGATACGTTCCACCATATTCAAGATAATGCCGTCAAGCAATCCGCGCCAACCCGCGTGAACAACCGCAATACCTTTGCCTTGTCGATGACTGAAAATGACTGGAAGGCAATCCGCCGTTAACACCGTTAACAATATTCCTGCTTGAGTGGTATAGAGGCCATCCGCTTCACCACATTCTTGCCGAGGCTGCGTGACATCGACAATTCTGGTGCCATGTACTTGCTTCTTATTGGCTTGCGATTCCTGAAAAGGCTGGAGATCGTCAGGTAAAAGAGACGATTTGTCACCAAAACCGTGGCGGATAGCGGCAATTTTGCTCAATTGTGGTGAAAGGTCGGTCATCAGGTTTACCTACTGAGGGAAAAATACGCCATTCAGTGTAAGCCGTTTTTGAATCGATTGACCAGTCGCCTGTTCGATTAAATGCTCGTTAGCGAATTGTTGCAATATAACGCACCTTGTATCACTGTTTTAGCCCTTTCATGCCGTTGGATAGGGTTTAATGGCAACTAAATTCCAAGCAGGCAGTCAGGGTTGATCTCAATGATTTCTAAACCAAAAAATGACAGTAATAACTTTATTCGATGGCGTTTTGGTTTGCTGTGTGGCTGCATTTTATTGTCATTCTTGGGGCTGACCGCCCGGGTCGCCTGGCTGCAAATTATTGAGCCAGACCACTTGGTCAAGGAAGAGGATATGCGCTCCGTGCGCGTGGAAGAAACGCCTAATACACGTGGCATGATTACTGATCGTAATGACCACCCCTTGGCTGTCAGTGTCCCTGTCGCTGCTGTTTGGGCAGATCCCAAAACAGTGATAGAGAAGGGCGGTGTTGTTGCAAATGAGCGTTGGCATGCATTGGCACAAGCACTGAACCTTCCACTCGAACAGGTGAACAACCGCATATCGCTGGCCCCTAATGCGCGTTTTATCTATCTCGCCCGCCAAGTTGAACCTAATGTCGCTGACTATGTTCGACGCCTGAAATTACCCGGTATCGAAACGAAAGTGGAGTCACGGCGTTTTTACCCCACAGGAGATGTGGCTGCAAATCTAATCGGCTTTACCAATATCGATGATCAAGGCATCGAAGGGGTAGAGAAAAGTTTCAACTCGCTACTGAGTGGTACGGCAGGTAGTCGGGTGGTGCGAAAAGATCGTTTTGGTCGAGTGATTGAGGATATTGCTTCGACAGACAGCCAACCTGGGCAAAATGTCCAGCTCAGTATTGATGAACGGTTGCAGGCAGAAACCTCGCATGCATTATCCAATGCCGTCATGTTCAATAAAGCAGACTCTGGCTCCGCTGTGGTTATTGATGTCAACACGGGAGAGGTTTTGGCAATGGCGAACTACCCGACATTCAACCCCAATAATCGCATGGCAGCGCCGGAAGAGAATTTCCGCAACCGCGCCATTAGCGATATTTTTGAACCGGGTTCTACCGTCAAACCGATGGTCGTGATGACGGCATTACAACGGCATTTAGTTAAGTCGGATACTGTTTTGGATACTCGCCCCTATATTCTGAGCGGCCATCAAATCAAAGATGTGGGCTATTATCCGGCATTATCATTGACTGGCGTATTACAAAAATCGAGTGATGTGGGGGTTTCTCGTTTGGCGTTGGCCATGCCCGCTGCTGCATTAACGGAAACCTATAGCTTATTTGGTCTGGGGAAGCCAACAGAATTAGGATTAACAGGTGAAAGCAGTGGGTTGATGCCGCATCGACAGCGCTGGAGTGATCTTGACCGTGCGACGTTTTCCTTTGGCTATGGCTTGATGGTGACACCACTACAATTAGCGCGTGTGTATGCCACGATTGGCAGCTTTGGCATTTATCGGCCCTTGTCGATTACCAAAGTGGATCCCCCGATAGTTGGGCGGCGAGTTTTCCCGGAAAGTGAAGTGCGGCAGGTTGAGCATATGATGGAAAGTGTCGCATTGCCGGGTGGTGGCGGGATTAAAGCGGCGGTAAGAGGATACCGTGTTGCCATTAAGACAGGAACGGCAAAGAAGATTGGCCCAAATGGCCAATATATTGATAAGTATGTGGCGTACACCGCAGGCGTTGCACCGGCGAGTCAACCTCGCTTCGCGTTAGTCGTGGTCATTAATAATCCGCAAGGCGGAAAATACTATGGCGGTGCTGTTTCTGCGCCGGTTTTCAGCGATATTATGGGGCAAATTTTGCGTACGATGAATGTGGAGCCCGATGCGATTTCCATTGAGGCCATCCGACACAGCTAAGCGCTGGGATATACGGACATAACAGTGGCTTGCAACCTCATAAACGCTTCTTTAGACTAACGCCGTGTCTGCCTACGATTGGGCGGTTAATTATCTGTTATTTGGAACTCAACGATGTCTTATCAGTGCCCCCTTTGCCATCAACCCTTGCTAAAAAGCTCGCAGCAGTGGCGTTGCAGCAATAATCATCAGTTTGATTGCGCCAAAGAGGGTTACGTTAATTTGATGCCAGTGCAGCATAAAGGCTCCAAACAACCGGGCGATAGCCCTGAGATGATGCAAGCACGGCGGGCGTTTCTGGATGCGGGCTATTATCAGCCTTTGCAGCAGCGAATTTGTAGATTGCTTGATTCGGCGTTACCGTTAGATGCCGCCATGTTGTTGGATATTGGTTGTGGGGAAGGTTATTACACGGCAGCAGTGGCTGATCAGCTAAACCGGCAGCGGAAAATGTCTATTTTTGGTTTAGATGTGGCAAAAGTCGCTGTTCGATATGGCGCTAAACGCTACCATCAGGTGAATTTCTGCGTAGCCTCCAGTCACAGATTACCCTTTGCCAATCATTCACTTGACGCCGTTTTACGTATTTATGCCCCTTGCAAAGCAGCCGAGCTAGCTCGCACGGTGAAACCCGGTGGGATTGTGGTCACGGTTGCGCCGGGGCCGCGTCACCTTTATCAATTAAAAGCGCTAATTTACGCACAAGTGCAACTTCATGATGACACGGAAGAATCTCTGGAAGGGTTTGAACTCGTAAGCCGTGAAACACTGGCCTATGAAATGGTACTCAGTGGCAAACAAGGTTTTAACTTATTGCAGATGACGCCCTTTGCTTGGCGCGCCAGCGCGGAAACTGGGCAAGAATTAGCCGCCTCTCAGACATTCACTTGCGAAACTGATTTTGTTATTGCTCTGCATCGCCGTAAAGCTGAAGCCTCCGCTGCTGAAACTCATGAACCTGCGGTTGAATGTCTCGATGCGGTTGAATGTTGCGATGTAGTTGAATGCCACGAAAAGTAAACAAACCTTAGCATGCCTGAAAGGACTCGGGCTGCGAAATACATCGAGTTGATTAATTTTAATTTGAATAATCAGGCATGAAATATAATTTAATGGGAATGAATCCCCTAATGTTAATATTATTCTCTGGTAATAGCGTATAAATATGCCCTGGTGTGGCATTGAGTATTAACTTAAGTCAAATTTATCGCGTTATATTATTATAATATACTGACGTTACTTTAGATCTAGATTCCGCCAAGTTCGTCCGCCGGACTCAGTGACCAATATCGAAGGAATAAATCTGATTTGTTCAGCAATTTTTAGTGCTAAATCAGCAACTTCCTGCTTATTCAATGTGCCGCTACCATAATTGAATTCTCCTTCAGGTAATTTGTAGACTTTATCTCTACCAATGAGACGGGTAAATCCCGCATCAGTCATTTTCTTATTAAGTGCTTCGTAATCGCCTTCTACTGCATTATGCAAAACAACACTGACCGTGAAATACGGCATATTTATCGTTCCAATTTAACAGACAATGTTGCTTATATATCACACTGGGGGAAAGTATATTTTGACCGGCGTCTAATTGCTGACAGTACGGTGTAATTAACCTTGCAAAATGTATGCGTTTGTCACTGAGACATGATTGAGGGGCAATGATTGCCCCAAGTGAAGATGAGGGCTAGAGAGCGAAGGATAACCGGTTACGTCCAGCGTGTTTGGCTGCATAACACGCAATATCTGCCTGACGCATCGCTTGTGCAGCGGTTTCTGATTGGCGATTTAAGATGACGGCCCCCAGACTTGCCGTGAAGGTGTACGATTGACCGTGCCAATGGAATTGGATAGTGGAAATATCGGTAACCACCTGCTCGAGGATGTCAGTCGCGGGCTTATTTTTACAATTAAATAGCACGATTGCGAATTCATCCCCACCTAGACGAGCAACAATATCATTTTCACGGACGGCTTGTTGCATGGTCTGTGCCACCATTCGCAGCACCATATCGCCGGCTTCATGGCCGGCGGTATCATTAACATCCTTGAAGAAATCTAAATCCACGTAACAGAGAATATGCTGCTCATTGTCGCTCAATTCACTAAGGCTATCTGCTAGCCGTTCTTCTAACCGTCGCCGATTAATCAGGCCTGTGAGCATGTCATGATTCGCCTGATACTGCAGTTCACGCTGTTCATGGCGTGCGCGAGTCACGTCTTGGAACACCACGACGGCACCGGTGAGTTGGTTGTCACGATCGTGAATGGGCGAGGCTGAACAACGAATTTCTTGGCGCTCGCCTTGGCTTGATAATAGCTGGCTACCTTCTGGTAATAGCGTATGACGCCCTTCATTCAAACACTGGTTGAAGGCGTCGAGTCGGTTTTTATCCTGTAACGGGGACCACAAAATAAAGACGTCTTCAATGGGCAGACCACAGGATTCATTCTGGCTACGGCCCGTCATCTCTTCAGCTTTGGGGTTCATTAATACAACACGGCCCTCACAATCGAGAGAGATAATCCCTTCCTGAATAGATGACAGCACTCGATGAAGCTGTTCGCGTTCCTCATAGCGAGCCACTTCACTGGCCCGAAGCGCATCTTCGCGTTGCTTACGTTCGCTCATATCGCGGATTATTTTGGCGTAACCCAGTAGTTTGCCACTGTTATCGTGAACCACAGTGATGATAGTGACCGCCCAAAAACGGGTCATATCTTTGCGCACCAGCCAGCCTTCACGTTCCATGCGGCCAGCAGATGCCGCGGTTTTCAGTAACTTTTCCGGCAGCCCCGCCGCGATATCTTCTGGCAAGAAGAAACAGCCAAAGTGTTGAGCGATAATCTCATTACTGGCATAACCGATATTACGTTCTGCTCCATGGTTCCAGGTATTAACCCGCCCCCAAGGGTCAAGCATCAAAATAGCGTAATCTTCCACGGTATCAACCATCAGGCGAAAACGTTCTTCACTGATGCGCAAAGCTTCTTCACGTTGGCGGCGTTCCGTCAGGTCGCGGACAATTTTGGTAAAACCCAACAGCTTTCCGTTGTCATCATGCATCGGGTTAATCGCCACGCTGGCCCAATAGCGGATACCATTTTTACGTACATGCCAGCCTTCCGTCTGGAAATTACCTTCAGCAATCGCTTTGGCGAGGGACTTTTCCGGAAGACCAGCAGAGATATCCTCTTGGGTGAATAACAAGGCAAAGTGTTCACCAATAATTTCATCGCTGGTGTAACCCTCATTGCGCTCTCCGCCTTTGTTCCACGTCAGAATACGCCCATGGGTATCAATCATATAGATGGCGTAATCTTCGACTTCGCTGATTAAATGGCGGAACTGTTCCTCACTTTTGCGTAGCGCATTTTCTCGCTGCCATTTATCGGTCAGGTCACGTGTGACATGAACAAATCCTTGCAAATTGTTGTCAGCATCATGCAAAGCATTGAGGGTGAGATTACCCCAAAAGCGTTTGCCATTTTTCCGTACTCGCCAGCCTTGAGTTTCATAATGACCAAACTGATTGGCGTGCTGTAGCCCTTTGCTTGGCAGCTTTCCAGCCAAATCTTCTGGTGTATAAAATAGCTCGAAGGATTGGCCAATGATCTCTTCCGCAGCATAACCGGTGTTGCGTTCGGCACCGCTGTTCCAAGTCAGGATATGCCCTTGGGCATCAATGATGTAGATGGCATAGTCATCAACGGCTTCAATTAATAGCCGGAAAATGTGATCGTCAAATGATGCCGGATGCAGAGCCATTCCTGTATTTCCTTGAATTTTTAATCAACATACTATGGCAAAGCAAAAGAGTCGCCATAAGGTTAAGCGGTGATTGCGATAAAAGATATGAATCAGTTTATCGCTAACATGAGAAAGTGGGTAATAAGATTTTTATTAATCTGAAAAAGGAATATAGCCAATAGTCGAAGGAGAATATCGCCAAAGATTGGGTGCTTAAGTGTCAAGCCTTTACTGGCAAGGCTTCTGGCGTTACGGCATTAAGTCGAAACTGTGCTAAGACTCTATTTTTCACCCTATAAATATTAGGGGTGAATATCCATTGAAAGTATAAAAATAATGACTTAAGTCGGAATAACTCATTATATCCAATCTATATAAATTCAATTTCCATACTGATTCTACTTTAATGACTTCACATTTCATTGGGTAATAAACTGCTCAATAGTGATCAGGCCATTCACACAATAGCTCTAATTTTTTTACGCACTAAAAAATATTCCCCGTTAAGTACAGAAATGCTTGCATCAGCAAGTGTTATCAGGATAATTCTGAATCCTTATAATAAGCATTCTCATTACTTGCAGGTTTACGAACTTCAGGGGCATCAAATCAATGAATCAACAAATTTCCACTACGGTGCATCAGAAACGACTGGCGCCTCGAATTCTATGCGTCATGATCGGTGCTGCACTTGGCACACTATCGGCATCTGCATGGGCTGCAACCGCATCTGACAGTACGGCCGAAAACGTTAAAAAAACCAGTGCCACAGCGGATGCGGCCAAGAGTGATGAGAGTAAAAAAACGGATACTATCACTGTCGTTGGAACGCAAGAGACATTCCGCGCGGGGGGTAACGATTTAATCCCAACCTATCTAGATGGTCAGGTTGCGAATGGTGGACGTATCGGTTTCCTTGGGCAGCAAGATGCCCGTAATGTGCCTTTCAATGTCATTGGCTACACCTCGAAACTGGTAGAAGACCAACAAGCTCGTACGCTGGCCGATGTCGTGCGAAATGACGCGTCTGTGCAGAACGTTCGTGGTTACGGTAACGCTTCGCAGAACTTCCGCATTCGCGGTTTTAACCTCGACGGCGATGATATTTCATTTGGTGGTCTGTTCGGCGTGCTGCCACGTCAGGTTATCGATACCAGCATGGTTGAGCGGGTTGAAGTGTTTAAAGGCCCGAACGTATTTGTTAATGGTATTTCACCGAGTGGTAGTGGTGTAGGTGGGATGATTAACCTAGAGCCAAAACGTGCTGGTGATACACCATTAACGCGCGTTAGCCTAGATTACACCTCGGCTTCACAAGTGGGTGGTGCCGTGGATGTTGGCCGCCGCTTTGGTGACAATGACCAGTTCGGTGTGCGCGTTAATGCCTTGCATCGTGAAGGTGAAACGGCCATTCATGACCAGAAAAATCGCACTACCGCTGTATCTACCGGCTTAGATTACCGTGGTGAACGTGCGCGTACTTCTTTAGATATCGGCTATCAAAAGCAGACCGTTCACGGCATGCGTACGGATGTTGCCATTGGTAGCGCGACTGAAATCCCAGAACCGCCAGCGGCGACCTTAAACTATGGTCAGCAGTGGGTTTATACCGATATGGCGACCACCTTCGGTATGTTGCGCAGCGAATATGATGTTAGCCAGAACTGGACGGTGTACGGCACCATCGGTGCTAGCCATAATGATGAAACAGGCCAATATGGCTCGCCAACATTGGTGGGCAATAGTGGGGCTGCCACCATTAGCCGCCTATACGTCCCGTACGTTTCAGATTCTATCGCCGGTTTAGGTGGCGTACGTGGTCATTTCGAAACGGGCCCGATATTGCATAAAGTGAATATTGGTTATGCCGCTAACTACCGCACAGCCAAATCAGCTTGGAACATGTCAGCGCCGGTGGATACCAATATTTATAATCCGGGTGTCATACCGTTCCCGCCAACCACGTCGGGTAGTATTAATCAGGACCCAACGCTTAACAGTCAAGTACGTGCGAGCAGTATTTCCGCCTCGGATACCTTATCGGCGCTAGATGATAAAGTGCAGTTGATGCTAGGCTTGCGTCGCCAAGATTTGGTTATCCGCAACTTTAACAGTGGCGTACCGGATAGTACTAACGTGCAAGATGCCATGAAAGTGACACCGGTATATGGCCTGTTGGTTAAGCCGTGGGAAAATGTGTCCCTGTATGCTAACCATATCGAAGCGTTATCACCGGGTCGCGTTGCACCGTGGTATACCGCCAATGCGGGTAATGTGACCGGTATTGTTCATGCCAAACAGGACGAAGTCGGTGTGAAGTTCGATAACAAACGCTATGGCGGTACGTTGGCGTTGTTTGAAATCACCCGACCTGCCGGTTCAATTGATGCGACAACCAATATGTACACCTTGGGTGGCGAGCAACGTAACCGTGGTGTCGAGTTGAACGTATTCGGTGAACCTGTGTTTGGTACTCGCTTGTTAGGGAGCGCCGTGTGGCTGGACCCAGTGCTGACTGAAGCGCAAAACAGCAATAACAACGGTAACTATGCGGTAGGTGTGGCTCGTTATCAGTTAGTGTTTGGCGGTGAGTACGATATCAAAGCGGTTGAAGGTTTAACCGCAACAGGGACGGTTACTCGTTCTGGTTCGCAGTATGCTAATCAAGAAAACACGTTAAAACTGAAACCATGGACCCGTTTGGATCTGGGCGTGCGTTACACTATGCCACTGAAAGAAACCAATCTTATCTGGCGTGCAAATGTGGTGAACGTGACCAACGAACGTTACTGGGAATCTGTGGAAGACACGGGTACTTACATATACCAAGGCAATCCACGTGAACTGAAACTGTCCGTCTCAATGGACTTCTGATGAACGTGGAAGCCAGTGACAAATGTTAACTGGCTCCTGATAAAGAAAAACCCCGCATCTCTTTTGGAGTGCGGGGTTTTTCTTTGAGTCGGCTTTATTTTATGGCGACAACAAAGGGTATCGCGCTATCAGGCCAGACCATAAATATGCTCATACAAAATATTAAAGCCGATCCCAATCAAGACGATACCACCAATAATTTCAGCACGTTTCCCCAAGAGAGGGCCGATATAACGGCCAATCAGCATGCCGAGAGTCGCCATGATCATCGTGGCTAAGCCAATTGCCATCGCGGTATGAACAATATTGACTTGTAAGAAGGCTAATCCGACGCCAATTGCCATGGCATCAAGGCTGGTGGCAATGGCTGTCATGACCAAAACCCCAAAACTGTGGCTGCGCATTTTTTCAGTTTCTTCGACTTTCTGTTTCGCGCCTTCGAAAATCATGCGAGAGCCCAGAATAAACAGCAAGCTGAAAGCAATCCAGTGATCCCATTCCAGAATATACTGACTGGCGAACAGGCCAATACACCAACCGATAAGTGGGGTGATCGCTTCTATCACGCCAAAGATTAAGCCGGTACGAATTGCTTCTCGAAAACGGGGTTTGTGCAGACTAGCGCCTTTGCCGATCGATGCCGCAAAAGCATCCATTGACATCGCAAAAGCAAGAATAAATGTGGCAGATAGATTCATAGTAATAGACTCGGCCGGGCGGCTCCATATACACGTAACCCACCCCCAACCTAACGACGGAGCTACGTGTCTATGGTCTCGCCAACCTTACCTGGCTGCCCGTACCACGTTTCATCAGATGAAACGAGTATGTTGATACGGGCGTTTCTATTGCACGCGCTATAAAAAATAGAGCGAATAGAAACCGGCTACTCCCCATGAACGGCGCAACCTTAACATATAAATTAATATAGCGACAACCCCAAAAATATTATGGCGAACGAAGTGAATTGATAATGATTTTCATTATCGGATTTGTATTGGTAAATAGTGCATATAAGCATCAGTAATGGTGTGGAAATAAACCAAGGAAAGGGCGGTTGTGCTGGGAAATTAATCTTCTAAGAAAAATATAAAAGATGCCTTTCCCTGATGCGTTTCTTTTATGATTGATTTTCAAGGAAAAAGTTGTAAATTTTTTCTAAATCATCTAATTGATTCACTTGAATTAATAATCTGCGCTGTTCTAATTGAATAACTAAGATCCCATCTTCAGACAAATTCATACTTTTAATTCGGCTATATTCAATAAAAGTATTAGCATAGAAGAAACCCGTATTTTTAAACAATAGCTTAGGCCATCGGATATAAGAGATATAAACGGCGATTAAGGCTAATCCCACTAACAAATAAGTGGTTAATGGTGCGCCATTTGACATGACATTATTGTAAATAAGGATAGCAATCAGCCCGACAAAGATGGCGCAGTCGATTCTGCTTTTACGTTTCAGGTGGACTTGTAGCCGAGTTTTACCTTTCATCATATTCATGATGAATTCATCATAGATAGCATAAGCAAGCAGCAGGGCAATAAATACAACTAGAATGACATCGGTAACCGACATGCAATGACTCCCTAACAGAAAACCGACCCGTAACAGAAAATAGGCCTCAAATAAAAAACCGAGAGTTACCCCCCGGTTTTAGTCCAATCCAACAGCTTAATTATGGTGCCAAGAAGCCAATCCAGTAACCGAAGATACCGATGGCAAAGAAGCCCATGATGATCCACAGTGCGTTAACTTTACGGCGTAATAGCCACATACATCCAAACGTTAACAGCAGTGGGACTAAGCCCGGCATCAACTGGTCCAGAATGGTTTGTACTGTGGTGACCGTCGTCTCACCGGCTTGGTTGGTCACTCGCGACACCACCACCGGTATGTTGACGTGCGTCCACTTGTTAACCAAGGCCCCCATAACAAATAGGCCGAGGATAGACGCCCCTTCCGTCAGTTTTTGCAGAACACCGCCGCCCATATCGCTAACGATATCGACACCTTTTTTATAGCCGTAAGCAACACCGTAATAACGGGTTAACAGACGTACGATGTTAAACAGCACGAAGAACAGCAACGGCCCCAGTAAGCTACCGCTCATGGCGATACCTGCACCGAGAGCAGCAAACACCGGACGCACGGTTCCCCAGAAGATAGGGTCACCCACACCGGCCAATGGCCCCATCAGACCAACTTTGATGCCGTTAATGGCAGCGTCGTCGATTTCAGCACCGTTAGCTTTCTGCTCTTCCATCGCCAGCGTCACACCTAGAATCGGCGCAGCCACAAACGGTTGGGTATTGAAGAATTCCAGATGACGTTTGATGGCTTGCTTACGTTCTTCTGAGTTCTCTGGATACAGACGACGGATCGCTGGCACCATTGAGAAGCAGAAGCCCAGCGCCTGCATACGTTCGAAGTTCCATGACCCTTGGAAGAGGTTAGAGCGGATAAACACCCCGCGGATGTCGGCGGGCGTGAGTTTCTTTTCACCAGTCGTTGTTTTATCAACACCGGCTTTATCAAGCACAGTTGTGGTATCAACCATTTCTCTCACCTTTTCCTAGTCTAATTCGTTATCAAGATCGTTATTGGCCGGACCCGCCTGCACAACCTGAGACTTGTTGTATTTCGGGCTAAGTTGGATATAAAGCAAGGCCATAACCACACCAATAACACCCAATGCTACCAGGTTGAAGTTGGTAAATGCGGCGGTAACGAAACCTAAGTAGAAGAATGGCATCAGGTAGCCAGCACGCATCATGTTGATAACCATGGCGTAACCAACCACGACGATCATACCACCCGCGATATTCAGGCCATTGGTAACGACTTCAGGAATTGAACTCAGCATCATCTGAACTTCAGATGTCCCAACAGACAAGGCAACGATTAACGCTGGGATAGCGATACGCATTGCTTGCAAGAACAGGGCAGAGATATGAATCCAAGTGATGGCGCGTAGGCTGCCACGTTCGGCTGCTCCATCGGCGGCGTGTTGGAAAGCAACGGTAATGGTACGTACGATAATGGTTAGCACCTGACCGGCTGCGGCTAGTGGGATAGCCAGGGCGATACCCGCACCAATGCTTTGACCACCAGCGATAACCAAGATAGTAGAAATAATCGATGCCAGAGCCGCATCAGGTGCCACGGCGGCCCCGATGTTCATCCAACCCAGAGCGATCATTTCCAATGTACCACCGACGATAATACCGGTTTTCATGTCACCCAGAACCAGGCCAACTAAGGTACAGGCGACTAAAGGACGGTGAAATTGGAACTCATCCAGAATGGAACCCATCCCGGCAATACAGGCAACTATGAATATCAGCACAATCTGAAGAGTTGTGATCTCCATTGTACTTCTCCTATGACCAAAAAAGCTGAGTAAAAATAACCGTGTTCCAAAACAGAACAGGGCATAACCTTTCTACGTAGTTTTTAGTAAAGCTATTTATCAAGTTTGCTAATTAAATCCATCATTTTGAGCCGAGTATCCGAGGAGACTTTCCGGACTTCCAACTCAATACCGCGTGCATTTAACTTATTAAAAGCTTCAACATCTTTCTCATCAACGGAGACAGCATTGTTCACCTGGGTTTTCCCCTGGCGGAATGCCATACCACCGATATTCACTGATTTAATATCGACACCACCCTCAACCAAACGCACGACGTCTGTTGGGTTGGTAAAGAGCAACATGACGCGATCTTTAGCGTATTGTGGGTTGTTGTAGACACGAATCGCTTTTTCGACATCAACTACGTGGGCAGTTACACCTGGAGGGGCAACCTGTTTGAGCAAGGTACTGCGCATTTTGTCGGCAGCAACTTCGTCGCTGACAACAATAATACGGTTTACGTTAGTTTCTTTGGTCCAGCGCGTGGCGACCTGACCGTGTATCAAACGGTCATCAATACGCGCCAGCCCGATCTTCATATGATCGTTCGGACCTAAAGCAACGGCCGGAGCCTTGGCTTTTGGCGCAGGAGCAGTTTGTTGCGTATCGGGCTTATCACTCTTCACTTCAGGCGCTTTCAGTGCTTTCACGCCTTCACGACCGGTTTCTACTGCGACTTTCACCAATTCAGCAAATGACGGGTTATCATCACGTGCCATAAAGGTTTCAGCCAACATCGGAATGTTAACCCCGGTGACGACCTCATAGTTCTCTTTATCGACGGCAATCCGGCTGGCAGCGTTAAACGGGCTACCACCCCAAGTATCAACAAGGAATAGAACGCCTTGACTGGTTTCTAATCCTGTTAATTTGCCGTTGTATTTTTCAATCAACGTTTCGGCATTTTCACCTGGGACGAAATCGATATAAGCGACGTTATCTTGCTCGCCTAAAATCATTTCAGCTGTTTTCAGCAGTTGTTCTGCTGCAGCCCCATGTGTGCCAATGATAATAGCTATACTCACTCGCTACCCCCTCTGTTAACTCAAAATTGAGTTCTCGCACTTAACAGAAAAATCTGTATTCACCCACAACACTTCGGTACACATTGAATCTATTATGATAGTCACAATATTCACTCACTGCTGGCGATTTACACGTTACAGTAATGAATCGATTCAGGTTGATGCCGTAATGTTGTTGGATGTGATTTATTTTAGTCAGTGAAAAAATAAATTATGTGACGGTGCTCATTTATTGGGACATGTTATAGCTGATTTGGCTTATTTGGATAATTATTCGACAGCCACATGAGTGATATTGATGTGTTTGATCTCTAAAACAAACATCACACTAAGTTTTGTATGTTTAAAATTGATGTGATTTGTATGAACATTGGCAGATGACGCGATCGAATGGGATTAAATTATCGGAGTGAAATTAAAGCATCGTGAGATGTAAACAGATACGGGTGCATGAATACGATAATAAATCTGACTATGCTGATAAAAAAAATCCTGATAGAGTTAACGGCTCTATTAATTGTCAGGAGTTAAGGGCCTCAGCTCTCCCTATGGACTGTCACCGAAGTTACTGTTTCTCAAGTGTTAACACCCAACCAGTGGGTTTAAATCTGGTTATCCTATCACGCACTTTTGCTGCGTATAATTTCACCCGATCATTCTGCGTATCTATACTGACAACCGTACTGCGGCAATTTGTTGCGTCAGTTGCAGGGCGCACATCATATGAATCGTGTTCTCATTATCGGAGTCTGACATGGAATTTCTAATGGACCCCTCAATTTGGGCAGGGTTACTGACGCTGGTGGTGCTGGAAATTGTTCTGGGTATTGATAACCTGGTTTTTATTGCCATCCTTGCTGATAAACTTCCACCTAAACAAAGGGATAAAGCCAGAATTATCGGTTTATCTCTCGCGCTGATTATGCGTTTGGGGCTGTTATCGGTCATTTCTTGGATGGTCACGCTGACAACGCCATTATTCAGTGTCGGCAGTTTTAACTTCTCAGGGCGAGACCTGATTTTGCTGGTGGGGGGGCTGTTCCTGCTATTTAAAGCCACCACAGAGCTACATGAACGGCTGGAGGGTAACCAACACGATGATAGTGCGAATCGTGGTTATGCCAGCTTCTGGGCCGTTGTCGCACAGATAGTTGTGCTAGATGCCGTTTTCTCGTTGGATGCCGTAATTACCGCAGTAGGCATGGTCAATGATTTGGCCATCATGATGACGGCGGTCGTGATTGCAATGGGCGTGATGCTACTGGCATCGAAAACGCTGACCCAATTCGTGAACGCGCACCCGACAGTCGTGGTGCTATGCCTCAGCTTCTTGCTGATGATTGGCTTAAGCCTAATTGCTGAAGGCTTTGGTTTCCATATTCCGAAAGGTTACCTGTACGCCGCAATTGGTTTCTCTATCCTGATTGAACTGTTTAATCAGATTGCGCGACGCAACTTCATTAAGCATGAATCTCGCTTACCGAGGCGTCAGCGCACTGCGGAAGCCATCATCCGCTTAATGGGCGGGCGTCAGCAGCAGGAACCACAAACGGGCGATCCGCAAGTCGTCATCCCTACGGAGGCATTTGCGGAAGAAGAGCGGTATATGATCAGCGGTGTATTGACGTTGGCGTCCCGTTCGATGCGTAGCGTGATGACACCTCGTACTGAGATCTCTTGGGTGGATTGCAACCGTACGCAAGAGGAAATTCGTGAGCAGCTATTAGATACGCCGCACAGTCTGTTCCCAGTCTGCCGTGACTCTCTTGATGAGATTATCGGCGTAGTACGTGCTAAAGATCTGTTAGTGGCCATTGAGCGGGGTGATTCGATAAGTGAATTTGCTGCCGCTACACCACCGATTGTGGTGCCTGATACCATGGATGTCATTAATCTACTGGGTGTTTTGCGTAAAGCTAAAGGCCGTTTGGTGGTTGTTAATGATGAATTTGGTGTCGTTCAAGGGTTAGTGACACCACTAGATGTGCTAGAAGCCATTGCTGGTGAATTCCCTGATGAAGATGAAACACCAGACATTATCGAAGATGGCGATAGCTGGTTAGTGAAGGGGGGGGCAGATTTACACTCCCTGGAACAAGCGTTGGATTGCCAGGAGTTGGTCAGCCCAACCGCTGATTATGCCTCGCTGGCAGGCATGCTGCTCTCTTACTCAGGCCACATGCCAACGGTGGGTGATGTCGTTGAACTGCATAATCTTCGCTTTGAGATTATGGAAGTTTCAGAATACCGCATTGAGCTGGTTCGCATTACCAAGCTGCATAACGAGCTGGAAGAGTAACGTGTAAGGCACTAATAGGATTTTGGCTAATGCGGGTCATCTCATGATGGCCCGCATTTTTTATGGATACTCTCGCACTCTTAATTTGTTCAATTCTCGGTTCATCACAATGTTCATTAAATTATCAGCCCAACCAACGCTATTCATTCTGAGCTTTAAGTAATACAAGAATGACAGAAATAGTTTAGGTGCTAGTTATTATTTATTTATACATTATATAAATTATTTTTATTCGAGTATCATTAATTCATAATAAATAGAACATTGAATATAATGAGAGTGATAATATTGTTTATCAGTGATTTTAGATGAGGCAATAGCGAGGCTGAAAGTAAAATCCTTTTAAATCAATTCTTTGTCATGAAATCTGGATTTAACTAAATGTTAAGGATTATTATTTTAAATAAAGTTACGGAATCAATAAATATATACTATTATTAAGCTCTCTTAAGAGGGTTAATACATTGGGCGGCTGTTTTAGTACTTAAATGGAAATTTAAATAGGTCGTAAATCCATTAAAAATATGGTTTTTGATCTATTTTGAAAGTCAGATATTCCTTTCTACTCAGACATCGCACAATCTCAATGACTGTACCATTCGACAAGTGAGTGACGGAGGTTCTATGAAAAAAATCGTTTTTGTTCTGACGTTAATGCTGTTTTCATTCGGAACGTTAGGTCAGGAGACGGCTTCAGGGCAGGTTGGTGATGTATCATCGTCAACAATAGCTACTGAGGTAAGTGAGGCTGAGTGCGGTACTCAGTCAGCAACAACCCAAGGCGAAAATGATTGGGATTGGTGCTGTGAGTTATGTTGCAATCCTGCTTGTTTTGGTTGCTAAACAGACGAGCCATTAATAATTATTTGCTGCGCAGTAAGGGGAGCATTGGCTCCCCTTGTGAACACAATATGCTAATGCAATTCAGTGCACGAAATTAATTGCACTGTACTTTAATGGCTAGTCCACCACGGGATGTCTCGCGGTATTTAGCATTCATGTCTTTGCCCGTCTCAAACATGGTTTCGATGACTTTATCCAATGACACTCTTGGCTCGCTGGTACGGCGCATCGCCATGCGTGCAGAGTTAATCGCTTTTACCGAAGCAATCGCATTACGCTCAATGCAAGGGACTTGCACTTGACCAGCAACAGGGTCGCAAGTCAGGCCTAGATTGTGCTCCATACCAATCTCAGCCGCGATGCAGACTTGAATTGGGCTGGCGCCGAGTAATTCAGCTAAACCTGCGGCGGCCATGGAACAGGCAACACCCACTTCACCTTGGCAACCCACTTCTGCACCAGAAATAGAAGCGTTCATCTTATAGAGAATACCGATAGCCCCAGACGACAGGAAATAGCGGATAAAAATCTCAGGAGTAACCGGCTCAATAAAGTGGTCGTAATAAGCCAGTACTGCAGGAACGATGCCGCAAGCCCCGTTAGTAGGGGCCGTCACCACTCGCCCACCTGCCGCATTTTCTTCGTTAACAGCCAAGGCGAACATGTTAACCCAATCAATGACGTTCATTGGGTCATGGGACAGCTTATCGGAGGAAACCAGCAAACGGCGCAAGGCAGAAGCACGGCGCGGTACACGCAGCGGGCCTGGTAATACCCCTTCGGTATTTAAGCCACGATCGATACAGGCTCGCATGGTTTGCCAGATGGCGGTGAAGTAGGCATCAATCTCTTCTTTGCTGTGCATCGCCAGCTCATTTTGCATCACCATACCAGAGACTGACATACCGGTTTGCTCGCAGTTTGCCAAGATTTCCGCTGCTGAGTTAAATGGATAAGGCACGCTGACGGCATTGACGGCGGCTTTGCCGAAATGTTCTTCATCGACGATGAAACCACCACCGATAGAATAATAGGTTTTGCTCAGGATTTTTTCATCACCGGCGAAAGCATGAATCTGCATGCCATTTTCGTGCAATGGGAGATTATCACTGCGAAACACCATGCCGCCCTCACGAGGGAAATCCACCTCATGTACCCCATTGGCTAACATCAGCTTTTGCCGTAACTCAACGTCACGAATAAACGCTGGAATGCTATCGATATCAACGGTGTCAGGCATATTACCCGCTAACCCCATAATAATGGCGATATCAGTGTGGTGCCCTTTACCCGTCAATGATAATGAGCCGTAAACATCCACGGCGACACGCGTGACAGATGGCATCAGTCCTTTAGTTACCAGCAAGTCAGCAAACTCTTTGCCTGCTTTCATTGGCCCAACAGTATGAGAACTGGAGGGACCGATACCAATCTTGAACATATCAAAAACGCTAATCACGCTAAAAACTCCTTCACAACGCAATCTTTCTTCTTAATGCCAATAAGGCAGCTAAGAATGTTTGTATTAAGTATAAGTGTTCTATGAATGGCAGCAGGGGATTTCGCATCAAATGCCTACGTGAAACCAAACCATCACAGAACGCTGTTTATGGGGTGCTATTGGTGCCGGCTGTATCAACTCGATACCGCATAATTGTTTATCGCCATCCACTGTTGTGTAAGGCGAAATCAGTGTTAATTTTTGTCGGGTTTTAACCTTATAGATTTAGAGGTTTATTTTGACGAAAGATATTTTACAGATATTTCATAACGCTGACATGTCAGTTTACAGTTTTTTTAAAAACTCTGTGCGGGAAAAATAGAGTAAAAATCGATATGTTGCGGTGATAGGGATCGCTTTATGCTGAAATGTCCTTTTTTAAAGGACAGTGCTGTGAAGCTGATCACTCAGTAACCATGCCAATAGTGCGGGGTTAGCTTAATTTAAGGACTGACTTGTTGCGCTAACCGTCGAATGATAGCGGCTGTCAGCCCCCATACAAATTGCCGCTCATACCAAGAAAGATACACGCGGTGATTAATCCCCCCACGGTGGATATCCAGCGAATAGTAGCGTGAAAGACTCAGCGCTTCGTAAAGCGGCATTTCAAATAGCCCTGCGACTTCATCCTCATTGCCATGAAAAGCGACGGTGTCAGGGACCAAACCGACAATAGGGGTGACCTGATAGCCGCTGGAACTGTCCAAGGGCGCCAGTTGCCCCAATACATGAACGGCAGACGCGGGAATAGCGACTTCTTCTTCGGCTTCACGCAGCGCAGTCGCAATTAATGAGTGGTCATCTGGATCAGCTTTACCACCGGGGAACGCGACCTGACCGGCATGTTTTCGCAAATGATTGGAACGCCGTGTTAGCAGCAATGTCGGTTCTGGTCGGCAAATGATCGGGATCAATACCGCGGCATGTCGGCTATTGGCCGAAAAACAACCGGGTTGCGGCAACTGTAATTGGAAGCGGCTGATAAACTCAGGCAATGTTATCCCGATTAAAGATTCACTCACAGAGTGTCTCGCACATAGATTGTTCATTCTCAATAGTGATAAGTTTTAAAGAATCGCACACTTCTAACATCCTGACCTTTTTGACGATGACTCTTTTTCGAGTTGCGGCAAAATCCGGGCAATTTTATCAAAAGTTTCCTGATATTCGGCCTGTTCATCACTGTCAGCCACAATCCCCCCGCCAGCGGAACAATATATTTTCCCGTTTTCAGTCAATAGGGTGCGGATCGTAATGTTGGTATCCATTGTCCCGCAGCAACTAATATAGCCAATGTTACCGCAGTAGGCATTACGCCGATGCGGCTCCAGTTGTTCAATAATTTCCATTGCACGAATTTTAGGCGCACCCGTGATGGAACCGCCGGGGAAACAAGCACGAAGAAGTGCGGTCGCTGGGCAATTGTCAGGCAGTGTGGCAGTAATGGTACTGACCAAATGGTGCACCGCTGGGAAGGGCTCAACGACGAATAATTCAGGCACTCGCACGCTACCTGGCTGAGCCACTCTGCCGATATCATTGCGTAGCAAATCAACTATCATCAGGTTTTCTGCTCGGTCTTTACTGGCGTTTGCCAATCGTACTGCTTGCAGACGATCCTGCTCAGGATCAGGTAGCCGTGGCAATGTCCCTTTAATTGGGCGAGTCTGAATCTGATGGTTTTCCAACCAGAGAAAACGCTCTGGCGATACGCTGAGTATGCTGTTATGTGGCAATCGGATAAAAGCTGAAAAAGGCGCGCGATTGCTGCGGCTCAAAGAGAGAAAGGCTTGCCATTCATCTCCTTGATATTCAGCACTGAATCTTTGCGCCAAATTAATTTGATAGCAGTCACCACTCTGAAGGTAGGCCTGAATTTGGCGGAATTTTTCGCCATATTGTTCCCGCGACATATTGGCTTGCCATGGGCTCGTCAACCTAAAGGGTATGGCAGCTTCCGTTGCTTTCAACTGACTCAACCAGTCTAGTCGTGGCTCTGCATCACCGTGACATACCAAGGTCAGTTTTTGCAGATGGTGATCAGCAATGAGCGCCCAGTCATACAACCCGATGGCCATATCGGGTAGGGCAATATCTTGTTCAGCCAACGCAGGGACCTTTTCAATCCGCCGGCCAAGATCATAGCCAAATAGTCCCAATGCCCCCCCTAAGAAAGGTAAGTCTGGATGCGTTAGGACTGATGGTAAGATTTTATCCAACTCTTGCTGCAATAACGTAAAGGGATCTTCGTGGGATAACGTTGTCCCGTGAGTGCTGACAATCTCGGTTTGTTCCCCTCTGGTCGTGAGTGTGACCACGGGGTCAGCGACCAAAATATCAAAACGATTATGGGCATGCTCGGCGAATCCAGAGTGCAATAACATCGCCCACTCCTGATTGGCGAGTGGTGTAAATTGCTGGAGTAGGGCATCAGGCTGATAGGGTAATGTTTTGAAGGTCAGGGATTTTATACTCATGAGTCGTTATTCTTTTCTTACGGGTGAAGAGGGGTGAACATCAGGCCGCCGAGAAGATTAGCATAAAACACGCATCGGTTTCTGTCCGTTCTATCGGGGAGGGCCAATTCAACTCGGATATAGCCAATTCAGTATGGAATAGCCAATTCACCGCTGATGAGAATAAACAGGTATACTTGAGCAATTATAGGTAGGAGATAAATCAATGCTAGCGGGTATGCCTTCACTTTCCCATGAGGAACAGCAAGAAGCAGTTGAACGTATTCACAAATTCATGTCGGAAGGGATGAGCAGTGGCGAGGCGATCGCATTGGTTGCCGAAGAGATTCGAGAACGGCACCAAAACGATCCTCAAGCAATGCCTATCTTTGAAGATACGGATTTTGAGGATCACGAAGAGTCTGATTATCGTCGTGATGATGAACAAGATGCAGATGACATTGAAGATCAATACGAAGGTTGATGTTCGCACTGCAAATTAGGCCGCAAAACCCGCCGAGAATGGCGGGTTTTTATTATCAGGGAAAAGTGTTATTTCCCACTCACCACGACAGCACTCGCGGCGTGTTTCGCCACTTCAATGGCAGCACTCACGTCATCGGCAACCGCCAGTGCGACACCCAAACGCCGTTTACCGGCAATTTCCGGCTTACCAAATAAGCGAATCTGTGTATCCCCCGTTAACGCTGTTTCTAGCCCATGATAATGGATATTGTCGCTGGTTAATTCAGGCAAGATAACGGCTGATGCTGCCGCGCCATATTGTCGAATGGTGCCAATCGGCAGCCCCAAAAATGCACGAACATGTAGCGCAAACTCGGACATGTTTTGCGAAATTAAGGTCACCATCCCGGTATCATGCGGGCGCGGTGAGACTTCACTAAAGATGACTTCATCGCCACAGACAAACAGCTCAACGCCAAATAACCCGTGTCCACCTAATGCTGTTATTACCTCAGAGGCTATCGCTTGGGCGCGATCCAACGCAACATCACTCATTGCTTGTGGTTGCCAAGATTCGCGGTAATCACCTTCTTCTTGGCGGTGACCAATCGGCGCGCAGAAATGAATACCATCAACAGCGCTGATCGTCAGCAGGGTTATTTCAAAATCAAAGCGCACCAGTCCTTCGACGATCACACGTCCACCACCAGCACGACCACCCAATTGCGCGTAGTCCCATGCGGTTTTGAGTTGATCTTCACTGCGAATCAAACTCTGTCCTTTACCGGAAGAACTCATCACAGGCTTGACAATGCACGGGTAGCCAATCTCACTCACGGCAACGCGAAAAGCACTCTCGGTATCGGAGAAACGGTAGCTAGAGGTGGGAATTTGTAGGGTTTCGGCGGCCAGACGGCGAATGCCTTCTCGATTCATCGTCAAGCGCGTAGCCTCGGCGCAAGGGACAACACGCTGTCCCATGTTTTCAAGTTCAACCAGCATATCGGTGGCAATGGCTTCGATTTCAGGCACGATATAATGTGGTTTCTCTTGCTCGACTAACTGCTTCAACGCAGCACCATCCAGCATGTTAATCACATGGCTGCGATGGGCGACATGCATCGCGGGAGCATCCGCATAGCGATCGACAGCAATCACTTCCAACCCGAGTCTCTGGCATTCTATTGCCACTTCTTTGCCCAACTCGCCTGAGCCTAGCAGCATGACACGAGTGGCGCCTGGGCGCAGAGCGGTTCCAATTGTTAGCATAGTGAGATACCTACATCAGTGGGGAATTAGCACATTTACTCGGCGCGCGAGCGATTTTAATGGGCAACAGTATAAAGTAAAATAGAAACGAAAACGATTGCGTATCTAACTGAGCGCAGTCAAAGAGGGGCATTTATTGGGTAAGAATTTTCATTCTGAACGCATGAAGGCCATCGTGAAAAGCGCTGAGCAGGTCTAATTTGTAGGGTTTTTGCAGTATTCTACCGGCAAGAGGCCCACTTCTGGTATTATCGCGCCAAAATATTGCGCTTGCCTTCAGGCCATCGCTGCCATTCCATCCTGTTATAAGAGTCTTTGCCGTGAGCACAACCTCCTTTGCTACCTTGACGCTGCCTGCTGAGCAGTTGTCCAATCTTAATGAACTTGGCTATACCGAGATGACACCGGTACAGGCTGCAGCGCTACCGGCAATCCTCAAGGGCCAAGATGTTCGTGCGAAGGCCAAAACCGGCAGTGGCAAAACCGCTGCATTTGGTATCGGTTTGCTAGACAAAATTGCGGTAGGTGAGTTTGTCACTCAGGCATTAGTGTTGTGTCCAACCCGTGAATTGGCAGACCAAGTCAGTAAAGAGCTACGCCGCTTGGCCCGTTTCACTCAGAACATCAAAATTCTGACCTTATGTGGCGGGCAGCCGATGGGCCACCAGTTGGACTCTCTGGTACATGCGCCTCATATCGTTGTCGGTACACCAGGGCGCATCCAAGAACATTTACGCAAAAAAACGCTGGTGCTGGATGATCTCAAGGTGTTGGTCTTGGATGAAGCCGATCGCATGTTAGATATGGGCTTCGCCGATGCCATCGATGATGTGATTTCTTACACCCCACCAACGCGCCAAACACTGTTGTTCTCCGCCACTTATCCGTTTGGCATTGAACGAATCAGTGCGCGGGTACAGCGTGATCCGCTCAATGTTGAAGTGGATGATGGCGAAGAAGCCCCCGCCATTGAGCAGATGTTCTTTGAAACCACGCGCGAAAAACGCTTACCGCTGCTGATTGCCATTCTCAGCCACTATCAGCCAGCATCTTGTGTCGTGTTTTGTAACACCAAAAAAGATTGCCAGAGCGTTTACGACGCCTTGGAATCCCGTGGTATCAGTGTACTGGCGTTACACGGTGATTTAGAACAACGTGACCGTGATCAGGTGCTGGTCCGTTTTGCCAACCGCAGCTGCCGTGTGTTAGTGGCAACCGATGTTGCAGCTCGTGGTCTGGACATCAAAGATTTAGAGTTAGTGGTTAACTTTGAACTGGCGTTTGATCCTGAAGTTCATGTACACCGCATTGGGCGTACTGGCCGAGCAGGGATGAGCGGGCTGGCTGTTAGCTTGTGTACACCACAAGAAATGACTCGCGCCCATGCAATTGAAGATTATCTGCAAATAAAGTTGAAATGGACACCCACTGATCAAGTGAGCCGCAGTACTAGCCCTCTGTTGGAACCCGAAATGGTGACGCTATGCATTGACGGTGGCCGTAAAGCAAAAATTCGTCCAGGTGATATCTTGGGCGCACTCACCGGTGATGCGGGATTGACGGCGGCAGACGTGGGTAAAATCGACATGTTCCCGGTGCATGCCTATGTGGCTATCCGTAAGGCCAGCGCCAAGCGCGCTTTACAACAGCTGCAACAAGGTAAAATCAAAGGCAAAAACTGCAAAGCCCGTCTATTAAAATAATCACAGTGGGGGGATGGTGATTGCATCTCCCCAACAAATCATCTTATACTGTGTTTATGTACAGTAACCTATAAGCAAATAGGACGTTTATTCATGGCCGTTGAAATAAAATTCGTCGTGGTAAGACAGGGTGAGGAAAAAATGACTTTCACAACCAAAAAAGAAGCCGATGCCTACGATAAAATGCTGGATTTGGCTGACAATTTGTCTGAATGGTTGTCACAAGCTCCCTTAACACTGGAAGAAGAACAGCGTGAAGCGCTAAGTTTCTTCTTGGCAGAAAATAAAGATGCATTGGGGCAAATTCTTCGGGGTGCAAGTCCTACAGCCCCTGTAGATGGGCAGTCAAAAGTGAAGTCTGAGAAAAACGCGCCAGAGAAAAAAACCAAACCTGAAGAAAATCAAGCCGCTTAATCTGCCTACTTTCGGCAGAAAGTCAAAAAGGGATCTAAAA
This sequence comes from Yersinia massiliensis, assembly GCF_003048255.1. Classification (NCBI taxonomy): domain Bacteria; kingdom Pseudomonadati; phylum Pseudomonadota; class Gammaproteobacteria; order Enterobacterales; family Yersiniaceae; genus Yersinia; species Yersinia massiliensis. The sequence goes on from NZ_CP028487.1 coordinate 2,150,292, forward strand.
TGAATCGTGAAATCACCTTCTTTCGCCGCTTTGAGGCGGATATTTTGGCTGATCGTAAAACGATCACGATCCGAGATAGCAGTGAATCCGATTTTCGCCTAGAAGAAATTCTGCGCGTATGTCGCAATGAAGACGGCGTATTTTTCTGTCACATCAAGGTCGCGTCAGTTACGCCCGTGACATTGGATGCGTTAACTGAGCGCCATGCTGAGCAAGAAAATATGTCCTTGGATGAACTTAGAAAGGTGATTAAGGCGATCTATCCCGGCTTGGAACAGTTCTACGTGATTGAGTTTACTCGGTGTTAATTCAGCAACGCTAATTCGCAGACGCGACAGCGTTGTTCACTCTGTAACCTACCTCTCAATCATCGTTCCTGCCGCTGGATAGTAATAATAAAAAGTGGAGGAAGGATGAGAAAGACAGGACTCGCCTTGGTATTTGCTGCCGTATCGGCAGCCATCATAGGCAATGTACAAGCGCAAGAGCCACGGGTAGCGAAAGTACCTACTTGTACCGGCTTAAATCAATCTCAGGTTGCCACTCAGGTCAAACGCGATTTTCTGCAAAATAGAATCACGCGCTGGGAAAATGACAAAAAACGACTCGGGACTAATAAGCCCGTGGTTTGGATCAGTGAAGTCGATATCACCGGTAAAGATGACATCTGGCAGGTTCCATTGGTTGTTCGAGGTAATAAGGGCGATGAGACCTATGAGGTGGTGTTAGATTGTCAGGCTGGTTCGATGACGTATACCCTTCGTCCTTGAAGCCACAGGGGTGTTGGCTGCTTTCACTCACCCGAATCACATACTCATATATGCTCATCGGGATGAGTTCAATTGCCGCCTACCTGTGACTCCAATGACCTTGGGTATATTTTTTTCTTGAAGCCACAGGGGTGTTGGCTGCTTTCACTCACCCGAATCACATACTCATGTATGCTCATCGGGATGAGTTCAATTGCCGCCTACCTGTGACTCCAATGACCTTGGGTATATTTTTTTCTTGAAGCCACAGGGGTGTTGGCTGCTTTCACTCGCCCGAATCACTTACTCATGTATGCTCATCGGGATGAATTCAATTGCCGCCTACCTGTGACTCCAATGACTTTGGGTATATTTTTTTCTTGAAGCAGCAGGGTTGTTAGCGGCACGCACTTGCCTGAACCGCATCTAAACAGGTACTGGGGCAAAGAATTCCGATACCTGTTTCTCACTCTATTTATTACTCAATTAGACTCATATTGATTCATTATCATTAAATGTTGGTGCTTGGCATCACTAAATAATCGTGTCACCCTCGCGATAACGAACACAGATGGATAACTCACCCATGACCACACCTCCAAAGGCAGCAAAACGCCCTTATCCGATAACTATGCACGGCGATACCCGTGTAGATGACTACTACTGGTTACGTGATGATGAACGTACCAACACGGATGTTTTGAATTATTTGCAAGCTGAGAATGAATACACTGAAGCGGCCATGAAGCCACTGCAACCCTTGCGCGAAACCTTATACCAAGAAATGGTATCCCGTATTCCGCCACAAGAAGAATCTGTTCCTTATGTCCGTAACGGTTACCGCTATCAGACACGCTATGAACCGGGTAACGAATATGCGATTTATGTCCGTCAACCTATTTGGGCGGATAGCAGCTGGGAAACGTTATTGGATGGTAACCAGCGTGCCGTAGACAGTGACTTTTATACCTTAGGTGGGTTAGATGTCAGCCCAGACAATCAACTTTTGGCGGTTGCAGAAGATTTCTTATCGCGCCGCCAATATGATATTCGGGTAAAACATTTACAAACCGATACTTGGCAAGAAGATGTTATTACCAATACGTCAGGCAGTTTTGAGTGGGCAAATGACTCAAAAACTCTGTACTACGTGCGTAAACATGAAAAAACGTTATTGCCTTATCAAGTCTATCGCCACATCGTTGGGACTGACCCAAAGCAAGATCAACTGATCTACCAGGAAACTGACGACACTTTCTATGTTGGTTTAGAAAAAACCACTTCAGAGCGCTATATCGTTATTCATCTCAGCAGCACCACCACCTCTGAGATTCTCCTGCTGGATGCCGATCAGCATAACCCTGTGCCGCAGCTGTTTGCGCCACGGCGTAAAGACCATGAATATGGTTTGGATCACTACAAGCAGCATTTCTACATTCGCTCTAATAAAAACAGATGCACATCTGAAGACGGCAAGAATTTTGGTCTGTACAACATAGCGGAAGAAGGTAAAACGCTCAGTGATTTTGCTGATGAGTCCCAGTGGCAGCCCATCATTGCGCCAAGAATAGACGTGATGTTGGAAGGGTTCAGTTTGTTCCGTGACTGGCTGGTGGTCGAAGAGCGTAGCGAAGGGCTGACCCATTTGCGGCAAATTCACTGGAACACAGGGGAAGAAAAATCGATTACATTCGATGATCCTACCTATGTGACTTGGCTCGCGTATAACCCCGAGCCAGAAACTGAACTGCTGCGCTATGGCTACTCATCCATGACCACGCCCAGCTCAATGTTTGAGCTGAATATGGACACTGGCGCGCGCCAGTTGCTTAAACAGCAGGAAGTGAAGAACTTCTCACCTGAAAAATACCGTAGCGAACGGATTTGGGTGACAGCAACTGATGGCGTAAAAATACCTGTCTCGCTGGTTTATCACCGCGACCAATTTGTTTCAGGCGCTAACCCCTTGTTAGTGTATGGCTACGGTTCTTACGGCAGCAGTATGGATCCGGTTTTTAGTGGCAGCCGCTTGAGCTTACTGGACCGTGGCTTTGTCTTTGCACTGGCGCATATTCGAGGTGGTGGCGAGCTGGGTCAACAATGGTATGAAAATGGAAAGTTATTCAATAAATTAAATACCTTTAATGACTTTATTGATGTCACTAAGGCATTGATAGAAAAAGGTTACGGTGATGCTAAGCGTGTCTTTGCTATGGGGGGGAGTGCAGGTGGTTTACTGATGGGAACGGTCATTAACCAAGCCCCTGAACTGTATAAAGGTGTTGTCGCGCAAGTGCCATTTGTTGATGTGGTCACCACGATGCTGGATGAGTCTATCCCGCTAACCACCGGTGAATATGATGAGTGGGGCAATCCAAACGAGAAGGCGTATTACGATTATATTAAGCAATACAGCCCCTACGATCAGGTTAAAGCTCAAGATTACCCGCACATGTTGGTCACGACCGGCTTACACGATTCCCAGGTTCAATATTGGGAACCGGCAAAATGGGTCGCCAAACTGCGTGAAATGAAAACCGATGACCACCAACTGCTGCTCCATACTGATATGGATTCCGGTCATGGCGGCAAGTCGGGCCGTTTCAAAGCCTATGAAGATATCGCTTTGGAATACGCATTTATTCTAGGCCTCGCTTGATAGCACCAATCAAATTACGACAGATAATGGTTCAGTGTATGGCGCATATCTGGCGTCAAATCAGTGATTGAAGCTAACATCCATCGCAGGTAGTCCGGATCTTGTCGGGCTATCTGCTCAATACTTTTCCCGCGATACTTGCCGAATTTAAAGGTCTGCAACAACAAGGGTTGCTGCGTTATCTCGACCATTTGCTCAGCGTTCCAACCTGAGTCCTTCATAATGCGCTGCAACAATGCCGCAGTGACGTAGCAGTCATATAACGCGCGATGAGGGTACAGTCCATCAGGCGGTGAAACATTCAGGCGTAAGGCATAACGTAGATATTGATTACTGTACTTAATATCAGGGTAAAGCATACGTGCCAGCTTGAACGTACAAATCCATTGGCCGCCCATCTCAGGCAGAACACCTCTGTCAAAAGGGGCGTTATGCGCAACATAATAAGGACTACCCTGATATTTTTGAATGGCGACAGCGATTCTTGGTTTACCCTCGACCATTTCTTCAGTGATATGGTGAATCACCATGGCGTCAATACTGATTGGTCTGTCCGGGCTGACCAGGTCACTCATCGGGTTACTCAGTTGTCCATCCACTATATCTATTGAAGCAACCTCGACAATCCCACCGTCTAAACCACAAGTTTCAGTATCGATGACACGAAAATACATCCTTAATCTCCTTCGTTTCCATGATAACAACCAACAAAAAACCCGCCTTTCGGGGCGGGTTGGCTAACGAGACGAAAATACCATTATTCTGCGCTGGATGTTGATGACTTCTTAGCGCGTTTCTCAGCTTTTTTCTCAGCCGGTGTTTTTAGTGGTTTTTTCTTCGCGTTCTTTTTGCTGTCCATTCCCTTACTCATGGCTTGCCTCTCTTTACCTTCGGTTAGGTTGGTACGCATGCCTATTAACCACCTAATGGCAGGGAGTTGCAAGTAGATAAACCGTCACTACGATTAATAGATTGTTTAACAAGAGTATTATTAAATCATCACCCCTCTTGATACCGCGTAATTCACATGCTGTGCTGAACTATCGCCGAGCTATTCATTGAGATCCGATGCAATTATCAGCAGTTGATAGAATTAATGAGCTGATTGGCGTAAATGTGATGTTTTATCGTTGACCCTACGTGCGGTATAAGCTTTGATAGCCTTTATGTCTAATAAGAAACAGGGAAAATAATGGAACAGTTACGTGGACTTTATCCAGCGTATGAACCCTACGACAGTGGTTTATTAGACACCGGCGATGGGCATCAGATTTACTGGGAACTCTGTGGTAACCCTGAGGGCAAACCAGCGGTATTTATCCATGGTGGCCCAGGCGGGGGAATAGCACCTTATCATCGGCAATTGTTTAATCCGACAAAATATAAAGTGTTGCTGTTTGATCAACGTGGGTGCGGGCGTTCGAAACCCCACGCCAGCCTTGAAAATAACACCACGTGGCATTTAGTCGAAGATATCGAGCGGCTGCGAAAAATGGCCGGTGTAGATAAATGGCTGCTATTTGGTGGTTCATGGGGTTCCACACTGGCGCTGGCCTATGGAGAAACACACCCAGAGCGAGTCAGTGAAATGGTGTTGCGGGGTATCTTCACCCTGCGTAAAAAAGAGCTGCATTGGTACTATCAAGAGGGTGCTTCGCGTTTCTTCCCTGATAAATGGCAACGTATTTTATCCATTTTGTCGCCAGAAGAGCAGGGTGATGTTATCGCTGCTTATCGCAAACGACTGACATCACCAGATAAGGCGGTGCAGTTGGAGGCAGCAAAAATCTGGAGTCTGTGGGAGGGTGAAACCGTCACTTTATTGCCGACCAAAAGTTCAGCATCCTTCGGTGAAGATGATTTTGCATTGGCTTTTGCGCGCATTGAAAATCACTATTTTACCCATTTAGGTTTTTTAGATGATGATAATCAATTGCTAGATAACGTTACGCGTATTCGTCACATTCCTGCCGTGATCATTCATGGCCGATACGATATGGCTTGCCAGCCACAAAATGCGTGGGACTTAGCGCAAGCTTGGCCAGAGGCTGAATTGCACCTTGTTGAAGGGGCAGGGCATTCATTCGATGAGCCGGGGATTTTGCATCAGTTAATTCTTGCTACGGACAAGTTTGCTCGTAAATCCTAACCGCTTATTGATTTACGCCTGTAGTTTTACCTAACAGGCGTTTTATCATGACTTCATTTTAGGTTCATACGGCAAACGCGAGAACTTATTCGACTCGATTCGGTAATGGGCAAGCCGTTGTGAAAAGTACTCACACAGCTCTTCTGGTTGTTCGCGCGCGACCATTTCTGGAATAACAGGCATGTTGTAGCGTTCTTTAAATGCCACTCCTGACGCCGCTAAATCAACATTCATCTTGGCCATTTCTTCTCTAGAGAGCTCTGCCAGATTGTATCCCATCGTATTCTCCTGCTTACTTGTTTTGACTATGGCGCAAAAGGTAATGCAGTCGGCGGGTGTTGGCAAGTAGCGAATATAACGAAGTGAAATGTGATAATGGCATTCGACTCAGCGAGAATAATAATCATCTAACTTTTATTTTTATTATTTAATAAAAACTCCACTTAAATAAGAATCATTCTTTTTAGTATTTCAGTGTTAATGTAAATGATTCTTATAACAGTTAAGCTCATATGCTAGATTTATTAATCAAATTAAAAACAATGGCTTACATTATTTTGTTCTTTTCGATAATAATAATGTGAATAGGGTGTTCTTATTTTGTTTTTATCTTGGCATAATACAAGCATCAATCGTTGCTTACCTGCATTATAAAAAGAGAAGGGAATTATTATGTTGAAAACAGAAATGGCACAAAAGCTCAATGAGCAGCTGAATCTGGAATTTTACTCTGCGAATCTATATCTACAAATGAGTGCTTGGTGCAGCGATAAAGGCTTTGAAGGCGCGGCAGCATTTCTAAAAGAGCATTCTCAGGAAGAGATGCAGCACATGCAGCGTTTATTTGAGTACCTCAGCGGAACCGGCTCTATGCCTGTTTTAGGTACCATCAGTGCGCCGCCAATCGATTTTGCTTCATTGGCTGATGTCTTTAAATTGACCTACGAACATGAACAATTAATTACCACTCAAATCAATGAGCTTGCCCATGTCGCAATGACCACTCACGACTATTCAACTTTCAACTTCCTGCAATGGTATGTTGCTGAACAGCATGAAGAAGAAAAATTGTTCAAATCAATCTTGGATAAATTGGCTCTGGTTGGTAATAGTGGCAATTCATTGTTCTTCGTCGATAAAGACTTAAAAACAATGGCCGCCCAAAGCCATCCACAGGCTTAATTTCAGCGATTAGTATGGATTTGTGAGACATTCGCTGCAGCAATTGGTTACCTTGAAGGAACAGGTTGCTGCGGTGCTTTGTTTAGCCCCGCAATGCTAGTGGTAATGACCCCCTCCCATCATATTGTTTTCTCGCCATTTACATATTGTTTACCTTTGGTTTCTCGACTTGCAATAACTAAATCGTTATCATTTGCATTAACGTCAAACGGGTGAGTTTAGTTATCGTTCAACTATTGGTGATATTTCAATCATCAATCAGAAACTGGCGTTTTCTTTTGTGTCCTACCTCACAGGTAGTGCAATTGACTGGATTTGATAGGGGTTTGCTCTGCCAATATAGGATATGGTTGGTAGCAGACTGATTATTCTCCCCATCGATAAAGGGATACCATGTTTATTCGTAAAGTACGTTCTTCATGCCGCATGCTTTCGGCTCTTATCGTGCTATTTGTTGGGCTCTCTAGCCAACAAGCTCTTGCTCATGCACATTTAAAGATTGAATCTCCCGCCGCGGATACGACCATCGGCTCAGCCCCAGAAGCGCTGACGTTAGGGTTCTCGGAAGGAATAGAGTTGAATTTCAGTGGTGTAAAAGTCACCGGGCCAGATAATAGTGTCGTGAAAACAGGGGCACTGAAATTGGACCCAGCTAACAACACACAATTGATACTGCCTATCGATCACGCATTGACTGCGGGTAAATACAATGTTTCATGGCATGTAGTTTCGGTTGACGGCCATAAAACAAAAGGCACCTACAGTTTCACTGTGAAATAATATGTCTCTAGCGGCACTATTTATTCTTTGTCGCTTCCTGCATTTTATGGCGGTGATGCTGATGTTTGGCATCAGTCTATTCACCGCTGTTCTCGCATCAGGTTCATTCTCTTCGATACTCACAAAACGCCTGTCACCTCTGCTAATTATCAGTACAACGCTTGCCTTTATCTCTGCTGTGGGTCTGCTCGCCATTCAAGCTGGCATGATGGGGGATGGCTGGGCTGATACTTATCGACTGTCAGTGTGGTGGTCGGTGTTGGGGACACGCTTTGGTCAAGTGTGGCAATGGCATCTAGCGTTATCGGTTCTGAGCATGGGGATAATCTTCCTTGGGCCAACTCGTACTGCATTTCGGATGATGGCTGGTTGCTCGGCATTGTTATTAGCCAGTTTGGCATTCACAGGGCATGCCGCAATGCACGATGGTCTATTGGGCTGGATTCATCAGACGAATCAGGTCATACATCTAATCAGTGCGGGTTACTGGGTAGGATGCCTTCCTCCATTGCTTATCTGCCTAGCTTATACCCGCAATCAAATGGTTAAACGCGAAGCCACCTCTGTCTTAATCCGGTTTTCAAGTTGGGGGCATTTGTCCGTTGCATTGGTATTGGCGACGGGCGTCATTAACAGCTTAATTATGTTGCGCGATACTCAGCTTGAGCTGACATCCAGCTATCAGATACTGTTGTTCAGCAAAGTGGTATTGGTTATGTTGATGATTTTCATTGCCCTGATTAATCGTTATCGGATTGTCCCTATGCTAAGGAAACTTCCTGCAAAAGCACATTATTGGCTGGTGATAAACAGCTGTACTGAAATCTTGCTTGGTGCAGCTGTGTTACTGCTGGTCAGCCTGTTTGCGACCATGGCACCGGTCTAGTCTGGGAAATAGAGGCGACATATATCGCTCTGTGCTTGCATCTGCGGCTGAGTATGCGAGAAAATCAATGCTATGAATGGTTTGAGGGTGATTAAAAATGAAGGGTTCTGTGTTGGCGTTAACCTTACTGATGCTATCAGTTAATGCTTTTGCTGCTGGGAAAATTATCACTGTCAGTAAGTTTGAATTTGGAAAGCAATGGGCGTTTACCCGAGAAGAAGTCATGTTGGAATGCCGCGCAGGTGATGCATTATTTGTGATTAACCCAAGTACGTTAACGCAATATCCGCTAAATGATATTGCGACCGAGCAAATGAAAGCAGGGCATGTTTTGGCGAAACCATTAGATGTATTGCTGCTTGATGACAGTGCAAATCCAAGTCAAAAGATGAGTTTAGAGCCCTTTGTTCAGCGTGCTATGACGTTATGCCAAAAGTAATGTGACCTTTTTTATTGGCATTGGTGAGTGTTAATTCATATCAAACAATTGGTTATGTAGTACTTCTCCAGCGCAGATGCTTATAATGCAAATTAATTTACAACCGTAATTAATTACTTTTGCAATCAACTTGGCGAAAAGCATGCGCTCGACTACGCTTAAAGGGTACGGCTGAGTAAGCCTACGTTAATGCCAACTTTTAGCGCACGGCTCTCTCCCAAGAGCCATTTCCCTAGACCGAATATAGGAATCGTATTCGGTCTTTTTTTAACTAATTTATTTTATTGGTGTTTTTATTTTCCTCCCGAAATCTCCCCGAAATCCTATACTCGGCCTAAATCTCAACCCACTCATTTTTACGTGAATCCAGGTACACATTCGTCATTTTCATCGATTTGTGTCCAAGCAATTTCTGTGCAAATTCCTTACTGTATTCTGCCTCATAAAGCCGCGATGCCAGACTGCGGATCTCGTGAAAGCTGGGAGGGGATACTTCATAAACCAGATCTGTTGCTTTCAATGTTTTGGTGGTCGGGAGATTACTGTTAGATACTGTCATTAAAATTATTCATAACCCCCCGACCGCTTATTAAGGGCGCGGCAGGTATAACTCTTCAGTTCTGCATGTTCTGGTAGAGGTCCCAACGGTTGCCGTAGAGATCTTCAAACACAACCACTGTTCCGTAGTCCTCTTCGCGCGGCTCTTCGCAGAAATTAACTCCTTTTGTCTTCATCGAATTGTAATCTCGCCAGAAATCATCTGTCTGCAGGAATAGGAACACCCTACCGCCGCACTGGTTGCCAATAAAGTTTTCTTGTCTCTCGTTTGAGGCGCGTGCGAGTAGAATGTTACAGTCGCTTTCCGGATTCGGTGTAACCACCACCCAGCGTTTCTCAGGCTGCGGCGTATCCTCAACAAGAGTAAAACCCAGCTTGTCCGTGTAATACTCAATAGCGCAGTCATAGTCGTCAACCACTACAGCCACATATCCCAGGCACCGCTTCTGCGTTCTCATTTTCTGCTCCGTTAGGTTTAAGGTGTCGCTGACCGGATACTCTTTTATCATAAAAGAATTTCAGTTTACTGTTTGATGGGGAGTTAAAGTACCGAATCCGCTGTCGGCTCGGCGCTAACTGTCAGATCTGATTAAATTCAGGGGACAAAGAATGTCACAGTTAGTACGAATTAATACAAAAACACATCATAGGCTATTCGTGACGAGTTTTACCTATTATTGAGTTAAGAATAGTTACGTTGTCACGAAGATTGCATAATCATCAAAATCTCGCCATTAAGCGGCGGTTTTCCGTTTTGTGAGCTATGACAATTATAAAGCTTGTCATGTTTAACATTTGTTTATATTAACAATGTAAATTATGCGTCGCTGTGATAGTTACCTTGGTGCAAGGATTGCATTATCGTTGGTACGGTTACAAGGTCAGCTATCACAGCACCAACTCAAAGCCTCAGTTAATCGCTGGGGCTTTTTTACATGCGAGATTATCCTCTATGTAGAATTAGCGGATAGATAGTGAAACTACATTCGCATGAGTACTGAAAGAACCTCATTCTAGCCACTCTCTGAGGCGTGGATGAGGCAGTATCTATGTTTTTTTATCAGTTGATAAAAATCAACAAGTTCATCAAGCTTAAATGGTCTGAGAATAAGCCGTGGTGTCTCTAAGTATGCTAGCTTTGAAACGTGCACTGCGGATCTGTAAAGATCGGCTCGGTGAGGTTATTAGTTGGCGGCAGAATGCGGGAAAAAAATAATTGCAGATTGAGAGCCGTTTTCACAACGGCTCCCTATAGATATAAAAACTTAAGAAAGCTAACCGATATTTATACGCATTGGAAAGTCAGGCGAGCAACGCCATTAACGAGTAAATGAGTATCTATATCAGTTTTCACTTCTTTCATGGTCTTATTTTGTACCCGACAAAAATCTGACGCTTTTTTGCTGGCTGTACCAGTAGCACCATGAATCCGACCTGCTGCAGGTGCGGCTTCAACTTCTGTGAAGTAGTTTCCGTTATCTAGCTTTTTGATATCCGACTGATATGTCAAACCCAAACCTTGAAACTGTGTTTTGTCATTTTTTACTGCACATCCACTTAAAGTGACACTAAATATAACGGTTGCTGCAATGATTGAAATTTTCAAATGAAAGTAATCCTTTATGTGTTTAGCTGGTCATTATTTTACAAGAAGTGGTGAAACAGTAATTAAACAATGATAGCTTTCTGTTTATATTAATCTTATCTTATTGAGTTTTATTGTTTTTTACATATTAAGGTTTCGCTAATCAGTAGCATTGAGTTTTTTTTATCTATTAGCGTAGAGTCTATCTCGGTTGTAAGCAGCATAATCCTAGAGTCCAAGCATCTGGATATAAGATAGCCACTACCATGACCGCGCTCAGTTATCACAGATGGCATTCCTTATGGATGCATGGGAGGTGGTCAACCCGTGACAGACATTTGTATTTGCCAAAACACTTGCGCTTGAAACTGCTTGTACACCGCGTAAACAAATGCAACTCAATGGGTATGGCCAAAGATGGTTTACCTACCAATACAACTCATAAAATAAAGATGAATAATATATTCATGAGAAGTCATCTTAAGTTGGGATATTTCCTACAAATAAAAAGATGCAACTTATATTAATCCTAAGAAGGTTGGTTTATTGTGCGTAAATAGCAAATTAAGCACGTGTTATCATGATGATTAGCATATGGATTTTTTGGACTTTAATTATTTAATATATGTTAATTTTAAGTTTGTTTTTTATTAAAAGTATTATCACAGAACTACATCTAAATTAATTTATCGACGGAATACTATGTAAATTACCGCCGAACCTTCTTATTTCACCAGTGTAATTTGAATCAAGTGATTATTATCAGAGGCTTTTTAGATATGAATAGAAATTCCCAAAATCCCACTAATCGCTCTGTGACTCTTGTTTGCAGGGCGGAATCAAGACATCAGCATCTCCAAACCAAGATGTCGGTATTAACTATTCTTATCTGTGCGGTGTTGAGCCACACACCCGCATTCGCAGCATTTACGCCTGAAGTTATTAATAGCGTAGTTACCGGTGAAGCTCTTGATACTGGTGATGTACAAAATATAGGAATGGGGGGTATTGCCGAAGAGACCACCATTAGTGGTACACGTTTGTCTCCTGGAAAGCAGAATGTCAACGAGGGTGGCACAACCAACGGCACCACGCTTAATAATTATGGGGAGCAGAGTGTCAACGTGGGAGGGATATCCAATGACACTATAATTAATGATAGTGGGGCTCAGAATGTCATCGTGGGAGGGATATCCAATGGCACTATGATTAATAATAGTGGGACTCAGAATGTCAGAGGGGTAGCCAACGGCACCACAGTTAATAATTATGGGAATCAGAATGTCTATGGAGGAACTGCTAACGGCACCACGGTTAATAATAATGGAGATCAAATTATCCGAAGCGATGGTGTGGCTAATGATACAACGATAAATGACAGTGGGTATCAGGTTATCTACAATAACGGAATAGCCAACAACACGACCATAAATGACAGTGGGTATCAGGTTATCTACGATGACGGAATAGTGAACAACGCCACGATAAATAACAGTGGTGTTCAATTAGTCTACGGTAATAGCTCGGCCAATAGCACTACGATAAATGACAATGGGCGACAATCAGTCTACGGTACAGCCCATAATACAACGTTAAATAGCCATGGCTCTATAAATATATATGCCGGAGGTAAGATTACCGGCCAGACAATAATCAACGATCTGGCTACCATTACGGGTGCTGGACCACTGCAAAATGAAGGCGAGCTGATTTTCCAACGCAGTGCCGATTATTTGCTGAGTTTCGATCTGGGTAGTACCGGTAGCCTGATACAAAATGGCCCATATGCCCTGACATTGTCTGTTGCTAGCAGCTATAGCGGTGCCACCATTATTAATGGCGGCAGTATTAAAGCCGGTGCTGACAATGTATTCAGTACCCTTTCGGATTACACCACCTATACGGGTGGGACGTTGGATTTAGATGGTTACAACCAGACGCTCCAATCCCTCAATAATGGCGGGACTGTGAATTTTGGCGGTATTGGCGGTAACACCTTAACTATCATCGGCGATTATATTGGTCACAATGGCCTGCTGAATATGAATTCGGTACTGGAGGATGACGGCTCAATTACAGACAAACTGGCTATTGGCGGCAATACCTCCGGCAACACCTATGTACAAGTGAACAATTTGGGTGGCAGCGGTGCTCAGACTCTTAATGGTATTGAACTCATTACTGTAGCCGGCAATTCCGCGGGTGAATTCACCCAAAGCGGGCGCATTGTCGCAGGGGCTTATGATTATTACTTAGAGCGCGGTATTGGCGGCAATGAAGCTAACTGGTATTTACAAAGCTCGATCCCGACAAGTGTGCCGGGACCTGGTATTCCAGACGTTCCAGACGTTCCAGATGTTCCGGGCGTTCCAGACATTCCGGGCGAACCTTCACCACCGATGGTCGAGCGGTCAGAAGCCAGCAGTTACAGTGCTAACCTTGCGGCTGCCAATAATATGTTTGTCACCCGCATGCATGACCGTCTGGGTGAAACTCACTATGTTGATGCCTTGACCGGCGAGCATAAAATCACCAGTCTCTGGTTACGTACAGAAGGCGGTCATAACCGTTCTCGCGATACACAAGACCAATTACGCACCCAAAGTAACCGTTATGTGATGCAACTGGGGGGGGATATTGCCCAGTGGAGCCACAATGGTGCAGATCGTTTCCATCTGGGCATCATGGGTGGATACGGTAACAGCAAAAGCACCACTGAGTCACGACTGTCGGGCTACAGCGCTCGCGCCTCAGTGGATGGTTATAGCACTGGCGTATATGGCACCTGGTATGCCAACAGTGCCGATAAAACGGGCTTGTATGTCGATAGTTGGGCACAATACAGCTGGTTCAATAACAGGGTTAATGGTCAGGAGTTAGCGGCTGAAGAGTATAAATCCAAAGGAGTCACCGCCTCGATTGAGAGTGGCTATACCTTTAAAGTGGGCGAAAATGCAGCGAAAAACGCCAGCTACTTTATCCAACCGAAAGCACAGGTCACCTGGATGGGAGTTAAAGCCGATGACCACAAAGAAGCCAATGGCACGCGTGTCTCAGGTGAAGGTGATGGTAATATTCAAACTCGCTTAGGAATGAAAGCCTTTATGAACGGCTACGCTGATCAGGATAAAGGTAAAGACCGCGAATTCCAGCCGTTTGTGGAAGCCAACTGGATCCACAATACCAAAGACTTTGGCACTACGATGAATGGCATGACGGTGAAACAAGCCGGTGCTGCCAATATTGGTGAACTGAAGTTGGGTGTTGAAGGCCAGTTGAGCAAAAAGGTAAATGTCTGGGGTAATGTTGGTCAGCAGGTGGGTAACAAAGGCTACAGCGATACCGCAGTAATGTTAGGGGTGAAATATAACTTCTAATACTGACTAAAAAATAGAAGTAAACAAGCCGGGCTATTAAGTCCGGTTTTGTCTTTTATGTTTGATGAGGCAGGTGCCGATCGAAGCCGTTACTGTGGTACTGGTAAAACGCTGAGGGAAGCAATGACCATCTCGGTCTCGGCGCTGGTCCGAACACCGATGAGCAGCTTAGCAACTGCTCATAAAATGAAGTAGAAATTGGATATGACTCTGGTTCTGATTATTTCATCCTCCATCCTCACTTTACCGTATATATTGGGCGACTGGATTGAAATGAACAGCCTCTTTTAGGTCATATCGTACTCGATAATTTAGATAGAAATAACAATAAGAGCCACTATCGTAATGGCTCTCAGAGGATTTACAGCATAGTGTTAATAATAAGATTTACTGAGGTCTGCAAAAGAAAACGTTAACCCAAGCCCCAGGGGTTGTTAGCATATATTTAGCCTTTGCTTGATTGGCAGCGTCAGCTTCGCTGTTAGCTGTAAAGGTCCAGTCCCATAGCCCAGAGTCAGTTGCATCGCCATAAGCACCACTACATATAAATTTCTGGGACTCCAATGGCGCTGCATGTGAAGGTAATGCAGCAAATACAGATAAGAAACAGATTGCTGGGACAATAATTTTCCGGATTACAGTCAATATATTCATCTTTGATTCTCCCGTAAATTTTAATGAGAAATATAAGTGCTGAGAATAAATCAGCGGGTGTACAATATCACTGTAAATAGATGGTTATTTAAACTTTGAATAAACAAGGTGTAAGTTAATAAGTTAGCGTGTGAAGTTGTATTCTGCTAATAATTTATGTGATGGTATTAATTGCAGTGTCAGGTGGTTATATTCAAGCAAATAGCTTATCTAAAAATAAAGTGATTGTTAATGTGGGTATTGAATGGCGAGTAGTGGTTATTCTAGTTACTCACGGGTTTATCACCATACACTTTGTAAGATTAGGTAGGATTATTGGCTGAAATTTTCGGGCGAATTTTACTTTAAGAATTATCTGGACGTTTCTACTGCTATATTTATAGCTAAGTATGTTTCTGCAAGCTTTATCATATTGTGAGGGTAAATAATGAGTGAAGAAAACAGAAAGACAAATAGTGACCCTTCGTCTAAAACGGGTGAAAAGCCTTTCCCAAACAAGATTGGCTATGTCATTGGTATTGTTATATTACTACTCGCAGTTGGCTATATGTTTATGTATTGGTGATTATATACGTGGAGTTATGAGAAGCAAAGCTTTCCTAAACGTCATGAAGGACGCGGATAATGAATTAAAAATTAATCCTGAGGAATTTCTAATCGCCCGTTAAAAAATCATGGGGAAAAACAACGGTCAGATGATACAATCCACTTGAGATAAATTAAAAAGTGGCACTTATGAATATGAATCTTTGCTGCTGTCCGTTGATGTTCCATCCTCGAATAGCGAATAGCAGTGGTTATCTGAACGTATAATCACTGCCGCGGAACCAAAACGTTCCATGGCTTTCTTAAATTGGAAGGAAAAGTCATGAATAATAAACACTGGTCAAAAGTGGAATATCTGCACGCTTCTGTCAAAAACCCAAATATTCTAATCAAAGGTCAACATAGTTACTATAGCGACTGTTGGGATGATGGGTTTGAAAGTTCAGTTGTCCGTTATCTACACGGAGACAGTGTTAGTCAACAATGGGAACCGCTTGGTCATATTGATCAGCTTATTATTGGCGATTATGTCTGTATTGCCGCAGAAGCTGTGATATTGATGGGGGGGAATCACAATCATCGGATTGACTTTATTAGCCTTTATCCCTTTATGAGCATGATTAGAGACTCTTATCAGCCAAGAGGGGATACGGTATTAAGTGATGGCTGTTGGCTGGGTATGCGCTGCATGATTTTGCCTGGCGTTACCGTGGGTGAGGGGGCTGTTATTGCTGCTGGGAGTATAGTCACAAAAGATATACCGCCTTATGCCATTGTTGGTGGAAATCCAGCTCAGCTCCTAAAGTATCGTTTCTCTGAAGAAACTATCTCGAAGATTTTAAGTCTGCAAATTTACAATCGCTCTGACGATGAAATAGAAAGGCTTATCCCATTACTCAGTTCTGAAGATATACCTGCTTTGGAATTAGCACTCACTGAGTTAGATGCATAAAATCAGCCCCACTTCGGTGGGGCCTTTTTTCTGCATTAGGGGCTGAGTTTAGGGTTACTCAAAGAATCAGCAAAGTTGATAGTGTTGAGTTTCATCGGCCAACAGCGGAGTCATCATTTTCACTTAAGTGCATGACGTTATATCGGAAGTGCTTCAGTTTGCTTCATCACTGCCCGCGTTGCGGTAAACTTCACCACAGATTAATACGACATCAGGTCTTCTTTCATGGAGACGCAACGCAACTGCCATGCACTCATGACGAGTCGCATAGATGTCATCGGTCACAGGCAAAGCCTCACAGGCATCCATCCCGCAAGTGCTAACCAATAAAACAAATCCTATGAGCATATATTCTCCTTATTTATAGGATTTATATGAGTATAGCGCGTTTATCGCTAAGATTGTCCGCTCGTTTTATATTGAACATCAGCGACCGGATAAACGGGTTGCAACTCAGCTAAACTTGACAATGAATGTGGTCACTGCTTTATAAAATAGCTGTTAATTGGCATTATAGGCAGATGCACTACTTTTTTTAGGATGAGTGATGAAGCAATTTCCTTTTGATAAGCGTTACGAGATTGAAGATGCTAGCGGTGTTATTGGATACTACATTGATGGTGATGAGTATATCCGTACACAAGATGGTATCCCAGGCTACCGAATTGATGGCTATGAAGTGTATGAACATGATGCACCAACAAAGCTTGCCGGTTTTCTGGAAGGGAAACATATCACAACACCGGATGCCGATATTTTACTCACGATTCTAGATGATCAGCAGCCTACAGAATAATCTTCTTTTTTTTAGTTTTTAAGTCTTGGAAAGCTGTGTTTTGGAAAGGGCGCAGCTTTTCATCTGAACCACGCCGGAGTCTCAATGAATCAGCAAACGATAACGCTATACAGCGATGCAGATTTTTTCAGTCCCTATGTGATGTCTGCATTTGTTGCACTGACAGAAAAAGCACTCCCTTTCACTTTAAGCACCATTAATTTGTCCAAAGGGGAGCATATGCAGCCAGCTTATGCTCTGTTGTCCACGACGCGACGTGTGCCGACATTGGTCATTGATGATTTTCAACTGTCAGAATCTTCGGCAATTGCTGAGTACTTAGAAGAGCGTTTCCCCTCGCCGGATTATGCAAGAGTTTACCCGCAAGATAGGCAGGAACGCGCTCGAGCGCGGGAGATACAAGCGTGGTTGCGCAGTGATTTTATGCCCATTCGAGCAGAGCGCCCAACAGAGGTCGTTTTTGCTGGATTGAAGTTACCCCCTTTATCTGAGAACGGCTTACAAGCCGCCAGTAAGTTGATTTCGGGGCTTGAACCCTTATTGTCGGATGGCAGAAAATATCTGTTTAATGAGTGGTGCATTGCCGACACTGACCTAGCATTGATGCTCAACCGATTAGCCTTGAGTGGCGATCCGCTGCCTGATTATCTTCAGCAGTATGCAAGTTATCAGTGGCGGCGGCCGTCGGTGCAACAATGGCGAGCATTATCGCAGAAGTAGGCCAAGCATCACATGTGGGGAAGGAACCCCAGTGGCGAAATAATGTTGTGAAATGGCGAAGCAATGTGGTGAGCGGGGCGGATTTTAATCGTGTAGAAATGAAAAGGAGATAGAAGTAAGCGCGAAATGAAAGGAATATGTTGAGTGAGATTTACTGAATCTGATGTTTTATCAATCGGTTAGATGGAAATGAAAACAATTTAAGCAGCATATGAGCAGAGAGGTGCTGATTGTGCTACACTATGCGGCCGATAATCAAGGATAAAACATGAAAAAAGTCTCAATCATTGCTCAGTGCTTAATAAACGCTAAGAGTTTCAGTGAGATGTCTGAAGCTGAATCCTCGATAAAAAAGGTCTTCAACGATAGTTATGCCGATCACTCTTTTGATGAATGGAATACTGATGTTTCAACGTTGAGTGCTAACCGTATTATCAGCTTGGTCGCGGGTGCTTCCAAGGTTCGCGTCAGAGGGTTGATCCAAGAGTTATGGAACCACTGATCCCCGTTGAACAGTTTTCTATGGCTGACTTACCACTTCACTACGCCAAGCATGCACGCCATGCTGCGTGGTGAATGTGTTCTCTCTCACTAATGCGACAACTGCCTTTTTCTCTCCTGATATTTATTTCATCAACCAATACTCTCTTGCCGTAACAATACGTCCTAGTGAAAATCAGCCATAAAATGGTACGCCTAGAACAGCTAATGTGAGTAAACGATGACTACCCCACGGTTTATTACCGCGAGTTAACCTAAACTAGCAAGGTTACACAACGGAGAGGTGAACAAATGTCATTGTTTGATAGCATCAAAAGGCTGGTCAGCAGCAGCAATGTGAAAATTAAATGCCCTGACTGCAACAACGCTTCTGAGCAAAGCTCAGAAAAGGTGCAGAAAAATACGGCATTAGTGTGCCCGAGGTGTGGCTGTTTATTTTTACCTAAAGACAAGCATAACTGACGGTTATCAGCCAAAGATCATAGATGCCCACCGCAGCAACATGAGTGCGCCACAGATACACAATAACACCACAAACATTTTCCAATGTTTAGCATGAAAACGTTTAGTCACTCTCGGGTCCTTACTTGATCTCAGCATGGCTGTTTGGCGAGACGCCGTTCTGCGGGATTTATTTGTCTACCGCAACTCAGTTATAGTAGCGAAAATTTATGCTGATGCGAGCGATAGTTCGCATTGATAAGTGTAAAATGCGTTGCATCAAAAAGATAACGAATAGGAACAATGAAACTATGGCGACAATCCCACAAAAATATCAAGATGCTGAACGTTGGGCTTTTGGTGATACCGAGCAAGTGGCTGATGATGTATTAGCATTGGTGCTGGACGGTACTAAGACGGCGACTTGCGCGTCTTTAGACGACGAAGGTGTTCCACAGGCGGGCGATGTCTTTGTGGTGGTCAATGGTCGAAATGAGCCGGTCTGTGCTGTCGAACTTACCGACGTTGAACTGAAAACGTTCGATCAGGTGGATGAAGCGCATGCTTTGGCTGAAGGTGAGGGCGATCGAACGTTAACCTACTGGCGTAAAACGCAGCAGCGTTTCTTTGAGGAATACGATATGTTCTCACCAGATATGATGCTGATCTGCATGCGGTTTAAGTTACTAGAGAAATTCTAACGGGTGCGTTTGACTCATGAGTCATTGGCCTGCTAGCCCTGTCGAATAGTAAAGGAAGATGCCGTCTCTCATTAGTTTTCGCTATAGGTTGACGGATCTTCTTGTTGTCATCATCAAGTTACCTTCATGATCCAAGCATCCTGATTTTGATCATAATGCTGCTTATAAAGTAACCGATCATTGCCATCTAATGTTGCGGGAATACTGGTATGCTCATCCCACCCGTCAAGCTGCATGCATAAGTCAGGATCCGATTTGCAGGGAATACTGAGTGTATTCTCGCTTTTCTCCAGCGGTGCAGCTAAAACGGCGTCATCCACTTCGAAACTTCTGATTTTCACCACAGTTTTTACCATAATAGTTCCTTTTTTATTGAGTGGTCTGAGGTATGACCAGATTGGCACTTTATTGAGAATAGCTGAGCTAAAGAAAAGTGCCATCAGGAACGGCTAAAAAATGCAGCAATTTGTTAACACGGAAGTTGGGCCAGATTAAATTGGTTACGACCATTCTTTTTCGAGTAATAGAGTGCTTGATCCGCGGCCAGCATTAAATCTGCCTGATCAACGATGCCTGCGTGTTGGTGAGCACGATAGATGGTCACACCAAGGCTGATGGTGACTTTTCGGAATTTGCTGTCGCTATGCTTAATACCCATCGCTCGGATAGATTGCAAAATATGCTCAGCGACCAAAATAGCACCTTCTTGATCCGTGTCCGGCAAAATCGCGGCAAATTCTTCGCCACCGTAGCGTGCAACGATATCTGTGGTGCGTTTTAATGATTTTCGTAACGTCCGAGCAACCAGTCTCAGACAAGCATCGCCGGAAATATGGCCATAACAGTCATTGAAATTCTTGAAATAATCGATATCAATCATAAGAACCGACAGTGGGGAATTAGAACGTTTAGCGCGCATAAATTCATGGGCTAAGACTTTCTTGAATTCACGACGATTCGGTAACTTGGTGAGTGAATCGGTTCTGGCTTGAATTTCTAGTCGGCGATTAGCCTTAACCAGTTTCAGTTCCAGTAACTTTCGTTCATGGATATCTTCCGCTGTGCCGTACCAGCACATCACATTGCCATCCTCATCTACGCTAGGGAAGGCGCGGATACGCATCCAGTTCCAGCCTTTCTCAACATGACAAAAGCGAATTTCAACGTCTAGCGGTGTTTTGGTTTGGAGTGAATGTTCCCAACTCACCAGTGTTGGGTGGCGATCTTCGGTATGAATAGTTCGTAACCACTTATCTGCCAACGCTTCACTACGGGTTAAACCGGTGATTTTTTCAAAACGGGAACTGACATCGGTGATCATCCCGTCAGGAGACGCGGTCCAAGGAATCTGTGGGTTCAGCTCGACCATGTTGCGATAGTGCTGCTTACTTTTACGTAGTTTTTCTTCCATCTCTTTCAAGGGAGAAATGTCGATCATCGCAACGGACAGACCACTGACTTGACCACTCGGATAGCGGGCAGCATTGATCCGCATGAAAAAGATCTGCTGCTTATCGGGCATTTGAAATTCAGCGTCGGGAATAGTCTCGTTGCAATATGCTCTTAGAAGAGCGCTTTGCAGTATTGGCGTAATACTCGGTAAGAAGTCAGCGACTTTGCGGCCATTAACATCAACAGTGTTTTTATCAAATAACGCCGCAAGGTAATCGTTTACTGTCAGATAACGCAGGGTTGTGTCGATAAAACACAGGCCAGCGGGGGCATTGGAATATATCGATTCCAATTCAGCCAAGCGTTTATCGGCATCATAAGGCAAATTACTCAGATTACGATCGATGCCGCGATAGCCTTTGAACTCGCCATTGTCATCAAACAGTGGGATGCCGCTGGTTTCCAATAAAACTTCACTGCCGTCGGCGCGGACATTACGATTCTGTAGGCCGGCAAATGGGATCCGAGCTGCTGCTATCTCAGCAAATATTTTGCCTACCCGATTTGCTTCATCCTGTGGCATGAAATCAAAAGGCGTTTTGCCAATGACTTCATCAGGGTGGCGGCCAAGGAGCTCGATGGATTTTGCGGATGAAAACGTATAACGGCCGGAAGCATCAACTTCCCAGAACCAGTCTGAGTTGTTTTCAATGATATCCCGTAAGCTGTTCATTTCATTTAACAGACTAATGTCAGCTGAATTATCCCGATTATTGTAATCAGTCATGAGGTCCACTCCTGTTAATCGCGGATTTCCTTAACGAGAAATATGTCGGCTACTATTTAAGCCCGCAGATTGTATAACAGGGACAGATTTAGTACAGCTCAATCGGAATATTCTTATCTACAAATTATTTTTGTCTTTAAATACATAAATTAGCGCATAGATGTTAACGGCAACAAATTGATAAATAGGTTATCTGGCCATTTCAAATCATTAATAGACCAGTACTAGACTGACGTCGTCCTTGTAGTCTCCTGGTGTGCGTTGATTCTGATTAGGGTTGATAACCGCATGAAAAGGCACTAACTGCTGAGCGCCGGTGCCCGTTCCCGGTTGCATCGAAGTTGAATTCCAAAGTGTAGAGCCTGAAGCGCCTTGGTAAAGTTGATACTGTAAATAGTCAGTGGCCGTTGATGAAGTCAGTTTCATTTGCTGCCAATTGGTGACCGGATTATTCCCCGTGGTGACGTAGGTATTGAATGTAGAACCTTTGGTGCAGGTGAGGGTAATGGTTTGGCTGATAGCGTTAAATTGGCCGACCAAGGCGAAGCTACCGAAATTGACATCTTGAGCACTGTTGATGGCGCAATCTTTACTGACCACTAGAGTGACGGTCACCGTGGATACGTCAGTGCCTATTCCGGTGCCAGTCCAATAGCCACCAACACAGGCCCCTAGAGCAGCGACCTTACAAATATTGTAGGTCCACGCCAGATTGATGACATCTGTATAAGTGCCAGCGCTGATATTGACATTTATTGCGCCATTGGTGCCGGTACGGATATAAATGGGTAAGTTTGCCGTGATGCCCGTCAGGCCAATCACCAACAAATTTGCGCTGCTGTAGTCCAATATGCCATTGATCCCCAGCGGGGTGCTAAAGGTGCCGTTGCGATAAATAGAATAGGGGATCAGGTCTCCTGCCGCATTTTTCAAATTGAGATTGTTCGTCGTGCTGCTGATTTTGGCGGAGAGAGAGTAGGTCGATAATAAGCTGACACCAAGGCCAGAACATGCCATCGGGGTATTTCCCTGTGCATTGACTGTTGTGGTATTCGTTGCCACCGAGGAACTGGGGGGGAGCGTCACGGTGCCTGCTGTGAAAGTACAAGAATCAGCCCATGCTGAAGAGACCAACAAACCATAGAGTAATCCCACTGCGAGTAATAATCGCGGCAGTAATTTCAGTATCGTGACGATGTTACCCAGTGGGCGGGAATTGGTTTCAATGATCTTACCATTCGTCATGTTCTCTCCATGTATTCCACTATCGGCAGGTTAAGGTACCGATATTTTGTATGCCTTTGCTGTTTTTCAGCGTGAATTGCACTGAACAATGAGCACCGTTGTCTGCCCGTATTATTTCCAGCGTATTTTGCGGCTGTGCCTGTTCGATATAAGCGATCCCATCCCAGCCAACATAGCTAATGGTTTTATGAGCAGAGGACAGTATTGGGCTACCTTTAGGTAAATCTTTACTTGATGAATCGATAATATGCAGTGTTGCGGCGGTAATTTGCTCTAGCGGGAAGTCAATTAAATAACCACTGCGCTCGCTGATCGCCAGGCGGCGTTCAACTTCTGGCATGGCTATGTCTGCGGGCAAACTCATCGGGTCAATTTGGAACTTCGCCTGATAATAGGACGTCACATTGGGAATGAGTAAATAGCCATCGTTATTGGTTGAACCAATAAGCTGATTTTCATAACTGACAGGGATCTGACCGAAACCATGGGTAGAGACTAAAGCGAACGCATCATTGATGGTATTACTGGCATAAATTCCGCGATTCATCATCACCAATGAGCCGCTGACTTCGCCCCAAGTCCGATAATCACCTTCGCCGCCATAAACCCCCACTCGGCTTTCCATGGCACGGGTGCGCCAAATCAAATCAGCTTGCTGGTAGCTGCTATTCGTTCCTGAACCATTGGCATACGCCATGTTCCAACCAAATCCGCCATCAGTCGGTGTGGCGCGGCTGTAGTTGACCCTCTGGCTCCAGTTATTATCCGTATCACGTACGCTACTGACACTGCCCGCCCCCCATTCACCCAGTGGAATGCTAAAGACCATCTGGGCGTTATAACCTTTGCTGCCAAGTTCACGATTGACTGAAAGGTAAAAGCTGGTATTCCTAAATAACGAGGTGTTATAGCTGACGTTGACTAAGCGAGTTCGCTCCCCAAATGCATCCCGAACATCGAAATAACCTGTTCCGATAGAACCATAAGTCCCCAATCCGACACTGGCGGTAATTTGATCAGTACGGAGACTCTGACGATATTCACTTTTGTAATTTGCCAAATCGCCATAATTACTGCTGCGCATGATGCGTTGGGCATTCAGACTGAAAATATTATTACTGTAAGTGTAGCCAATTGACTTCTGATTACCGTGCCCGCCATAACGGGTTGTCGTGGTCGATTGTGTGATATCCGTGTTGAATTCAGTCGGTGCGATCCCACTGCCAAGAACCTCATCACCTGCCTGACTCAGGGTATACGCGCCGTTTAGCACACCGTAATTTCCAACGCGCAAGCCCATCCCGCCGCCTGCGACATGCAGTTGCTTGGCGATATCTGCTCGGCCCTCTAGCGTCAACCAAGGCGTGGCACCATATCGAACCACACCACTGGCAACTGCATCACCATAGTCGCTAGAACGAATGCCATAGTTTTGGCGAAGCACGCCACTTGAAATACTGAAATCCCATAGGCTGGGTTTTAACAACTCACTGGCAACATAGAATGGAACTGAGGTACTCACTTGCCGACCTAAGGCATCAGTAGTGACCACTGTGGCTTGTCCTGCCCCATTAATTCTGGGGCCATTATCAATCACAAAAGGACCGGGATTCACCGTCGCGGATTGCGTGCGAAAGTTATCAATATAGAGGTCAACGGTGCTGGGAATAGCCGCTTGACCCGCGAACTGGGGTAGTGGATAAGTCACCAAGTCTGGACGAATGGTAAAGTTGCGCGATAGCTGTAAACCGCCAATACGTACTGAGCTGCTCCATGCGAGGGAGCCTGTGATCAAATCTCCGGCGCTATAACTTAGTAGGTGGTTTTCATCGTTAAAACGCCACTGAGTGTCATAGCGGACATAACCTTTTTCAACAGTAATGTCATTTGTATCGGTCAAACTGGAGCGATAAACACCGGTATTACTGAACACACCGAAACGGTCAAATAGACGTTGTTCTGTCCATGCGGAAACGTTGCTGGGTGAATTGCTGCTGTTGCCTTGACTGGCGTAGACATCGTAATTGAATAACAGCCCGAGGCTGCTTTTAGCCAAATTATAATCATCTGTTGCGGCAGCGCTAATCTGCTGCTGAGGAAGCCATTCACTCGGGACATCTATGAGTAATCTCTGGCTATTACCTTGATAGGTGACCTTCACTTTATCCATTCTATCGACAGCGATTTCAGATCTATTGGTATCTGGTGCATTGACGCCGCCTTTCGGAACAGGTAAACCAACGGCCTTTAGCTGTTCAGGGGTGAGGTAATAATGCCCATCACGAAACACCACTGGCACAGCCTCACCAAATTGACGACCATTGACCACGAGCTCAAGATAAAGTGTGGTATCGGGCATCACGGCTGCTGAGGGCGGTGGTGGTAAATCATCCCCTCTAACCATTAATGGCATAAAAACAGGGAATATCATTGAGCTATACATCAATGCCAATAATGGCGAAAGCCTCAATTTGATCATCATCCCAAACCCTAACGTATTTGCTGTTATGCCTGTCTCTCAATGCCACCTCGGCGCATAAATCACTTGCCACCTTATATTCAGATGCATCTACTGACGTGGGATAACGATGGGCTTGGTATTACTGTTCACCAAGGCGGTTAACTGCCCCTCATTGGCTGTTTTCGGTACAGAGAAACGCATTTCATTGCCGGGTAATACATATCCCATCAAGCCTTTATTGATTGCCTTATTTTGTAAGCTGACTTGAGATATTCGGGCATGGGTATGACCCTGATTACGAATCGATAACCATTGTTCACCGCTGTCGTTGATCAACCTGTAGCTCAGATTCAGTGGGAAAAACGTTTCTGGGTTATTGGCATTTTCAGGCTTCAAGCCTGCACCATAGATGAACAGTGGAATTGAATAGCGCATCTGGAATTTCAACCCCATATTCAGCGACGGTGTAGGGGCGTCTTCGTTAGGATCTTTGCGTGGGATTTCATCAATCAATATCCGGAAGGCCTGCTCTTGCCCCGCAGGAACCTGAGTATTTTTAATCAAGCGGATGAGTTGGCGTTTACCCGGCAAAATCGTCGCGACCGGTGGGCTGGCAAGGATGCTTGTTTGGCTGTTGTAATCGTCTTTTCCTGCTTTTTGCTGCCACTCGAGGACTCTGACCTGTAAGTAAACAGGTTGGCTATCTTTGTTTTCCAACCAGAGTGCGGTGGCTTTATCGTCACTGCCTATCACCGGATCAATCGGCCAGATCAGCACAGAGGCTGCGGCATAAAGTGGTTGAGAAACTAGCGCACTGGCTAATGCAAACACCGATGAGAGTAACGTTAATTTTGTCATGGTGACTCCTTGGCATCGTGCCATTTCAATAAAAGGTCATGACCGCCTAATAAGTGGCGGTAACTAATAATGTGTCTGTATAAGTTCCAGCAGTCGGTAGAGTGCTACTGGCAAAAAGCTGTGCATATAAAATAACTTGTTGCAGTTGGCTATTACCCGCAATGACTTTTGTCGTGCCGCCATTACTGCCATTTCCCCAAATGATGCTGCGAGCGCTGTCCTGAAAAATTTGATACAGCAGGTACTCGCCGGTGGTGCTGTTGAGTAGCCGCCTACCGGATGAAATACTGCCCGTGACATTAGCGCCACTATTGAGGGCAAGCGTAATGTTAGGCGTACCGCTGCATTGAATGACGATGGAACCAGCATTCTGACTAGAGGCGACGTTAATGGCGGTTGCCAATGAAGAGACGTTGCCGAAGTTGAGCGAACCAAAGCTTGTGGTGTCAGTTGTCCCGCTGCCGAGAATGCAACCCGACAAAATGGTGGCTCTAACGGCAAAAGGACTATTAAGGGTTTCGCTATGGCTGCTCGCAATAGAGAGGCTGAATAAGATAAGCGCCAGAATGTTCGCGATGGTAGGGGTGAAACATTTGTATGTCATATCTTTACCTCCCTACCAATTAATGGTGACTTGAATGGTATCGGTATAAACCCCGGCTGCGGGCGTGCTTTGTGCCGGTATCAGCCCATAGACAATGAGGGATACGGGTTGACCCGTGGCAATTTGTGCAACGCCCACGGTGTTATTCCAAACTTGGCTATGAGCCGCATCGGTATACAGGTTGTAATTCACATGCTGGTTACTTGGCCCGCCCATCAGATAGCGGCTACTGACATTGCCGCTTTGCCCGCCATTGAGTAACACGGAAAAACTGGTTTTATTGCTGCATTGAACAGAAATGGCCCCATTATTGGTCTGCCCGGTCACTGAGATTGGGAGATTGAGGACGCTAGCAGAGCCAAAGTTTAAGTTGCCAAAGCTAGTGACACCCCCGACAAGCGTGCCAGCAATGCAGGTTGGCACTAAAGTGGCGGTGACCGTGATATTGGCGGTTTTGGATACAGCATGAACCGGATATACCCGCAGCAATAACAAACTGAAGGCTAGCCCTAAAAATGCCATCCTTTTGCCAATTGTCAGCGAGTTATCCGGATTGCACCTTGGTGTCATTCTCCTTTACCAAGTGACAGTCACATTGACTGTGTCGGTATAGGTACTGACACTCGGCGTTGTCTGTACGGGAACCTCGGTATAAATAGCCAGTGGAATAGGGGTGGCTATTGCGGTTGCCGTACCTGTCAGCAGGCCAGCTCCAGATGTTCCCCAAGAAACGGTATAAGCGCTGTCATTAAACAGATTGTAATTAACAAATTCTGATGTTCCGCCAGCCATGCGGCGTTGGCCACTAGAAGCATGAGCGCCATTATCTATACCAATACTGTAGGCCGTACCGGCACTACAGTATAAATTCAGCGTGCCACTGGCCGTATTGGTATAAGGGGCTCGGATGCGAACATTTAGGCTTGGCACTGAACCGAAGTTAACGGTGCCGAGATTCGTTAATCCACCCGGCGCAGTCCCATCATTGATATAACATCCAGTAATGATGGTGAGAGATACCCCTAAGGTTCCCGTTATCGTACCCGCACTCTCTGCTGGTGGAGCTGACTGTAAAACGACCATTGCACCGATAATAAGTAAGGGTTTCTTCATTGTTTCTTCCTTAATCATATAATTTACAGCCAGACTATCTAGAAGAGGTGTTGAGCCAATAACGTAGCGCAACTGATATATGCTTATTAAACATGACAAACTCTAGACATTTAATTAATAGCAGTAAGATTCGGAAAGTGTTTAAAATTAATCAAAAAAGGGCTTATCAATCTCATTTTTATCATTTATTTCCTATTGGACTGGTAATAACACAAAAATCCCTTACTGCTTATAGAGAAGGTAAATTGATGTTTTAGGCGGTAAAATGAACGCTTGAATCAATTCAGCCGAATAATAATCACAGAGGGCAGAGTATTGGGCCTTCGGTTAATGGTTAATTTTGCTTTTTGAATATCTGATGGCAATCCACAGCGCGATAACCCCCAATAACATGACGATGGTATAAGTGGCTTGCATACCGTCACTGATGGCACTGGCGGCCGCCTGCTGAATGTGGCGAGATGAGCTGGTAAACGCGAAAATAGCGCCCATGACAGCTGCGCCCGTAATTAAACCAAGGTTACGCGCAAGGTTTAGCATGCCGGAAACGACGCCTCGTTGATCTGCTCGGACCTCGGTCATCATCAGCGTATTGTTTGCTGTTTGGAAGATAGCGTAGCCTGCGGTCATTAGGCTGACTGGCGCGACGTAGGCCAAGACTCCCGCAGTCGTTGATACTAATGTCAAAATACCCGCCCCAAGCGTGAGCGCGGATAATCCCGCGATGACCATGACTCTCGCCCCCCATTTGTCCACCAGATAGCCCGCGGGCACACCGCAAAAAGCCGCGACCGCAGGGCCAACTGACATGGCCAACCCCACCCATTGAGCCGGCAAATTCAACGCTTGCGAAAGGTAGAATGGGCCAACGACCAAGGTGGCCATCATCATTGTGGCGACTAATGTACTCATGATCAGCCCACCACCTATGCCGGAATGGCGTAACAATGGGAGTTGAATTAACGGATATGCCACGCTTTTTTCAGCCCAGACAAATAAGACGGTGCCGATGACCGAACCCAATAGGAGCATCCCATTGAGCGCGCTGAACGTACCGTGCCCGAGTGTCATGGCAAGTGCATAAAGGGCCAACGTCAGTCCTAATAGCAACATGCCGAGTAGATCGAATCCGCCAGAGGGCTGACGGGTTTTAGGTTCCGAGGTGGGGAGGGGGAGATAGTGGGATACTAACAACCACGCCATGAGCCCAAATGGGATCATGATCAAGAACATGGCGGGCCAGCCAAATCCAGCAATGAGCAAGCCGCCGAGTGATGGCCCCAGAGCCGTGCCGATAGCCGAAAGGGTGCCGAGCATCCCCATAGCGCGCCCCGTTTTTGCTTGACTGATGGTCTCCCCAACCAATGCCAGCGAGAGCGTCATCATGGTGGCAGCCCCTAACCCTTGTAACACGCGGGCAGCAATTAATACTTCGATACTGGGGGCCAGCGCACATCCTAGCGAGGCTAGCGTAAATAACCCGATCCCGGTTTTCAGCAGGACACGCTTATCGATGAGATCGCCCATTCGCCCAATGCTGATGGACGAAGTGGTAATGGCAAGCAAATAGG
Organism: Yersinia massiliensis; assembly: GCF_003048255.1. Classification (NCBI taxonomy): domain Bacteria; kingdom Pseudomonadati; phylum Pseudomonadota; class Gammaproteobacteria; order Enterobacterales; family Yersiniaceae; genus Yersinia; species Yersinia massiliensis. Next base: position 2,179,998 of record NZ_CP028487.1, read on the forward strand.
CCAAAACTACCCATTGGGCTGATTGAAATGAAGCATTGAATACCTGCGTTAACGTCGGCAAGCCCACATTGGCAATGCTGGTCGCTAATGACGAAAGTAGCATCGGCAGTGAGAGGCAGAGCATGACTTGTCGTGATTGGAGGTTATCGAAAACGGTTATATCAATGCTGTCGGTATCATTTTTCATTTGGATATCAGTACCTGAAGGAAGGAACTAAAAGCGTATTTCATTGTGTGATGTGGCGGAAGACGCATGAGATGCAGCTTATTAGTGCGTTTGACGCTATGTCATGCGCCTTTGTGCTAGAGTGAATGGATGACAAAACCTGATCTGAATTTATTAATGACACTGAATGTGTTGCTTGCGGAAGGCAGCGTGGCTCGTGCGGCTCACCGATTGGGGCTAAGCCCATCAGCGATGAGCAGAGCATTAGCTCGATTGCGCCAAACGACGGGTGATCCCTTGCTGGTTAGAGCGGGGCGATCGTTAGTCCCCACCCCAAGAGCGCTTGAATTGCGTGAGCAAGTGAGCCAATTGGTTCAGGATGCAACATCAGTTTTGCGGCCCGCAGAGAAATTGAATCTGGCGCAGTTAGACCGTGTGTTTACGCTGCGCACCAGTGATGGCTTTGTTGAAAATTTCGGTGCGGCCTTGCTCAAGCGGATACACCAAGAAGCCCCTGGGGTACAGTTACGATTTATGCAAAAACTGAATAAAGACAGTACATTACTTCGCGATGGTGTGGTGGATTTGGAAACCGGTGTGGTGGGGATATCGGCCAGCCCTGAATTACGCAGTCGGGCATTATTTAGCGACCATTTTATTGGCGTTGTACGGGCTGGACATCACTTGAGTGACGGAGAAATAACGGCTGATCGTTACGCCGCTCAGGGCCACATTATGATTTCGCGGCGTCAGGGCCACAAAGGCGGGGTTGATAACGCGCTGCAATTACTGGCATTGACGCGCAAGGTGGTGGCCTCGGTTGATGGGATATCGGCGGCATTGGCATTGGCGAAAGATTCAGATTGGGTGGCGACAGTACCTGAACGCCACAGCTTGAATTTACGCCGCGGAATGTACAGCTTCCCATTACCGATAACTGTACCAAATATTACTGTGTCAATGTTATGGCATCCGCGAATGGATGCCGATCAGGCGCATCGCTGGTTGCGGCAATGCGTGCTAGAGGTCTGCGACAAAAACGTTCAGGGCAGTTAAACACAACTGCCCTGAATTCGCTTTAATAACGTGGGATTGCGGTGCCCCAATTTCGCCAATCTTTCGGCTCTTCGGGGTTAAGCAAGAAGTGTTGATTGACGTTGGCTTTCGGTGCCAGAGGCGTGGTCGGTGGCGTTGCAAAGGCAATACCGCCACGAATGAATTGCTGGAAGGTGCCACTTTTCACGACACCACCCGTTAAGCCAAATTCAAGGTTATAGCCTGATGCCAGCCAGAAGACCGTATTTTGGCGTACCAACTGCTGGAATTTCTGGCTAATGCGCAGAGAAACTTGCACCCGATCAGACATCGCGCCCAAATTGAACCCTGTCACTGTGCCCACTTCAAGCCCACGGAATAGCACTGGTGTGCCAACTTGCAACGACCCCGCTTCTGCCGTATCAAGAATAATGCTCAAGCCATCGAGATAACGCGAATCGGTGATGGTCGCGGTTTGTAGCTCAAAGGTACGTAGAGTGCTGCCTTTACCCGGTTCCACATTGATGTAGGGCTGGAACAGGGTATCGAGATTATTCACCCCTGCGGCGGAGATCTCCGGCGAAACAATGGCGAAGCGACTACCGGCACGGGCGAAGTTCTGCACATATTCAGGATAGAGCACGGCTTTGGCCAAGACTTCATTGCGTTCCGGTATCAGTTTGAGCGACTCAACCTGACCTATATTGATACCCAGATAACGAATAGGCATACCCGCAGCCAGTTTACTCGCATCAAAGGTACGTAATGTAATCTGGCTACCGACGGCTCGCGCGGCGGTTTCGTTACTATAAAGAGTGCGTTTAGCCCCTTTATCCAACGTGACCCCCTCGAGATTATCAAAGCTGATGGCCCCCTTGAGTGCTCTATTGAGTGGCGATGCCTGTACAGTCAAACCGCTGCCGTTCAGTTGCACTTTTGCCCCCCCTTCAGCCCAGAAGATACTCTTATCGGTGAGTAACTTGCGATATGCTGGCTGAATGTAGACATCCACTTCAAACTCATTGGCTTTTGGTTTGATATCAGTAATTTCGCCCACCTGAAACTTACGATACAAGACGACGGAACCGGTCTGGACATCGGGCAAGCTGTTAGCCGTCAATGTCAGGGTGGTAGCGGGGGCGTTACCTAGAATGCCATCAGTCGCCTTAGCAATACTGCTATACAGTGGATACTTATTCAGCGGTTCGCCTTTTCCACCTGGAAGTATCAGAATGCCGCCATCAATCCACTCTTGCGCACTGGCGCCTTGAATGTCGACGCCATCAATACCAAATTTCACATCAAGGCGACTGTTCACCACAAATTTAGTGTCTTTATGCACAAGATCGCGGTATTTCGCTTCAATCGCGGCAGTGAAGTCAACGCCCGTAGCGGATAGCTCACGCGTCAGAACTTGACCAATTTTAATGCCATGCAGTGAAATGGGTTGCCCGACATCAATGCCATAACTTTGTGGTGCAGTGAGTTGCAGCTCTAGCACATTGGGTTGTTGTAAAAGGCTTTTACTGCTCGGCAGCACGATAAAGTGTTTTTGCGGCTCACCTTCACCGGGAATAAGTTCGAGAGTATTACCGGTCAACAGCTCACTGAGTTTTGCATCATTCAGACTAATCCGCGGGCTGTTCATTTCGATGCGACTACCGGTACGCATCAAGTCGACCACTGAAGGGTCAATGGTCAGCTCACCGGTGACTTTACTGTCCGGTTGGAGCGTCATTTTGGTTAACGTTCCTACCTGTAAGCCCTGATAAATCAGCGGTGTTCGACCCGCACTTAGACTGTTTCCATTGGGTAGATCTAAGGTTATTGCCACGCCACGTTGGCTATGTGCCAAATCCGGATAAAGCTGGAATGGTTGATCGGGTTTTGCATCTTGGCTGTTTTGCGGTGAGTCAAAGGCGATAGCACCATTGACCAGTGCCGCCAGACTTTCCATCTGAACCGATGCGCCACTGAGGCTGAAATCACCTTTAAAGCCGGAGACATTCCAGAATCGCGTATCGTTTTTGACCAACTTGGCGAAGCGACGATCGATCAGAACATCAATCACTACGCCGTTGTTATCAGGCGCAATATTGTAATCGTAAACCTTACCTACCGGAATTTTACGGTAGTAAACCAGAGAGCCGTTATTGAGTGAACCTAAATCAGGTGCATGGAGATGAACCATCAACTCACCGGTATTCATGCGGAATTTAGGTTGGGTATCCAGTGCCGTAAAATGGCTTTGCGGTTTACCTTCGCCCGGCATCATCCCGATATAATTCCCACCGACTAAGGCATCTAAGCCAGAAACTCCAGCTAAAGAAGCTTTCGGCGTGACAAGCCAAAACTGCGTACCTTCGCGCAGGGAGCCTTCCATATCATTCTTGATGCTGGCGGTGACTTTAATATTACGCAGGTCATCATCAAGATTAATGGATTGCACCATCCCCACTTCGACACCTTGATAACGAATGGGGGTGCGACCCGCCACAATGCCAGCAGCAGATTGGAAATCAATGGTGACTTCAGTGCCACGCTCTTGCCAGTTGTTATAAACCAGCCAACCCGCAATCAGTAGGGCAATAAAGGGCAGCAACCAGAAAGGCGATATCCGGCGTTTATGTTTAACTTGTGCCTCAGTCGGTGTACTCGGCGTTTCCTGTTGCATGTGCATCCCAAATCAATCGGCTATCTAGCCATTCGACAGCAAGAATAGTTAAAATGACCGCAGACCCAAAATAAAAGGCTGCAGGCCCCATAGTGAAGGAGAGGAGCTGATCGCGATTAATCAGCGACATCATTAACGCAATAACAAAGAGATCCAGCATTGACCAGCGGCCAATCCAAGTAATCAACCGTAGCAAACGCATACGGGTTTTTAAGCTGTGCTGTGTCTTGAAATGAATACTCAGCAGTAATGTGATGAGAACAATGATTTTGGTGAATGGCACCAGCACACTGGCAATAAAGACCACTGCGGCAATGGGCAGATTGCCCGATGAAGCCAGAGAAACGACGCCGGAGAAAATAGTATCTTCCATGCGCGTACCGTTGGCATAAACGATTGATATAGGTAATAGGTTAGCAGGCAACAGCAGCACTATCGAGGCGATTAGCGCCGCCCAAGTTTTTTGAATACTGTGGCGTCGGCGATGGCGTAACGGGGTATGGCAACGTGGGCAACGGCCTTGTTCGTCAGGATGACCGGTGTAATGGCATGATAAGCAGATACGTAATGTTTCTCGTGGGCCTGGGGGCTGCTCTTGCGGATAAAACCGCTCCCATAGCTGTTCCAGATTCAGGTGCACCAGCGTCAATATACTCAGTAAGGTGAGTGCTAGATACGCTATCAATCCATCACCAGGCATCACATCAGCGTATTCCTTGACCTTGATACAGGCCACGGCCATCCCGATGAGATATATATCTAGCATGACCCACTCTTTGAGTCGTTCTAGCATCAGCAAAACAGGGCGTAGATTCATGCCAATCCGGCTGCCGATGCGCAGATAGAGAATGGATGCAGTGAGGGTGATGGGTGCGCCGAGAATGCAAAAGGCCACCATGCTGGCGGTAATCGGGTCGCCCTGACGACTCATTTGCCAGATACCTTCTAGCAGACTGGCATCAATTCGTGTACCCAGTAGGCGAATGGAAATCAATGGCGCGGTGAACGCGAATGGCATGAGCAAAAGCATGGCGACAGCCATTGCCGTGAGACGTGTCAGTGACCAATCGCGGCCACTGGCAATCTTTGCACTGCAACGCGGACAATACGCTGTCTGCAGGCCATTAAGTGGCGGCAACGTAAACAGGGCATCGCATTCGCAGCATCGCTGTACCCGAGCGGTGGAGAGCGGCCGTTGAATGGCATGTACCTTCATATATAAGACCCTGACACCGACACCGGTTTATAAAGAATAGCGCGGATGTTAGCAGAGCAATGAGTCAAAACAAGGGGCAAAACGGGCCAAATCATCAATATCGATAACTCATTTTCTTTGTTAATGCTGAATAACCTTGTGGCAAAGGGCATTTAGTGATTATTTTATATAAGCCAAGCATAATCATTTCCGCTGGCTATTCTTAGGTTTCTAACGGTCATTAAATGAAAAAAGCAGAATTCTACGCGGAATTAAAACGTGACATGAGTTCCCTGATTGCGGGTGAAACCCATTTTATTGCCACCTTGGCGAACGTCAGTGCTTTACTGTATGAGCGCTTAGAAGGGCTAAATTGGGCCGGTTTTTACTTGATCGATGGCAAAGAGTTAGTTCTTGGGCCATTTCAGGGGAAAATCGCCTGTGTGCGTATTCCAATCGGTAAAGGTGTCTGTGGAACGGCTGTGGCAGAAAATCGCGTTCAGCGAGTCGCTGATGTGCATGCATTTCCTGGCCATATCGCTTGTGACGCTGCAAGTAATGCTGAAATCGTGCTCCCCATTGCGGTAAAGGGCGAAATTATCGGCGTTTTGGATATCGACAGCATTGTTTATGATCGCTTTGATGAAGATGACGAATTGGGCTTAACCTCAGTTGTGGCGCGGCTTTGTGAGCATCTTGAACTCTGCGACAGTGCGAAATATGTCACACAGACTGCAAGTTGATATACGGATAACGTGGCAATTGCTGATGGCGTCATTATAATGACGCCTGTTCATGCCTGCGCTGGTTGGCAAACCCGTTGTAATCAGGAAATTTCATGGAAAATCAACCTAAGTTGAACAGTAGTAAAGAAGTCATAGCCTTTTTGGCTGAGCGGTTCCCGCTTTGCTTCACCGCCGAAGGCGAAGCACGTCCACTCAAGATCGGTATTTTTCAAGATCTGGTCGAACGTGTTCAGGGGGAAGAGAATTTAAGCAAAACGCAATTGCGTTCTGCGCTGCGTCTCTACACCTCAAGCTGGCGTTATCTTTATGGGGTCAAAGTCGGTGCTGAACGTGTTGATCTGGACGGCAACCCTTGTGGTGTGCTGGAAGAGCAACATGTCGAACATGCCCGCAAACAGCTGGAAGAGGCGAAAGCCCGTGTTCAAGCACAACGTGCTGAACAACAAGCTAAAAAGCGCGAAGCTGCCATTGCTGCGGGTGAAACCCCAGAGCCGCCACGTCGCCCACGTCCGGCAGGTAAAAAACCTGCGCCGCGTCGTGAAGCGGGTGCTGCTGTGGAAAACCGCAAGCCTCGTCAGTCACCTCGCCCACAACAGGCTCGGCCACCTCGTCCACAGGCCGAGGAAAACCAGCCACGCCCTGTGCCGGTCACAGATATCTCTAAACTGCAAATTGGTCAAGAAATCAAAGTCAGAGCAGGTAAGAGCGCGATGGACGCAACCGTATTAGAAATCGCTAAAGATGGCGTACGGGTGCAGCTATCTTCCGGTCTGGCGATGATTGTACGCGCAGAACACTTGCAGTTCTGATACGGAGGCCAACCTAGGCATGAACAAATTTGTCAGACTAACAGCAATCGCAGGCTTGTTACTGGCGGGGGCGAGTTACGCGGCCGATACGACAACGTATCGTATCGATCAAATTCCTCAACTGCGTCAGGAACCTGAGCATGCAACTGTGAGTGAGCGCGTAACATCGCGCTTCACTCGCTCTCACTATCGCCAGTTTGCGCTGGACGATCAGTTTTCAGCCAAAATATTTGATCGCTTTCTCAACATGTTGGATTACAGCCACAACGTGTTGTTAGCATCAGATGTGGCCCAGTTCGCGGATAAAAAACATTCGCTGGACGATGAGTTAAAATCCGGCCAGTTAGACACGCCTTTCGCGCTATTCAATTTGGCGCAAAAACGCCGCTTTGAACGCTATCAATATGCATTATCAGTATTAGACCGTCCGATGGTATTTACTGGCAATGACACGATTGATATTGATCGTGGTAAAGCGCCTTGGCCAACCAGCGAAGCGGAGCTAAATAAGCTTTGGGACGCAAAAGTTAAATATGATCAGCTGAATTTGAAGCTTACCGGTAAAACGGATAAAGAAATCAAAGAAACGCTGACCAAACGCTATCAAGCGGCGATTAAGCGTTTGACGCAAAGTAACAGTGAAGATGTCTTCCAACTGATTATGAATGCGTTTGCCCACGAAATTGACCCTCATACTAACTACTTGTCTCCGCGTAATACTGAACAGTTCAATACCGAAATGAGCCTGTCGTTGGAAGGTATCGGTGCTGTCCTACAAATGGATGATGATTACACTTTAATCAACTCCATGGTGCCGGGCGGCCCAGCGGCGAAAAGTAAGACTATCGCCGTGGGTGATCGGGTGATTGGTGTGGGTCAAGCGGGTAAACCAATGGTCGATGTGATTGGTTGGCGTCTCGATGATGTCGTCGCGCTAATCAAAGGGCCAAAGGGCAGTAAAGTGCGGTTGGAGATTTTACCTGCGGGTAAAGGGACTAAGCCACGTACTGTTACGTTGACCCGTGAACGAATTCGTCTAGAAGACCGTGCGGTGAAAATGTCGGTGAAAACCATCGGCAAAGAGCGTGTCGGCGTTCTGGACATTCCCGGCTTCTATGTTGGCCTGACTGAAGACGTTAAGGTGCAGCTACAGAAGTTGGAAAAAGAGAATGTTAGTAGTATTATCATTGACTTGCGTAGCAACGGTGGTGGGGCGTTAACCGAAGCTGTGTCGCTTTCCGGTCTATTTATTCCAAGTGGCCCTGTCGTTCAGGTGCGGGATAACAACGGCAAAGTGCGTGAAGACAGCGATACTGATGGTATTGTTTACTACAAAGGCCCGCTGGTGGTCTTGGTTGACCGCTACAGTGCTTCGGCTTCTGAAATCTTCGCCGCTGCCATGCAAGACTATGGCCGGGCGCTGATTGTTGGTGAGCCGACCTTTGGTAAAGGGACCGTGCAGCAATATCGCTCGCTGAATCGTATTTACGATCAGATGTTGCGCCCTGAATGGCCGGCGTTGGGGTCACTGCAATACACTATCCAGAAATTCTATCGGGTAGATGGCGGCAGTACTCAGCGTAAAGGGGTCACCCCAGATATCGTGATGCCAACGGGTGTCGATCCGGCTGAAACCGGTGAAAGCTTCGAAGATAACGCTTTGCCTTGGGACAGCATTAATGCTGCCAGCTACATCAAGACGGGCGATTTGAAACCGTTTGAGCCTGAATTGCTAAAAAATCATACGGCACGTATCGCTGCCGACCCTGAATTCCAGCATATTCAGCAAGATATTGAACGTTATAAAGCGCTGAAAGAGAAGCGCAACATTGTCTCTCTCAATTACGCACAACGCGAAAAAGAGAACCATGATGACGATGCAAGACGCTTAGAACGCTTAAACGAGCGCTTTAAACGTGAAGGTAAAAAGCCACTGAAGTCATTGGATGATTTGCCAAAAGACTATCAAGAGCCAGACCCTTATCTTGATGAAACGGTCCATATTGCCTTGGATCTTGCCCATACAGAGAAAGCGCAACCGCAGACTCCACCGGCAACACCGGCGGCGAAAGCAACTGCGGCAAAGTAATTTTGTGATGGTTCTGATGAATCCGGGTTCGAGAGAGCCCGGATTTTTTTTATTTCTTTTCGGCGCGCGATCAATCGATTGTCGAAAAAGTAGCAAAATATGTAATGAAAAGTATCCAAATTTGTAAAGTTGTGTTGATTTACTCTCTTAGAACTTAACAAACCTTGAAAATTTATCAGATGCCCATACGATCAGCGTATCTCAGTTATTAATTGCTGAGTCATCATTCAAGTCTATGGCAATTTGATTCATGACCAAGTTGACCAATACTGATGTGGCTCAACACAGTGTCGATTGATTAAAACTATCGATTCAACATAAATAAGGAAATAAATTTTTATGATGCGTATCGCTCTGTTCCTTCTCACCAACTTGGCCGTTATGTTGGTGTTCGGGTTGGTGCTAAGCCTGACAGGTATTCAGTCCAGCAGCGTGCAAGGGCTGATGATCATGGCCGGCCTATTTGGTTTCGGCGGCGCATTCGTTTCGTTGCTGATGTCCAAATGGATGGCATTGCGTTCAGTCGGTGGTGAAGTTATTGAGCAGCCGCGTAATGAAACTGAACGTTGGTTGCTGGAAACTGTTCGTCGGCAATCTCAGCAGGCAGGTATTGCCATGCCGCAAGTTGCCATTTATCAAGCGCCAGACATCAATGCCTTTGCAACGGGTGCACGTCGTGATGCATCGCTGGTGGCTGTGAGTACTGGTCTATTGCAAAATATGAGTCGTGATGAGGCTGAGGCCGTTATTGCGCATGAAATTAGCCACGTGGCAAATGGTGACATGGTCACCATGACGTTGATCCAAGGGATTGTGAATACATTTGTGATCTTCATTTCACGTTTGATTGCGCAAGTCGCAGCCGGGTTCCTCTCTGGTGATCGTGATAATGAAGGGAGCAGCGCGGGTAATCCAATGGTTTACTTTGCTGTTTCAATGGTACTGGAACTTGTGTTTGGTATCCTCGCCAGCATTATCACCATGTGGTTCTCTCGTCATCGTGAATTCCATGCTGACGCTGGTTCAGCAAAACTGGTTGGGCGTGAAAAGATGATTGCGGCACTACAGCGGTTGAAAACCAGCTATGAGCCACAAGAAGCAGGTAACCTGATGGCATTTTGCATCAATGGGAAGTCTAAAACCTTCAGCGAATTGTTCATGTCACATCCGCCACTGGATAAGCGAATTGAAGCGTTGCGTTCTGGCCAGTACCTGAAGTAACTGCCAGCATCTGAATAGACAAAAAACCCCGCCAATATTATGCGGGGTTTTTTATTATCGAAGCCACTAAAACGGTGTTAACTCCGCTTTTGACTGACGCGAAGTAGACTCACTAATGCAGCGATACTGGCGAAACAGCCTGCCAAGATGAGTGATGCATGCGTCCCATTTGTTGAGAAGAGATTAAACATTAATGCGACCAATGCGGCACCAGAGGTCTGCCCCAGTAAGCGGGCAGTGCCTAACATGCCGCTGGCACCGCCACTACGGTGTTGCGGCGCAGCAGAGATTATCGTGTGGTTGTTTGGTGACTGGAATAATCCAAATCCGGCACCACACAGCATCATTCGCCAAATAATATCCAAGTCTGTCGGATTTTGGGGCAAAAGAGCCAACAGGAATAGCCCGCTGGCGAAAACGGCCAAACCAATCCCACCTAATAACCCCGCATGATACCGTTCAACCAATCGTCCAGCGATAGGGGCGACAACCATCGTCGCTAATGGCCAAGGGGTCAGCAGTAGACCTGTTGCGACCTCATCACGTCCTAACACGCTTTGTAAGAAGAAGGGGAGCGCCACCATCGCCAACATTTGGGCAGCAAAAGAACAAATCGACGTACCTATCGAAAGCGCGAAAATTGGAATGCGCAATAAATCAACCGGCAACAGAGGAAACGGTTGGCTGAGTTGGCGGCGAACAAAGAAGAAACCGATGACCAGTAGTGCGATAATTTCAGCCGCAATCACAGTTGCACTTTGGCCTTGAGCAAAGCCACTAATGGCAATGATCAGCAAACCAAATGTCAGGGCATTCATAATAGAGCTATTGAAATCGAAGCGGTTACCATTGCTCTTCGTATTATTTGCCGGTAAATATTTCATCCCCAATCCCCACGCTAGCAGCCCAATGGGAACGTTAATGGCAAATAACCACTGCCAGGAGGCAACGGCTAATACAGCAGAGGCGATGGTAGGGCCTGCGGCGGCTGAGACAGCCACAATGACCGAATTAATACCAATACCTCGACCGAGCTGCGCACGGGGATAAATGATGCGAATCAACGCGGTATTGACACTCATTAACGCAGCTGCGCCGAATCCTTGCAGCACGCGGGCAAATGTCAGCGTCCATAATGAGTCGGAAAGGGCGCAGAACAGAGACGTAATACTGAATACCAGCAAACCGGCTTGATAGACACGACGGTAGCCAATAATGTCGCCCAGAGAGGCCATCGATAGCAAAGAGATAGTGATGGCTAGTTGATAGGCATTGACGACCCATATGGATGTGGCAGGGCTGGCGTTGAGATCACGAGCTATGGTCGGCAAAGCGACATTGGCGATAGTACCATCAAGCACTGCAATGGTAATACCCAAAGCGATGACGGCTATCGCTGCGTAGCGCTGAGGAACGGGTAAGCCATCGGTGACAGGAGCAGTCATAAGAATTCGTCTATAAAATAGTCATAAATGAAGTATTTATATGCTAACCAGTATTGCAGATGAATGCATCCTCGCCAGTGGGCAATTCTCAAATATCAATGTTATATTTTGTCTCTCTTGGCAAATTAACAGCATGATAACACCGATAATTTGCAGTAATCAGTAAAAATAGAACTGCGATCACGGAAAAATGAAACATCGTTTCTATAATGTGAGATAATATTAGCCGAACAGGTTAGCCTGCGGGCAAAATTTTAATTCTCTGACGATTTAAGGACTTTCCGGATGGCCAAAGGTAAACAAATCCCCCTGACATTTGAAACTTATCAGGATGCCTCTACCGGTGCACAAGTGACACGTCTGACGCCTCCTGATGTGACTTGCCACCGTAACTATTTCTATCAAAAGTGTTTCACCCGTGATGGCAGTAAGTTGTTGTTCGGTGGTGCTTTTGATGGCCCATGGAACTACTACTTGCTGGATCTGAACACGCAGGTGGCAACGCAGCTGACTGAAGGGCGTGGCGACAATACCTTTGGTGGTTTCCTGTCACCTGAAGATGATGCACTGTTTTATGTGAAAGATGGCCGCAATCTGATGCGTGTCTCTCTTGATACGTTGGAAGAGCGAGCCGTTTATCAAGTACCAGAAGAATGGGTCGGTTACGGCACCTGGGTCGCCAACTCTGATTGCACGAAGTTAGTGGGTATTGAGATAAAACGTGAAGATTGGCAACCACTGACTGACTGGAAGAAATTCCACGAGTTTTACTTCACTAAGCCGTGTTGCCGACTCATGCGTGTTGATCTAAAAACCGGTGAATCAACCGTGATTTTGCAGGAAAATCAGTGGTTAGGTCACCCAATTTACCGTCCTTACGACGATAATACCGTTGCGTTCTGCCACGAAGGGCCGCACGATTTGGTTGATGCCCGTATGTGGTTGATCAACGAAGACGGCAGCAATATGCGTAAAGTGAAGACTCATGCAGAAGGCGAAAGCTGCACCCACGAATTCTGGGTACCAGATGGTTCTGCATTGGTGTATGTTTCTTACCTGAAAAGCAGCCCAGATCGCTTTATCTACAGCGTAGACCCTGAAACACTGGAGAATCGTCAATTAACCAAGATGCCAGCTTGTTCTCATTTGATGAGCAACTACGATGGTACTTTGTTGGTTGGTGATGGTTCAGATGCGCCAGTCGACGTACAGGACGACAGTGGATACAAGATTGAAAACGATCCGTTCTTGTATGTTTTCAACATGAAAAATGGTACTCAGCATCGTGTGGCTCGCCACGATACTTCGTGGAAAGTATTTGAAGGTGATCGCCAAGTCACGCATCCACATCCTTCCTTTACACCTGATGATAAGCAAATTCTGTTTACCTCGGATGTCCACGGCAAACCAGCATTATATTTGGCCACTTTGCCTGAATCTGTCTGGCAATAGTTAAATTATGCACTAGCCTCTTTCATGGAAAGAGGCTAATTTGCTGTCTGCAAGGCTTTTATCCGATTATTCACATTGGTTTATTGCACACTCTTGTGACTTCCCTTTATAATAAAACCACTGTTCTATTTTTTTTAAAACATATCGTTTTACGAAACGCAGAATATTGAGTAGGGTAACTAAAAAATGGCTATTGCAGATCTAGATAAACAGCCCGACTCTGTGTCGTCGGTTCTGAAAGTTTTTGGCATCTTACAAGCTCTGGGTGAAGAGCGGGAAATAGGTATTACCGAACTTTCTCAGCGTGTAATGATGCCTAAGAGTACAGTTTACCGATTTCTCCAGACTATGAAATCTCTGGGGTATGTTGCACAGGAAGGCGAATCAGAGAAGTATTCCCTGACATTGAAGTTATTTGAGTTAGGGGCTAAAGCGTTACAGAATGTTGATTTGATTCGTAGCGCGGATATACAAATGCGTGAACTCTCTAATGAAACTCGTGAAACTATTCACTTGGGTGCATTGGATGAAGACAGCATTGTTTATATCCATAAAATTGATTCTATGTATAACCTGCGGATGCATTCGCGCATTGGTCGCCGTAATCCGTTGCACAGTACTGCTATCGGTAAAGTGCTCTTAGCGTGGCGCGATCGTGGTGAAGTAGAAGAAATCTTATCTCATATCGAATTTACGCGTAGTACCAAATACACACTTGATGGTCCAGCAGCATTGCTACCAGTGTTAGATCGCGTGCGTGAGCAAGGTTTCGGCGAAGATATCGAAGAACAAGAAGAAGGTTTGCGGTGTATCGCTGTGCCTGTGTTCGACCGTTTCGGTGTTGTGATTGCGGGGTTAAGTATTTCATACCCAACGCTGCGCTTCTCGGAAGAGAACAAGACTCATATTGTTAAGTTATTGCATCGTGCAGCACGTAATATTTCTGAACAGATGGGCTATCGCGATTATCCTTTCTGATTGAATCGATAAATAGGGTAAATACCGTATAATTATTGGATGTTTTAATCAGCTGTTAATTATAACTATTTATCCCTTTCATACTAAACGGCCCCTTTAATTTGGGGCCGTTTTTATTGATACTGCCCAGTGATAGGCTCGAGTGAAGTAAAAAAAGAAGACAATAATACGGGTACGTAAGATATGAGTAGGTAGACGTTCCCCCCGCACCAGCAGCCCATCTAGATAGCGTGTGAAACCATTGATGATCCTGATAATCATTTTTTGTGTACATATTTATGACTAAAACACTAATATTAGTGCTAAGTATTATTGGAGATTACTCGGCATTATTTAATTATATTGTTTAGCAGTCATTTAATTTAGTTGGGCCACTATAGCCGTGCTTAATCATATTTTAGGGAGAAGAATAGTGACGGAGTTATTAAGCATGAGAATGGTATTTGGTGCGGGGCTGTTGCTACTATTGGCCGGGTGTAGCAGCACGCAAAATCACCAGCCACATAAATTGATCGACCGTGGTGATTATAAGATTGATACCAACTATCCTTCGGTAGCTCAAAATGAGCGAGTGCGTTTTTTGGTCCTGCACTATACCGCTTTGGATGACGCGGGATCGCTCAAAGTGCTGACCGAGGGGAATGTCAGTGCGCATTATTTGGTAAAAACACACCCTGATAATGTCGATGGGAAACCTGTGGTACTGCAATTGGTTCCTGAGGAAAAAAGAGCTTGGCATGCAGGCGTGAGTGATTGGCAAGGGCGTAATAGCCTCAATGATACTTCGATAGGTATCGAAATCGTCAATAAGGGCTTCACTGAGAAGATGTTAGGGCGTACTTGGTATCCTTATAATGAATCACAGATTGAATTGATTGAGCACCTCACCAAGGACATCGTAGAGCGCTATGACATTGCACCGACAGCTGTTGTTGCACATAGCGATATCGCCCCCCTCAGAAAATCCGATCCTGGCCCATTATTCCCGTGGAAACGGTTGGCGGAAAAAGGTGTCGGTGCTTGGCCAGATGATGTAACTGTCAGTAAATATCTTAATGGCAGATATAAAAGCGATTTGGGTTCGGTCCCTATTATTCAGAAAGCACTGGCCAAATATGGCTATAAAATTCCACAGAGTGGCATATTGGATGAAGAGACCCGCCAGATTATCATTGCCTTCCAAATGCATTTCAGAGCACAAGATTTCAGTGGCAATCCGGACGCTGAAACGGAAGCTATCGCTCAGGCACTGGTCGAGAAATATCGTTCCTAGGCATTATTGGTTATCCAAGCAAAAGCGTTGCTATAACGTGAGCTCAATAGATTGGGTGAACGGCCCAAATTAGCATTAAAAAGCCAGTCATAAATGACTGGCTTTGTTTTCGTTATGATGTGACAAACGCTTTTTTATTGATGAGCTAAATCACCGTCATCGTCACTGTTCAGTATCTCTTTATTGGTTTGTTTCATCAGTTGACTGGTTACAGTACCTGCGGTCATTGAACCACTAACGTTCAAGGCAGTACGGCCCATATCAATCAATGGCTCAACAGAAATCAGTAACGCAACCAGTGTGACAGGCAAGCCCATTGCTGGCAGGACAATCAATGCAGCAAAAGTCGCACCGCCACCCACACCGGCAACACCGGCTGAACTGATGGTGACGATACCGACTAAGGTTGCAATCCATATTGGGTCCAGTGGGTTGATCCCAACGGTCGGCGCTACCATCACTGCCAACATGGCGGGGTAGAGGCCCGCACAGCCATTTTGTCCAATGGTGGCACCAAAGGAAGCTGAGAAGCTGGCAATGGAGTCAGGGACACCTAAGCGGCGAGTTTGCGCTTCTACATTTAATGGGATGCTGGCAGCGCTTGAACGGCTAGTAAAGGCAAAGGTCAACACCGGCCAGACTTTGCGGAAGAATTTCAACGGATTGATACCGGTGAAAGATAACAACACGCCGTGGACCACAAACATAATGGCCAACCCCAGATAGGATGCTACGACAAAACTACCCAACTTGATGATGTCTTGGATGTTTGAACCGGCAACCACTTTGGTCATTAATGCCAACACGCCGTAGGGGGTCAGTTTCATCACCAAGCGTACTAATTTCATGACCCAAGCTTGCAGGGTATCAATAGCAGCCAAGACGCGCTGACCTTTCTCCACATCATCTTTAAGCAGCTGCAGTGATGCGATACCCAGTAAGGTCGCAAAAATAACAACACTGATAATTGAAGTTGGATTTGCACCGGTCAAATCAGCAAACGGGTTTTTTGGAATAAAGGACAGAATTAACTGAGGTACGGTTAAGTCAGTGACTTTGCCCAAATAGTTGCTTTCGATGGCACTTAAACGCGCGGTTTCTTGGGTGCCTTGAATGAGGCCATCAGCGGTTAAACCAAACAGATTGGTGACAAACACGCCAACCAATGCCGCGATTAATGTTGTGAAAAGCAATGTGCCAATCGTTAGCACACTGATTTTGCCCAATGAAGAGGCGTTATGCAGTTTAGCGACCGCGCTCAGAATCGAGGCAAAGACCAGCGGCATGACGATCATTTGCAGTAACTGCACATAACCATTACCGACGATATTAAACCAAGTGATGGACTCTTTAAGCACCGGATTATCTGCGCCATAGACCCATTGTAAACCCAGACCAAATAGCACACCCAATGCTAAACCAACCAAGACTTTCTTAGACAGGCTCCATTGTTTATGGCGGCTTTGTGCCAAGAGTAATAGCAGTGCGACAAATACCAGCACATTAATCACAAGCGGTAGGTTCATCCCCAAATCTCCAGATTATTATTATGAATGCAAACTTCGTTATTCATTTCTACTTCCGATAGAATCTCACCAACACAATTAATTCCATCAACAAAAGCAATCTCACCAAGTAGAATCAATTGAGTCATCAGCCGCGTATGGTAGCAGCCTCATAATCACTCACTTATATCCAAAAAGAATTTTATATAAGTTTTTGCCACTATTTGTATGCAATGCATTCAGATTGGTGATTGTTTGTGCATTAAAGTGTGATCACAATCGAAAATTTTTCAATTGCTCCATATAGGATAGCAGTGGAATGCTGGTATCAGTTTGCCAATAGACGGAAAAACAAACGAATAGCACGCAGAGTACCCGCTCTAGTTGATTCCCTTTTTGCGGGCGCAATAGCGGAATACAAAAGCGCCAACGGCAAGGCCAAAGCAGCGGTACTCCGGCAGGGGTGATCATATCTGCCACTATATGACTGAAGTAACCAATAATCATGGCATGAAATGCATCCGCGGGAATAATCCAATCACGCGATATATCCATCTGGAATAGCGCAATCCCCCCGACGACAGCCAACAGACTATGGGTGAATCCGCGATGCCCAAATGCCCTCGCAATGGGCGTTGAGATCCATTTTAACCGTTGGCCAAGGATAGACTTGGGATGGTCAATATCGGGCAGCAGGGAAGTAAGCAGGGCGCCAGGTATCAGGTGCCACCAATCGCCATGCGCCAACTCCGGTGTAAGACCGACTTTTTTGGCTAAAATAACGCAGGCGACAGAAAAAATAAGGTGTCCTTCCCCTGTCATACATGAATTCCGAGTTTGTAGCTGTTGATTTATCCAGTATATGAGATTTGTCTTGGTAAGGATAGCCGTGACGCTGTAACTAAATGTCTCATTTTTCAGTTTGAGGGCGGGAATCTAGCGCATGTATCCAAGTAAGAGATATTCGGTGATGAACTCAAACAAGGAACTCTAAGTAAAAAAAGGGAAAAATGACCGGGTGTCATTTTTCCCTAAGTAATACGGTATAGGCATAATCAACAAATAATGATGAGGGCACTCATAACGATACAACTACTTATTACATAGACAACTTACACGCACAATTAGAAGCTGTACTGCACACCCACACGGAAACGAGTTTGACGTTCGTCCGTGGTTTTGCTACCAGCGACGTTACCGATAGCCACATATGGTTTCCAGTTTTTATCCCATTTGTAGGCAACTTTTACGTCATGGCTCCATTCGTCTTTTTTCTTATTAGACAGAATTTCATCTTCAGACTTCTTGTAGTTCAACTCATATTCAGCGGAATAGCTTTTCAAGAAGTTGTAAGCAAACAACATAGTGAACTCATGGCCTTTCTCATCGGATTTAGTCTGAGAAGGTTGGTTACGCTTGTAGTACGGGCGATAACGCAGTGATGTAGAGAAGTCATCGTTAAAGGACACTTTACCGCGCAGGTAAGGGCGGTAGTTGTTTGAGTCAGAAGATGACTCTAATGAGAAACCAGGCTCAAGTTGGAACATCTTATTAAACTGATAAACATAGCTGGCAACAACTTCGGTGCCATTACTGACTTGCTCGTTAAACGGTTTGTTTGGTGTAGTGTCAGAGCTGTGCTGGCCCCATTTCCCTTCTAAAGATAAGCCGAAGCCATTGGCAAAACGGTTGGAGATCAGTAAGCGGTCTTTATGATCAGACTTACTGGTGTCTTTCATTTCATGCCGATAGTCAATTGTTGTTGCAACAGAACTAAAGCTGATAACAGATGCCACTGCTAATGTAATGAGTTTAAATTTCATTTTTTTATATAATCCCAGGGTTATGGTTATTTTAAACAACAATTATTAACAAACTTATAAAGCTCAACATACGATTAGAAAACAATTCCACAATCAAAGAAACAACGTTTCACTTATTGTGGATACACATTCTATTTATATTTGTAATTAATTGTGTGATCCAGATCTTTGTTGATGATTAATTTTATAATCAGGTATTAATTTGTGATGTTGATCTAATTGGAGGATATTTGATGACATAAAACAAAATAACCCCGCCAAATTAATGGCAGGGCTTTAATTTACTTAAGTTAAATAACTTTAATGATTACCGCATTGCGCGTTTTAAAATACGATCGCCTTGCTTATTAAAGTATTCTGCAGATTCCTGAACTGATTTCTGACCATAATCGATATATTGAATCGCATCGCGGAACAGAGAAACGATTTGTGGGTCATCAAAGTATGGTGACGTTTTCATTTCATGTGGAAGTTCCAACGCCATATTCAAACCAGCAACCGATGGATCTTCATCTTTAATGACACCACTGGCACGAAGTTGAGTCACCGCCGCGGCACTCAGCGGTACACCACGCTCCAGACCCATCGCCTCAATCCCTTCTTTGCTGTTCAGCAGGAAGTTAATCAGGATAGCGCTTTCCTCTGGATGCTTGGTTGATTTACCGATAG
The DNA here is from genome assembly GCF_003048255.1 of Yersinia massiliensis. Taxonomy (NCBI): domain Bacteria; kingdom Pseudomonadati; phylum Pseudomonadota; class Gammaproteobacteria; order Enterobacterales; family Yersiniaceae; genus Yersinia; species Yersinia massiliensis. The sequence goes on from NZ_CP028487.1 coordinate 2,199,078, forward strand.
AAAGCATTTGAGCAGGTTTGAAGAACAGACCGGCATCTTTCGCATCTGGCAACATCGGATAAGGGCCAAGGACCAATTTTGCTGGTTTAGTCAGGTTATCGGAATACTTAGTAATGGTGGAGTTCCACATATAAGTTCCACCCCATTCACCGTTAATCCACGGCTTCATTTCGTACATATTACTTTTGCCGAATGAAGCATAGTATTTGGTTGATGGCATAACATGGCTATCGACCATTTTCTTATACATTGTAAAGAACTCAACCCACTGTTCTGGTGTATAAGCAAATTTCTTATTAGCTTCGTCGATTGTTGGAATATTGTATTTTTGTGTCATATAAGAGCGAATTAATGCCAATGTATCCTGGTGCTCTAATACGACAGGGTAATATTGGTCACCCAATTTTTCTTGGAATACTTTACCCGCGTTTAGCAATTCATCCCAAGTTTTCGGATATTCCAAACCTGATTTAGCCCATGTCGCGTCGTTGAAGTAGAAAATACGCGCAGTGACTGAAATTGGAATACCATTCAATTTGCCATTAACAGTGGTTTGTTGCAGTTCTTTAGGATCAAATTGAGTCAAATCTAATTGTTTTGATACTTTATTCAAATCAAAAAAGCCAGTGCCGTCTTTAGAGAAGATTGGCAACCAGTTCCAGTTGGTTTGCATAACATCAGGTTCAGTCCCACCGGCGATTTGAGTCGTCAGACGAGAAAGGTGACCATCCCAACCGGTGTATTCAGCTTTTACATTAATATTTGGGTGTAGTTTGTGGAATTCTTCCAGAGCTTTAAGCGTCATTTGATGACGACCATTGCCCCCCCACCATGACATACGCAAGTTAACGTCATCCTGTGCAAAAGCCTGGTGTGACAATAAAGCCAGAGTGGATGCTATTAGCGTGTGTAGGATCGCTTTTTTCATTAGGTACTGCTCCTGTTAAAGAGAGATATTTTTTTCTGTTTTTGCATCAAAGATATGGCATTTATCCATATCAAACTGGAAGTACACGGTGCGATGCAGGCCGTTTTCAATAATTGGCCGTGCTTCATCAGACGGTAAGCGACAAGTCAATTCGAAGTCGTCGACTTTGATATACATGAAGAATTCATGGCCCATGTTTTCCATGCGGACTAATTCGCCTTGAGAATGGTTATTAGCCATTGGCTCAGTTGACATGCGAATGAATTCTGGACGGACACCAAAGAACACTTTTTCACCAGCAAAGGCAGCGACTTTAGCTTGTTGTTTCTCATTCAGAGCCAGTGTGTATTGGCCGACGGTTAGGCCAATTTGGCCATCTTTTTCTACCAACGTGCTCGGTTTGATATTCATTTCCGGCGCGCCGATAAAACCGGCAACAAACATATTGGTTGGGTAGTGATAAAGATTATCTGGGGTATCCACTTGCATGATATGGCCCAGCTTCATGACGCAGATGCGATCGCCCATGGTCATGGCTTCCGTCTGGTCATGCGTAACGTAAACGGTAGTTGCCGCTTTTCCACTCTTTTTCAATTGCTTATGCAAATCAGAGATACGGATACGCATTGACGCACGCAGCTTGGCATCCAAGTTTGATAAAGGCTCATCGAACAAGAACACATCTGGTTTTTTCACAATTGCACGGCCTACGGCGACACGCTGTGCTTGACCACCGGATAACTGGCGCGGCAGACGGTCCAACAAATCTTCCAGTTCTAGAATTTTTGCTGCTTCGGCAACTTGTGTTTCAATTTGATCTTTCGGTAACTTGCTCAGCTTCAGACCAAAGGCCAAGTTTTCTTTAACAGTCATATGCGGGTATAACGCATAGTTTTGGAACACCATGGCAATGCCACGTGATTTCGGTGCCAGGTTATTGACGACGCGATCACCAATACGGACTTCGCCATCACTGATGGTTTCCAAACCTGCCAACATACGCAGGGTAGTGGATTTAGCACAGCCAGATGGACCAACAATCACCATAAACTCGCCATCATGGATCTTCAGATCAATGCCATGAACCGCGCGGAAACCGTTGGAGTAAACTTTGCCTAATTTGTTGAAAATGACTTCAGCCATGATAAATCCTCTATTAACCTTTAATTCCGCTGCTGGTTACGCCTTGAACGAAGTAGCGTTGAGCCAGGAAGAAAACAATGATGGACGGCAGAATGGAGATACTTGCCATTGCCAGAATTTCGTTCCACGGTGCGCCTTCGGTGACGTCAATTGACATCTTAAGAGCCAGCGCTATCGGGTATTTATCTACGCTGTAGACATAAATCAGTGGGCCGATAAAGTCGTTCATTGACCACATGAACTGGAACAGTGCGACGGAAATAATGGCCGGTTTCAGAATTGGCACAACCACATACCACAACACCTGAAGGGAGTTACAACCGTCGATTTGTGCGGCTTCTTCCATATCACGTGGTACACCACGCAGGAACTGAACCAGCATGAAGACGAAGAAGCCTTGGGTCGCGAAAGCCGTCGGCAAATAAAGTGGTAAGTAACTATTCAGCATGCCCATTTCGCGGAACATGATGTACTGAGGAATCAACAACACAGTACTTGGCAGCAACATGGTGGTAATCAATGTTGCGAACCAGAATTTCTTCCATGGAATCTCAAAGCGTGCGAAACCATAAGCCACAATGGTGGAAGAGATAATGGTCAAAATGACTTTCGGGATAACAAACTTAAAGGTGTTAAGCATGTAATGACCGAAATTATATTCAGTACCGGTTTTCCAACCATTAACGAAACCATCACGGGTTGCATTTTCTGGCCATAATCCTAATGTGGTGAAAATCTCATTATTAGGCTTAAATGCCGCAGAGAACATCCACAACAATGGATAAAGCATCATCAGGCCGACAATAATCAAAATGATATAACGGAAAGCTGCACTGACTTTTGCTTTGCGTAGTGTGTGGTTAATTTCCGCATCTGCAAGTTCCTGCGCCAGAGCTAATTTCTTCTGGTTGGAATTATGTTGTACGTCAGTCATTTTTTCCTCCTTTATCGGCGGAGTAGAAGACCCAATATTTAGATGATTTAAATGCAATTGAAGCGAAGAGGGCAACGACTAGGAATAATACCCAAGCCAGCGCAGCACCGTATCCCATATCAAAGTATTTAAACGCTGTATCGTAGATATAGAGCGAGAATAAATAGGTGTAATGAGTCGGTCCACCGTCTGTAATAACGTATGGTGCGGTAAATTCTTGGAATGCCTGCGTCGTTTGCATAATAAAGTTAAAGAAAATAACCGGCGTGATCAGTGGCACGGTAACTTTCATAAACATTTGCCACTTAGAGGCACCATCAATCATGGCAGCTTCATATTGTGATTGCGGTACGTTCTGCAGTGCAGCCAGGAAGATAACCATGGCAGAACCAAACTGCCAAACACGCAGTAAAGTTACGGATGTCAGCGCTAACGCGGGTTCTCCCAGCCAGTTAATGGCATCAAATCCAAACACGCCGATAAAGCTGTTTAACAGGCCATCAATGGCAAAGAGAGCACGCCATAATACGGCAATTGCAACGCTACTGCCGAGGATCGATGGAATATAGAAAGCGGTACGGAAAAGGCCAATACCACGTAATTTAAAGTTCAGTACAAAAGCAATCCCCAGAGCAAATGCAAGTTTTAAAGGAATAGTCAGAAAAACATAGGCGAATGTCACGCCCATGGATTTCCAGAATAAATCATCTTCAAGAAACATATGACGATAATTCTCAATCCCGTTAAAGACAGGAGGATTCATTAAGTCATACTCAGTAAAACTGAGAAAGAAAGATGATACAAAGGGGAAAGCCGTAAATATTATCAACCCGAGTATATAAGGTGATAAATAGGCTAACCCCAGCATTCTGTTTTCATTCATAATGCTTACCTATTTTTAATAACATGAAAGATAAATAAAATTACTGATTCAAAAGCGTCGGATAAATAAAGTCGATATCGTACAAGGTGCGGCTTTCCCCGTTCACCCGATAATCTCCATGGATGTAACCACCGTTGGTAATAAATTGAGGCATTGCCGTAGACTTATTCTGTTTTGCGGCAATTAAGGTTAATAATGCTAATGCAATCGGATTGTCGATTCGTAGATAACGGTGTTGAGCCGATTCGACAAACAGGCCGCGGTGGTAATGTTGCGTAAATAGGTTGTCGCCAATTTGCCATGCTAACTCGAATAATTGAGGACATTGGCAATATTCTGCCAGCTCGGTTAAGGCGATCAGCAAATAGGGGGTAGCATTAGGTTTTTGACCGTTCATCAATGCAGCTTGGCGTTTTGATTTATTCAATTCAGCCAGTTGCCAGCGATGCAGTAACACACCAATCAGATCCAGTAATTCTTCATCTTCACTCAAACGCCAAGCTCGGACTAAAGGCAGAAGATAATCGACCTCTAATGAGAATGGTGAAATAACAGTCCCTTTTGCGCCGTAGTAACCATCACGTTGCAGGACATAACCGCTCATGTCTTGGCCATCATTCCATAGCGGGCGTAATGTGTTGCTCTCAACGTCATAAGCAAAGCGATAATAATTCTTCAGGCCGTCAATCACCCACTCAAGCACTTCTGCATCAGGTTGTTGGTGCAGAATATCAAGCATTGCCAAAGGGTTATCAATGAGCAGTGGCCGCATGTCACGGAATAGCACGTTAGCTTCACGGGCAATTTCACCAAATTCAGGGCCAAACTGACGCTTAGCACGGTCGCCATACCAAGATTGAGTCTGGTTATCATCATCAGGTATCGGCCGACGCTGTTGTGGGGAACTAAACTGATAAACGGGTAAGCCTGTTTCAGGATTACGGGCTAAAACATATTGGCGATAAAGATGTTTGCCCCATGCCGCTGCGGCAAGATCACCGGTGTACTCAGCATATTTATAGGCTGCGTAAATCAGGTCAGTACCAGCGTTAACAAAGGTTAATCCTTTGGTTTCTGGTAGACGAGGTAAGTCGGCAGGGTGGACCACGTCGTGACGTGCATGGGTGAACACATGTGGGTCGCGTTGTTTGTCATAACTGCCATGACGGCCCAGATCCAGAGATTGCCAATCTTCTACGTGTGCATGCCAAAAACCCTGCAAGAAGTTGAGTGTTTTTTCACGGTCAATGGAAACCAACAAATCATAATAAGGCAGATGGTGCTTTAGTTCGTGGACCTGCGCTTTTGATTCTGGCCCTTCAGTTTTCAGCGAATCCAAATTCAGGAAACGATGCCCACCCCAATAAAATAATCCGCTTTGTTCATGCACACCACGTTGCATGAAATAGTGACTTTGCGCCCGCGCTTGTTGATGATATTGCGGATCCTGAGTGACTAGGCTGAGCGCATCTAATGTCCGCAACCAGTTTTGCTGACTGGCAAAATTTGATATTGGTGTATTGTGACCATCAGGGAACGCCCAAACGACAGGTTGATGTGTTAGAACATCAAAACCATCAGCCATTAATGGAGTTGGATTTTGAGTGCTGTGGCCAGCAGATTGCACTAAATCAACATAGCTGCGGATTGCGCTAAGCCAGTTAATCATCATTGCATCGCTGTTTTTAGTATTGCCTGCAAACTTCATCACCTTAACCCCATCGTAGAGACATCTGAGCGGAACCGGTTTTAGGTTCCTTATAAAAAGAAACATCGTTTCAATCCATTATATTTGTATTTTCTGGCGAGTCATTGGGCGAATGACAAAAGTGTGATCGAAGTCGGAACGTTGTTTTGAATTTTTTATGTTTGTACTTTTGGCAGGATGCACTGAATGATCTTATTTGTTAACTACTTGATAAATAAGTAATAAAAAAGGCACAACGGAAGTTGTGCCTTTTTGCAATGTTGAGTCAAAATGTCAGTACTGCCAAGAAAATAACCCTTAACTCAAATTAGCCATGATTGACAAATTAGCGAGCTAACCAACCACCATCTACTGCGATAGTGTAGCCGCTGATATAGTCTGAAGCTTTGGATGCCAAGAAGACCACTGGGCCTTTCAAGTCATCTGGCAAGCCCCAACGGCCAGCAGGGATACGGTCAAGGATCTCTTTGCTACGCTCTTCATCTTTACGTAACTGCTGAGTATTGTTTGTCGCCATATAACCCGGAGCAACAGCGTTCACGTTGATACCATGTTTTGCCCATTCGTTAGCTAACAGACGGGTGACACCCATCACTGCGCTTTTCGATGCGGTATAAGATGGTACACGGATGCCACCTTGATAAGACAACATAGATGCAACGTTGATGATTTTGCCGCCATGACCCTGTTTGATGAATTGCTTGGCAACAGCCTGAGACATGAAGAACACCGTTTTAATGTTAACGTTCATCACATCATCCCAGTCTTTTTCGCTGAAGTTGATCGCATCTTCGCGGCGGATAATACCGGCGTTATTGACCAAAATATCGATTTGGCCAAATTCAGCGACAGCACGCTCTAACAGAGCAGGGATGCCATCAATCTTGCTCAAGTCAGCCGTCAGGCTTAAAAAGCGGCGGCCCAATGCAGTGACTTTTTCAATCGTTTCTTTTGGTTCAACAATGTTGATACCCACGATATCACAGCCAGCTTCGGCTAAACCGATCGCCATACCTTGGCCCAAACCTGTATCACAGCCAGTAACCAGTGCAATTTTACCTTTCAATTCAAAGGAATCTAAAATCATAGCTAACGTCTCTCTCAAAGCGGGCAATGGTTTCCGCGATTTTTATATTAGGGAGAAAACCGCCCAAAGGACGGCTTTGGTTGGTAAAGCCTTTCTTTCAGAACAGCATCTTTAATGGGCATAACCCAAGCCAGATAACGCGGCAGAATGAGAGATTGCACATGAAGTTGAAATTGTAGACTGACAACCTGCGCAGGGTCTGACTTCTGACCGAGTGTTTCTTTTGATGTGATGATGATAGTATTTGCGGGAAGTTAATTCAATAAAAATGAAATGATGTTTTATTATTTTTTGAGGGACATCATGATTTTTGGATTAATAATGGTAAAACGGTGAGGATTGCCCGTAGAATGAGCCGAATCCAGCGAAAAACTGTGACGACGCTGCATCGAATCTATTCTGCATAATAATGAGGAGAAACAATGAAGATGTTCTTTATTAATGACGAAACGCCATGGGAAGAGTTAGGCAATGGCATAAAGCGCAAAGTTATGACCTGGAGCGATGAGCTGATGATGGTCTGCGTTCACTTTGATAAAGGGGCCATTGGCACCGCGCACAAGCATGATATTCATGACCAAATTGCCTATGTTGCAGCAGGTAGTTTTGAAGTCGAAATTGAAGGGCAGAAGCGCATATTAAAAGCAGGGGATGCGTATCGGGCAGTGAAGAACGAGATGCACGGCGCCGTGTCACTGGAAGATAACAGTATTTTAATCGACACCTTTACGCCTAAACGGGATGATTTCCTCTAAAATCGATTTGGGCGGCTGTGTCATCGGCGTAACCGCCCCTTATCGCTTAGAAAGTATCAATACTGAGTTACGAAATATCTTCCTTTCTCAATTGCTCTAATGACTCCAATTGAATATCGGCCAATACCCAGCGTGGATCTGAGCGGTATTCTTGTGATGGAATCACAATTGAGCGCATGCGTGCTGCTTTCGTCGCAATCATGCCATTGACTGAATCCTCTAGTGTGACGCATTGCATTGGGTCAACACCCAGATCGGCGGCGGCATTCAGATACACTTCCGGATGGGGTTTGCTGTAGGGCAGGTATTCAGCAGAGACTAAACAGTCGAAATAGTGCTCTACACCCAGCATCGCCAGAACGCGTTTTTGCATATGTAATGGTGATGCCGATGCCAAACCAATTTTAAGCCCTTGCTGGCGGCAAAGGTCTAAAGCATATTCCACGCCTGGTAACACGGGATGCGTTTCTTCCACCAAATCAATGGCGCGCGCAATAATACGTTTGCAGACTTCAGCCTGACTTGGCCCTTGCCACGGCATGGTTTGGAACCAAAGTTTCACCACTAAATCGATACGTAAACCGAGCGTATCGGGTAATGTGTCCCGAGAGGACGTATCCAGCCCCAGCGCAGTGAAAACGTCAAGTTCAGCTTGTAGCCATAAAGGTTCCGAATCAATCAATAAGCCGTCCATATCGAAAATTGCGGCTTTAATTGGATGAGGGGTCGCCATTATTCATCACTCCTGTTGGTTATTGTCCACTTGCTGAATACCTTATCATTAACAACATCATCTTGCGCCTACAGAACCTTGCATGAATTTGAATTAACCTAGCAGCTCACAACAAAAATTTTGCACAAAGAGTGAATGTAGCAGGTAAACTAAGACAACATAAGTTGTGGTATTTGCAAGGAGAAGTCATGACCTATCAACAGGCTGGGCGTGTCGCTGTGATCAAACGGATTGCAGGGTGGCTCGTTTTTATTCCAGCACTGCTGTCAACATTGATATCCATTATCAATTTTGCCTATCAATATAGCCAAAAGAGTACTGGCATTAATGCAGTTATGATGGATTTTATCCACGTGATGACTGACATGATTCGCTTTAATACCACTTTTTTGGATATTTTCTGGTTCAACTCACCTGTACCTGACTTCGAACAAGGTCTTTCCGCTGCTAACATTATGTTCTTTATCATTTATATGTTGATTTTTGTCGGGTTATCGTTACAGGCATCAGGTGCCCGAATGTCGCGACAAGTTCGGCATATCAGAGAAGGCATTGAAGACCAGATGATTTTAGAGCAGGCTAAAGGCAGTGAAGGGCGCAGTCGCGAGCAATTAGAAGAGAAAATCGTGCTACCACATCACACTATTTTCTTGCAGTTCTTTACCCTTTATATCCTACCGATTGTTATCGGTGTCGTGGCTTATTTTGTTGTCAAATTACTGGGATTGATGGCTCAGGGCTAAAGTCGAGTTCTCTTGGTCTCATGGATGCTTGGTCTAACGCAATAAACTTGGTCTAGCGAAATAAACTAGAAAAAAGCACCCCGACTCGTTGAATTGCCAACTTTTGGGGTGTTTTGTTAATTGCTTGAATCAGTCACTGCCGTATCGGTGGTTTGCAGCGCTAGAACCGCTCTGGATGCAGCAATTGCTCTACGGCTTTTTGCGCACTAAGCCAGTGTTGACCGCCAAATAGATTGCTACGATTCAATAAGTAATAGAGTTGATAAATGGGCTGCCGCTCAATGAAGTCGGTCGGCAGTGGCCAAATACTCTGGTAGCCATCATAAATCTGAGCGGGTAGGTTAGGGCAGAGCGGCAACATGGCAAGGTCACACTCTCTATCACCCCAATAACAGGCGGGATCAAAAATGACAGGTCCATTAGCACTGGCTGCGCAGTTGGCGGGCCATAAATCGCCATGTAGTAATGAAGGTTGCGGTTGATGCCCCAGTAAACGTTCCTGCACAAGTGCTGTTATCTGATCAATATCGCCAAAAGACATCCCCTTCTCAGCGGCTAATTGCAGTTGCCAACCGATACGCTGTTCAGAAAAGAATTGCGCCCAACGTCGTTGCCAACTATTAGGTTGTGGCGTGGTGGCTAAGTCATTATCAAAATCTAGCCCAAATTGCAGTTGCTCACTCCATTGATGCAAATGCGCCAATTGTTGACCAAGACAATAAGCATTATGGGCATCGAGGGGCTTCAGGGGAATATATTCGAGTAGCAGGAAGCTATAATCACGATCGCTACCCACACCATAAACTTCAGGTACTTGGACCGTTTTACTGCGCGCTAATAATGAGAGTTGATCAGCCTCAGCCGTAAATATAGGCAGCATCTCACGGGCATTGCATTTCACGAAAACCTCGGTTTCGCCATAACTGAGGCGCCACGCTTCATGAATATCTCCGCCCGGTAATTCGGTTCTTTCCCGAATTTCAGCAGGGCCTAGGTATTCACCTAACAGACGCTTGACTGCTTGCCACATGATTCACCCCCTATCAGCTTGCCAGTTATATTCTTTCGAACTGAATTACAGGCCGTTAGCAGCGTTTAATTTCCGCTGACCTGCAACGCACATGACTTTGGGTAGATATAATTAGGTTAGCTTTTTTTCTGTGTAAAAAACAAGCGCTAACACACAGCAATATCTACGTCGGATCAAACAAAAGACTGATTCTGGCCGATAAGTGACATATTATTTTTCGAGTTGATAAATGCCACGTTGACGACAAAAGGATCACGGCAAAAATAGGCGAGACAAATCGCGACTGCTAACAAATAAGCCGTAAATATTACGGCTTAACGGTAAAGTCTTAATTGATTATAGCAGGTTACCTTTTGGCGCGTTTTCGGCACTATCTGGCTTATTCTGCTGCGGTATTTGACGGCCTTGCACGGGTTTGAAATGGCTATATATGAGCGCGACCACAAAAAATAATGCCTGAATAATGACAATACAGGGGCCAGTTGCACCATCAATATGGAAACTGATCAGCGTTCCTAATACGCAGGAGACAACAGACACTAATGTAGCGACAATCAACATCCTGTCAAAACTGCGACAAATCATAAAGGCGATAATACCTGGGGCGATTAGCATAGCGATCACCAAAATAACCCCAACAGCCTGCAGCGATGCCACAATTGTTAATGCCAGCAAGCAAAGTAACCCATAGTGCAGAAACTTGACGGGTAGCCCAATGACTCGCGCATGATTTGGGTCAAAACAGTAAAGCATGAAGTCTTTACGTTTTAGGAGCACCACGAGCAGGGTGAAACCGGCAATCCACAAGGTCTGCTTCAATTCTGCCAATGAAATACCGAGCATATTACCGAATAAAATATGGCTAAGGTGCTGGTCTGTATCCATGCGGGAGAACAGCACTATGCCAAAGGCAAACATGCCTGAGAAGACAATCCCCATGACGGTATCTTCTTTGACTCGGCTATTTTCTTTTAAATAGCCCGTCGCGACAGCACAAAAAATGCCTGAGACAAACGCACCGATAACGAGCGGAATACCAAGCCAAAAGGCCAGTACGATCCCCGGTAATACGGCGTGAGAGATGGCATCTCCCATCAATGACCAGCCTTTTAGTACCAAATAGCATGACAAGACCGCACATACGACACCGGTAATAATTGCGGCGACGATTGCCCGCTGCATAAATGGATACGCGAAAGGATCACTGATCAGACTGAACAATGTATTCATACGTTGTCCTCCGGCCGCTGTTGTAGCGAATGACGACGTTTTTGGCGAGTCCGGAAGCGGGTTGCTACCAACCCATGTTTGGGAGCAAAGACAAAGGCAAACAAGAATACCAATGTTTGCAAGGTCACAATGACCCCACCGGTAGCGCCATCCAGATAGAAACTAAGATAGGCACCCACGGCACTGGTGATGGCACCAATGGCAATTGCGATGATCAGTAAGCGACCAAAGCGGTCAGTGAGTAAATAGGCGGTAGCTCCCGGCGTGACAACCATGGCGATAACTAGAATTGCGCCAACGGTCTGTAATGCCGCGACTGTGCAGGCACTGAGCAGGGTAAAAAACAGAATCTTCAAGCGCAGAGGTGATAACCCGATGGACAACGCATGGCTTTCATCGAAAAATACCGCCAGCAAGTCCTTCCAGATCAGGCATAAAATCACGAAGGACACCAAGATGATGATTTCGACCTGCAAGACATCTTCGTCAGCTATTCCCAAAATATTACCGAAAATAATTGACTGCACATTGACTGACGTCGGGTTGAGCGAAACGATTAATAGCCCCACGGCAAAGAACGTTGAGAAGATAAAACCGATGATCGCATCTTCACGTAGCCGGGTGATGTGCCGCACCAATGTCATCGCCAATGCTGCAAGCATGCCGGTAAAGAATGCGCCAGCAGCATAAGGCAACCCGAGAGCATAAGCACCCGCCACACCAGGAACGACAGAGTGTGAGAGGGCATCACCCATCAGTGACCAGCCTTTCAGCATCAGATAAGCCGACAAGAATGCGCAAACCGCGCCGACAATCGCACTGACCCAGATCGCCTTCACCATATAATTATAGTTAAAAGGTTGCAGTAAAAGTTCCAGCATCAGGGAGTATCCTCTTTCGACTGACTCTGCGCAGGAGGATCATTTTTGGTATGGCCATAAAACACGGCAGGGCGTTCATCATCGGTGATGACGGTGACGGTACGAGGGTCATTGTCATCATGCAATGTACTGCCTGACAGGTTGATATGACGTAAGACACCACCAAATGTCATTTCGAGATTTTTCTGCGTGAAGGTCGTTTCTGTCGGGCCAGCCGCCAACACAGTCTGATTGATCAAAATCACATGGTCACAAAACTCCGGCACGCTGCCGAGGTTATGGGTAGATACCAAAATCAAGTGGCCTTCATCACGTAATGCGCGTAACAAATCAATGATGGCATTTTCTGTTTTGACGTCAACACCCGTAAAAGGCTCATCCAGCAGCAATACTGAACCTTGCTGGGCCAATGCTCGAGCCAAGAACACCCGCTTTTTTTGCCCGCCAGAAAGCTCGCCAATTTGCCGTGACCGTAACGCTGTTAATCCCACCCGTTCAATGGCTTTATCAACGATAGACTTATCTTCACGGCTCGGAATACGCAGAAAATTCATTTTGCCGTAGCGGCCCATCATGACGACATCTTCAACTAGTACGGGGAAGTTCCAGTCTACATCTTCGGTTTGCGGTACATAGGCGATAGTGTTTTGCTTCAACGCATGGCTGATGGGTTTGTGACTCAATTCTACTTTACCGACGCTGGGTTTCACGAGCCCCATAATGCTTTTGAACAGCGTCGATTTACCACTGCCATTGACGCCAACTAACGCACAGATCGTCCCGCCAGTCAGGGAAAAACTGGCGTCATAAATGGCAGTATGCCCATTGTTATAGGTGACAGTGACATCATCTACTATTAGCTCAGGGCGGACAAAAACAGCTTGATTCATTGACCAAATCCTTTCGCGATAGTTTGTACCGTGGTGTTAATCAGGTCGATATATGTCGGGACCGGACCTTTCTCATTGGAGAGAGAATCAACATATAACACCCCACCATATTGCGCACCGGTTTCTTTGCTTACTTGTTTAGCCGGTTTATCCGAAATGGTACTTTCGCTGAATATCACGGGGATTTTATTGGCGCGCATAGTATCAATGACATGACGCACTTGCTGTGGGGAGCCTTGTTCTTCCGCGTTAATTGGCCACAAATACACTTCTTTGAAACCGTAATCTTTGGCTAAATAGCTAAATGCCCCTTCACTGGTGACCAGCCAACGCTGTTCAGCGGGGATGCGAGCGAGGCGTTCACGTAATGGCGCGTCCAGTGCGGCAATTTTTTCTGCGTAAGCTTTAGCATTGCGATTATAGGTTTCAGCATGGGCTGGATCGTGTTCAACCAGTGCCTTACGAATATTTTCGATATAGATGAGTGCATTTGAGGGAGACATCCAGGCATGTGGATTAGGGATACCTTTATATGGCCCTTCACGGATAGGTAACGGCGTAATGCCATCTGTGACGACAACGGATGGCACATCTTTGATGTTCTCGAAGAAGCGCTCAAACCACCGCTCCAGATTCATACCATTCCATAAAATCAAATCTGCTGATTGCGCTTTAACGATATCCCGCGGCGTAGGCTGATAATCATGAATCTCTGCCCCAGGTTTAGTGATCGATTCAACCACGGCAGCATCACCGGCGACATTTTGCGCGATATCCTGAATGATTGTGAAGGTCGTCACAATTTTGAATTTTTTATCAGGGTCACTGGACTTATTTTCTGCTAAGGCCGAGGCACTGATTAGCGATGAAAATGCAACAAGAACAAATAAGGCCATAGCACGTAAAAAACGTGGTGTGGTAGTGTCGATGGAGTGCAGGTAGGGCATTTTTTTCTTAGTAAACATGGCGATGTTCCCTTTCTTTAAATGAAAATGATTATCAATATCATTGACGATCAAGTCAAGCCTTGCCATACAATAAACTAAAACTTACGGATAGTTACCGAATATAGCCTGATCATTATGTTGATAATGGTCAAACTAGCCCAAAAAATCTATTTGGAGGCGATGACAACTTGTATATGCTACAAAACGGCTTATCAGCACGGGGAATACTGTGAATCCAAAAGTCGGTTGCCTAATGGCAATTTTATTGCTGGCGGGGTGTGCGAAACAAACTCCGCCACCGCAAGCAAGTAACGGGTGGCTCAAGAAAGCACCCCAGAGTGGTTTTCTTAACGCGCCGAAAAGCAGCGCCGGTTCAACGACAGTTGCCTATAGCGATGTCATTAAACAAGCTGCCAGCCATTATGGCGTTGATGAAACCTTAATTAAGGCCATTATTCAGGTGGAGTCTGGTTATAACCCAGATGTCGTGAGTACGTCTAATGCCGTGGGTTTGATGCAAATTAAAGCGTCGACTGCGGGTCGTGATGCGTACCGGATGAAAGGGCGCAATGGGCAGCCAAGCTCAGGCGAATTAAAAGATCCAGTGAAGAATATTGATATCGGTGCGGCTTATATCAATATTTTGCAAAACCAACAGTTGGCGGGGATAAATGATCCGCAAACGTTGCGTTATGCCACTATCGTTTCTTATGCCAATGGTGCGGGTGCTATGTTGCGGACTTTCTCATCAGATAAACGTCTGGCAGTGAATAAAATTAATAGTCTCAGTCCCAACGAATTTTATCAGCATATACAAAAGAAGCATCCGGCCGCGCAAGCACCACGTTATTTGTGGAAAGTTGATACCGCTTACCGGGCGATGTCAGAATAATATTAAAACGCTAACCGATGTCGTTTATGGATGCTGTTACTCATATCCTTCTCAACATCTCGCAGTATCAACATCGGCTAGCGTTTCACTTTAACTGTTCAATCTTTCTTTCTATTCGTTATGCAATGACTGGATGGTAGTTGGCAATAATATCCAGTACGCCATTGATAATAAATTGTACCCCCATGCACACCAGCAAGAACCCCATCAAGCGTGAAATGGCCTCAATGCCACCTTTGCCAACCCAGCGCATGATAGCGCCTGAGCTGAGCAATGAACCCCAGAGGATTAAGGATACAGCGAGAAATATCAGCACTGGCGCGACAGTGACTACCCATGGACTAAACTGGGTATGACCCTGCACTGAGGCGGCAGAGCTGATGATCATAGCGATAGTCCCTGGCCCTGCGGTACTCGGCATCGCCAATGGTACAAAGGCAATATTGATGGATTTACGTTTCTTCAAATCCTGTGATTTGGCTTCTAACTGCGTGTCTTCAGCCGATTGTTGCGGGAACAGCATGCGAAAGCCAATAAATGCCACAATCAACCCACCCGCAATTCGCAGACCGGGAATCGAAATACCAAAGGTATTCATGACGACCTGACCGGCGTAGTAGGCAATGGTCATAATAAAGAAGACATAAACGGATGCCATCTTCGACTGCTGATTGCGCTCCTCACGAGTCATATTGCCGGATAAACCAAGTAGCAGAGCCACCGTTGTCAATGGGTTTGCCAATGGCAACAGTAATACCAAGCCTAAGCCTATGGCCTTAAATAATTCGAGAATACTCTGCATCAGTCTTGCTCCGAAAATAACATCAAACGTACCCGATGAAAGCAGCGCCTATTAGGCGATTATTCGCGCATCAGGTAAAGAGGTCAGTACGCGTTATAAATACTTATCTTAAATAACACATCCTAATTACTTGCCTAACCACTCTACGCGATACGTTAGGTAAATGGCTAGACCCGATTAATTTGAATAAATGAGTGGGATTGAAGGTGTCTTGATATCAGGCACGTCGGGGATATGTGATATAGATCAAATCTCCTGTGGGGAACAGTTGGTTCAATGTGACAGATCGAGAATAATCATGTCGGCATTAATTTTTGTAAGGAATAGCGTTTTGTGCATTTGTGATATTAGCGTTGAAGATGAATATACTCGCCAGCCTTTGTCAGCTTCTGCAGCATGGGTGCTTGATACACAAGCCGCACGTGCTCGTGGTCGTCTTCGTTTTCTAAAACCAAAACGCCAAGCTCGCCCGCGTTGGCGTTTAGCGCCGTTGAAAGATGCCTACGAAATTCGCTTTTATCCAAACCGGTTACCCGAACTGTGGTTTTTCAGTGCGGAAAGTGCGGCTAGAAAGCGGCTGTAATACTTATTATTTGCCCGCACATGGGCGCAGTAAGTCATCCAATATCCGCATTCTTTCCTCTACCGGAATATACAGCCAGCGAGTAAACCAAGGCGTATTCGGCGTGCATTTTTGGTCTGTCTGGCGGAAATAGCGCTCGAGATCTGACAGATCGCGTTTAATTTTCTGCATTCTCTTTCTCCCCTTGTTAACCACTGAATAAATCATAATCAACAAAATGCGGAAGAAAAACGGATGTAAAGTATTTTATTGTTCAGTATTTAGCGATAGTGGCTTTGGGATGAGAATTAATTCTCGCGAAAGTAAAAGAAAGACGGGGCAGGATGAGCTGATGTTGCGTAATAAATACGGTGTATTGACCAAATAAAACGCCCCGATCGTGTGAACAATCGGGGCGGCGTTCCAGTAACCATTGCTACACGGAAACGGAAATTGATTATGGGCACTTCCTGTAGAAATAGCAATACACCCAGCGCAACTCAAAAGCAATAGATCATAATGTAAATCATTGTTGGTGATAATAAACATCTTTACATCGTGATAGTGGTTGCTATAGCAAGATTATGTCGTGAGCCCAGCTTGTCGCATTTTTTGCTCCATCCATCGACGAGCCTGAACAATTTCTGCGACGGGTTCATCCGCTTTCTCTGTCCACATCTCTATGAGGAAAGCACCACGATAATTCAGTTGCTTAAGCGTTTTAAAGACATTGATAAAATCAACGCACCCTTCACCAAACGGGACATCACGGAATTGCCCTGGTGAATGGTGGGTTACCGGATAAGTGTCTTTCAAATGGATTGCTGCAATGCGATCAATACCTAGCGACAGTTCGTGACTGACATCATTGCCCCAAGCACTCAGGTTGCCCACATCGGGGTAGACAGTAAACCAAGGTGAGGCAAGGCAGCTATCCCACACTTTCCATTTGCTGATTGAGTTGATAAAGGGCGTGTCCATTATCTCCACAGACAGCATGACTTGGGCCGCGGCCGCTTGCTGTACTGCCCATTGTAGCCCTTCGGTAAATCGGCCTACGGTGCCTTCGTCTTGCTCTTCATAATAGACATCGTAACCCGCTAATTGGATGGTACGAATCCCCACATCTTTCGCCAATTGAATAGCCTGCGTCATCAACTGGTAAGCTTGTTTTCTCAGTGCCTCATCATGGCTGCCAAAGGGGAAACGGCGATGAGCGGAGAGACACATGGAGGGAATGGTAATGCCAGTTTCCAACATTGCATCCACCAACGAGAGCCGCTGCTCTTTGCTCCAACTTAAGCGCGAGAGTCTTTCGTCTGTTTCATCAATAGACATTTCAACAAAATCGAAGCCGCAGGCTTTCGCTAAGGCTAAGCGCTCCGGCCAACTGAGCTGCTTAGGTAAGGCTTTTTCATAAATGCCTAATGGATGTTGGCGCATATTATTTCCCCCAAGTAGCATCAATGGCGTGATGGAACGCTGTCGCAACAGCAACCGGTTGTTCGGCTTCAGACAAGGCACGGCCGACAATAAAAGCGCGCACCGCGATGGAATGGAATAACGGTAAATCAGCCGGTGTGATCCCCCCAGTGACTGATAACTCAATCCCTAAGTCAGATAAGGCTTGCATACGTTCTAAATCGGCCTGACCCCAGTTTTGACCGCTGGCTTGCGCATCACGACCTCGGTGATAAATCGCTTGTTTAAGGCCCAAGTCGCGCCAGTTCTTTGCATCTTGTAGCGTCCAGTGACCGAATAGCTCTATCTGAATGTCGCCACCGTACTGCTCGGCAACGTCAAGTGCAGTGGCCATGGTGGCGAGCGGGGCAGCGCAGATAACCGTCATCCAGTTTGCGCCAGCAGAGAAGGCCTGCTGGGCCAATGTGGCACCGGCATCAGCGACTTTCAGATCGGCAACCAATGTATGCTGCGGGTAAAGTTTACGCAGAGCTCTGACGGCCTGAATCCCTTCGCTGATACATAAAATGGTTCCCGCCTCGATAATATCGACGTGAGGATGCAGTTGTGCGGTGGTCGCTAATGCAGCGTCAAGGCTTGTGTGGTCCAGTGCGAGTTGCAATTGAGGTCTGGCGTGCGGAGTTTTCATGATCCCTTTATCCTGAATAATGTTAACGCTGGCGCTTTGTCGGAGTCGTAAAACGCTAATGCAAGGTGCCAAGTGCAGCGACTAGAGCTTGGTAGCGCAGATATTTCTCGTGGTAAGCCTGCGTGACCAGAGGGTCAGGTGGCATGATGGTGAGTTTTGGCGTGATGGCCTGTTGAGCTTCTCTGAAATCAGCAAAGCGCCCTGTACCCACCATGGCGGCCAGTGACGCGCCCAAGCAGCCGGTTTCTTCCACCTGAGGGAGTTCCACCGGTAACCCACTAATATCAGAGAACATTTGCATCCATTGCGCTGATTGAGCGGGTCCGCCGGTGATACGTAATGCACACACTTCTGGGAAGCGTTTTCGCATTCGATTGAGATGGGTCATATGGCTAAATACCACGCCTTCATAAATGGCCTGTGCCAGATGGGGGCGCTGGTGGAAGGACTGCATGCCATAAAATCCGGCGCACATGCCTAACTTGGCATTCGAGCCATATAAAAACGGCACAAATAATAGTGAGCTACTGACCTTGGGTAACGCGGCGATCCATTGGTTAATTTGTCGGTAGTCGGCTGTCCTTGCCTCAGTGCCCAACCATTGTTGGATAAACCAATCCAGATTAGCGGCAGATGTCGGGCTCGCTTCATGCACGATATATTGGCCGGTTTCGGCATAACGTCCATAAACAAAGGGATATTCGAGGTCAGATTGAAGCTGGTCGGCAATCCCAGAGGTCACCGCCCAAGTGCCCATCACTGCATTTAAGCGGCTTTGATCTTTGAGCCCCGCACACAAAGCGGTGGAGACGATATCAAACAGACCACCGACCACGGGCAAACCGACGGGCAGACCCGTCGCATCGGATGCCGCCTGTGTTAGGGTGCCCACGATATCTGTAGCGCCCACAATCGGGGGGAGCGCACTGACTATTTCTTCGATGCCCAGTAATTGGGCTAACGCAGGTTGATAGCCCCCCTCAGCCATTGAATAGAGATTGGACTCTGAAATATTGGTTTCTTCGCAACCTAACTGGTCAGTCAGGCGATAACGGAGATAATCGTGGGCCATCAAGACACTGCCAATTTGCTGATATCGGGCAGCTTGGTTTACTTTCAACCAACGCAATAATGAGACAGGATGCCCAGTCCACAGTGTCTGACGAGTCGTAGGATAGAGCATCTGAGGTATGCCATCTTGCTGCCACTGCTTAACGATGGCCAGCGCGCGCTGGTCGGAAGACAGTATGGCGTTTCCTAGCGGTTTACCTTGCTTATCAAGCAGAAACAAACCCTTACCTTGTGCGGAAATACCCAGACCTTGGATATGACTGGGGGGCGTTATCTGACGGGCAAGTAATTGGCGGATGACGTCGGTCATGGCATGCCATAGCACGTTCATATCCCGCTCTGCCCAGCCCGGTTGTGGGCTAATAATGGCTAAATTTTGCCGAGCGATACCGCATTCATTTCCGTCTCTGTCATATAAGCCGGCTTTAATAAATGTGCCGCCACAATCGATACCTAACCAATATTCCATTTCAGCCTCCGGCAATCATCGTTAATATATTTGGCTGTTTTTAGCCAATAGGGGGCTGTAGCCAGATATATCGATATATCTGGACGCCGTGATTTTATTGCCTGTTCTTGACGCTAATGGCGAAGAATTAAACTTACGGTTAAAGCGCTAAGATTTTTGCCCAAACAGTTTCATTCACCGGAATACCATCGCGCTGATTTTCTGCTTTGATACGTGGGAATTTGTGCCCCGGTAGACGAATAGCCACCTCTGGATTATCGCGCTCAGCTTGGATGACATAATCACAAATGCGTTTTAGCTTCTCATCGCGTGTTTTGCCGTCAATCAGCCGATCAACATCAATGGCCATAAACACCTGTGAAATGCAGAATTCATCTGACTTATCTTCGCTGACTTCCGCGACTGATAGGCCACCAGAGAGCAGGGTAGCCATCATATCTAACACGATGGATAAGCCTGACCCTTTCCAATAGCCCATAGGTAGAATACGGCGATTCTCCTCAATAATGGCGGGGTCACGGGTCAGATTGCCATCATTATCGAAGCCGCCATCAACGGGGAGGGTATTGCCTGCTAGCCGGTTAACTTCCAGCCTGCCGTAGGAGAACATCGACATCGACATATCCACCATGGTGATGGTTTCACCGGGTATCGCGATGATCAACGGATTCGTCCCAATGCGGCACTCTTTTGCTCCCCAAGGTGGCATAACCGCAATAGCGTTTGTCCAGCAGATACCGATATAACCTTTCTCTGCTGCTTGCCAGCCATAGGCTCCGCCCCGCATCCAATGGTTGGCGTTACGCAACGCCACTACGCCAATCCCTTGCTTGTCGGCCAAGACCATGGCTCTGTCCATCATCTGTCGAGCGGTGAGGTTGCCGATGGCCTGATGAGCATCCCATTGTTCAATGGCACCAAAGGCAGAAGCTCTGGTGGGGATGGCTTCGGGAACGATGTCACCCGCTTCTAATTGTTGAATGAAACGCGGGAATCGATTGACTCCATGTGAATAAACACCGTACTCAGTGGTTTGCGCGAACATCTCAGCGCAGGCATCGGCGGTTGCTTCATTCACTTTTCGCGCCAAAAGCACTCGCTTAAATTCGGCCTTTAACTGCTGATAGCTCACTCTCATGACACACTCCCTAGCGGTATTTGATAAGTGCCGGACGGAACCGGCACCGTAGAAAAGAATTAGCGGGTTCTATGAGCCATAGGTATTTAACCATAGGTATTTAGCCGGATACGGTAGAGCGACTTTCCCGCGGTGATATAGAGTTCGTCGCCGTCTGGCCCGCCAAAGGTACAGTTTGAAACTTGCTCTGGAACAGGAATTTTGCCTAACAACACGGCCTGTGGGGTAAAGACCAAAACACCATCGGCGCAACTGCAAAACACATTGCCGGCATGGTCGACACAGAAACCATCTGGGAAACCTGGCGCAACGTCAGCAAAAAAACGCCCCTCGCCCAATTGCCGATCCTTGACGGGATAAAGCCGTAATTGCCGCCGTCCCTGTGTTGGAAAGTCGACGATAGACATATCTGCCACATACATAAATTGTTCATCTGGCGAAAATGCTAACCCGTTGGGCCGCTGCAAGTCGCAGGCCGCGATGTTCAGTGAATTATCTTTTGGATCAAAACAGTAGAGATAACAGCCAATCACCTGGCTTTCCGATTTATACCCCTCATCATCGCCGGTAATGCCATAAGGAGGATCGGTAAACCATAACGTGCCGTCAGATTTCACCACGATATCGTTGGGTGAATTAAATCGTTTGCCGTCAATGCGGTCGACCAATAACGTGATATTTCCCTGTGGGTCAGTCCGGCTAATGGCGCGTCGGCCGTGTTCACAACTGACTATCGACCCATCAGCCAGACGAGCATTGCCATTAGCAAAATTAGCCGATGAACGATAAAGGCTTAGCTCACCACTGCGGTGCCAGCGGAACATGCGATTGCCTTTTACATCGCTGAAAACGACAGCATTTTCTTGTGGTAACCAAACGGGCCCCTCAGCCCAAATCGCTGGCGAGCATAAGCACGCCAGTTGGCTATCGGCGGCCAACACCGCCGATAATTCCCTGATATCCGTTTCAGCCAGCATCAAACTTGTCATCGTTGTTGCCTCCGACCTAAGATTTACGCTCGGCCTACTTGATGCCCCAGATAGCTTTATAGTGGCCCTGATAATCATTCTGTGGGTCAAACATCTGCTTATCGCCACCGTCACTGCTGATATTGTCGCGGGTGACGAGATGGGCTGGCGTTACATAACCTGATGGGGGTTGTTTGGCGAAAGCACGGTTAAATTCATCCAATAACTGCCAGCCATGGAGTTTTAGCGGTTCTGGCACGGTGGCAGATTGGCTATCAGCAGAGCGGATACGCTGATAGGCCGAAATCGAACCATCACCCGCTGAAATGTTGTACGGCGCATTTTTGCCTCCTTTACCTGCGGTCTTAAGCGCTGGCGCCATAAAGTCAAAATAGAGGTCGTTAATGGCCAAAGCATATTGGAAGTTATCACCGTGCTTTTGCAGCAAGCTGAAGGTCATTGCTGGCATACGGTTGGCCGTGTCTGCCAGCGGGGTATCGATAAACTCGACAACCTGACATCCGGTACATTTTTCAATGGTCTGCTTCATCACATTGGCTTTATCTAAGGCGATTTGATAAAGCGAATCAGTGAAAATCAGCACCTTAGCTTGGCCTTCCGATTTCGCTACGGCATACAGTGCTGCGATACGGGCCACATCATTTGAGTCGGATGTAACGTTGTAGAAAATATTGTAGTTCGGTACTGGCCCCGGTTCGGGAACGGCATGCCAAGCTGTTAGCACAATGCCTTGTGCAATCGCTTTTTTGAGCGGGATTTTAGCAACGTTCGGGTTCCAGCCACCGATAACAATGCCATCTGGTTTTTGTGCAATGGCTTGATTTAACGACGATAGCTGATCTTTTACCGAGCCGCCGCCATCGAGAGTTTCCAGTTTCCAGCCCGCAGCTTTAGCGGCTTGTGATAACCCCTCTTGTACTCCTTGTACGCCGCCATTCTTCATGTCAGACGCGATAAAGATAATGTGCTTGTTCGGTTGCAATGCTGGGCCGGTAGTGGGGCCATCCCACTCGGTGACACTGGATGTTGCTTTGCTCACGGCGGCTTTAGCCTCATCAAGATAACTATCTGCCCAGCTGGGTAATGTGGTGGCAAGTACACCGGTAAAAAGTAAGCCCTGTAAGATCAAATTACGTTTCATATTCTGTTCCTTGGTGAGGTTAAGAATTGATGACATTTTTAGTATTACCCTGCACTTGGCTGGGTTTGATGGCTTTTTGATTTAATAATCTGCGCCGTTGGGCGTAACCGGCTAATGTGATAGAAAGCAGCAGTGTGGCACCGTTGAACAGAGGCTCAACCCAGAATTCGCCGCCAAATTGTTGAATGCCGGCAATACCAATGGCCAGAATCGAAATCCCAACAACCGTTCCCCAGATATTCACTCTACCCGGACGAATAGTGGTACTCCCCAGGAAAGCCCCTACCAGTGCAGGTAGCAGATAGTCCATTCCGACACTGGCCTGACCAACCCCTTGTTCAGCGGCAATAAGTACGCCACTGAAGCCAGTTAATACACTCGAAGCGACAAAGGCACCGATAGTAAAACGATTGACTGAAATCCCATTGAGCCTTGCAGCCGCAGGATTGCCGCCCACCGCATACATGCAACGACCGAGCGGCGTGTGTTCGGTGATAAGCCATAGCACCACGGCAATAATCAAGACATAAAAGGCCACGATGGGAATACCGAATATTTCGGTGTGATGTAGGGCAATAAAAGCATCTGGCAAGTCCCCAACGATTTGACGGCCACCAGAGTGCCAGAGGGCGAGGGCATAGAGCACCGTACCTGAGCCTAATGTGGCAACAAAGCTGTCAATATCGGCTAGTGCCACTAAAATCCCGTTTAAAAGCCCATAAAGTGCAGAGAGAATGAGCACAGTCAGGACGGCGAATTGCCATGAAAAGCCATATTGCACTTGCAGGGTGATCGCTAAGATGTGCCAGAGCACGATACCGAAACCGACGTTTAAGTCGATTTTGCCAACAATCATGGGAATGGTGGCAGCCAGCGCCAGCAACGCAATTTTTGATTTGCTGGCTAAAATAGCCTGCAATGTGAGCATTGAGGCGAACGACGGCGTGGTCAGTGAGAAAACCAAGACTAAGATGAAGCACAGCAACAGTAAACCGTAGCGGGTCATACCTTGCATGGCCCAAGCACCGAAACCGTGCTCACTGAGGCTGACGCGTTGTTCAAGCGCTGTCGATTTTATCGATGTTTTAGACATAACACTCTCCGGAATCTGGGTATTACAATGCCATGACATTAGTCATGCCATTACTCGCTCAGATATCTTTTTTAAACAGGTGTAGCTTCCCCGGTGCTGGCAGATGCCAGCTCCAATAAATTCGCGAACGAGACCTGCTCATTACGCAGTTCGCCGACAACTTCGCCACGATTAAAGACCAATGCTCGGTTACAGATATGCGCGATTTCCTCTAAATCATTGGAAATCACTAAAACAGCGACGCCTTCTGCTAAGGATTTGTTGAGTAGATGATAAATCTCGGCCCGAGCACCCACATCCACGCCTGCGGTGGGATCTTCAAGAATCAGTAAGGGTGCGCCAAGATGCATCCAGCGAGCCATAACCACTTTTTGTTGATTACCGCCGGAAAGGGCGCTGATATCAATATTGACGTCTTTGGGACGAACATCGAATAACTGTACTTTCCACCAACTTTCACCGACCTCGCGGCGAGTGCTATAACGAGAAAGGAGCTTGTGGCCGCTTGCGATTGGATTAATGAATAAATTTTCACGCACCGACATCGACATCACTAAGCTTTCGCCCGTGCGATCGCCAGCCACCAATGAGACACCTGCGTCCATCGCTTCCTGCGGTGAAGAAGCCGTGTAGGGATGATCACGGAAAATAATTTCGCCATGATCGCAATGGCGTAAACCAAACAATAGGCGGCCCAACTCTTCTTGACCGGCTCCCCGCAAACCGGCCAACGCCAGCATCTCACCCGGTTGCAGATTGAACGTGACGGGGCCAATCTCGCCCACAACGACATTTTTGAGTTGTAATACGGGTTTGTTAGCCACCGGTAAGGGTTCGCGCTGAGAATCGCCCATCGCTTCCCCCACAATCATCTGGACCAAGTCTCGCAATGTATAATCTGCAGTATGTCCCCCTGCAACGTAACGCCCATCGCGCATTACACAAACGCGATCGGCAATTTCAATCACTTCATCTAAACGATGAGTCACGTAAATCATGCCGACTTGCTTTGCTCGTAAGCGATTAATGACTTCAAATAAATGTCGGACATCATTGGCAGGGAGTGAAGCCGTTGGTTCATCCAGCACTAACACTTCCGCATTGACGGCCACGGCACGGGCAATGGCTAACAGTGACTTTTCTGTACGAGAGAGTTCGAAGACACGGGCATCGGGGGAAAGATCGATGCCGATATCCTGTAATGCACGGCTGGCTTGCTGGCGAATTGCTGACCAATTGATTAAGCCTAATCGGCGTGGGAAGCCCATCACAAGCGCCATATTCTCAGCAACAGTCATCCAGTCAATCAACCCGAGATCCTGATGAATAAAAGCGATAGGCTGATGAGTATCACTTTTAATTTCGGCGGCAGAACGGATGTTATTTCCTTGAAATAAAATCTCACCGCTGTCACGTGGGTAGACGCCTGCGAGCACCTTGATTAAGGTGGATTTACCTGCACCGTTTTCACCGAGTAAAGCCAATACTTCGCCAGGCATGACATCAAGGCTGACATCATTGACCGCGATATTACCGCCAAATCCTTTGATGATATGGCGCATCGAGAGAATGGGGTGGCCCTGTTCGGTGGTATTCATCAATGTGAAGCCCCTTATCCAGCGAAAACCTTGGTTCACAGTCATCGCGATTTAATGGTGTCGAGTGTAAACTAGACTCTATATTTCAATATGCGAAATCTGATTTCAAAAATCATATGCCGTTATGTTAGCGAAAGCAAAAGAAGTGAATAATTAGTTATTCATTAAAAACAATTAGTTAAATATTTGTTTGCGGAAGTGTGACGAACTACGCACTTCTAATGTTGGGTAAATGTTGCGAAATAACGTACTTGAAATGAAAGCGAAACACAGTTTCGTGCTTCACACATGACACCGCTTTGGAGTACCATTTCACGCTAAACAATAAGGATATCGTCCATGGCCCTTACACTCTCCGATGATAAGAAAGATAAGCCATTAGGTAGTCAAAGCCTGTTTCGCGGGTTGCAACTGATTGAGATTCTAAGTAATTACCCTAATGGTTGTCCATTGGCGCATTTATCTGAGCTCGCGGGGATGAATAAAAGCACTGTTCACCGTTTATTACAGGGGCTGCATACCAGTGGTTATGTGACTCAGGCACCTTCACCAGGGAGTTATCGGTTAACGACTAAATTCATCTCTGTGGGGCAAAAGGCTTTATCATCACTGAATATTATTCATGTTGCGGCTCCGCATTTAGAACAACTCAATCTTGAATTAGGCGAGACAGTCAATTTCTCCACTCGGGAAGATGACCACGTTATCCTGATCTACAAACTAGAACCTACGACGGGAATGATGCGTACCCGTGCTTATATCGGGCAGCATATGCCCTTGTATTGTTCAGCGATGGGCAAGATTTTTATGGCCTACGGTAAAAGCGACTATCCCGATGAGTACTGGCAAAGCCATCAGCATGAGATCCAAGCGTTGACCCATAACACGATCACCGAACTGCCTAAAATGTACGAGGAGTTGGCGAATATACGTAAAGCAGGGGTCGCTATGGATCGCGAAGAGAACGAGTTGGGTGTGTCTTGTGTGGCAGCCCCAGTATTTGATATCCAGCAACGCGTACCTTATTCCGTCTCTGTCTCGCTACCGACAGCAAAACTCCAGCAGGTTGGCGTTAAAAATCTGATTAACCCTATTCTGGCGACGGCGCAACGTATTTCACAAGAACTCGGATTCGTGACAACGTAACCTTTAATATGAAATACAAGGACGTTATAGATATGACGTTATAGATATGACGTTATAGATATAGTAAAGGGCGTTCGCATGGATAGAATTGCCCTCATTTCGTTGTTTGTCTTTAGCTATTATCGTCAATCCCTAATTCTAAAACAGACATATCATCCATAAAACAAACGTGTTTTAGACATTAGGAGTCAGGTATGGTTGGCCCATTTATTAACAGCGCCGGTATTATTCTGGGCGGTATTGTGGGCGTTTTACTTGCCCGCCATGTTCCAAAACGCTTGCAAGAAGGGTTGCCGTCTACTTTTGCGTTAGCCTCGATCGCCATCGGTATCGTGATGGTGGTGAAAGTGCATTTTATGCCTGCCGTTGTTTTGGCACTCATTATCGGAACGGCTGTGGGGGAATTATTCTCTCTGGAGCAAGGTGTGAAATGGGGGGCAAATAAGACACGCGGTTTGCTGGAGCGAATCATTCCTTCACGCAGTACGCTGCCCCCTCAGGAGTTTGCGCAAAGCTTCACAGCCATGATCGTCTTGTTTTGTGTGAGTGGTTTAGGGATTGTGGGTTCTTTGACCGAAGGGATAACGGGTGATTTTCAGTTGTTATTTGTCAAAGCGCTGATGGACTTTTTCACCGCATTAATATTTTCTATCTCACTGGGTATTGCGTTGATTGCTATCGCTATACCGCAATTACTGATTCAAATTGCACTGGTTTTGCTCGCTACACTCATCATGCCGTATATGGATGATATCGCCTTTGCTGATTTTTCAGCTTGCGGAGGGATTATTATGATTGCGGTTGGGTTGCGTATTGCCCAAATAAAAATATTCGCGGTGGTCAATCTTTTGCCCGCCTTGCTGCTGGTGGTGCCGATATCCTATTTATGGCGATATTTCATGGGGTAATAGCGAGAAGGGAATACAGACAGGTTTCTGAAACGGCTGGCTTCTTTGCCCATACTTATCATCGAAGTGACCGTTTCAGGAAGATGTTGTGACTTGTTTTAATTGATTATTTTTTATCTAGCCAATCTTACGGCACAAGAATTTGCCTTTTATGACGCCATCAAAAAAACGACCTTTCGATACCACAGATATGAAATTCTGATAAACGCGCTCGGGGACACCCAAATACTGGTAAGTCCCTTGTTCTCGGAACTGTATTTCCAGCATGCGATTTTCAGGATCATATCCAATCGACAAAATTCTGGAAGATGTAACAGGTTGTCGCTGCAATAGTTGACCCTCAGTTTACGGTGTGGCTCTTGTGGTGATCGTAGAGCAGTTTAAGCATGATAACTTTGTCGGCGATCATTATCACTGTTTGACTTGAGTATTAATAAATATTTTCCTCGCAACATTGCCACTGCATCACATGATGAAGAAATGGCTCATCAGCGGAACAGCAACTTGACGAACGAAGTCCTTTTTGTGTTGGTTCAGAGCCAGGAGTTTCTTAAATGCCGCATAGCAAAAATTTGAAGTTTTGGGCTGTAAGGAGCTAGCAGAAAGGCGTTGGGTTCGTGTTTACCAAATGAATAGAGTGACTTAAGCGTGGGCGATTATTACTTTCATCCACTTATATCACTTAAATTATGTCTTGCCGCCCCCTTAAAATAAGGTTTTAACACGATAAAAATAAAATAACAGTTGTATAAGCTGGGGGATTACACTCCAGCATAAGGCTGATAATCATGACAAATAATGTTTCAAGTAGCAGTACTTTAAATATAGGTTACGCAGCAGGCATAGGTTCATTTGATGCCATAAAAGAAGCAGCCTCACCAAAAGGTATCCTAGAACACATCATTAATATTCTCACTTTCGGCGGTGTACGGCGGGGTAATGAAAGTCTTTATAAGGAAGTGATGGAAAAGATGGTTGAGGCTTTAAAAATTACAGATATAGAAAAGCTAGCAAACATCACAATTAACGATATTAATGGATGCGAAGTATCATTCATCATGTCAGAAAGAGATTCAGATAATGTCACAGTGGAAGTCAGAAAAGGTAATTACACTGAGAGCTCTAAAATTAATCTTCAGACCTACAAAGATGTTTGCCGAACATTAAAGCTAAGAGATGAATTACAACTGCCCCAAAACCCTGTGATATTAACAGAGCAAGGTCAAATGAACTTGGCTGGGGTCGACCTTTCGAATGTCGATCTCAGCGAATTCGATTTGTCCCGAGCAAATTTAGTCGGTGCTGACCTGAGTGGTGCCAAATTAGCTAGTGCTAACTTGAATCAGACTAACTTATCTCAAGCTAACCTAAACGGTGCGGATTTAGCAGATTCAGATCTGAAAGGCGCTGATTTGTTCCAAGCAACATTATTTCGAGCAGACTTGGCAGGTGCAAATCTGCGAGGAGCTAACTTGTCCCAAGTAACATTATTTCGTGCCAACTTAGTCAATGCTGATCTGTCGAAAGCAAACCTAACTTCTGCTGAGTTAGGCAATGCTAATCTTAAAGACGCCGACCTTATAGGGGCTGACTTGAGTTGTGCTAATCTGACTAGCGCAAATCTCATAAATGCAGATCTCAGTAGTGCTGACCTCACTTGTGCAAATTTCACTAGCGCTAATCTGACCGATGCTGAACTAGCTAAAGCTAATCTAACTTGTTCAACATTTGCCAATGCCACAATGATAAAAACAGGTATGAGTGGCGTTAAAATGCCAGGGGCTAATCTGACTGGTGCGATAACATCGGGACCCATATGATCGTAATATATAAAGCATAACCCTTCTAATGCAGCGTTAGCTCGTTACATCTTCTAGCGCTGCAATTTCTATTTGCGGTGTCGCTACATGGTTTTCTTATGTGGGAGTGATGCCCAATAAAGACACCATTCTGGGTGGATAAATCAATAATGGGAATGGTAGTATGGCGAGTCCGTTATAGCGTCACACCCTATGCACAAAGCAAATTGTCTATATGAGTGTACATATCAGGCAAAGTAAAGCCTGATAGCGTTTATAACATCTTGATTTTAAATAGTATTGAATTTTGCATGTGATCTGTCGTGTGGGTCACCACTGTAGATAAGGAATTAGAATGCCTGTTATTACCCTTCCTGACGGCAGTCAGCGTCATTACGATCACGCCGTTTCTGCGCTTGATGTTGCTTTAGATATCGGCCCCGGTTTGGCAAAAGCCTGTATCGCTGGCCGTGTCAATGGCGAGCTGGTAGATGCCAGCGACTTGATCGAATCTGATGCTCAACTGGCCATTATCACCACCAAAGATGCTGAAGGGCTGGAGATACTCCGCCACTCTTGTGCACACTTGTTAGGGCACGCCATCAAGCAACTTTGGCCAGATACCAAAATGGCAATCGGCCCAGTTATCGACAACGGTTTCTATTACGATGTCGATATTGACCGTACCTTGACGCAGGAAGACTTGGATCTGCTAGAAAAGCGGATGCATGAACTTGCCGATAAAGATTACGACGTCATTAAGAAAAAGGTCAGTTGGCAAGAAGCCCGTGACACTTTTGCTGCTCGTGGTGAAGATTATAAAGTGGCTATTCTCGATGAGAATATCAGTCGTGATGATCGCCCTGGTTTATATCACCATGAAGAATACGTTGATATGTGTCGTGGCCCACACGTACCGAACATGCGTTTCTGCCATCATTTTAAATTGCAGAAAACTTCCGGTGCTTACTGGCGTGGCGATAGCAATAATAAAATGCTGCAACGTATTTATGGCACGGCTTGGGGTGATAAGAAGCAACTAAATGCTTATTTGCAACGTCTGGAAGAAGCGGCCAAACGCGACCATCGCAAGATTGGTAAGCAACTGGACCTTTACCACATGCAAGAAGAAGCACCGGGTATGGTGTTCTGGCATAACGACGGCTGGACCATCTTCCGTGAGCTGGAAACCTTTGTGCGCACCAAGCTTAAAGAGTACCAGTATCAGGAAGTGAAAGGGCCGTTTATGATGGACCGCGTACTGTGGGAAAAAACGGGGCATTGGGAAAACTATGGCGAACATATGTTTACCACATCCTCAGAAAACCGTGAGTACTGCATCAAGCCAATGAACTGTCCTGGTCACGTTCAGATTTTCAACCAAGGGTTAAAATCATACCGTGACTTGCCATTGCGTATGGCCGAGTTCGGTAGCTGCCACCGTAATGAGCCATCGGGCGCTCTTCACGGCCTCATGCGTGTTCGTGGCTTTACTCAGGATGATGCGCACATTTTCTGTACCGAAGAGCAAGTTCGCGATGAAGTGAACAGTTGCATCAAGATGGTGTACGACATGTACAGCACCTTTGGCTTCGAGAAAATTGTGGTTAAGCTGTCTACTCGTCCTGAAAAACGTATCGGCAGTGATGAGCAATGGACTCGAGCCGAAACCGATTTGGCTGCTGCACTGACTGAAAACGGCATTCCGTTTGATTATCAGCCGGGTGAAGGGGCGTTCTACGGGCCTAAAATTGAATTTACCTTGCATGATTGTTTGGATCGTGCGTGGCAGTGTGGTACCGTACAGCTCGATTTCTCATTACCGGGCCGCTTAAGTGCGTCTTACATCGGCGAAAACAATGATCGTCAGGTGCCGGTAATGATTCACCGGGCCATTTTGGGGTCGATAGAGCGTTTTATCGGTATTTTAACCGAAGAATACGCAGGCTTCTTCCCAACGTGGTTAGCTCCGGTACAAGTCGTGGTGATGAATATCACCGATAGCCAGTCTGATTATGTCCAACAAGTGACCAAAAAACTGCAAGATGCAGGGATTAGGGCAAAAGCGGACTTGAGAAATGAGAAGATTGGCTTTAAAATTCGAGAACATACGTTGCGTCGAGTTCCATATATGTTGGTCTGTGGCGATAAAGAGGTCGAGTCAGGCAAGATTGCCGTTCGTACCCGCCGCGGTAAAGACTTGGGAAGCTTGGATGTCAACGTGGTCGTAGACCAGCTGCTAGCAGAAATTCGCAGCCGTAGTCTTCATCAACTGGAGGAATAAAGTATTAAAGGCGGAAAACGAGTTCAACCGGCGCGTCCTAATCGCATCAACAAAGAGATTCGCGCCACAGAAGTTCGCTTAACAGGCGTCGATGGTGAACAGATTGGTATTGTCAGTCTGAATGAAGCTCTTGAAAAAGCTGAGGAAGCTGGTGTTGATTTAGTAGAAATCAGTCCGAATGCCGAGCCGCCGGTTTGTCGTATCATGGATTACGGCAAATTCCTCTATGAGAAGAGCAAGTCGACAAAAGAACAGAAGAAGAAGCAAAAAGTTATTCAGGTCAAGGAAATCAAATTCCGTCCTGGTACCGATGATGGCGACTATCAGGTCAAACTACGCAACCTGATTCGCTTTCTGGAAGATGGCGATAAAGCCAAAATCACCCTACGTTTCCGTGGGCGTGAGATGGCGCACCAGCAGATCGGCATGGAAGTGCTTAACCGCGTCCGTAAAGATCTGTGCGAAGACATTGATTTGGCCGTTGTGGAGTCCTTCCCGACTCGTATCGAAGGCCGTCAAATGATCATGGTGCTCGCACCTAAGAAGAGACAGTAAGGCATTCAAGTAACAGGCTTCTCTACGCTTGCGTAGTCGGAGTCTGTTCGCCTAGCTAGCTCGTTGTAATTAACAATGCGAAGTGGATATATTCAATGCCAAAAATTAAGACAGTACGCGGCGCCGCTAAGCGCTTCAAAAAGACCGCCAATGGTGGTTTTAAGCGTAAGCATGCTAACCTGCGTCATATTTTGACCAAAAAAGCTACTAAGCGTAAACGTCATTTACGTCCAAAAGGCCTTGTATCTAAGAATGATCTGGGTCTGGTCGTGGCATGTCTGCCGTACGCATAAGTAATTTTGGTTTGAATTAAGACGATAGGAGAAGTACATGGCTCGCGTAAAACGTGGTGTGGTAGCACGTGCACGTCACAAAAAGATTTTAAAGCAGGCGAAAGGTTACTACGGTGCCCGTTCGCGCGTTTATCGTGTTGCATTCCAGGCAGTAATCAAGGCAGGCCAATACGCCTACCGTGACCGCCGCCAACGGAAGCGTCAATTCCGCCAACTGTGGATTGCACGTATTAACGCAGCTGCTCGTCAGAATGGCTTGTCTTACAGCCGTTTCATCAATGGTCTGAAAAAGGCTTCTGTTGAAATCGACCGTAAGATCTTGGCTGACATCGCAGTATTCGATAAAGTGGCATTCTCTGCACTGGTCGAAAAAGCGAAAGTAGCTCTGGCGTAAGTCAGAATGGAAGAGGGAGCTTGTCTCCCTCTTTTAATCTTTGAGTTTCTTGGCAATTAAGGCCATCGTTATGATGCATGTAGTTACTTTTCGTTTCTTTTTTTACTTTAGCGCCTGATTTCAGGAGGCTGGTGCGTAAGAATAGAAACGAAAAATAACGCCAAAGCCTCCCATAGTGGAGGCTTTTTTGTTTGTGATCTAAGCCACTTCAGGTGATGATAGAAGCAATATAACTAATAGATATCTTGCTGATTTTGTGTGAAAAATATTCTACTCATCGGTTTTTAACTCATAATATACCTGAAGTAATTGTAGTTGCAGTGTACGCCTGCAACGGCAGATACGAAGGATATAACTACAAGCGGGCCATACCGGCCAGAGGAAGAGGAAACAATGCCACATCTCGCAGAGCTGGTTGCCAAAGCGAAAGCAGCCATAGAAAATGCCCAAGATGTTGCCGCGTTGGATTTGGTACGCGTCGAATATCTGGGCAAGAAAGGCCATTTGACCCTTCAGATGACATCGTTACGTGAGCTGCCAGCAGAAGACCGCCCAGCAGCCGGTGCAGTCATTAATCAGGCCAAGCAGGAAGTACAAGAAGCACTTAATGCCCGCAAAGACTCGCTAGAATCGGCGGTCATGAACGCTCGGCTTGCAGCTGAAACCATTGATGTCTCTTTGCCAGGGCGTCGTATGGAAAATGGTGGGCTGCATCCGGTGACGAGAACAATTGATCGTATTGAAACTTTCTTTGGTGAGCTGGGCTTTTCTGTTGAGTCAGGCCCTGAAATCGAAGATGACTATCATAACTTCGACGCATTGAATATTCCGGCACATCACCCGGCTCGTGCTGACCATGATACCTTCTGGTTTGACGCCACTCGCCTGTTGCGTACCCAGACATCAGGGGTACAAATTCGTACGATGCAAGGTCAGCAACCTCCGATTCGGATTATCGTGCCAGGCCGTGTTTATCGTAATGACTACGACCAAACCCACACACCGATGTTTCATCAGATGGAAGGGCTTATCGTTGATCGCGATATTAGCTTCACCAATTTGAAGGGCACTTTGCACGATTTCTTGCGTAATTTCTTCGAAGAAGATCTGCAAATTCGCTTCCGACCTTCTTATTTCCCATTCACTGAGCCATCTGCTGAAGTGGATGTTATGGGCAAAAATGGGAAATGGCTTGAAGTACTCGGCTGCGGCATGGTGCACCCAAATGTATTACGAAACGTAGGTATTGATCCTGAAGTCTATTCAGGTTTTGCATTTGGCATGGGGATGGAGCGTTTAACAATGCTGCGTTACGGTGTCACTGATTTGCGAGCCTTCTTCGAAAATGATCTGCGTTTCCTCAAACAGTTTAAGTAAGGCGGGAATATCTCATGAAATTCAGTGAACTTTGGTTACGCGAATGGGTGAACCCAGCCATTAGCAGTGACGAATTAACCCATCAAATTACAATGGCGGGTCTTGAAGTTGATGGCGTTGAGCCTGTTGCGGGCGAATTTAATGGTGTTGTTGTCGGTCACGTCGTGGAATGTGGTCAGCATCCAAATGCAGATAAACTGCGAGTGACCAAGATTGATGTGGGTGGTGATCGTCTGCTGGACATCGTTTGTGGTGCACCGAACTGTCGTCAAGGCCTGAAAGTTGCGGTTGCGACAGTGGGCGCTGTTTTACCTGGAGACTTTAAGATTAAGGCCGCCAAGTTACGTGGTGAGCCATCAGAAGGCATGTTGTGTTCTTTCTCTGAGTTAGCAATTTCAGAAGATCACGATGGTATTATCGAGCTACCAGCAGATGCCCCAATCGGTGTTGATATTCGTGAATACCTGAAGTTAGATGATAAAACCATTGAAATCAGCGTGACACCGAATCGTGCGGATTGCTTAGGCATTATCGGTGTTGCACGTGATGTCGCTGTTGTTAACCAACTGGCATTAACTGAGCCGGATATGAGCCCAGTTGCCGCCTCGATTAATGACACTTTCCCTATCCGCGTAGATGCACCACAAGCTTGCCCACGTTATTTGGGCCGCGTAGTGAAGGGCATTAACGTTAAAGCCGCCACGCCATTGTGGATGCGTGAGAAATTGCGCCGCTGCGGTATTCGCTCGATTGATCCTGTTGTAGACGTCACTAACTTTGTCTTACTTGAGTTAGGTCAGCCGATGCATGCGTTTGATCTGGACCGTATCGAAGGTGGCATTATTGTCCGTCTAGCAGCCGAAGGCGAAGAGCTGACACTTTTGGATGGAACAAAAGCTAAACTGAATGCTGACACATTGGTTATTGCCGACCAGCAAAAACCGCTGGCGATGGCCGGTATTTTTGGTGGCGAGCATTCTGGTGTTAATGAAGAAACCCGTAATGTCCTGTTGGAGTCTGCATTCTTCAATCCACTGTCAATTACAGGACGAGCGCGTCGCCATGGTCTGCATACTGATGCCTCTCATCGTTATGAACGTGGCGTTGATCCAGCATTGCAGCATAAGGCGATTGAACGGGCGACTCGTTTGCTAATTGATATCTGTGGTGGTGAAGCAGGCCCCGTTATCGACGTCACGGCAGCGCAAGACTTGCCAAAGCGGGCCACTATCACGCTACGCCGTGAAAAACTGGATCGTTTAATTGGTCACCATGTGCCTTCTGAGCAGGTGAGTGACATTCTTCGCCGCCTAGGCTGTCAGGTGACTGAGCTAGGTACTGACTGGCAAGCTGTCGCACCAAGTTGGCGTTTCGATATGGAAATCGAAGAAGACTTAGTCGAAGAAGTTGCCCGTATTTACGGTTATAACAATATTCCAGATGTGCCGATCAAAGCAGATTTGGTGATGACAAAACACCGTGAAGCGGATTTATCTCTGAAGCGAGTCAAAACAGCATTAGTGGATCGTGGCTATCAGGAAGCAATTACTTACAGTTTTGTTGACCCAAAAGTGCAAGCATTACTGCACCCACAACAAGAAGCATTAATTTTACCTAGCCCTATCTCTGTTGATATGTCTGCCATGCGTTTGTCACTGCTGACCGGTTTGCTGTCTGCAGTAGTTTATAACCAGAATCGCCAGCAATCTCGTTTACGTTTATTCGAAAGTGGCCTACGCTTTGTACCTGATAACACAGCCGATCTTGGCGTTAGACAGGATGTCATGCTGGCTGGCGTCATTGCTGGGCATCGTTACGAAGAACATTGGGATCTGGTGCGCCAGCCAATCGACTTCTATGATTTGAAGGGCGATCTGGAAGCAATTCTGGAACTTACTGGCAAATTATCTGATGTTCAGTTCCGTGCAGAATCCCATTCGGCACTTCACCCGGGGCAGAGTGCGGCAATATATTTATCGGGGGAACACATTGGTTTCATTGGTGTAGTTCATCCTGAACTGGAACGTAAGCTGGATCTAAATGGCCGAACGGTAGTGTTTGAATTGTTATGGAACAAGCTTGCAGACCGCGCCGTGCCTCAAGCCAGCGAGATTTCTCGCTTCCCTGCAAACCGTCGTGATATCGCTGTTGTGGTAGCTGAAAACGTTCCCGCAGAAGATATTTTGGCAGAGTGTAAGAAAGTTGGCGCAAATCAGGTAGTTGGCGTAAACTTGTTTGATGTGTACCGTGGCAAGGGCGTAGCAGAAGGTTATAAGAGTCTGGCTATTAGTCTGGTGTTGCAGGATACCGCCCGTACACTGGAAGAAGAGGAGATCGCCGCTACCGTTGCAAGATGTGTAGAGGCGTTAAAACAGCGATTCCAAGCATCCTTGAGGGATTGAACCTATGGCGCTTACTAAAGCTGAAATGTCAGAACATCTGTTTGAAAAGCTTGGGCTTAGCAAACGAGATGCTAAAGATCTGGTCGAGTTATTCTTTGAGGAAGTACGTCGTGCTCTCGAGAATGGTGAACAGGTTAAACTCTCTGGCTTTGGCAATTTTGATCTGCGAGACAAGAACCAACGTCCGGGCCGTAATCCGAAGACGGGTGAGGACATCCCTATTACGGCGCGCCGTGTGGTGACTTTCCGTCCAGGGCAAAAGCTAAAAAGCCGAGTAGAGGGTGCCACTCCAAAAGAGTGAGTCTTTCTCGAAACAAAAGGCCGCGCAAGCGGCCTTTTTCTTTGGTGATCTGTTTTAAATAGCTGACTCGTCCTAAATAGCTAAAGCTTATTCGCCCTTGGCGGCACGCTGTCTAGCAGCTCAATACTGCCATCT
Organism: Yersinia massiliensis; assembly: GCF_003048255.1. NCBI lineage: Bacteria > Pseudomonadati > Pseudomonadota > Gammaproteobacteria > Enterobacterales > Yersiniaceae > Yersinia > Yersinia massiliensis. Next base: position 2,236,429 of record NZ_CP028487.1, read on the forward strand.
TCATTCAGTTGCTCCATATGAATATCAAACCCCCAAAGACGATGAATATGTTTCATCACTTGTTGGCGGCTCTTATCCAGCGGTGCTCTGTCATGAGGGATATAGCGCAGGGTGAGAGAACGGTCCCCGCGTAAATCGACATTCCATACCTGAATGTTGGGCTCATGATTGCTCAGGTTATATTGTGCGGATAATTCATTGCGGATAGCACGATAGCCTTCTTCATTGTGAATGGCCGAAATCTCCAGATAATTATTTTTATCATCATCCAATACAGTGAAGAGCCGGAAGTCTCGCATGACTTTTGGTGATAGGAATTGGCTGATAAAGCTCTCGTCCTTAAAGTCACGCATCGCGAAATGAAGCGTATCCAGCCAATCCTTGCCAGCGATATCAGGGAACCAATAGTAATCCTCCTCGGTCGGTGATTGGCAGATACGCTTGATGTCTTGGAACATGGCGAAACCCAGTGCGTAGGGGTTTATGCCGTTATAGTAAGGGCTGTTATAAGGAGGTTGATAGACAACGTTAGTATGGCTATGCAAAAACTCCATCATAAACCGTTCCGTGACCTGACCTTCGTCATAGAGATGATTGAGAATGGTGTAGTGCCAGAAGGTTGCCCAGCCTTCGTTCATGACCTGAGTCTGTTTTTGTGGGTAAAAATATTGGCTAACTTTTCGGACGATCCGCAGCACTTCTCGTTGCCAAGATTCCAGCAAAGGGGCATTTTTTTCCATAAAGTAGAGCAGGTTTTCTTGTGGCTCGCTGGGGTAACGTTGGGCCTGTGCTTGTACTTCCCCACGATCTTTACGTGGCAGCGTTTTCCACAATGAATTAACCTGGCTTTGCAGGTATTCTTCGCGACTTTTTTGACGGGCAGTCTCTTCAACTAACGAAATTTTTTGTGGGCGTTTATAGCGATCCACCCCGTAATTCATCAACGCATGGCAAGAATCGAGCAGCCGCTCAACTTCTTCCACACCATAACGTTCCTCGCATTCACTGATGTAGTGGCGAGCAAACAGCAGGTAATCCACGATGGAACTGGCATCTGTCCATGCACGGAACAGATAGTTATTCTTGAAGAAGGAGTTATGGCCATAGCAGGCGTGAGCCATCACCAGTGCTTGCATAGTGATGGTGTTTTCTTCCATCAAGTAAGCGATACAGGGGTTGGAATTAATAACAATCTCGTAGGCTAGGCCTTGCTGACCATGCTTGTATTTTTGCTCGGTTTCGATGAATTTCTTACCGAATGACCAATGGGTATAGTTAATGGGCATGCCGATGCTCGAGTAGGCATCCATCATTTGTTCTGAGGTAATAACCTCAATCTGATGAGGGTAAGTTTCAAGCCGGTAATGTTTTGCCACCTTGTCAATCTGATCCAGATAGACCTGTAACAATTCAAATGTCCAGTCCGGGCCGTCAGTCAGGCGCTTATCTTGTGCAGTCTGTTTCGGTGTTGAAGTCGTCATTAGCGCATCCTCACGGTTATATAACCCTGCAAAATACCGGTACTTCAATAATCCTAGCTCATTATGAACAAATTGAGGCATGGCAAGGCCTTATGTCAATATAGATTATTTATTTATCGACAGGCTGAATAAACTAAAATGGCGTTTAACTGGATTATTATTCCGAATATATAGGGATATTAAAGAATATAAAACTAATAAATGTGGCTTGTGCAAGATGCTAATTAATCCTTCTGTAAGTAGGGATAAATTTGACATTTTTTAGCCTTTCTAACGCATAACGACATAAAAATAGAATCTTATCGCTATTTTCTAGTGGCTATTGAACTGAAAACTCATTGCAGAGTAAATTAATTGTGAATCAAGTCACAGGCTATAATTAATATGTTGGATAGTTTTTTCTGCTAGGTTAATTTTCTGTCAACAGAACATTATGCTTTTGCTGTCGTTAGGGAGAGTGATATGCGTATCGTCATTTTAGGCAGTGGCGTCGTTGGGGTTGCGAGTGCATGGTATCTGGCCAAAGATGGTCATGATGTCACGGTCATTGATCGTCAGGATGGGCCAGCGCAGGAAACCAGCGCGGGTAATGCAGGGCAGATCTCCCCCGGGTACGCCGCTCCATGGGCAGCACCTGGTGTGCCACTCAAGGCAATAAAATGGATGTTCCAACGTCATGCTCCGCTCGCCATACACCTTGATGGCAGCAGTTTCCAACTGCGTTGGATGTGGCAAATGCTCAGAAATTGCGACACCTCCCATTATATGCTCAACAAAAGTCGCATGGTACGTTTGGCCGAATACAGCCGTGATTGCTTAAAAGAATTGCGAGAAGACACCGGTATTGAGTATGAAGGCCGACAGGGTGGAACACTTCAATTGTTCCGTACCGAACAGCAGTTTGATAACGCCGCTAAGGATATCGCTGTGTTGGATGATGCGGGTGTGCCTTATTCGTTGCTAACCGCAGACCAATTGGCCACTGTCGAGCCCGCTTTGGCGAAAGTCGCACATAAACTCACTGGCGGTTTACGGCTACCGAATGATGAAACCGGCGATTGTAAACTGTTTACTGAACGTCTGGCTAAGATGGCAGAACAGGCTGGCGTCAAATTCCGATTTAATCAATCAGTCGATAAGTTGTTGGTGGACGGTGATCAAATTGCAGGGGTGCTATGTGGCGACGATATTATTAAAGCTGATGCCTATGTGGTGGCCTTTGGTGCTTACTCGACGGCCTTGTTGGCGGGGTTAGTTTCCATTCCGGTTTATCCGCTGAAAGGATATTCACTGACCATTCCAATTACCGATCCCGATTCATCTCCCGTGTCTACTGTGCTGGATGAAACCTACAAAATTGCGATCACGCGTTTTGATGACCGTATTCGGGTAGGCGGCATGGCTGAAATTGTTGGTTTTAATACCCAGTTGGCGCAAGCACGGCGTGAAACACTGGAAATGGTCGTCGGCGATTTATACCCCCATGGCGGTAATATCAGTCAGGCTACGTTCTGGACGGGGTTGCGGCCAATGACACCGGATGGGACGCCCATTATCGGGCGTACATCGCTTAAGAATCTCTATTTGAACACGGGACATGGCACATTGGGTTGGACCATGGCGTGCGGTTCAGGCCAGCTATTGGCTGATATTATGTATGGGCGTCGCCCTGCAATTTTGGCTGATGACTTAGCGGTTGCGCGATATAGCTCTGGCTTTCGGCCAGTGAATTTTACGCCGTTACATGATGTGCATCCTGTTCGCTAATTTGCGTGATCCATAATGACCGCCTTGCAGCATATGGCTAATGGGCGGTAGACCTTCACATTTTGTTCTGAAAGGAATAAGCATGCCTCGCCCGATCGCCGCTCAGCTGCACTTATCTGCTTTACGCCATAACTTGAGTCTTGTTCGCCGCCACGCAGGTACAGCAAAGATATGGTCTGTAGTAAAGGCCAATGCCTATGGCCACGGTTTGGCGCGTATCTGGCAGGGGCTGGATGCAACGGATGGCTTTGCATTGCTGGACCTCAATGAAGCGGTATTACTGCGTGAACAGGGCTGGCAAGGTCCCATTTTGCTGCTTGAGGGGTTCTTCCAACCGCAAGATCTCGCACTGTTGGATCACTACCGACTTACCACCACGGTACACAGCGACTGGCAGCTTGAGGCGATCAATGCGGCGCGCTTAACAGCCCCCCTTAATATCTATTTAAAGTTAAACAGTGGTATGAACCGTTTAGGTTTCCCTATTGGGCAAGCTGAAGCGGTATGGCAATGGGCGAAAAGCCTGAGCAATGTCGGTGATGTGACACTCATGAGCCATTTTGCCAATGCTGATAATACGATTGGCGCGGGGGAGCAATTCGCGCGTATTCAGCAAGCCAGCGGACACATTCCGGCAGCCCGTTGTTTTGCTAATTCAGCGGCCATTTTGCGCCATCCCGAGACTCACTACGATTGGGTTCGACCCGGTATTATCCTTTATGGCGCTTCTCCGAGCGGAGATGTTGCTGATATCGCCGATATGGGGCTGCGCCCAGTAATGCATTTGCACAGTGAAATTATCGCGATACAGGCGCTATCAGCGGGCCATCACGTCGGTTATGGCAGTCGTTACAGTGCCAGTAGTGCGCATCGGATTGGGGTGGTGGCCTGCGGCTATGCTGACGGTTATCCGCGTTTAGCACCCAGCGGCACCCCAATCTTAGTCGATGGCATCATGACGCATACCGTGGGGTCGATTTCCATGGATATGCTAACGGTAGATTTAACACCTTGCCCACAGGCACAGCTTGGCAGCAAAGTTGAGATATGGGGGGAAAATCTGCCGATTGATAATGTGGCCGCAGCAGCAGGAACGGTAGGCTATGAGCTGATGTGTGCGCTAGCGAGCAGAGTGCCGGTCAACGTTTGTGCTTGAAATCGTCATCGTCGCGGCCCACGAGAGAAACTCGCGGGCCAGTATTAATCGCATTGCTTCATTAGCGTCAATTTAGGGGCGTGATGACCATCTTATTTCGGCCCGAAACCCGCCGTTCTTTCCTTCGCTAAAATGCGCTGTCATACCGTGCAGTGCAGCAATACGTTGTACGATGGATAACCCTAGGCCACTACCAGTTTGCGCTTGGCCAGGGGGGCGGAAGAAACGCTCTCCCAGCCGTTGTAGGTACTCAGCGCTAACGCCGGGGCCATTATCTTCGACACTAAAATAGTGTGCATCTAGCGTGATTTTTACCGTACTGCCCTGTGGACTGTAGCGGATGGCATTATCGAGCAAATTTCTGACTAGTAGCGCCAACAGTAAAGGTTGAGCACGGCGTGGCGGCGGTGTCTGGCGGATATCTAACATCAGTTCCACGCCATTAGCTCTCGCTTTGTGATACTTATCCATCACGCCAGTTTGTAATACATCTTGTAGCGCAATGTCTTGTACATCGTCCAAGCCAGACAGTGAATCCAAACGAGAAAGAGTGAGGAGTTGATCAACTAAGCGAGTGGCACGGTCAATGCCTTCGGTGAGGTTGGATAACGCATGTTCCCGTACTTCAGTATCATCCTGTGCGAGCAGCGCGACGTCAGTTTGCACTTTCAGTGCTGCCAGTGGGCTGCGTAACTCATGGGCAGCATCTGAGGTAAAGCGACGCTCACGTACCAACATATCACCCGTACGGGCAAACAAGCTGTTAAGCGCCACAACCAAGGGTTTGACTTCACTCGGTATGCCATCCAACGGCAGCGGTGTTTCGTCTTCTGGCTGGCGATGATGCAGACGTTTTGCCAATCGCTTAAGGGGGGCCAGCTCACGTGTGACCAACCAAATCAACAACAGCACCATTATCGGCAACGCAATGACCCAAGGTAAAAGCTGAGCTTTGATAATATCAATCGCCATATCACGACGATAATCCCATTCTTGCCCTACCACTACACGATATTGACCATCTGGCGTGGTGAGCCACACTAAGCGCCACGCGTCTTTGTCGCCTTGCAAAGTGCCATTACTGAAGCCGTCTTGCTGGTAGTCATATTGCAAGTCCGGGCCATTATCACCGTCGTTCAATACCATTTTCCCCTCGGTAGTGAAAATGGCAAAGGCGAGTGCATCATCATCCACGTCACCGCGGCGATGGTGGCCCATTTTTTTGCTGCGTGGCAATTGGGGATGCTTAACCGTGAGGTCGCTGATATTAAGGGCAGTCAGGCGCTTAGCAAAAAGCATTTGCTGAGTATCGAATACCTCATCAACATTTTTACGGGTCTGATGTAAAGCTAAGAGGCTAGCAAACATCCACGTCAGGGCAATAAGGATAATGAAGCCTAAAATCAGCCGGAGTCTAAGGCTACGCGTCAGCGATTTCATGCGATATCTCCGAGCGTATAGCCGATCCCATGGACAGTACGGATAAAGTGGCCGCCAAACTTTTTGCGCAGATGGTGAATATGGACTTCTATCGCGTTGCTAGACACATCGTCATCCCAGTTATAAATCTTTTCTTCAATCAATGATCGAGGTAAGACACGGCCTTCGTTCCGTAACAGCAACTCTAAAAGCGCGAACTCTTTAGGCTTCAAATAGAGGGGTTCACCGTTGTGTGTCACGGTTAGGTTGATGGGGTCGAGCGATACCGGACCATGGGTTAAAGCCGTCTGTACTTGCCCATGGCGGCGGCGGATCAGCACTTGTAGGCGAGCAGCAACTTCAATCAGGGCGAAAGGTTTGCACAAGTAGTCGTCAGCTCCCTGTTGCAGCCCCGCAACACGTTGCTCAATGGCATCCCGTGCCGTGAGGATTAAAACAGGTTCGTCGTGACCATTTCGTCGCCAGCTACGCAAAATATCGAGACCATCCATACCCGGTAGACTCAGGTCTAATATCACCGCGTCATAGGGGGCAGTCCCCAATGCATTTAACCCTTGTTTACCTTCGGCAAACCAGTCCACGCTGAATCCCATTTTCATCAAACCGGCTTTGATCCCGTCACCAATCAGTTTGTCGTCTTCAATGAGTAATACTCGCATGGTCTTTGTCTCTTATGATGCGCGAAAGAATGTATCTAACTGTTTGCCTGTATCTAACTATCTGTCTGTATCTAACTATCTGGCTGTGATGTTGTACAGCGATAAGCCGTGTTATTCCAGCATTGTGGGCAGTTTTGAAAAATAAAAGTGGGTAAGCAGTGTCCTTAAGATTTTGTTAAGAACTCTTTGGTGTAATGCCTTCCGAAGAGCAACAACAGCCTTTGCTAATGCTGAACTAAATCTGAAGAGAGAGAAAAAATAATGAAAAAAACAGCTGCTTTATTTGCCATCCTTGCGATATGCAGTGCACCGGTTTTGGCGCAAAATGGCGGTTTTATCGACCCCAATACGCCAGTGACTCAGGCGACAACTCATGGTGGCTTTAGTGGCCCAAATGTCGGGGCGATAACGGTTGAAAAAGCCAAAACGATGAGTGATGACACTTGGGTGACCTTACGTGGGAACATCGAACAGCGTATCGGTGGTGAGCACTATATTTTCCGTGATGCGACAGGAACCATCAATGTCGATATCGATCACAAACGTTGGAATGGACTGACGATTACACCGAAGGACACGGTGGAGTTGTACGGGGAAATTGATAAAGACTGGAATTCAGTTGAACTGGATGTTAAGCAAGTGACTAAAGTTAAGTAGTCTGTGCCGTGACGGTAATGAGTCGTCATCCTCTAACGCGAGAGGATGACGACTTAATGGCTAGTTTTCGGGATGTTCGCCACCGAGTTGGGCTGTTAGTTTATTTTTTGTAATGAGCCGCGAACATGTTTGCTGGCGCGGCGTGCCCGCCATGCCAGTAAGCAACCGACTAACATGACGATCGCGAGTGACAATTTAGGTTCAATCGGCAATGCCATTGCTAGTAGTCCCAATCCCGCCCCCCCAGCCATCTGAACAAACCCGACTAAAGCGGAGGCCACACCGGCTTCATTAGCATAAGGCTCTAGTGCATAGCTCGTCGCTGGCCCCATCATAAAGGCTAAACCTGCGCAGGCACTGGCAACAGGTAACATATAGACCAACCAGTGACCTTGTGTTTCAGGTGAGAGCTGAGTCAGGCCAAATAATAGACCCACTGCGCCCAATGCCATCAGTAAACTGCCCGTCATCAGGCAGGTAGGGCGGCCCACTTTTTGGATAATCCGATTAGCAAAAAAGCTGACAGCCATGATCCAAAAACCATTAGCCCCGAAAGCGAGCGAAAATTGCAACGGACTAAGCCCAGCACCGACCATCAAGACATTGGGCGCCAATGACACATAGGTTAATGCCATGCCCATCGCGCCAGCATTGACCAGCGCGAAGGTCAGGAAACGGTCATCGCGTAAAATACGCAGATAGTTTTTTATCGGTAAGCCATTTGAAGGCTGGGTATCCGCTGGGCGTGTTTCTGGTAAAAAGAGAATTACGAGGATTAAGACCAATAAAGCGTACAGCGCGAGGAACCAGAAGGGGGCACGCCAACCGAATGCTTCGGCCAGTAAACCGCCCAACAGCGGTGCTAAGGCTGGGACGATATTTAATGTTCCATTCAGGAAGCCAAAGGCGCGAGCGGCCTCGTTGCCATTTAGCCGATCACGAACACCACTGAATGCCACGACGGCTGTGCAGCAAACGGCAACCCCTTGCACTAAGCGGGAACTGACGAACATGAATGGGTTGACCGCTAACGCGGCCATTGCAGCACCGAGCATATAAAGGATGATGCCAATGATGGCGACGGGCTTTCGCCCATACTTATCGACCATCGGCCCTGCAATGAGTTGGCCAAGACCCAGCACCAAAATGAACAAAGCGATAGTGGATTGGATCAGTGACTCACTACTGTTCAACCCTTCGGCAATGGCAGGAATGGTTGGTAAGTAAAGATCGATGCCCAGAGGGCCAAGTAAAATCAGGCTTAACAGTAGAAATAGGAATTTTTGCATGACAACAGAACAACATCCAGATGACAAAGCAGCACCGATAGAAGATAGGCTGGCAATTGAAAAAGGTTAATAAAACCCATTCAAAGCGGTGACGATGTCACTTTTTTTGAGGTTTAAGAGAAGTGAATAGGTTACTACAACTAATAATTTATCGCTTGTTATTCATCGGCTAACTTATTGCGTGATCAGTATGGGGTCCTATTAACTGGTCATATTATTAACTAATCGCTTATTAACTAATCGTGCGATGTTCTAGCCAATGCTCAAGTTTGGCAGCCGGCAGTGCTTCAGAGAAAAGGAATCCCTGGCCAATCTGATAACCTTGTCGGCCCAACAGCGCGCGCTGGGCTTCATTTTCGACCCCTTCCACTATCACAGATAGCTGTAAACTCTCCCCAATACGTATCACGGCTTCGCTCAACGTCCGGCTCGTTTCATCAGACTCGAGGTCATGCACAAAGCTCTTATCTAGCTTGATTTCATCGAGGTTTAAGCGGCGCAGGTAGCTTAGACTGGAATACCCAGTGCCGAAGTCATCCATCGAAATACGTACACCTAATAGATGAATTTTTTCAATGGTCGTGAACACCGCCGGATTATTTTCAATCAAAATGTCTTCAGTGATTTCTAATGTGAGATCCTCAGGGGGTAAATGATACTGCTGCAAGATATGGAGAATCATGTCTGGCAGGCCTAGGTTGTGGAAGTTAGTAGGGGATAAATTCACGGAAACCGAGGGAACATCAATCCCACGTAACCGCCAGTCCGCTAGCTGTTTGCAGGCGGTTTCAATGACCCACAGAGCCAGTTCATTGATAAGCCCGATTTCTTCAGCAATGGGAATAAAGCGCTGCGGAGGGATATTCCCCAATATTGGATGATTCCAGCGGCTCAGTGCTTCTACGCCATATAGCAGCCCGTTTTTTAGCATCACTTGCGGCTGATAAAATAGCTCAAGCGAACCGATATGAAAGGCATGGCGCAGAGCATCTTCCATATCCTGACGTTGTTGATTGAGATTATTCATTTCGACACTGAAGAAATTGAAATGCCCACGACCCATATTTTTCGCTTTATGCAGGGCGATATCAGCATGATTCATCAATGTATCCATATCTAGGCCGTTCTCCGGATACAAGCTAATCCCGATACTGGCAGAAGGAATAATGTTCACGTTTGCTATTTGGCAGGGCTGAGATATCAGACTGAGTACTTTTTCAACGGTAACGGTTGCTTGCTGCATCGTGCAAGGCGCCAAAATAATAATAAATTCATCACCAGACAGGCGGCCGATAATGTCACCTCTGGATAGATCGTTGCGCAAACGCTGGGCAACTGAGGCGAGCAGCTCATCACCTGCGGCTTGACCGAGTGAGTCATTCACTTGTTTGAAGCGATCTAGATTAATCACTACGACGGCAAGTTTGTGGCCAATCTCCCCAGCCAATGCAATAGCTTGCTTAGCATAAGCCATAAATTGACTACGATTTGGCAGGCCAGTCAATGAATCATAGAAGGCTAAATGTTGAATTTGTTTACGTGATTGTTCCCGTTCCATCGCTAGAGAGCACAAACTCGTAATGAGTTTGACCAACTGGTAGTGAAACTCACTAGGGCCGCGTTTTTCTTTGTAGTAAAAAGCAAACGTCCCCAGCACTTGCCCTTGGCTGGATAGAATAGGCGTTGACCAACATGCCAGAAATCCATGAGGTAAAATCAGGTGACGATAGTTCTCCCATAAGGGATCGGTGGCGATATCTTGTACTTCAACCGGTATTTTTCGAAATGCGGCGGTTCCGCATGAGCCGGCGATTGGGCCAATGGGCACACATGAAAGTGCAGCAGTGTATATCAACGGTAAACTTGGGGCAGCGAGGTGGCTAAGGTAATTCTGACTGCTGGCTTGTAAAATACTCGCGGTGACCTCTGGCGCAATACGCTCGACTTCATGGCACAGCAGCGTCATCACTTCATCGAGTGGGCGCTCTCTAACCAACGCCTCAAGGACTTTATATTGCAGCACTTCATACATTTTTGTCAGGGTGATATCGGTGAGTACCCCAATACTATAATTCGACTTACCTTGTTCACAGATTAGCGAGTTAATAACCGCTGAACACCAATGGGGTTGACGATCTTTGCTATAGAAAAGCTCTTGAGGCAGTAGCTGTTGTTGGGCCACTGAGGAGGTTGAATCCATCATAGTGAGTTGTTCAGGGTGATCGCTTTGGAGTAAATCAACCATATTCTGTCCCAGCGCCTGTTCTGGGGTATAACCGAAAAGCTTGGTAAAGCCCTGATTGATATAAACTGCACGCTGACCAAACTCACTATTTGCTGCGATAAACATCGCACTGTCACTACGATCGGTTAATTGTGTTAAAAGCTGTACCCATTCTTGCGTCGCTTTTTGTTGTTCAATTAAAAAAGTGATGTCTTTGGCAATTTTTACCATCCGAGTCACGGTACCGTCGGGGCCTGGGACGGGCTGATAAATCGCAGCCAACCAGACAGTTGAACCGTCTTTATGTAATCGTTCAAAGTGGCCTTCCAGAGATTGCCCCGCCAGCAAACATTTTTTCAGCATTTGGTATTCTTCGCTGGTGGCGTAATTGGGGTGGCAAAACATTAAATGATACTGACCAATAACTTCATCACGTTCATAGCCAAAATAATCAAGATAGTTTTGGTTAACCGCAATAATACGACTGGAAAGGTCGAACTCAATAATGGCTAATGAACTGTCTAGCGCGCTTAATAGCGCGTCGTTGTCGTTGTATTCAGACTGCGGAGCTTCTTGCAATACTGATGTTTTTTTGGGCTTCATGGTGAATTCCTATGCGAAAGAAGCGCTTGGCAGTCAATTATTTAAATAAGCTCACCTTAGTAGCCATTGAGATAACACCATTTTTTGATAAAAGACATAGGATAAAGCTAAATTTACAACAAAAATAATAAGGCGGGCATGAAAGATACGACAGTCTTATTTATCGACTCTTTATCTATCTTCAGCCGCAGAATATTGGCAACATTAACAAATTAAGTTTAGCCCATAAGTTGGTGGGTAAATAGGCGTTTTTGATGCTGGCTCGTGACAGCAGCTTCTCTATTTAAAGCTGGGGAAGAGGCGGGAATTAATCATATTTTTGAAAATAAGATGAATGCCATTACCCGACAAAACGATGGTCGGGTAATGGCAATAATGGTCGATATTATGACGGGCTATCCATCGAGCCGAAACGGCCACTGTTAAAATCAGCAATAGCTTCATTTATCTGCTGTTGTGAGTTCATAACAAATGGCCCGTAACCGACGATCGGCTCATCAATGGGCTCACCACTGAGTAACAATAGCAGGGCATCATTGTTGGCTTCGATACTCACATGACTGCCCGCCGCATCCAGCAGCACCATCTCAGCATCACGCGCAATCGCATCACCATTGACTAATACGCTACCCCGAAGGACGATTAAAGCCGTATTCCAACCAACGGGCAGAGAAAACTCAGCCACTTTCCCCGGATTCAACCGGATATCCCAAACGTTAAGGGGAGAGAACGTATGGGCAGGCCCCAGTGTATTAGCGTAATCACCCGCGATTACCCGCAGACTCCCCGCATCGTCCGGCAACGCAACCTGTGGAATATTTTCACTGCGGATCGCCTGATAGCCAGGGGCGGCCATTTTATCCTTTGCAGGCAAGTTGACCCACAGCTGTACCATTTCAAAGGCACCACCTTTCTGGGCAAAGCTATCAGCATGAAATTCTTCATGCAAAATACCGCCGCCTGCTGTCATCCATTGCACATCACCAGGACCGATAACACCGCCTTTACCGGTTGAATCTCGGTGCTCAACTTCGCCATGATAAACGATGGTGACGGTTTCAAAGCCACGATGTGGATGCTGCCCAACCCCTCTACGGTGTGTTGTTGGGGTAAAATCTGCGGGCCCTGCATAGTCTAACAGCAAGAACGGGCTTAGCTGTTTGCCATGGCTTTGATACGAAAATAGTGAACGCACAGGGAAACCATCACCGACCCAATGTTGGCGTGGTGCGCGATAAATACCTTGGACTTTTTTCATCTCAATCTCCTCGCAACGTCGTTTCTATTTCAGATGTTTTTTGTAGCAGATAGCGCTGATGACAGCGTAATACGATACCGCCATCCTACTGTTAAACCCTTCTGCTCCAAGTGGGAGAAAGTATATATTTAGGATAATTGAGGCGCTAGGTAGCAAAATTACTTATTAGTGTCCTATTATTGGAACAATAAGGGTGGTAGGACGATAACGGCGAGGCAGACATGCAAGATCTCAATGATCTTTACTATTACGCTGAAGTGGTCGAGCACGGCGGTTTCAGTGCCGCAGCTCGGGTATTAGGTTTACCCAAATCAAAGCTAAGTCGGCGGTTGGCGTTGTTAGAGGAACGGTTAGGTGTACGGTTAATCCAACGTTCAACACGGCGCTTTGCGGTAACGGATGTAGGTCGCACCTATTACGAGCATTGCAAAGCAATGCTAGAAGAGGCGCGTGCGGCTCAGGAGTCGATTGATCTGACGCGTGCAGAGCCACGAGGCGTGGTGCGCATCACTTGCCCTGTCGCGCTGTTGCAGACCACAGTCAGTAGCATGTTGGCAGATTTTATGGCCAGTTGCCCCTTGGTCACTATTCATCTCGAGTCAACGAATCGGCAGGTTGATCTGGTGGCTGAAGCCATTGATATCGCTATCCGTGTCCGGCCACCGCCATTGCAAGATAGCGATCTAGTACTGAAAATTTTGGGTAATCGCTGCCAATGTTTAGTTGCCAGTCCTGAATTAATTGCACGGCAAGGTGAAGTCAATATGCCCGCTGATTTGAGCGGTTGGCCGAGTGTTGGCTTAGGGCAACCTCAGCAAGAGTTTATTTGGCGTCTAGACGGGCCTGATGGCGCACATGCGGCTGTTTATCATCAACCTCGATTGGTGACGGCAGATATGACCACATTACGCAGTGCGGCGCAACGTGGCGTTGGAGCAGTACAACTTCCCGTCATGATGGTGGCAGAACAACTGGCGCAAGGGTCATTAGTTCAGCTACTGCCAACGTGGTCACTGCGTCATGAAATAATCCACGCGGTCTTTCCCTCACGGCGAGGTTTGCTTCCGTCTGTCCGTAGCGTGCTGGATTATCTGGCGTTGCGCTTTAGCCAGCTAGATGACAGGTAGTGGAGGGAGGCTGATCCGTTACCTGTGGCAAATAGCGTCTGTGGCAAATATCGACTTAATGTTTGTGGCGGTGATGTGAGTCGGGAAAATGCACATGAGTATGCGTCATTGGATGATGTTGATGACGATGCTTATGGGGTACTCCCATATCGACGGGGTCATCGTGAGTATGATGATGATGTTCATCATGGCTATGTAAATGCTCGTGTTCTAACTCGTCGTGGATGTGTTGGTGCTCATGTCTTTCAGTCAGATGCAACCAAATGCCTATCGCCATCAGCAGGCCAGCCAATATCAATGGTATCGTGACAGTGTCACCCATCATAACCGCTAATACAGCACCCAAGAACGGCGCAATAGAGAAATAAGCGCCAGTGCGCGCGGTACCAAGATGGCGTAAGCCAATCACAAACAACGCTAAACTGACACCATAGGCAAAGAACCCGACCAATAACGCACCGGTTAAATTAAGCAATGGAGGTAAGGTAGCGCCGAGTACGAAAGCAAGGCTGAGATTGACGATACCCGCCACCAGTCCTTTGACACTGGCAATCCACGTTGCATCGGTTAACGACACTTTTCGGGTCAGATTATTGTCAATACCCCAGGCGAAACAGGCACCTAAGATAGCCAACGTAGGCCACAAACCCGCAAAATGCGCCTCGCCGGGCCAACTGAGAATGGCGGCACCTGCCACAATTACGATCATGCCTAGCGCAATACGGCGATCAAAATTCTCTTTAAAGGCAAACCATGCAAGCAGCGCGGTAAAAACACCCTCGGCGTTGAGCAATAATGAAGCCCCTGATGCAGGCATTCCGGTAAGGCCTATCATCAGAAGTACGGGGGCGATAACGCCACCGGCCGTAATCGCGCCGATAAACCACAATAATTCGTTTCGCGGCAGGCTAACGGAAGGTGAACGGGCGACCAGCCGATAGAGTGCCAGACCTGCACCTGAGCCAAAGTACAGCAAACCTGCCAATAGCCACGGGCTAACCGTGTTGAGTAATAGCTTTGCGAGCGGGGTTCCAGCACCAAATAACAGCGCAGCAGTCAGTGCTGCCAATACGCCGGGTTGCCGCAGTCCATCATGCCATTTCATGGAATAACTCTAAAAATAACGAGGAGTGATAATTTTAGCTCAAGAAAAAGCCGGAAAACCACTCCTGCATCAGAGATTTCTCAGTAGGAGGACTTTCCGGCAATTTAATATCAACTATCAACAGTTTGTCTATGGAACAATTCGCGGAACACGGGGTAAATATCTTCAGGTTCGCGAATATGCTGCATGGCAAAATTCTCAAAATTGGCCTGTAAATCCTCATATTCACGCCACAACGTTTGATGAGCGCGACGGGTAATTTCAATGTAACTGTAATAACGCACCATCGGTAGGAGCTTCTTCGCCAGCAAATCATGACACAGTGGTGAATCGTCAGCCCAGTTATCCCCATCAGAGGCTTGGGCAGCATAGATATTCCACTGTGCGGGGTCATAACGCTCCTGCACCACTTCATCCATCAACTTTAACGCGCTGGAGACGATGGTTCCGCCAGTTTCTTGCGAATAGAAGAATTCCTGTTCGTCCACTTCTTTGGCTTGGGTATGGTGACGGATATACACCACATCCACATTTTTATAGGTCCGGCTCAGGAATAGATAAAGCAAGATATAAAAACGTTTTGCCATGTCTTTTGTGGCTTGATCCATTGATCCTGACACGTCCATCAAACAGAACATGACCGCTTGGCTGGAGGGCTCGGGCCGGCGCTCATAGTTTTTATAACGTAGATCAAACGTATCAATAAAAGGGACACGGGCGATTTTTTGCTTTAACTCAGCAATGGCTTTACGTACGCGTTCTTCTTCCAGCAGTTGTGCTGGTTCAGAGTTTTCCAACACACTGAGCGTTTCTTCCAACTCGCGTAGTTCACGGCGTTTACTGGCGGTCATGGCAGTACGCCGAGCGAGTGAATTTTGCAGCGATCGCACCACGCTGATATTGGCAGGTACCCCATTAGAGGTGTAGCCCGCACGGTGAGTTTTAAATTCGGTCAACTGCTTGTACTGGTTTTTCTTCAGGTTGGGCAGGGCGAGATCTTCAAATAGCAAGTCAAGATACTCATCTTTGGAAATCTGAAAGACGAATTCATCCTCACCTTCACCGTCCTGGCCCGCATTCCCTTGACCACTACCGCTGCCGCCACCGCCACCTTGAGGGCGCTCGACCCGATCATTGGTGACAAAATGGTCGTTGCCGGGATGCACCCGATGACGTAATCCCCCTCGACCCTGATGGAACATTGGCTCGTTGATATCATCAATAGGTATCGAGACCGACTCTCCGCTCTCAATATCAGTAACGGATCTTTTATTGATGGCATCGGAAATAGACTGTTTAATTTGCGACTTATAGCGGCGTAAAAAGCGTTGGCGATTGACCATGCTTTTGTTTTTGCCGTTAAGTCGTCTGTCAATGAAGTAGCCCATATGTCCCCCAAACGACTTTGCCACCATCCCCTGCATCTTTCGCGCTGTTGCTGTGTTGGCTGCCTTTACTCACCCTAGTCACTTAGCGGACTAAGCTCCTAGGGCCTCGTTCAGTTGCCGCCTTGCTACAACACGAAAGCTTTGGGGCTATCCCCTGTATTTATCGCGCTGTTGCTGTGTTGGCTGCCTTTACTCATCCTAGTCACTTAGCGGACTAAGCTCCTAGGGCTGCCTTGACTCACCCCAGCCACTTAGCGGACTAAGTGGCTGGGGCTTTATTCTGCTTCCACAGCACGAAAGTTTTTGGGGCTATACCTGATACCGAAATATATCGATATTAGGGTTATGATGATTTTCTTACCCGCAGATACCATTCACACAGCAAGCGAACCTGCTTACGGGTATAACCTTTTTCCATCATCCGATCGACAAAGTCATCATGTTTCTTCTGCTCATCCGTCGAGGTCTTAGCATTAAAGGAAATCACTGGCAGCAATTCTTCCGTATTCGAGAACATTTTCTTCTCGATCACTGTGCGCAGCTTCTCGTAACTGGTCCAGTTTGGATTACGGCCATTGTTATTCGCTCTGGCGCGCAAGACAAAATTGACGATTTCATTACGGAAATCTTTCGGGTTGCTGATACCCGCAGGTTTTTCAATTTTCTCCAATTCAGCATTCAGCGACTCACGGTCGAATAACTGTCCAGTATCTGGGTCACGGTACTCCTGATCCTGAATCCAGAAGTCGGCATAGATAACATAGCGGTCAAAAATGTTCTGTCCATACTCTGAATAGGACTCCAGATAAGCGGTCTGAATCTCTTTACCGATAAATTCGGCGTATTTCGGGATCAGATAACCTTTCAGATGTTCGAGATATTTTTCCGCGACATCTTGCTGGAATTGCTCACGCTCGATCTGTTGCTCCAACACATAGAACAGGTGTACGGGGTTGGCGGCAACTTCAGCATGGTCAAAGTTAAACACTCTCGACAGGATTTTAAAGGCAAAACGAGTCGAAAGGCCGTTCATCCCTTCATCTACACCAGCGTAGTCTCGATACTCTTGATAAGACTTGGCTTTCGGATCGGTATCTTTCAGGCTTTCGCCGTCATACACCCGCATTTTGGAGTAAATACTGGAGTTTTCCGGTTCTTTCATTCGAGACAGAATCGAGAAACGAGCCAGTGTTTCCAACGTGCCGGGCGCGCAGGGCGCATGGGTCAACTCACTGTGATTTAACAGTTTGTCGTAGATCTTGATCTCTTCCGATACACGCAGGCAATAAGGCACCTTGACGATATAAACACGGTCAAGGAATGCTTCATTGTTTTTGTTATTGCGGAAGGTGACCCATTCTGATTCATTCGAGTGAGCAAGAATAATGCCACTGAATGGCAGGGCAGATATCCCCTCAGTCCCGTTATAGTTGCCTTCCTGTGTTGCAGTCAGCAGCGGATGCAGCACCTTAATTGGTGCTTTGAACATTTCGACAAATTCCATTATCCCTTGGTTTGCGCGGCACAAAGCACCGGAATAGCCATAGGCATCAGGGTCGTTTTGGGCATGATTTTCCAACTTACGGATATCCACTTTACCGACTAACGCAGAGATATCCTGATTGTTTTCATCACCGGGTTCTGTTTTTGCAATCGCAATCTGTTCAAGAATTGAAGGCCAGACTTTGATGACTTTGAACTTAGTGATGTCTCCGCCAAATTCATGAAGGCGTTTAGCGGCCCATGGTGACATGATCGTGCCAAGATAACGGCTAGGAATACTGTATTCCTTGGCCAGAATCGATGCATCCTCTTGCGGGTTGAACAAACACAGTGGGTGATCATTGACCGGACTACGCTCTCCATTGGCACTTAATATGTAGATAGGGACTCGCTGCATCAGCGCTTTCAGACGTTCAGCCAGTGAAGATTTCCCCCCACCTACTGGGCCCAGCAGATACAGAATTTGTTTCTTCTCTTCCAACCCTTGAGCGGCATGTTTGAGATAGGACACAATCTGTTCTATGGCTTCTTCCATGCCATAAAACTCTTCAAAAGCAGGGTAGCGCGCAATGACGCGGTTAGAAAACAGCCGAGACATGCGGGACTCAAGTGCGGTATCGACCATGACTGGTTCACCGATAGCCATTAGCAAACGCTCAGCCGCATTGGCATAAGCACTGCGATCTTGCTGGCAGATGGTGAGGAACTCCTGCAGTGTGAACTCTTCGTCCTTGGCCGCCTCATAGCGTTGGCGATAGTGATCAAATATGTTCATAGCGATGCCCGTCCTGTTTGAATGGTTGGGAACTCAAAATAGTAGTAGCGCTTTATTGGGTTAAAATTTTGAAACTACTACCTTATTGTTATGGTCGCGTCTCCTCTAAAGGTCAAGTAACCCTTGACTAACAATTTTCCACCCTAAGAACAATAAATAACCATTAATCGGTAATTAAAGCTATTTTTTAATTCGTTGCTAGTTTTTTATATAAGATTCATCGTGGTTATCAATTCGAATATCTCGTTATTTTATTGTAATCAAATCTACGTAAATTTTTAGGTTATCATTCCGTCTATTACCGGTGATGAGTTGTAAAAACAATAGGGATATCAGGCTAACCTGTGTAAAGATTTCGCCACTGGCAACCAATTGATTTACACTAAGTTAACTAATTATTTTGTTATCTATGGGATTTCATCTGTGAAAAAGAACGATACAAAAATGAAGCAAATAAAGACGCTGGCGGCATTGGCTGTGGTAACGGCTGTGTGTATGCCAACCGCAATGGCAGGAACCTGGTCTCTGGGGGCTTCTGCATTAGTCAGTCCAGACCCTTATCGCGGAAAGAATGACCGCGTCTATCCAGTCCCAATCGTTTCTTACGAAAGTGATAATTTCTATTTCCGCACTTTGGCTGCAGGTTATTACCTCTGGAAAGACGACAGTAACCGCTTATCAATCGATGCTTATTATTTACCGCTGCACTTTACGCCAGGTGACAGTGATGACTACCAGATGAAGCAGTTGGACAAACGTCGCAGCACCATGATGGCAGGGATGTCATATTCTCATATTGAGGATTGGGGGACGTTGCGAGCGATGTTCTCTGGCGATGTGCTTGATAATAGCGGTGGCTTTATCGGTGATCTTGCTTACCTTTATCGCTATAACGTTGATAGCTGGACATTAACGCCGGGCGTTGGTGTCAGTTGGAACAGCGGTGATCAAAATAGCTATTATTATGGCGTAAGTCGTGAAGAATCTGCACGCAGTGGATTAGCTCAATATAACCCAAGCGACAGTTGGGCGCCGTATGTTGAGTTAACCGCGAACTACAACATCAATCCAAATTGGAACGCGTTCTTCACTGGTCGTTATATTCGTTTAGCAAGTGAAGTGAAAAATAGCCCGATGGTTGATGCGTCATATACCGGCATATTGTGGACGGGTGTGACTTATACTTTCCGCTAATATAGCGAGCATCATTTTTTGCATGCTATTTAAGCAATAAAAAATGGGGCATTAAGCCCCATTTTTGTGTCCATAGCCGATGCTACTATCAGGCGTTTTTGCGGCTACGAATCGTCATCGCCAAGCGGGCAGGCGAATCAGGTGTCGCGACCAAAGGCTTATTCACACGCGCTGTTTCTACGCAAACCATCGTTTTATAGCCATCATTTGGCATGTCAACCATGCTACTCGCCAGTTCAGCTCCTGGATTCCAAGCGACAACATCACTTTGATGATGATGATGCACTTCAATCGTACGTTTCAGGGCCGCATCCTTAATCAGGCTATAGGCATCAGGTTGTGTATAGATACGGTCAGTTTGACCCTCAAAGACTAAATCGCCTTGCTGTTTTGCATCCGCAATTTTAAGTACTTTATCGAAATATGTCTCACCCAGCCCGCTTACCTTAATCTGGTTGATATCGCCAATCTGGAAGTAAGTATGCAGTGCAGCAACGGCTTGATAATCACCGTGCGATTCTAGCTCCATCTCGCATTCATCCCCCAATTTAAAGCGGGCGATTAACGTGAATGGATGAGGCCAGAATTTACGTGAGGCATCGCTGTCTTCCAAGGTGAAGGTCAGAATCACCCCATTTTCATTCTCATCATGGGCACTAAGTGTCCAAGGAAGAAGACGCGCAAAACCGTGTGACGGTTGTGCAGATGGACCAAACCAAGGCCAACAAATGGGTACACCACCACGAATAGCGACACCGTCTTTAAATGGCGTGTTGTTGCTAAGCCAAATAATAGGTTGTTCACCGCTCGGTTGGTAAGCTAACAAGTGTGCACCTTGCAAACTCACAGCAGCACGCACCTTCGGATGGGATACCACCACGATAGGCAAATCATCTAACTGACGTTGGCTGATGTAAGGTGAAATTTGTTCAACAACAGGAAGGGTGAATACTTTCTCGTTCATTCGTTTAGCCTTATGGGAAAGGGAGCTTGAGATCAATTGAACTTCAGTTATTCGATAATATCACAGGCATTAAGACTTGCAGCAAACGCAGCGGATAGTTGTGGTGAATCATTGATATTGCGCAATTTATTCCTGTCCTTCTTGAACCCCCAGACCTGCTTATTCGCACCATTCATTAACTGAAAAATAATGACCTGCTTTAGAAAAGTAAATGTGACTATTTCAGTTGCATGGGTTTTATCAAACTCTCTGCTGGTATCCCGAACAGGGTATGCAATTTCCAGATCATTGGTAGAGTTAGGCTACGTTTGCGATTAAGTATTTCATAGACACGATTGCTTCTGCCAATCGCGGGCATAAGATCTTTTGCGCTTAGACATGATTGTTCCATACGAAATTTAATCGCCTCGACTGGGTCGGGCAGATCAACCGGAAAGTGCTTTTGTTCGTAGGCTTCAATCAAGACAATCATGACCTCTAAAAAATCACCTTCAGGGGTATTGGGTTCTGGCTCATTATCAAACAGTGGAGATACCGCTTTTAATGCTGCGCGATAATCTTCTTCATTGCGGATTGGCCGGATTATCATTATTACTTACTCCAACTCGACATGGTCTGCATCTACACTGTCATACTGTCTATGCGAACCAATAAATTTTATGTATACCGCCCCAAAACGATAAGCAATAGCGGTAATCATTCGATAATCATTTCCCTTGATGTTAAATACGACTCGTCGGCTTTTTAGGACGCTCGCACTGCGAAACTGAGCTTTTATATCACAGGGGGTAGCCCACTGAGCATGCTTAACTTCATCAATCCAAGCTTTTAGCGGCTGTTCTGTCTCAGGATGTTTAGCCCAGAACGTCGTTAATGCACTGATGGCGATGATTCTCATAATGGTAATAATAGTCCCTTAATGGGACAGATGCGCTTCAATATCCCGAACTGGGATATTGAAGCGCATCTGTCCGTAGATACCAGTATTTGTAAAAGTAAGTTCCTGAACGTATTACTACGGTACTGATATGTGAGGTGCTAGTAGAAAGTGGCATAAATGCGAAACGTCTCGTCATTTATTGACCGTTTTAGTGGGGGGAGGCGATTGAGGGCCAATAAAAAAGCCACCCGAAGGTGGCTTTTGGCAGAACTCGACATCAATCCATTATTTGGAGATGTGGGAGATCAGATCCAGAACTTTGTTTGAGTAGCCAGTTTCGTTATCGTACCAAGAAACCAGTTTCACGAAGTTGTCGTTCAGTGCGATACCTGCTTTAGCGTCGAAGACTGAAGTCAGTTTTTCGCCGTTGAAGTCGGTAGAAACAACGTCATCTTCGGTGTAACCCAGAACGCCTTTCAGCTCGCCTTCTGAAGCCGCTTTGATTGCAGCACAGATTTCTTTGTAAGAAGCTGGTTTTTCCAGACGTGCAGTCAGGTCAACAACAGAAACGTTAGGGGTAGGAACGCGGAACGCCATACCAGTCAGTTTGCCGTTCAGCTCTGGGATAACTTTACCTACAGCTTTAGCTGCGCCAGTAGATGAAGGGATGATGTTCTGGGATGCGCCGCGGCCGCCGCGCCAGTCTTTGTGAGACGGGCCATCAACAGTCTTCTGAGTTGCGGTAGTCGCATGCACAGTGGTCATCAGCGCTTCAACGATACCGAATTTGTCGTTGATAACTTTAGCCAGTGGAGCCAAGCAGTTAGTGGTGCAAGAAGCGTTAGAAACGATTTCTTGGCCAGCATAAGCTTTGTGGTTAACGCCCATAACAAACATAGGGGTGTCGTCTTTAGAAGGACCAGTCAGAACAACTTTCTTCGCGCCAGCAGCGATGTGCTTACGTGCAGTTTCGTCGGTCAGGAACAGGCCAGTTGCTTCAGCAACTACGTCAACGTTAACTTCGTTCCACTTCAGGTTAGCCGGATCTCTCTCTGCGGTAACACGGATGGTTTTACCGTTAACAACCAGATGGCCGTCTTTTACTTCGACAGTACCGTTGAAACGACCGTGTGTTGAGTCGTATTTCAGCATGTATGCCATGTAGTCAGCATCCAACAGATCGTTGATTGCAACGATTTCGATGTCAGAACGTTCCTGAGCAGCACGGAAAACAATGCGACCGATACGGCCAAAACCGTTGATACCTACTTTGATAGTCATATATTCCACCAGCTATTTGTTAGTGAATAAAAGGTTGGTTGTAAAATTACAAAAACCTTACCGAGCGTCAAGCGGAATCGTGTCAATTATTGCTACAAATCAAACCAAGCAGGGTAGATCGAACATTAATCACGCGTTTCCAGATACGATTAGCCTCTTTTTTATATTGGGGCGAATTATTCAGTTTAAAGTGAGAATCCGTAATATTTGAGATTTTTATCACAATTATTCCGTCTCCACTTCGATGGCATACAGTTTAGGACAATTTTAAATGCTTTGTTGTTAATTTTTTGTTATTATTAGATGTTGTTTTCGTTGACTTTATTCCCCGCCAGAGAATCGCACAAATGGCTAAAGAACTGAACCCTACAGAAAATATTGAGAAACTGTCTGACATTCAACGGCATGTCACCCAACAGCATGGGACTGAAGCCCCCTTTAGCGGCAAATTGCTGCATAACAAGCGTGAGGGGGTCTATCAATGCTTATGCTGCCATCAACCCCTTTTTATCTCTGAATCAAAATTTGATTCAGGTTGTGGTTGGCCGAGTTTTTACCAACCCATAGATGCTGAATCTATTCGCTATATTGATGATTATTCACATAATATGCATCGGGTTGAGATTCGCTGTGGCAATTGTGATGCGCACTTGGGGCATGTTTTCCCTGATGGTCCACAGCCTACGGGTGAGCGCTATTGCGTTAACTCAGCATCGCTGAATTTTGTTGATGATCAGAATG
The DNA here is from genome assembly GCF_003048255.1 of Yersinia massiliensis. Taxonomy (NCBI): domain Bacteria; kingdom Pseudomonadati; phylum Pseudomonadota; class Gammaproteobacteria; order Enterobacterales; family Yersiniaceae; genus Yersinia; species Yersinia massiliensis. Next base: position 2,259,921 of record NZ_CP028487.1, read on the forward strand.
GTGAACAAACGGCCGGTTGAGATAGTGCCGATGCAACATTTTGATACATGAAAAATCGATTCAGCTTGTTATTCATTTCGCTAAGGATGCTCTGATGGAGCTTGAAGACCTGATTTCAGTGATGAACCCTGAAATATATCAACGTTTAGTGCAGGCAGTTGAACTGGGTAAATGGCCGGATGGTGTGGCGCTGACACCTGAGCAAAAAGAGAATAGCCTGCAAATAGTGATGTTGTGGCAGGCGCGCCATAACAAGGATGCTCAACATATGAGTATTGGCACTGATGGCCAGATAGTGATGAAAACCAAGCAAGAGCTGAAGCAGCAATTCAGCCAACCGACATTGGTGAAATTAAAGCCAGAGTAAGGAATGTCCTTCGAGATGATTGGCACTGGTTAACAGTCTGAACAACAATTACAGTGTGAACAACGGAGCCGATTGGCTCCGTTAAAGTTTATATCGAATCGGGTGCTATTTTTGGTTCGTGTTAACAGGGTCCAACAGTTGCGCCAAAGTCAGTAATTCTGCGCCCGCATCACGCATGGCATCAAATGCTTGCTGGCTATCCTGCGGTTGTATGTTTACGCCTCGGCAGCCGTCGACAATGACAGTGGCTTTATACCCAAGCGCTAAGGCGTCTAACACGCTGTATTTCACGCAGTAGTCCGTCGCCAGTCCCATCACAAGCAGATGGTTGATATCTTGTTGTTTCAGCCAATCATCAAGCAGTGTTTTAGCCCGCCGATCGTTGTCAAAGAAAGCACTGTAGCTATCAATCTCGGGATCTTGTCCTTTGCGAAAGGTCGCCATGATCGCCTCATGTTGTAACTGTGGATGCCATGCCGACCCAAGGGTATCTTGCACACAATGCACTGGCCACCATACCTGCGCCAAACCATTTAAATCTCCGATAGTCCATGGCTCTGCATTTGAGTTAACCGCAAAACTGCGATGTTCTACAGGGTGCCAATCTTGGCTGGCAATAATGGGTATATCGAGATTGAGGCAAGCATTGATGACGTGATTTGCAACTGCGATGACGCTATCACCTTCAGAGACTGGCAGTGCGCCACCGGGGCAAAAATCATTTTGTAAATCAACTAAGAGTAGAGCCGTGTTCATTGATGCTCCGCAGGATCAGTGAGTATCCGTTAACTCGCCACGTAGGTTTTGTTGCATTAACCGGCGAATCTCTTCAGGGGAGAGCGTTTGGCTTAACAAATAATGCAACTTTGTTAGTGCGGCTTCAACCGTCATATCAAAGCCGCTGATTACCCCAGCATGCGCTAAGGCATTGCCGGTTGCATAGCCTTCCATATTGACGCTACCAGAAATACATTGAGTTAGATTTATCACCACGATACCGCGCTCGCTGGCATTTTTTAGCTCATCGAGCAATTCTGCTTTTTGCGGGGCATTCCCTACGCCATAAGATCGTAAAATCAAAGCTTTTACCGGCTGGAGTAAAAAATTACGCACGACGGCACCTGAGATGCCGGGGTAGATAGTGACTACGCCTATTGGTTGCGGTGTGATGTTATGGACGGTGAGGGGGCCGTTATTTACCGGTGACTCAACGGATGCGATGCGACGAATGTGGATACCCGCTTCGAGCAGGACGGATAGATTCGGCGAGGCAAAAGCATCAAAGCCGTCAGCATGGGCTTTGGTGGTGCGATTACCCCGAAATAGTTTGTTGTTAAAGAACAAGCTGACTTCATTGACGGGATGATTAGCGGCGAGATAAAGGGCATTGAGCAAGTTGGTTTGGCCGTCAGAACGCAGTTCGGCCAAGGGAATTTGTGAACCGGTAACAATCACTGGTTTGGACAAATTTTCAAGCATGAAGGAGAGGGCTGAGGCGGTAAAAGCCATGGTATCGGTACCATGCAAAATGACAAATCCGTCGTACAAATCGTAATTCTGTTGAATGTCATTAGCGATATGCTGCCAGTCTTCAGGCGTCATGTCTGAGGAGTCAATCAATGGCGCATACTCATGGATAGTGAAATCTGGCATTTCAGGCCGATGGAATTCTGGCATCAGGGCAAGCTGACGTTGCAAATGGCCGGACACAGGAATGTATCCATTTTCTGAACGTTGCATACCAATAGTACCGCCCGTATAGGCGACATAAATAGATTTTTTCTGCATGAGCATTGGGACCTGAAAAACGCTGAATGAGATAGATGAATTATAGGGAGACTGGTGAGGAAAAAAAGCCCAGCATAGGCTGGGCAGGATCGGTTGTTGTTTTTTCTAGCAAATATCACGAAGGTACTAGCGAACATCACCACAAGTTAGACACAACGCATAGCGGTTCTGTGGGTCATTCAGCGTATTAAGCAAGTTCGGTTGGTCATTAACCATTTGCGCTACTGCTGAAATCGGTGCGGGTAGCCATGCTTGAATAGCCGATGGCAACATCGCCTGCACTGAAGCACTCATCTGGCCGAAAATCAAATCAGTCAGGCTAGGCTCATCCACAAACCAATTCAATTGCCACGTTTTCAGTTGGGCTAATTCTGCCACTTTCTTCACAGCATCATCAAAGTCACCCAATTGATCGACTAAGCCGTTATTTTTCGCATCTAATCCAATCCACACATGACCTTGAGCGATTTGGTCCACCTGTTCTGGTGTTTTGTGGCGAGAAGTTGCGACCAAATCAATAAAGGTCTTATAACCATTTTCGATATTAATTTGCATCATCTGAGAGAACTCAGGCGGCAAGTTTTTAGTTATTGAAATATCAGCTAAAGGTGAGGTGGCCACGCCGTCCGTATGTACGCCAATACTTTCGAGTGAATTTTGGAAGGTATTAATGACACCGAAAATACCAATCGACCCCGTTAAAGTGCTTGGACTGGCAACAATAAAGTTAGCTGGTGTAGAGATCCAATAACCTCCAGATGCTGCCATACCGCCCATTGACACCACTAGTGGCTTATTCGCGGCTCGCAATGCAGATAGCTCAGAACGAATCAGTTCAGAAGCACTAACACTACCACCTGGGCTATTAACGCGCAGGATAACGGCTTTGATTTTCGGGTCTAAACGTGCCTGACGAATTTGCGCTGCTAACGTTTCGCCACCAACATTTCCCGGTGTCTGCGGGCCGTCAATAATGGCACCATTTGCGAAGATAACGGCTATCTGCTCACCCTGTTGTGGTGGTGGCGTTGGCTGATAGTCATAAATACTGACGAAGTTAAAGTCGTTGTTCTTTTTATCCCAACCAAAGGTTTGGACCAAAAAAGTTTCCATATCGGGACGTGAAGCTAGCTGATCGACCAGCTTATTATCCAACGCATATTTCGCGGGTGAGCCACCTGCAGCTTGTAAGCCACTGATAACGCCTGCTGCGCCAGGGAACAGTTGCTCCGGCGTTAGCTGCCTATTGGCGGCCATTGCGCTAAGATAATTATCCCATAACCCGCCAATCCAACGGCTATCAGCTTCACGAGCAGCCGGTGACATATCATCACGAATCATAGGTTCAACGGCAGATTTATAGGTTCCGACGCGGAAGATATTGGTGGTGACTTTCAGTTTTTCGAGCAACGACTTGTAATAGAGGTTATTGCTCGCAAAACCATGCAAGTCGACAGCACCTTGAGGTGATAGATAGATTTTATTAGCGAAGCTGGCTAAATAGTATTGGGTCTGATTGTAACTATCACCAACCGCATATATGGGCTTGCCGCTGTCACGGAATTCTCGCAGTGCTTTGCCGATATACTGCAACGAAGGCTGGTCAGCGCCGGTAAAATCGCTCAGAGATAGCACCATGCCATTAATATTATTATCGGTTTTAGCAAGACGAATGGTTTCGACGACATCAAACAGGGAGTTTTCTTGTAACCGATTACTGGATGCCCCCAATAACTCACGTCCTAATTGACGCAGCTTATTGTTGACGGCAGGTTGATCAACGACCACACCACTCAAATTAACTAATAATGCACCTTTTACCGGTTCCACCGGCTTAGATTGAAACTGTAAATAAACACCTACACCGACCAAAATGAGCAGTATAAGGAAAAGATTAAGGATAAATTCTCTGACAAAATTCAATAGCCGCCAGGTCCACTTGAAAAAACCAGAAAAGATTCGCCACAAAGTGTGCATGTTATCTCCAACAAAACCGCGCAAGTATGGCTATCCTAATGACCTGACGTATAAAAGTCAGCTTTAAATCGCAGAGTAACCTCGCTATTTGGCCAACACTGGTAACAAAACGACAACTTATGTTACCGTGCTGAAAATAAAAATCGTTATCAGGAGAAAGTGATGGATGCGTTGGAATTGCTACTTAACCGTCGTTCGGCGTCCCGTCTGACGACTCCCGCCCCGACGGGGGAGGCATTGGAGCATATTATTCACGCGGGTATGCGCGCGCCAGATCATGGTACATTGCAGCCGTGGCGCTTTGTATTAATCGAAAACGACGGTTTAGAACGTTTTAGTCAATTACTACAAAAAGCAGTTCAACACGATGGTGCAGACGAGGCGGTGTTAGAGAAGGCAAAGCAGGCACCTTTTCGGGCACCTTTAATTATCACTGTCATTGCCCATGTCACTGAGAATCCCAAAGTGCCTAACTGGGAACAGGTGGTTTCTGCTGGCTGTGCGGTTCAAGCAATGCAAATGGCAGCCTTAGCGCAGGGATACAATGGGATTTGGCGCACGGGATCTTGGACTCACCATCCGGTTGTTCGTCAAGGTTTTGCTTGTCGTGATCAAGATGAAATTGTTGGGTTCCTCTACTTGGGTACACCACAACTAAAATCTGCAACGAAAGTTACGCCACCGGATTACTCAACTTTTGTTCGTTATTTTTAAGGGCTATCAGTGCTATTTAGCTCGTTTATTAGCGCAGCTTCGATGACAAGCTGCGTTATCGCCTGCTTTGTGACCAACCTATCTACCCGACAGCGGGTCCCTACTTACCAATCCACGCCTTAGGCGCTACCATAGGCACTCTGGATACTTGCCCTATACGCAGCATTCCTGACTAAATAGTTTAACCTTCGGTTAAGCCGCTGATTACTGACCACCAGACGGGAGAGTGTTATGACATCGCCAGCGATACGTCTTACTCAATACAGCCACGGCGCGGGCTGCGGTTGCAAAATTTCACCAAAAGTATTGGATAAAATTTTGCATTCTGAGCAACAGAAGTTTATCGATCCCCGTCTGCTGGTGGGAAATGAGACACGTGACGATGCGGCGGTCTATGACATTGGTAGTGGTGTTGGCATTATCAGTACCACTGATTTTTTTATGCCGATCGTTGACGATCCTTTTGATTTTGGTCGCATAGCCGCCACTAATGCTATCAGTGACATCTATGCCATGGGGGGAAAACCTATTATGGCCATTGCGATTCTCGGTTGGCCGATAGATAAATTGGCACCGGAAATCGCACAACAGGTCATCGAAGGTGGAAGACATGTTTGTCAGCAGGCTGGGATTTCGTTAGCAGGTGGTCATTCCATTGATGCGCCAGAACCGATTTTTGGTTTGGCGGTCACAGGCATTGTCAGTACAGAACAAGTGAAGAAAAACAGTGCTGCTAAAGCTGGCTGTAAGCTGTTTCTGACTAAACCGCTAGGCATTGGCATTCTGACCACAGCAGAAAAGAAAAGTAAATTGCGACCAGAACATCAGGGCGTTGCGACTGAAACAATGTGCCAATTGAATAAGTCTGGTGCTGACTTCGCCCATATCCCCGGTGTCACAGCAATGACGGATGTGACCGGTTTTGGTCTGCTGGGGCATTTAAGCGAAATCTGTCAAGGCTCTGGCGTTCAGGCAACGCTACATTTCTCTGCGATCCCACGTTTACCTGCCGTTGAAAAGTATATTGCTGAGGGCTGCGTGCCGGGTGGCACAGAACGTAACTTTGATAGCTATGGTCATCTGATAGGTGACATGACCGATCTCCAGAAAAAACTATTATGTGACCCGCAAACTTCCGGTGGCTTACTACTAGCCGTATTGTCCGAAGCTGAAACCGAGGTACAAGCAGTTGCGGCACAACATGGTTTGACGCTCAGCCCTATCGGTGAATTAAGCGAAGTTGATCATCATCGGGCGCTAATAGAGATTGCAGAATGATCTTTTCTTTGACGTATTTATGCGGTGAATGATGCGACTTTTTATTGCCGAAAAACCTAGCTTGGCACGAGCAATAGCAGATATTTTGCCAAAACCGCATCGTCGGGGTGATGGATTCATTGCCTGCGGTAATGATCAAATGGTGACATGGTGTGTGGGGCACTTATTGGAGCAAGCTCAGCCTGATGCCTACGATAGCCGCTATGCGCGCTGGTCACTGGCTGATTTACCGATCATTCCCGAAAAATGGCAACTTCAACCGCGTCCGTCAGTCAGTAAACAACTAAATGTAATCAAACAGTTATTGCTACAGGCCGATGAAGTCGTTCATGCGGGTGACCCCGATCGTGAAGGGCAGTTACTCGTTGATGAAGTCTTGGATTACCTCGAGTTGGTGGCTGAGAAACGCCAAAATGTGCGCCGTTGCCTGATTAACGATTTAAACCCGCAGGCCGTCGAACGTGCGGTCGAGCGATTACGCGATAATCGGGAGTTTATCCCGTTATGCGTCTCTGCCTTAGCACGTGCTCGCGCCGACTGGCTCTATGGCATCAATATGACCCGGGCTTATACCATTCTTGGCCGAAATGCGGGCTATGATGGTGTTTTATCCGTCGGCCGCGTGCAAACGCCGGTCTTAGGGCTGGTGGTGCGCCGCGATGAAGAAATTGAAGATTTTGTCTCCAAAGATTTTTTCGAAGTGAAAGCGCATATTGTCACACCTGCAGATGAGCGTTTTGTTGCGCAGTGGCAGCCGAGTGATTCCTGTGAATCCTATCAGGATGAAGAAGGGCGGTTACTGCATCGGCCCTTGGCTGAACATGTTGTCAACCGCATTACAGGCCAACCTGCATTTGTTACATCCTATAATGATAAACGGGAATCAGAAATCGCGCCGTTGCCATTCTCGTTATCGACATTACAGATTGAAGCAGCGAAAAGATTTGGGCTAAGTGCACAGCAAGTGCTGGATATTTGCCAGCGTTTGTACGAAACGCACAAATTGATTACCTATCCTCGTTCAGATTGCCGATACCTACCAGAAGAGCATTTTGCTGGGCGTCATTCGGTACTTAATGCAATTAGCATTCATCAAGCAGATTTGTTGCCACTTGAGGTGATGGACAGCGATCGTCGCAATCGTTGTTGGGACGATAAAAAAGTCGACGCTCACCACGCTATTATCCCTACAGCACGCGCGAGTCACGTGAACCTGACAATTGATGAGGGCAAAGTATACCGTTTAGTCGCGCAACAATATCTGATGCAGTTCTGCCCTGATGCGCAGTTTAGAAAGTGCGTCATTGAATTGGATATTGCTGGCGGGAAGTTTATTGCGAAAGCCCGTTTTCTGGCAGAAGCGGGTTGGCGTACCTTGCTAGGCAGCAAAGAGCGTGATGAAGAGAATGAAGGCGCACCTTTGCCTGTCGTTGAAAAAGGCGCTGAGTTATTGTGTGAGCGTGGTGAGGTGGTCGAACGGCAAACACAGCCGCCAAGGCCCTTCACAGATGCCAGCTTATTATCAGCGATGACAGGTATTGCACGTTTTGTTCAGGATAAAGAGCTGAAAAAAGTGTTGCGCGCAACGGATGGCCTGGGTACTGAAGCGACACGTGCAGGGATCATTGAGCTACTCTTTAAACGTACATTTTTATTTAAAAAAGGGCGATATATCCATGCAAGTCCTGCCGGAAGAGCATTGATTCACGCTCTACCGGATATTGCAGCACGACCCGATATGACGGCGCATTGGGAGTCGACGCTGACGCAAATTAGCGAGAAAAACTGTCGGTATCAGGATTTTATGCAACCATTAGTGGCTACGCTGCAGGACTTAATTAGTCAGGCAAAACAAAACCAAAACCGCTCATCTCAGGTGTTTCGTGGGTTGCCAGCTGCGCCGTCAGGGGCAACAAAGAAACGAAAGAAAACACCGAGCAAAGCCAAGGAGATTAAGTCATGAAAACATGGGTATTACTAGGTTTTATGGGCTTTGCCACACTGATGTCCAGTGCGGTGATGGCCAATCGTAACAATGTTGATGTTGTCGTCCCATTACCACCTGAGGTTTGGAATAACTCCTCAAATCGCAATAGCAACAATAATCCTTGTACCCGCTGCTGTATTTATCAGAACCAGAATTATTCGGAAGGTGCAGTGTTACGAATCGAAGGTGAAGTGTTGCAATGTGTGCGTGATTCCAGTGTGGTCGGCACCAATCCATTGATATGGAAAAGATTAACACGATAGCTTGACTGAGTGGTCACCCAAACTTAACCCAGTGCGAATAACTGCCTGTATGTAATAAAAGCATCTAAGAGTGGAATGTCTGCCGGTGCCAGTGGATAGGCATAAGCATCCACTGGTGGCAACCAAACAAAGGCCGAATGGCAATGTCGTTCCGGTTCTCCACTGAAGGATTTAATGTGCCAGGCATGGAGCCGGATAATATTCTTACCCGAATCCCATTGGTTGGTGGCGATATAACCGGCGACAGTAGCGACAATATTTAACTCCTCGCTAAGTTCCCGAATCAATGCTTGAGGCTGGTTTTCGCCAGCCTCAACTTTTCCGCCAGGAAATTCCCATAAACCAGCTTGATCACTAGAGGCGTTTCGCTGAGCAAGCAAAATTTTATCGTTGCGTTCGATAATTGCGGCGACAACTTCGATCATTTGAATTTATCCATATCGCTCAGTGACAATAAAATAGTACTGCCAGTTATTAGGCCACTCTATTAATTAGAACTGAAATTCAGACCAAACAGGAGCGTGATCGGATGGTTTTTCCATTCCACGGATCTCATAATCAATCCCTGTGGCAATACAACGAGCGGCTAATGGGGGACTTGCCAACAGTAAGTCAATGCGTAGGCCTCTATTCTCATCAAAGCCTCGTGAACGATAATCAAACCACGAAAATTGATCGTTGCAATCCGGATTTGCAGCTCGGAAAGTATCGACTAAACCCCAATTTTGTAATTGTGCCAGCCACTCACGCTCTTCAGGTAAGAATGAACACTTTCCAGTACGTAACCAGCGTTTACGACTATCTTCCCCGATACCAATATCTAAGTCCGTCGGGCTTATATTAATATCACCCATAACCAATACTTGGGCGTCGGTTGAAAATTGCTGTTCTAAATACTGCTGTAGATCTGCGTAAAAACGGGCCTTTGCGGGGAATTTTGTAGGGTGGTCGCGACTTTCCCCCTGCGGGAAATAACCATTAATAACAGTTAGAGGACCTTGTGGTGTCGCAATGTCAGCCATGATGATGCGACGTTGCGCATCTTCTTCATCTGTTGGGAAGCCACGACGTACTGCTAAAGGTTTTTCTTTCGTTAACAGTGCAACACCGTAATGGCCTTTTTGCCCATGATAAAATACGTGATAACCGTATTGGCTGACATCCTCCAGAGGAAACATGTCGTCATGCACTTTTGTTTCCTGAAGGCCGATAACATCAGGCTGATGTTGCTCAATTATTGCGGCGAGCTGGTGCGGTCTTGCTCGCAATCCATTGATATTAAAAGAGACAAACTTCATGGTCAACACCGTTGATTCGTAAAGAAATAGTTTTGAATATTAGCAGATACAGAATCAAAATGTAATCCACAAACAAGATACAATGAGTGATCGAAAATGATATTTACTGTTTTAGTTTTGGAGTTCTTATTACGTAATGCGAATTCTAAAAATAATTTAAAGTGGTCAATAGACTTTTGCGAAGATTAACTTTTTATTTAAAATTGATAGTTGTTCTATTTCTAGAGTTCTACTTATTCTTAATTGTATTAATAATGTTTGAATGTAATTAGAGGTGAAGTGAATAGGATGTTGATGAGTGGGTAGTGATTGTGTTATCTAAAAAGTAACTTAAGTATCGACTCGTCAATTAATTTTATACTCCTTTATAAGTTGATGTGAATTGATTTTCATCGTTCATGATGATGATAATTAATGCACGATAGTGTGATGCATGTATCTTTCCTAAGTGAGTTTTAAAGTTGTACATTCAGATGTACCAATTGATTTTGTAACATGACAAACAAAACATAATGATTATAAATCATGGAACTACGATCATTTGTCTGTTAGAAATAGAGGTAATGCTAAGGTGTTAATATATAAAGAATCATCAAGATATATTAGTGTGAAGTATATTCTCACTGTAAGTATCTATGCAGAAAACATTTATATTGTAATTATTAAATATAAAAATCATATATAAAATTCATTCAATGCTAAATTATGCTTTTAACTAATGGCAAGAATGTATCAATACATATTTATTTCTATGGATTTTTACTCAAAGGACTAGTGAATTATGTTTCTATCTAGAAAGCTAGAAGCCTTTATGGCTGTGGTTGAAAATGGCTCGTTGAGTAAGGCTGCTAGGGTGATGAATAGAACAACACCGCCCGTGGCAAAATCAATCAAAGACTTTGAATATATTATCGGGAAAAAGTTATTCAAGCGAGAAAAGTTCGGTATGAGTTTAACTAGGGATGGTGAGGTTTTATATAATGATCTAAAAGATCTGTATCAGCAGGAGAAAGAGATAACCAAAAAACATCTTACTGGTCATGTATCCAATGTTATCAATCTGTATTACGACTGGGGTAAAAGTGAAAGTTTGACAAAAATATATTTAATGGCTGAAAAGAACAACATTCAAGCAAACATAATTAAATTTTATTATGAAAGCATCGATGATATAGGAGATTATGATGGGAACTCATTGATTCTATCATCGGAAATTATATCTAGTGATAGATTTATGCTACTGAATGAAGTTCCAGATAGTGGATTTGGTATTTATGGCAGGAAAGGGATTGCGAATGAGAGTCAAGATGTATTAAATATACTCCACAATAACATTTGGCTATGTAATCCTATTGTATATAGAAGCCAATTTGTTAAGAATCTAGAGGAATCTGTTAAAAAACAACATGGTAAGGTTAGTGTTAGATTGGTTGATAATTTAGCGTGTTGCTTGAGTTTTATCTATTCTGGGCGCTACATCTGCATTACAGATTCCGTGATGGACAATTTTAATGGTAAATCTGAACTTGAGTTTATAAATTTCTCGAGCTTAAATCATGGAGGTAAGTTATATTTTTATAAGTCACGTTCCCATTCCAGTGTCTTGAATAGACTGATCGATTATATTCAAACACTGGACTAAACTTATCTGACTTTTAAATGATGTGACGTTGTTTGGTATCAGGTAATTTCACAGTATTTTTCTTTGGGTGAAAGTTATTTCAACTTAATCGTCAAGCGTAAAATATATATCAATAAATCAATCCATAATGAGGAGCTGCGCCGCAACGCTCGGCGCGAACCTTGTCGAAGGTTCTCACCTTCCCCAGATTGAAGCTATTTTTGAGTTAAAAGTTTGCTGAATGCGTAGGGAGTTTGTAGAGATGGTGGTGGGGGAAGGATGATTCGTCACTTCGTTCCTCACCCTTCGGGCCAACGCGGTGCGTTGTTGTCTCGCTACGCTCGGCGCGAACCTTGTCGAAGGTTCTCACCTTCCCCAGATTGAAGCTATTTTTGAGTTAAAAGTTTGCTGAATGCGTAGGGAGTTTGTAGAGATGGTGGTGGGGGAAGGATTCGAACCTTCGAAGTCGATGACGGCAGATTTACAGTCTGCTCCCTTTGGCCGCTCGGGAACCCCACCACTGATTCTGTGGTTTTTACTAAAAATGGCCTGACCTAATGCTGAGACATTGATAGATATGCAATAAATGGTGGTGGGGGAAGGATTCGAACCTTCGAAGTCGATGACGGCAGATTTACAGTCTGCTCCCTTTGGCCGCTCGGGAACCCCACCACTGGCCTAACATGCTTAGCAACGCTCTCTTGGTAAGCGGGGCGCATCATATCAAATGAAGCGCCCCTGTAAAGACTTGAAATGAAAAAAATAATTTGTTAGATGTTTTTTTGTCCGTGTAGATGAATATCTGGGCAAAAAATCTTTCTTATCTCTGCTTACAAAATCACTGTGCGGTTACCGTACACAAAAACGCGTTGCGCTAAAACACGATATAAAGCACGACTAAGCACGTTTTTTTCAACATCACGACCCGCTCGCATCATATCTTCAGCAGTATACGAGTGATCAACATGGATCACATCCTGCATGATGATTGGGCCTTCATCTAAACTATCATTTACATAGTGCGCAGTGGCGCCAATGATCTTTACTCCCCGCTCATAGGCTTGATGGTAAGGTCGTGCGCCAATAAATGCAGGTAAGAATGAGTGATGGATATTGATAATTTGATACGGGAAACGTTGCACAAAGGCTGGCGTGAGCACACGCATATATTTAGCGAGAACCACGTAGTCTGGCTGATATTGTTCAATTTTCTCAATTAAACGTTGGTCATGTTGATCGCGAGTTAAGCCTTCATGACTGATTAAGTGGAAGGGGATATCAAAGCGCTCAACTAAGTTCTGCAGGGCATCGTGGTTTCCAATTACTGCAGCAATTTCTACATCCAACCCGCCATAAGCACTTTTCATTAGTAAGTCGCCGAGACAATGCGCTTCTTTCGTTACCATGATGACAATCCGACGCCGTCCCGCAGTGTGTAACTCACGGTTAGTGCCTTCTGGTAACGCATCATCCAAATCTGCCAGCAGAGTGGTATCGTTAAAAATACCTTCTAACTCTGTCCGCATGAAAAAACGGCCCGTCAAATGATCAACGAATTCGTTATTCTGAACAATATTCAGTTGGTGCTTGTAACAAATATTGGTGATTTTAGCGATTAAGCCTTTGGCATCAGGGCAAATAGTGCGTAACACTTTCTTTTGTACGTTCTGGTGTGGCATAAGGTGCTAAATCCTGTCTTAACATTACTTGATGTTGTGTAAGTTTAGTTTTTGAAATTGCTGAAGTCATAAAGCGAAATTATTAACCATGTCCACAGCATTTCTTATATTTTGTCCCTGAACCGCAAGGGCATGCATCATTTCTTCCTACGGAAGGCCGCACGCCATCAATATAATACCAGTTTTTCTCAATTCGAAGAAAGCGAGAACGTTCATGCATAACGCTGCGTTGCGCCTTATTGTCATCGGTAAAATGGGCAATAAACTCGACAAAGCCTTCATCTTCATGACTGCCAGTGGTTTCGGTAATGACGATCAATCGGTGCCATAGCGTATTGGCAAAGCTTTGCTCTATCCCTGCGCGCCATTCTTGCGCATTACAATCTGGATGCCATGTTTTAATCAGATAATCCACATTCTTTTTGGCATAGGCACTATAACGTGAACGCATAAGAATCGCAGGGGAAGCAGCGACCTGCGTAGATAAATGATAGGGCTCACAGCATTTTTTGTATTCAATGGCGCTACCGCATGGACACTGTTCTGACAAAATTTCTCCGAAACTATTAATCATGTCGTCTCTTGGTTGAACAGCAAATACGTTCAAACGCCAATTGACAAAAAACTGAGTAGATTTGAGGGTATCTTACCTAATCGTGCGATGAGGTTCAAAGTTGATCATTTATTGTTGTTTTGCGACGCCAACAAGTTTTGTGACTTACATCACAAAAATACTTGACCGCCGTTTCATTATGGCGTAACTTAATAACTGTGATGTGTGTCACATAAAAATAATGATATTTGCTGGAGCTACCCATGAAATTGATCAATAAAGTCATCGCAATGTTTGAAAAAATGAGTGTTTCATTTGGCACTATTAACGGGTAATTATTTTATTAATCACCTGTAAGTCATCATAATGTTCTGTGGCTATTTCATACATCGCAGATGTCACTATAGCGATTAAGAACGAACTATGAAATTCGATAGAAATAGGCATGTCAATTTATCGAATTTCATATTATTTTCTAAAATTCTTATTTTTAGGATTAGTCTTGATTGACACTTTGATTAAGTGAATTTTTAGCCACTCCTTATTTTATTTTCCTGAATAATAAATTCAAAAAACGTTAGTCAAAATAGGCTCAGTCCTTCATTTCACCATTCTATCAACTCACTTCTCCCAAAGACTTCACCATATAAATACTTAAAGCATCATGCTGGTAGTCCCCAAACGTAGAGGTAACCTCGAATCCTAAATGCCGGTACAATTGTACGGCACTAGATTGATAAGCTACTGTTTCTAAATATATTTTACTGATATCAAATACCTTGGATTTATTGATGATCGTGGTTATTAGCATTGTTGCTATTCCATAACCTCGTTGATCAGGAGAAACAAAAACGCGCTTAATCTCTGGGAATGGCGTATTAGGCAAAAAAAGAATCGCGCAGCCAACGACCTTACCCTCTAATTTAGCAATGTAAGCAAATGTTCTTACTAAACGCATACTCTCAATTGATACAGCATGATTACTTTCAACTGGATAGAGTACATCTTGGTACGCATCTAATTGAGCAATGAGTGCAATAACTTCAGGATTAAACAGATCGGTTTGGCATATTTCAACATTCACAGTATGTCCAACTGTTTTTAAGCTATATGTTAGTAATGAAGTGTAAACTATTTGTTTCAATCTCCCAGAGCGATAAATATTCACTATAGTTCTAGAACAAAGACGATCACTGAGATTGAGAAATATACACTTTTCATCTGAGTGACAACTAGGTCGCTGCTTACTAATTTATAGACTCTGTCGTTTTGTTAGCGAGGTTCCTAATACCCGATTGTTTAAGTTGATTAATAAAGTGCCAAACTGATTAAAATGGACGAAATAAAATGAGAAAAATCAAGGTTGGACTGGCACTAGGGGCTGGCGCTGCAAAAGGTTGGGCGCACATAGGTGTGATCAACGCGCTAAATAATATGGGCGTCAAGATTGATATTGTCGCGGGTTGTTCTGTTGGTTCGTTAGTTGGTGCCGCTTATGCTACTGACCACTTGGACGATATTGAGCGTTGGGTCCGTTCATTTAAGTATTGGGATGTCATTCGGTTGATGGATTTTTCCTGGCGCCGCGGAGGATTACTTCGCGGAGAACGAGTGTTTAATGCTGTAAACGAAATCATCAATACCCAAGCCATCGCTGAGTGTAAGTTGCCATTTGGTTCGGTTGTTACAAATTTAACAACGGGTCGCGAATTATGGCTTACAGAAGGGGACATTAAGCAGGCCATTAGAGCATCTTGCAGCATGCCGGGGTTATTTTCTCCTGTGCAGTTTGGCAGTTATTGGTTAGTTGATGGCGCGGTCGTTAACCCTGTTCCTATTTCTTTAGCTAGAGCCTTGGGCGCAGACATCGTGATTGCCGTCGATTTACAACATGATGCACATCTTGTTCAGCAAGATTTGTTTACTTCGCAATCTTCAGCTGAAAATAAGCCTTTGGATATACCAGAAAATTGGCAGCAACGCCTGAAAACACATATCGCCAATTTCTCGATTAGCACGCCTAAGACCATTCCTAGTGCCATGGAAATCATGTCTACATCTATTCAGGTTTTGGAAAACAGGCTAAAACGCAATCGTATGGCAGGAGACCCTCCTGATGTGCTCATCCAACCTTATTGCCCGCAGATCTCAATGCTAGATTTTCATCGAGCAGAGGAGGCGATTTCAGCGGGTAAAATAGCTACGGAGAACAAATTTGAGCAACTACGCCATTTAGTCAGGTAGTGCGGGCATCAGTATGTAGCAGCAATACACATACTAGAAAAGCGAAGTAGGTGTGACAATTTCTGACAAGCACAAATAACTATTTTGAGCCACTATTACACATAAGATTAGCAAGAGAAGCAGTGAATGGAAAAACCACTAGCAGGTAAAAATATTTTAGTTGTCGAAGATGAAACGGTTTTCCGTTCCGTCATCGCAGGATTCCTATGTTCACTGGGTGCGACCGTTTATCAGGCGGAGAATGGACTAAAGGCATTAGAGCAACTTAAAATCCAGTCTCCGGACCTGATACTTTGCGATCTTGCTATGCCTAAAATGGGTGGTATCGAGTTTGTTGAACGTCTACTCATTCAAGGGATAAAGATCCCTGTCTTAGTTATATCTGCCACCGATAAAATGACTGATATCGCAACAGTCTTGCGTCTTGGCGTAAAAGACGTCCTTTTGAAACCAATCGTCGATTTGAATAGGCTACGTGAGGCTGTGTTGGCCTGTCTTTATCCTGTGGTTTTCACCTCTCACGCGATAGAAGAGACAGAACTTATCCAGGATTGGGAAGCTTTGCGCAAAAATCCTTATGATGCAGCACAGTTACTAAAACAATTACAGCCACCAGCGCAGCAGACTATTGCACATTGCCGTATAAATTATCGGCAACTGACAATGGTTGAACAACCAGGCCTCGTACTTGATATTGCTGCTCTTTCAGAGAATGATTTGGCATTTTATTGTCTTGATGTGACCCGAGCTGGGGATAACGGTGTTTTGGCTGCTCTACTACTGCGGGTGTTGTTTAACGGGATACTACAAGAGCATTTGTCGCATCAACAGCAACGTTTACCGCAAATGTCATCCTTGCTCAAACAGGTTAATCAACTGCTGAGACGTACCCATTTGGATGGGCAGTTTCCATTACTTGTTGGCTACTACCATGTGGAATACAAAAATTTAATTTTGGTATCAGCTGGCCTGCATGCAAATGTGAGTGCGGGGAAAAATCAGGTTCAACTCAGTAATGGCGTACCACTAGGGACGCTAAAAACGGCACACTTAAACCAAATAAGTCAGCGATGTGACGCATGGCAGTGTCAAGTCTGGGGGGGCGGGAGCCGTTTAAGGCTGATGCTTTCAGCAGATAAATAGTTCAAATGCTATATTTGTGACGCGATAACTAATTCCTACATTTAATTTATTCCTTCCATGCGTTGAATTTCCTCTCTGAATATAAATGGTTGTATAACGAAATTCCGAAAAAAGCCTAATTTGTATCAATCAATGTGTACGGTCGAGATGTGTTAAATATCGATTGATATACTTTCTTCCTTACTTATGTCTGAAAATTTCTACCCAGATTTTATTATTCTCTATCAATAAGGTTATGCCGCCTCAGGTTAAATTAAGGTTAGTTCCTGATAATGGCTGCATGTATGCCCTTATTGAATTGCAATGGAAGGATTGAACGAATGAAAGTGACGGTTTTTGGTATTGGCTATGTAGGGCTTGTTCAGGCAGCAGTACTCGCGGAAGTTGGTCACGATGTCCTTTGCATTGATGTTGATGAAAACAAGGTTGCTGACTTGCAAAAAGGACGTATTGCTATATTTGAGCCTGGTCTTGCACCTTTGGTAAAAGAAAATTATGAGGAGGGGAGGCTTCGATTTTCAACCGATGCACGGGCGGGTGTTGCGCATGGTTGTATTCAATTTATTGCTGTTGGCACACCTCCTGATGAGGATGGTGCCGCTGATCTTAAATATGTGCTGGAAGTTGCTGACACCATAGCGAAATATATGGATGCGCCTAAGGTGATCATTGATAAGTCTACGGTTCCTGTTGGGACTGCGGATAAAGTACAACAAAGGATAAAAACTGTTTTGCAGCAGCGAGGTTTAGAAATTGCATTTAATGTGGTTTCAAACCCAGAATTTCTAAAAGAGGGTGCTGCAGTTGCTGATTGCAAACGGCCAGAGCGTATTGTTATTGGCATTGATACTCATGACAACGGTGTAATTGACTTAATTAGTGAGCTATACGAGCCTTTTAACCGGAATCATGACCGCATGCTTATCATGGATATTCGCAGTGCAGAACTGACCAAGTATGCAGCGAATGCGATGTTGGCGACAAAAATTAGTTTCATGAATGAGATCGCTAATATCGCTGAAAGACTCGGTGCTGATGTTGAAAAAGTACGTCAAGGTATTGGTTCTGATTCGCGCATTGGCTATCACTTCATTTATTCAGGTTGCGGCTATGGTGGTTCCTGTTTTCCGAAAGACATCCAAGCATTAATTAGGTCAGCCGAAAGTTGCGATTATCAGCCACAACTCTTGCAGGCGGTCGAGAAAATCAATAACGAACAGAAGTATAAGTTAACCGAATTTATTCAGCACCATTTTCATTCACAGATTGCAGGCAAAACATTCGCCGTTTGGGGACTAGCATTCAAACCCAATACAGACGATATGCGAGAGGCACCTAGTCGAATTTTAATGGAAGCATTATGGCATGGTGGTGCAATTATTCAGGCTTACGACCCCGAAGCAATGGATGAAGCTCAGCGTATTTATGGCGCTAGGGATGACTTAAAATTAATGGGAACAAAGGAGTCGGCACTACAAGGGGCGGATGCACTGATAATTTGCACTGAATGGCAAAATTTTAGAGCACCTGACTTTGACGTTATCAAATCTAGATTAAAACAACCGGTAATATTTGATGGGCGTAATTTGTACGATCCTGAACGATTAAATAGTCGCGGCTTCACTTATTACGGGATTGGACGCGGTGATTCGATTAATCAAGTGAAATAATTGTTAGAAGACGATGTGTTGGGTACAAGATAAAATGTATTTTTTGTACTCAACGCTGACATGCGAAACTTACTAGCGACAGGCAATATTGCTTTATATCGTAAGATGGCGGGGATTCTCTTACCATGATCACGCTGATTATTGTGGAACTAAAAATTAACAGAGTATTCTTATAGCGTTATAAACGGAATGATAACAGAGAGTTATTTATCAGTATCAATAGGTTTGTGGCACCAGTGACTTATCGAGTGTATGTAAATTCATCTTTGACATCACGAGTGTTAAGCAATGATAGGTGATATATACATGAGCGATAAAAAAAACCCTCCGTATTATCAGAGGGTTTTTTTATCGTAATAGTCGATTAACGAATACTATTACAGCAGGAAATCATCCAGTGATTTACCTTCGTCTTCAATGGCTTTCTTAATCACCGCTGGAGTACGGCCTTGGCCTGTCCAGGTTTTTGTTTCGCCATTTTCGTCTACATACTTATATTTAGCAGGGCGTGCAGCACGCTTAGCTTTAGTAGTAGCTTTAGTTGCACTCATAGTTTGCAGCAGTTCATTTGGGTCAATACCGTCAGCAATAAGCATTTCACGGTATTGGCTCAATTTACGTTCGCGTTCTTCAATCTCAGCTTGTACTTGAGAATCTTCTTCGCGGCGTTCATTAACGACCACTTCAAGTTTCTCCAGCATTTCTTCTAAAGTTTCAAGAGTGCATTCGCGTGCTTGAGCACGTAGAGTACGGATGTTGTTAAGAATCTTTAACGCTTCGCTCATTGTCCTGGTCTCAAATTATAATTGGTGGGGGGGCGTCTGGATAATAATAGAGTGCTATTTTAATTTCTGCAATAGCCAATTTGATTCGTATCCTAGAATTTACGTATTTTATTCATGAAAAGTTGCTGCGTGCTACTAATAAGCGATGGCGTTTTGTTATTTACCGTGTTTTTTTAAGGCAAAAGTTCATTGTGTTCGATAATGACCCTACACGAGAACATGATTTTCTCACTAAGTTATAAGTTTGCTTTATATCAATAAAGCAAGAATGCCCTGTATCTATGCAGGTATGCACAATAATGGTTCGCGCAGGAAAACGGGATTTTGATATAGGGCACAACAAAAGATTCAGTAAGAAAAAAGCGAGCTGTGTTGGATTTGTCAGATTCTGAGAATATTTGTTATCACTATTTTACGAATTAATGATGGGAACACATTACTTGTATCATTAATGAACCAATCGTGCGGTCTGCATATCTAGCATAACGGATTCTTACTTTCGCTAATCTGGTTAATGCTCAGTCAGCATACTTTTTCTACATCAATATTGTGAAATTGCTCATGTAACCTACCTAATTATAGCGACTAGCTTCAAATGAAGGTGTTACCGGTTTCATTAACGTTATCATTACTTAATAAAGAAAACAGTAATATAGCGTAAGATAGTCAACACCGCATAAAGTCGGAATTTATGATAAACTGCATACATGCTGTCATTCTGACTATTTATTAAACCACTGGAGCGACGAGCCCATGGCTCAACTTTATTTTTATTACTCTGCAATGAATGCAGGAAAGTCTACGGCGCTGTTACAGTCTTCTTATAACTACCAAGAACGAGGTATGCGTACCTTAGTATTTACGGCTGAGATAGATAGCCGCTTTGGTGTTGGGACCGTCAGTTCACGTATAGGGCTATCTTCACAAGCTTTGCTCTATAATCACAGAACATCATTATTATCTATTATTGCTACTGAGCATCAAACAAAACCCGTTCACTGTATTTTGCTTGATGAATGCCAATTCCTGACCAAAGAACAAGTCCAAGAATTGTGTCAAGTGGTGGATGATTTACACATCCCTGTCCTGTGTTATGGGTTACGTACTGATTTTCTCGGTGAGCTATTTCCTGGCAGTAAATATTTGCTCTCGTGGGCAGACAAATTGGTTGAGTTAAAAACCATTTGTCACTGTGGTCGCAAAGCGAACATGGTGCTGCGTTTGGATGAACAGGGCAGAGCGGTGCATGACGGTGAGCAAATTGTTATTGGTGGCAATGAGAGTTATGTCTCAGTTTGCCGGCGTCATTATAAAGAAGCCATTAAAGCTGCTTGTCTCTAGCATTATCGCTAAGCGCTAAATAATGGCTATAAGATGCCTCACAGGTTTCATCTTTGAAATTGTGGGGTAACTTAGCTTCTATTGTATTCATGTCGTATCAGACAATACAACGCCAGCCAAGATATGGCGTTGGGTGATGACGATCCATCGCAGTTCTATTCCTCGATTGTCATAATCGCTCTAGTTTTTACATACCACTCAGTCTTTAAATCTTTAAATCTTTTTCTTGTCCAAGAGTCACGCCAAAATATCAGGTCTGTCAGGCTCATTTAAACGTGCGCTGTTGCCACGGAATAAGCCATGCAGAGTTACCATAGGAAGGGGGAGGATTAGCTCTGTGAGCCTTGTTTGGTGGGTTTATGACGAATGCTAAAGGAGTCGCGGGAAGAGTTCAGTTTGAGACCATAGCAAACATTTTAGGTCTGGCCATAAAAAGAAACCCTCACAGGCAATAGCTTGTGAGGGTGATATCTTCGCGACTCACCCCATCCGGAAATAGGGTTCGTACATTAAGATAATTATTTTTTAGCTTTTTTCTCAGCTTTAGCTGCAGGTGCAGCTACAACTGCAACTTCTTCACGGTCAATTTCTTCGCTGAATTCACGGCCGTAATAAGTATCCATCAAGATCTGTTTCAGCTCAGAGATCAGTGGGTAACGTGGGTTAGCACCGGTACACTGGTCATCAAACGCATCTTCAGACAGTTTGTCTACTTTGGCTAAGAAATCGGCTTCCTGAACGCCCGCTTCACGAATTGAAACAGGGATCCCCAATTCAGCTTTGATTTCATCTAACCACGTCAACAGCTTCTGAATTTTTTGTGCGGTACGGTCGCCCGGTGCACTCAGACCCAGATGATCTGCAATTTCAGCATAACGACGACGTGCTTGTGGGCGGTCATACTGGCTGAAAGCAGTCTGTTTTGTTGGGTTATCATTCGCGTTATAGCGAATAACGTTCGAAATCAACATGGCGTTTGCCAAGCCGTGCGGAATATGGAACTCAGAACCCAATTTGTGGGCCATTGAGTGACAGACACCCAAGAAGGCGTTAGCAAATGCGATACCTGCAATGGTCGCGGCATTATGAACACGTTCGCGCGCAACTGGGTTTTTAGCGCCTTCGTTGTAACTGGCTGGCAAGAATTCTTTCAACAGTTTCAGTGCTTGCAGCGCCTGACCATCAGAGTATTCGTTCGCCAACACAGAAACATAAGCTTCCAGTGCATGGGTCACCGCATCAAGACCACCAAAGGCACACAGTGACTTAGGCATATTCATAACCAGGTTGGCGTCAACAATTGCCATATCTGGAGTCAATGCATAGTCAGCCAATGGATATTTCTGACCTGTTGCATCGTCGGTCACTACCGCGAACGGTGTCACTTCTGAACCCGTACCTGATGTGGTGGTGACCGCGATCATTTTCGCTTTCACGCCCATTTTCGGGAACTTGTAAATACGTTTACGGATATCCATAAAGCGTAATGCCAGTTCTTCAAAGTGGGTTTCTGGATGTTCGTACATGACCCACATAATTTTTGCAGCATCCATCGGTGAACCACCACCCAGCGCGATGATCACGTCTGGTTTGAAGGAGTTCATCTGCTCTGCACCTTTACGCACGATGCTCAGGGTAGGGTCTGCTTCTACTTCAAAGAAGACTTCAGTTTCGATACCGTGAGATTTCAATACGCCAGTGATTTGGTCAGCATAGCCATTGTTAAACAGATAGCGGTCAGTCACGATGAAGGCACGTTTTGCACCGTCAGTTGCCACTTCTTCCAGTGCAATAGGCAGGGACCCACGGCGGAAGTAAATAGATTTCGGGAGTTTATGCCACAACATGTTTTCTGCTCGCTTAGCCACAGTTTTCTTGTTGATCAAGTGTTTCGGACCGACGTTTTCAGAGATGGAGTTACCACCCCAAGAACCGCAACCCAGCGTCAGAGATGGCGCTACTTTGAAGTTATACAGGTCACCGATACCACCATGAGAGGCAGGGGTGTTGATAAGAATTCGGGCGGTTTTCATTTTGTCGCCGAAATACTTAACGCGAGCAGGTTGGTTATCTTGATCTGTATACAGGCAAGATGTATGGCCGATACCGCCCATTTCCACCAGTTTCTCTGCTTTTTCAACAGCGTCTTCGAAGCTCTTCGCACGATACATTGCCAACGTAGGTGACAGTTTTTCGTGAGCGAAAGGTTCGGATTCATCAACAACTTTAACTTCACCGATAAGAATTTTGGTATTGGCTGGTACTTTAATACCTGCCATTTCAGCAATCTTAGTGGCTGGCTGACCAACGATAGCCGCGTTCAGGCCACCATTTTTCAGAATAATATCTTGAACAGCTTTCAGTTCTTTACCTTGTAACAGGTAACCACCGTGAGACGCGAAACGCTCACGAACGGCATCATAAACCGAATCTACAACGATGATGGACTGCTCTGAAGCACAAATCACGCCGTTATCAAAGGTTTTAGACATCAGAATAGAAGCAACAACACGCTTAATATCCGCTGTTTCATCAACAACAACTGGGGTGTTACCCGCACCAACACCGATCGCTGGTTTACCAGAGCTATACGCTGCTTTAACCATGCCTGGGCCACCTGTGGCCAGAATCAGGTTAATGTCTGGGTGGTGCATCAGCTGATTAGATAACTCAACCGTTGGCGCATCAATCCAACCAATAATATCTGCTGGCGCACCTGCGGCGATAGCGGCTTGAAGCACGATATCTGCGGCTTTATTGGTTGCGTCTTTAGCACGTGGGTGTGGAGAGAACACGATACCGTTACGGGTTTTCAGGCTAATTAACGCCTTGAAGATAGCGGTAGAGGTTGGGTTAGTTGTTGGTACGATACCGCAGATTAAACCGATAGGTTCAGCAATAGTAATAGTACCGAAGGTTTTATCTTCTTCTAAAATGCCACACGTCTTTTCATCTTTGTAAGCATTGTAGATATATTCAGAAGCAAAGTGGTTCTTGATCACTTTATCTTCCACAATACCCATGCCTGATTCCTCAACCGCCAATTTGGCTAAAGGAATACGGGCATCTGCTGCAGCTAAAGCTGCGGCACGGAAGATTTTATCAACCTGCTCTTGAGTGAAGTTGGCATACTCGCGCTGGGCTTTCTTGACGCGTGCTACTAGCTCGTTAAGTTCAGCGACATTCGTTACAGCCATAATGCTCTCCTGATAATGTTAAACTCTTTTAGTAAATGAGCTGTTGAAGCAACTAGTATAGTCAGGCTCTAGCAAGCTGTATGAGCAAATAGACACAGTTTTATTATCTTACTTTCTCATTCTTACCGCTGATTTACTGAAAGAGCTTTTATTCACGAGTAATAAAGGTGGGGGGATAAACGACTTTTTTCAACCTTTAACCCTAATTAACTTGTGATGTTCTTCTCTACCACTGACCAGAGCTTAACTATTCTTAGGTATGTTTTTCGTGATTTAAATCACAAAAACGTGAAGCTGACACCATTCAGCTATTATTTGTTGAGAGTAATTATCATTTGAGGGAATTAACTTATAATTACTGACTTTTAAATATCACTAACATCACAGAAAATTAACAATAGATATCAATTAAAATGGTGATTGAATTTCAAGTATAAATGCTGGTTTATTCCATGGATTCCTACAGCTAATTCTATTACATTAGCGCGCATATTGAGCGTGGTGTTGTCATAAAGGTTATTTTCAGTAGAAAGAGCTGCAATTGAACACTGGGTTTATACGAGGCAGCTTATGCGCATTGTCAGTCTCTTTTTCGACGCAGGATGACGACGAACGGGCATGAAGGTGTGTTGTTTGGGGCATTCGTTATAATGGTTTTTCATCTGTGATGCATTTATCAGCAATTGCGTGGAGTGATATGTGAGTCAATCATTGTTGGACCTTTCAGGTTACATCAAGTTTTTTGTTGGCTTATTTGCACTGGTAAACCCAGTCGGGATTTTGCCGGTATTTATCAGTATGACCAGCTATCAAGCACCGGCGGGTCGGGATAAAACTAACTTAACGGCTAACCTTTCTGTTGCCATTATTTTGTGGATCTCCCTGTTCTTGGGTGATGCAATTCTAACTGTATTTGGTATTTCTATTGATTCATTCCGCATCGCGGGCGGGATTCTGGTTGTCAGCATTGCGATGTCAATGATCAGCGGTAAGCTCGGCGAGGATAAGCAGAATAAGCAGGAAAAAACAGAAACAGCGGTGCGAGAAAGTATTGGTGTTGTCCCATTAGCATTGCCGTTAATGGCAGGCCCAGGTGCGATAAGCTCAACGATTGTCTGGAGTTCCCGCTATCATAGTTGGCAAAATTTACTGGGATTAACTGTCGCGGTTGCCTTGTTTGCATTTTGCTGTTGGCTGTTATTCCGCGCCGCGCCGCTATTGGTTCGATTGCTAGGGCAAACGGGCATCAACGTAATAACACGTATCATGGGTTTGCTGTTGATGGCATTAGGTATTGAGTTTATTGTCACAGGAATCAAAGCACTTTTCCCTGGGTTACTTTAGAACATTCCCACGCATTATTATGAAAGGCCGCAGGTTATTTACCTGCGGCCTTTTTGTTTATCTCATCTCAATCCTGATATAAATAAGCGCCTTTTTGGTGCAAATAGTGTATTAATTTTAATCTATTGCACTTAAATATTGCAGGAATAACCTTTAGGCTAAAATAATTTAGCTTAAGGCATATTTGTTTGTCTTTAATAATCGTCATACCAACCTTCCGTTGAAAACAAACACACAATTTGTTGTTAAAATGCTCACATCATTCTGTGGGGCTTGTGCTGAATTTATCTAGATGTTATTAGTGATTACACTCCAATGAGTAGGTGTTTATTCTGGCTAAGGCTAAAATGTTAATTTTATGTGTCTTTAACGATTTTCAAGACTTCTTTTTTATCTGAAAACTAATGTCTTTATGACTTATGATCATGATAATAAACATTTTAATTATGATTAACTGCGTAAATACAGAGAGTAACTATCGTTATACAGCCCTTAGAAAAGAGAATTACTTAACATTTCTGTAAAAATTATTGGCGTCAAATTTAGGCATCTGTTAGTTTCCGGACAACATGGTAATGAGAGATTTCTTGCTTATTCAATGAAACCGAGCCTCAATTTTTTATTTTTGGAATAGTTATTGCTAGTCGTTGTGGGCGGCAGATTAATACAAACCTTGAGAAAAACATCACAAATCTCGTAAAAGGGCAGTTAGACATGCAAATAAAGTTTAAGCAGCGACCACTGGCGATAATAAGTACTATTCTAAGTTTGTCTTTTTCTACTATTTCATCAGCAGCTAGCGTGCCTTCTGGTGAGGTTTTAGCGATAGATCAAAGCATTACTATCAATAATGGGACTGAAGTCGCTTCTTTAGATCCGCACAAAGTTGAGGGTAACCCTGAAACAAATATTATCCTGAATCTATTAGAAGGGCTGGTGAGTAATGATGCCAATGGTCATCTTATTCCGGCAGTTGCCACCCACTGGGATAATGATGGATATAAAGTTTGGACATTCCACCTACGTGATGACGCAGTTTGGAGTGATGGCACGCCAGTCACAGCACAAGATTTTGTCTATAGCTGGCAACGTTTGGCAGACCCTAAAATAGGGTCACCTTACGCCAGTTACTTACAGTATGCCCAAATCGAAAATATCGATGATGTCCTAAAGGGCACCAAAAAACCTGATCAACTAGGCGTTAAGGCATTAGATGCGAAAACGTTGCAAGTAACGCTGACCGAGCCGGTGCCCTATTTCATTAGCATGTTGTCTCATACATCTATGAAACCGGTTAAGCGCGACGTTATTGAAAAGTATGGAGATAAATGGACGCTACCAACGAATTTTGTCGGCAACGGTGCTTATAAACTAAAAGACTGGGTAGTTAATGAGCGGATTGTGCTTGAGCGCAGCCCGACATATTGGAATAACAAGGCGACGGTTATTAATAAAGCGACTTTCTTGCCGATAACTTCTGAGGTGAGCGATATTAACCGCTACCGTAGCGGTGAAATTGATATCACCAATAGCGCTATTCCCCCCAATCTGTTTGCCAAAATGAAAAAAGACCTGCCATCGCAGGTTCACGTTAGCCCGTATCTTTGTACTTTTTATTACGAAATTAATAACGAAAGAGCGCCATTTACAGACGCGAGAGTGAGGGCGGCCATTAAATTAACGTTGGATCGTGACATCATTGCCACCAAAATTATGGGGCAAGGGCAGATCCCAGCTTATGGTTTTACCCCAACGTTCACTGATGGCGGTAATTTTTCATTACCAGAATGGGCAAGTTGGCCACAAGAAAAACGCAATGTTGAAGCCAGAAAGCTACTTGCTGAAGCAGGTTTCAATGAAAATAATCCATTAAAATTCAATTTGCTCTACAACACATCAGATCAAAATAAACAGCAGGCGATTGCCGCTGCCTCTATGTGGCAAAAAAATCTGGGTGCTACCGTCACCTTACAAAACCAAGAATGGAAAACTTCATTAGAAAGTCGTCACCAAGGCCAGTTTGATGTTGCCAGAGCGACTTGGTGTGGTGACTACAATGAGCCTACCGCGTTCCTCAATATGCTGTTATCAGATAGCAGCAATAATACGTTCTTCTATAAGAGTCCTGAATTTGATGCAATTTTAGCGAAAGCGCTGGTGGTTAAAGATACCCAAGAGCGTACCGCACTGTATCAACAAGCTGAGAATTTGCTGGATAAAGATTCTGCCATGGTACCGGTTTATTACCGTGTGAGTGTCCGCCTGATTCGACCCACAGTGGGCGGTTTTACCGGCAAAGATCCGCAAGATTTAACGGATTTAAAAAATCTTTATATCCGTAAGTTGTAGTCGTCAGATATACGGCAGTTTAAGCGTATCGATCAATAGGCAGAGTAATAGGGATGTATAGCACAGTTTATCTTTTGGCCTGATGCTAATACATATGGGGTCTTACATTACCGGATTCGTTCCCCGGACGATGTAATTAAAAAATACCTTTTAAGGTGAGGCTTGCCCAGTGACTGGGTGAAGCAATAATAAAAACTGGAGTGGATACAAGCATGACCAACATCACGAAGAAAAATCTCCTAGCCGCAGGTATTGTCGCTGCTTTGGGTATGATGGCTGTCGGAAATACGTTCGCAGCGAATGTACCAGCTGGTGTACAACTGGCTGAGAAACAAGTATTAGTCCGTAATAATGGTTCTGAGCCTCAGTCATTGGACCCACATAAAATTGAAGGTGTGCCAGAATCAAATATCTCACGCGATCTGTTAGAAGGGTTGGTGATTAACGATCCTAATGGCAAGATTTTGCCGGGTGTTGCAGAAAGCTGGGATAATAAGGACTTCAAAGTCTGGACTTTCCATCTTCGTAAAGATGCCAAATGGTCAAATGGTGACCCTGTAACAGCACAGGATTTTGTTTATAGCTGGCAACGTTTGTCTGACCCTAAAACGGTTTCACCTTATGCAAGCTATGTCCAATATGCACATATCGCAAATATCGACGATATTATTACCGGTAAAAAGTCCCCTGATACTTTAGGTGTCAAAGCGTTAGATGATCATACGTTGGAAGTTACACTAAGCGAGCCAGTCCCGTATTTGGACAAGCTATTAGCTCATCCATCAATGTCACCGGTTAATAAATCGGTGATCGAGAAGTTTGGGGATAAATGGACTCAACCACAAAACTTTGTTGGCAATGGCGCATACAAGTTGAAAGATTGGGTGGTTAACGAGCGTATCGTGTTAGAACGTAGCCCAACTTATTGGGACAACGCGAAAACAGTTATCAACCAAGTGACCTATCTACCAATTTCCTCAGAAGTAACAGACGTTAACCGCTACCGCAGCGGTGAAATCGACATGACGTATAACAACATGCCGATCGAATTGTTCCAGAAATTGAAAAAAGAGATCCCACAAGAAGTTCATGTTGACCCATACCTGTGTACCTATTACTACGAAATCAATAACCAAAAAGCACCATTTACAGATGCTCGTGTACGTGAAGCACTAAAATTGGGTATGGATCGCGATATCATCGTGAACAAAGTGAAAAACCAAGGTGACTTACCGGCCTATGGTTTCACCCCTCCATACACCAGTGGCGCTGAACTGACACCACCAGAATGGTTTAGCTGGTCGCAAGAGAAACGTAACGAAGTCGCTAAGAAGTTATTGGCTGAAGCCGGTTATACCAAAGACAAGCCGTTGACATTCAACTTGCTATACAACACCTCTGATTTGCATAAGAAGCTGGCCATTGCTGCCGCGTCTATCTGGAAGAAAAACCTGGGTGTTGATGTTAAGTTGGAAAATCAGGAATGGAAAACCTTCCTGGATACTCGCCATCAGGGGAATTTCGATGTGGCCCGCGCCGGCTGGTGTGCTGACTACAATGAACCTTCTTCATTCCTGAATATGATGCTTTCTGACAGCAGCAACAACACTGTGCATTATAAGAGCCCAGCGTTTGATAAGCTGATGCAAGACACGCTGAAAGTGAAAACTGAGAAAGAGCGTGCTGGTTTGTACCAACAAGCTGAAGTCTTGCTAGATAAAGACTCAGCTATTGTCCCACTGTTCTATTACGTGAATGCCCGTTTAGTGAAGCCTTATGTCGGTGGTTACACCGGTAAAGATCCACTGGATAATATGCACGTTAAAGATCTTTATATTATCAAGCAATAATTGATTTAGGGCAGCCGCTTAACTCGCGTGCTGCCCTTATTGCATTGAAATATAAAGTCGCAGTTAGAGGCTAAAGGTACAGGCAATGTTAAAATTTATTCTACGCCGCTGTTTGGAAGCGATCCCGACACTATTCATTTTGATAACGATTTCATTCTTTATGATGCGTCTCGCCCCTGGAAGCCCGTTTACCGGTGAGCGTAATCTTCCACCCGAAGTGATGGCGAATATTGAGGCGAAATATCACCTCAACGACCCAGTTTATAAGCAGTATTTCAATTATTTGGGGCAACTGGCGCAAGGTGATCTCGGGCCTTCATTTAAATATAAAGATTATACCGTTAACGAGTTAGTCTCAGCCTCGTTTCCTGTTTCAGCTAAACTTGGATTTGCTGCATTTCTACTCGCTGTTGTGTTGGGTGTGAGTGCCGGTGTCATTGCCGCGTTGAACCAAAATACCAAGTGGGACTATACCGTTATGGGCTTTGCCATGACGGGGGTGGTGATCCCAAGTTTTGTGGTCGCCCCGTTATTAGTCTTGGTTTTCGCCATTATATTAAAATGGCTACCTGGTGGGGGATGGAACGGCGGAGCACCGAAATTTATTATTTTACCAATGGTGGCATTATCATTGGCTTATATCGCCAGCATTGCGCGTATCACCCGTGGTTCCATGATTGAAGTACTCCATTCTAACTTTATCCGCACGGCGCGCGCTAAAGGATTACCGTTGCGCACGATTGTTCTACGCCATGCATTAAAACCGGCGTTGCTCCCCGTGCTGTCTTATATGGGGCCTGCATTTGTCGGCATTATTACCGGTTCAATGGTGATAGAAACTATTTTCGGTTTACCGGGTATTGGCCAGTTGTTTGTCAACGGAGCGTTAAATCGCGATTACTCATTGGTCCTGAGCTTGACCATTCTGGTCGGCGCGCTAACCATTTTATTCAATGCGATTGTCGACGTGCTTTATGCCGTTATCGATCCGAAAATCCGTTACTAGCACTGGAGCACGCCAATTATGTTGAGCAAAAAAAATAGCGAAGCTCTGGAGGTTTTCAGTGAAAAACTGGAAGTTGAAGGACGTAGCCTATGGCAGGATGCCCGCCGCCGCTTTATACACAACCGTGCGGCGATCACCAGTTTGGTGATCCTGATGTTTATTACCCTGTTTGTTATTTTCGCGCCAATGATAGCGCAGTTTAGCTACTCAGATACTGATTGGGGCATGATGTCCGCAGCACCTGATATGGAGTCTGGACACTATTTTGGTACAGATTCATCTGGTCGTGATTTGTTGGTCCGTGTCGCTATTGGTGGTCGCATTTCATTAATGGTTGGTGTTGCCGCTGCACTGGTTGCGGTGGTCGTCGGCACATTATATGGCTCTTTGTCGGGTTATTTGGGTGGGAAAGTCGACTCACTGATGATGCGCCTGCTGGAAATCCTTAACTCATTTCCATTCATGTTCTTCGTCATTCTATTGGTCACCTTCTTCGGCCAAAATATCTTGTTGATTTTCGTGGCTATCGGCATGGTGTCTTGGCTCGATATGGCTCGTATCGTTCGTGGCCAGACATTAAGTTTGAAACGAAAAGAGTTTATTGAAGCGGCATTGGTTGGCGGTGTTTCAACACGGAATATCGTTTTGCGCCATATCGTCCCGAACGTACTCGGTGTGGTGGTGGTGTACGCTTCTTTGCTGGTTCCCAGCATGATTTTATTCGAGTCTTTCCTCAGCTTCCTGGGTCTAGGAACGCAAGAGCCGCTGAGTAGTTGGGGAGCTTTGCTCAGTGATGGTGCCAACTCAATGGAAGTCTCGCCATGGTTACTGATGTTTCCTGCCGGATTCTTGGTCGTAACCTTGTTTTGTTTTAACTTTATCGGCGATGGCTTGCGTGATGCCCTCGACCCGAAAGATCGCTGAGGAGTAGCGCCATGACGACTATTGGTAATCAGTCTGCTGTTCAGCAATCTGCATTGTTGGAACAAAATGTACTGTTGGAACAGAATGCGCAGCCAGAGCAAAAAGTCCTGCTGGATGTAAAAGATCTCACTGTGACTTTCGGCACACCTGACGGAGATGTGACGGCCGTCAATGCCCTTAATTTTGACCTGCGTGCCGGTGAAACATTAGGCATTGTGGGCGAGTCTGGTTCGGGCAAGTCACAAACGGCTTTTGCTTTGATGGGGTTGCTCGCCAGCAATGGCCGGATAGGGGGCTCGGCGAAGTTTAATGGTCGAGAGATCCTGAATCTCCCCGAAAAGCAGTTAAACCGTCTGCGGGCCGAAGAGATCTCAATGATTTTCCAAGATCCAATGACTTCGCTAAACCCCTATATGCGAGTGGGTGAGCAGTTGATGGAAGTGCTGCAACTGCATAAGAAATTGAGTAAAAGCGAAGCGTTCGAAGAATCAATTCGCATGCTCGATGCGGTAAAAATGCCAGAAGCACGTAAACGCATGCGCATGTACCCACATGAGTTTTCAGGTGGGATGCGGCAACGAGTCATGATTGCGATGGCGTTGCTGTGCCGTCCTAAACTGTTAATTGCAGATGAACCGACCACGGCATTGGATGTGACTGTTCAGGCTCAGATTATGACGTTGTTGAATGAGCTAAAACGTGAATTCAATACCGCGATAATTATGATCACTCATGACTTAGGGGTGGTTGCGGGGATCTGCAACAAAGTTTTGGTGATGTATGCAGGGCGAACCATGGAATATGGTCAGGCTCGTGATGTGTTTTATCACCCAAGCCACCCTTATTCTATTGGTTTGTTGAATGCCGTCCCTCGTCTTGATACTGAAGGCGATGCACTGATGACAATACCGGGCAACCCCCCCAATTTACTGCGCTTGCCGAAAGGTTGTCCTTTCCAACCTCGTTGCCAATATGCCATGGATCGCTGTAGCACAGCACCTGCATTAGAAAGTTTCGGTGAAGGGCGTTTGCGCGCTTGCTACAAGCCAGTAGGGGAATTGGTATGAATGCCATGACAGAGAAAAAAGTCTTGTTGGAAGTGGCTGACCTGAAAGTTCATTTTGATATTCAGGATGGCAAACAGTGGTTCTGGCAACCGTCCAAAACATTGAAAGCTGTTGATGGGGTGACACTTCGCCTGTATGAAGGTGAAACCTTGGGCGTGGTTGGGGAGTCAGGTTGCGGTAAATCCACATTTGCTCGCGCCATCATTGGCTTGGTGAAAGCAACGGGTGGCAGCGTTGCTTGGTTAGGAAAAGACCTGCTCAACATGAATCCTGATGAGTGGCGCGATATCCGCAGTGATATTCAGATGATATTTCAGGATCCCCTTGCATCATTGAACCCACGAATGACGATTGGTGAAATCATTGCTGAACCGCTGCGGACTTATCATCCTAAAATGCCGCGTCAAGAAGCCAGGGACAAAGTCAAAGCAATGATGCTCAAAGTGGGTCTATTACCCAATTTAATCAACCGCTATCCTCATGAGTTTTCGGGTGGGCAGTGCCAACGTATTGGTATTGCCCGAGCATTGATTCTTGAGCCAAAGCTGGTGATTTGCGATGAGCCTGTTTCCGCACTGGATGTGTCAATTCAGGCGCAAGTGGTGAACTTATTGCAGCAATTGCAGCGTGAAATGGGATTGTCGCTGATTTTTATTGCCCACGACTTGGCCGTAGTCAAGCATATCTCTGACCGAGTGTTAGTGATGTATTTGGGGCATGCGGTCGAACTGGGGACATATGATGAGGTTTATAATAACCCGCAGCATCCTTATACCAAGGCGCTGATGTCTGCAGTGCCTATCCCTGATCCAGACAAAGAAAAGGCAAAAGTCATTCAATTGTTAGAAGGTGAGCTACCGTCGCCAATTAACCCGCCATCGGGTTGCGTATTCCGTACTCGCTGCCCAATTGCAGGGCCAGAGTGTGCGAAAACACGCCCATTGATGGAAGGGAGCTTCCGTCATGCGGTTTCTTGTTTGAAAGTGGATCCGCTATAGCGTTGTGATTTGGCTAGGTTGCCGAGTAAAAATCCCCGTCATATTTCTCTGGCGGGGATTTTAATGATGACTGACAATGCGCACTCATTATGACGAAATAAAATTGACGGACTGAGTTAATTCGCAGGTAATGAGATTACTCTTTCCACAATATATGGCAAAGTTTATGGTCTTTCTCGCGGCATAGCAGTACGCGAGCAAAAACATCGTTAATCTCTTCGCCATCACTTTCTGCTAGGCCAATAACAACCTCCGCGAAAAAGTCTGGGTTGACGTCAAAATCAACATGGTCCTGCCAATCTTCCGCGGGGTCAAACAACTCTGCGCCGCCACGTTCTTCAAACTGAAGATTAAATAATAAGATATCTGCCGGATCTAAGTTATCACCCGCCAGTTCAAGAAAAATATCGTAAGCCTGTTCCAGTGTTTCATCTTCTGTCAGGCGATTATTGAGATCCATTGAGCTTGGCTCTTGTGCATTCTGGTCCATTTTGCAGATTCCCATATATTTTTGCGGATTGCGCTCATTAAAACATTCTCTTTAGCGTTTTTACAATGATTATGCAGCTTATCGCTGAAACTCAGAGCATCTACAAAAAAGGGCCGAATGGCCCTTTGCATTATAATAATGGGCTGAAGAAGTAGAATAGTCGTTCAGTAACGCGATGCCAAACAGGGCGTTTATTCCACTGTTCAGCATCTAATAATACTGAGCGAGCAATGTAGTCATCCTGCACTTGTGCTAAGTCAGCGCCAAAACCATCATCATCAATCACTAAAGTGACTTCAAAATTGAGCCATAAGCTGCGCATATCAAGATTAACGGTTCCCACCAAGCTGAGTTGCCCGTCAACTAACACACTTTTGCTGTGTAATAACCCACCTTCAAATTGGTAGATTTTGACTCCTGCATCAAGTAACTCTGAGAAGAAAGCTTTACTTGCCCAGCGGACCATCATTGAATCATTGTTTCGAGGGACAATAATGCTGACATCGACACCACGTTGTGCAGCAGTACAGATAGCATGCAATAAGTCATCGCTCGGAACGAAATAGGGCGTTGTCATGACTAACTGCTCACGAGCAGCATACACGGCAGTGAGTAACGCCTGATGGATCATCTCTTCTGGAAAACCTGGCCCAGATGCAATTACCTGAATCGTATGGCCGCTTTCTTCTTCGAACGGCATGATATGGTTATCTGGTGGCGGCGGCAGGATACGTTTACCTGTTTCAATCTCCCAATCACAGGCATAGACGATACCCATTGTTGTCGCCACTGGCCCTTCCATGCGTGCCATCATATCAATCCACTGACCCACCCCCGCATCTTGTTTGAAGAAGCGCGGATCAACCATATTCATGCTACCGGTATAGGCAACATAGTTATCAATCAATACTATTTTGCGGTGTTGGCGTAAATCCATGCGGCGCAAGAATACGCGAAAAACATTAACTTTGAGTGCTTCGACCACTTCTATCCCAGCATTGCGCATCATGGCGGGATACGGGGTACGGAAGAATTGTTGGCTACCGGCAGAGTCCAGCATGAGCCTGCAATGAACGCCACGGCGTGCGGCAGACATTAAGGACTCCGCAACCTGATCAACCAGGCCACCAGGTTGCCAAATATAAAATACCATCTCTATATTATGGCGGGCTAATTCAATGTCTCGCACCAAGGCTTTTAATGTGTCATCGGTGGTGGTTAATAACTGTAATTGATTACCTTTAACACCACTGATGCCTTGGCGACGCTCACATAATTGAAATAGTGGGGTAGCGACCTCACTGTTTGAATTGGCAAAAATATGTTGGCAATCTTTCAATTCACTCAACCAACGAGCAGTAGATGGCCACATGGCTTTGGCACGTTCTGCTCGGCGCTTACCGAGATGAAGCTCGCCAAATGAGAGGTACGCAATGATGCCAACTAACGGCAGAATATAGATGACAAGTAGCCACGCCATAGCCGAAGGAACGGTTCTGCGCTTCATGAGAATACGCAATGTTACCCCGGCAATAAGCAACCAATAGCCAAAAACTGAAAGCCAACTGATTACGGTATAAAATGTTGTCATGAGGGCGGAAATCCTGTTCACAAACGGTCAGTAATGAGTGTACGCACAGTCTGGCAAAGACGAAACCTTTAAGCAGAGATAATGTTAGATAAAATCTTTTAGCTTAAAGGACTTGCAATGAAACATTCAGCAGTTCGCATGTGCTTTGGGGTTTCTAGAGTGTGTTGAGTCATGCGTATAGTTTGTGTGACATATCGCAGTGCGACATATATAGAAAGATAGTGCATTTTTTGTAAAATACAGAATTTTGCCCAACAGCAACTTGGCTGAGAAGATGAAAGGTTTATACTAGCCCAGTTCTCAGCTGTGGAAGACTTGTTACATGAGACGGAGTAAAAATGAGGTAGGCCGTTGGCGTATGCTGCGGCAAAATCAGCGTCGAAGAAGTCGCTGGCTTGAAGGTCAATCACGACGTTACCGTCATATCTATAGCATCAGGCAGCACAATGAGCACCAGCATCGCAGGTCACTATTGTTCACTGTTGCTTATGAATGGTAATTCACTGAATGAGTAATAAAAACAGTCTCTTTATGAGGCTGTTTTTGTTTATTGCATAATAATTATGACAGTGTAAATCGAGTTTTTGTACAAAGTCGCCTTCATTTTTATTCACAATTTTGGGTCGGGTAGAGGGCTTTTTGACAATGAGTTGTTGTCCTCGGTGATGACGAGTATGATATTTTCCACCTTAAATGGTGTCTTTTTTCGCAGAAAAAAAACACCTATCCTAAATTATTGAAATGCGACAATTCCTATTTCACTATTAATAATAAAAAGTGCACCATAGTAAATGGTGAGTTTATTTCACATCAGAATAACAAAGCGCTATTCTATATATTAGGCCGCTTCGTTCAAATCATTCAGTTTCAGGGGTGTTACTGTTGAGTTGCTCGAAGCGGCCATCCTATTGGTAAAATATGTGAATGTGAAATAATAATCATGTCAATCATCGTATTTAAGTAATACTTCCTATCTATCAATAGGTTGATTTCTTCTCCTGTCTTTGTTTGCATTTGCGCTCATCGATATTATTGATCGATAATAAAAAATTGATCAATTTTATCAATTGATCAATACTGCATTCCTTATTTATTAAAAGGATTTTTCAGTGGATAGCAGGCTAAACATTGCGGTTGATTGCACTTTTATCTGTGAACCTGTTTACAGTAAAAAAGGTGAGTTATTTGCTGTGGAGCTATTGAGTCGTTTTACGACTGACTCTTTCAAAATGCCCATTAATACTGAACGTTTCTTGCATCAACTTAATGCCAAAATGAAGGCCGAATTGTTGTATGAGCAATTATTTGCTGTGGCGACTCACCAGCAATGGTTTATTGATTATCAAATCATACTCTCGATAAATATAGATTTTGATATGGCGCAAGCCGTGCTGTATGACAAGGTCATCATCTCGTTGCTGGAGTCAATGCCTTTTATCCGACTGGAGGTGATGGAGAGTTTCCCCAATCTTAGTGATGGGCCGAAAAATACCTTATTAAGTAAACTCGCTGAACGATACACGCTATGGTTAGATGATTTTGGTAGTGGTAATTCGCACCTTGCCGCCGCCGCCAGTGGTTTTTTTGAATGTGTTAAAGTAGACAAACAGTTTTATTGGCAGTGGGCGGAGAGTGTCACGTTCGATAATCTTGTCACTCGATTACGTGATCATTGCCAGAGTGTCATCGTGGAAGGCGTGGAAACCCGCCAACAGTTTATTCAATTAGCCAATATTGGCGTTGATGCTATGCAAGGCTACTTATTCAATGCGTTGCCACTGAATGACGCTAAGCGATTCCCTGTGAGCATAGAGACAAATTTTTCACGTAAGACATGAAGTTAGGTGGTTTTTGTCGAGAATATCACAGTTAATAAGTGTGGTTCGGCGGATGATATTATCCCTATTACAGCAAAGGCTTATCATTCATGTCTCAATATAAATTAGCGAAAACCGTGTTTTTTGGTGATTTGAAAGTCAGCACTGCGCTTTATAAGTACGAAATCTATTGTGAAGAAGCAGAGCTGATTTATCACGCTGCTATCTATGTTGAGCAAGTCATTGCTGCAGGTAAACACACTTATCCAGTCTGGGTAAGAAAAGACCACATGATATTGAAATCGCCAGCGCATATGTTGGATAAAGCCGTTGATGCGTGTGAAGAACATTGGATGAAACACTACAAAGTTTAGTCAACCACCGGTTGAGGTTTGCTGGACGTAACATCTATTTGTGCTGATGTGCTGAGTTAACGTCATACCTATATAAAGAATACGAAATAGGGGCCGCTGTTGATATTTGCGGCCTTTATAACAGAAAGGTAACTCAGAAGACGCGCTTGTAGGGTTTTACGATGACAGATTGGTAGACGCCTGCGGCAACATAAGGGTCTTGTTTAGCCCAAACCTCGGCGTCGTGTTGTGACGCAAATTCCGCTATCACTGTTGACCCGGTAAATCCGGCCGCACCGGGATCTGCATTGTCGATGGCAGGATTCGGGCCAGCGGTCAGTAGGCGGCCTTGGTCTTGCAATTCTTGTAGGCGCGCCAAATGTGCAGGGCGCACAGATAAACGTTTGTCGAGTGAGTCGGGGACATCGGTAGCAAAAATGACATACAGCATGTTTCACCTTTAAGATTTGTTTTGTCAGACTTCATGTGAGCATGAGATTGGCAATACCGCATTGATTCGCCATTACCTCAGTACTTCATATCAGCATGTTCATTCCATAAATTCAATCAACTGAGATGAGAGACTCATCAGCGGCTATCACCTGTATACACTTACCGTTAATGATGAAATAAAATGATAACTCAGGGTAAATAAAAAGTGTCATTTCACCGAGGTCGTCGTTTAAAACAACATT
Source organism: Yersinia massiliensis (assembly GCF_003048255.1). NCBI lineage: Bacteria > Pseudomonadati > Pseudomonadota > Gammaproteobacteria > Enterobacterales > Yersiniaceae > Yersinia > Yersinia massiliensis. Next base: position 2,298,310 of record NZ_CP028487.1, read on the forward strand.
TGAAGGATGAATGATACGATTGTTTGCAGTTGCGTATTGAACATGATTGCTATTTGCATTTAAACTTAGCTGCATTAGAGGACACTGAATTATTATGCAGCTAAATAAATTATTCTTGGGTCGACGGCTAACGTGGCCATTCGTATTTTCAGTCGGGTTACACGGCAGCGTGGTTGCGGCGTTACTGTATGTTTCCGTAGAGCAAATGAGCATTCAACCTGAAGTCGAGGATGCTCCGATTGCTGTCACGATGGTGAATGTTGCTGATTTTGCTGCGCCACAACCTGCTGCTGCGGAGCCACCAAAGGCAGAGCCAGAACCGGAACCGGTTGAAGAGGCACCGCCTGAACCTGAAGTGTTGCCAGAGCCCGTTCCAGTGCCTATCCCTGAACCGGTAAAACCAAAACCGAAACCAAAGCCGGTAAAAAAAGAAGTCAAAAAGCCGGAAGTGAAGAAAACAGAAGCACCACCGGATGATAGACCGTTTAAATCTGATGAGCCTGCTCTGACGGCGAATAACGCACCGGTAAAATCAGCCCCTAAAGCTGCTGCGCCAGGCGCTTCTACTACATCCGGCCCAAGAGCATTAAGCAAGGCGAAACCAACCTATCCAGCGAGAGCGTTGGCATTAGGGGTTGAAGGGCAGGTTAAAGTTCAATATGACATTGATAGCGATGGTCGAGTTACTAATGTCCGAATTTTAGATGCCACACCGCGCAATACTTTTGAACGCGAAGTGAAGCAGGTCATGCGTAAATGGCGCTTTGAAGCAGTGGCTGCTAAAGATTATGTGACTACTATCGTCTTTAAGATCGGCGGTACGATGGAGATGGATTAACATCTCGCAATATTGTCTGTCCTAACATTAGATTTGCTGTCTTAGCAAAAGAAAAGGGTCGCTTTTGGGCGACCCTTTTGACATCTGTCACATTGGGCAGCCGCTATTGCGTTGCACCCACCTCGAAATTCCCACGGCCATCAGGTAGCCCGCGTGCCTTACCGGCATCATCAACAGCCACATAGGTAAATACGGCTTCAGTGGCACGATAACGCTGGCCAATTGGCTCGGAAGAGACCTTTTTTACCCAGACTTCAATATTGATGGTAATAGAACTGCGACCAGTTTTAATGCAACGTGCATAGCAACAGACCACATCACCCACCGCAACGGGTTTGAGGAACGTCATTCCATCAACTCTGACAGTCACAACACGGCCCTGCGCGATCTCTTTCGCCTGAATAGCGCCGCCAATATCCATTTGTGACATTAACCAGCCACCGAAAATATCGCCATTAGCGTTGGTATCGGCGGGCATCGCAAGAGTACGAAGTACTAGCTCACCGTTAGGTAATGATTGCTCACCGCGAGGTGATTGTTGTTCCTGGGTCATCTCTGCCTGCTTCTAAACTGGAATATTTGACGCTGCCGCCATTTACATACATGCCGTGCAACGCCAATAAGTTGAGTTGTTTGTTATTTGAAGTTATGACTTTTTCTGTTCTTCTGGTATATGGCGATAAATATACACGCCACTGATCAGTGTAAATACTAATGTCAGTGCGGTTAAACCAAAGACTTTGAAGTTTACCCAAATTTCCTGCGGTAACCAAAATGCCACATAGATATTTAACAGACCACATGCCAAGAAGAACAGTGCCCATGCCATATTTAAGTTTGACCAAACGGCATCTGGCAGCGTGAGTTCTTTACCGAGCATGCGCTGAATTAATGGTTTTTTCATAAACCATTGGCTGACCAAGAGTGCGACCGCAAACAGTGCATAAAGTACGGTGACTTTCCATTTAATGAATAAGTCACTGTGGAATGCCAGCGTCAACGTGCCGAAAACTAACACCATGGCCGCGGTGATAAGCGTCATTTTCTCGACCTTACGGAATTTCAGCCAAGTAAAGGCTAATGCCAATAAGGTCGCGACAATCAATGCTCCTGACGCGACAAAAATGTCATACATCTTGTAGAAAACGAAAAATACGACCAAAGGGAGAAAATCTAAAAGTTGCTTCATGAATCAATCCATCATTTGTACACTGGCCGACTATACCGGATTCAGTGAGGTGAGGGTACTAGCGGCAAAAGACTATTATCCTTAATTATCTGTTGGAATGCGCGCTCTGCCAGTGGAATTTGCAGAAACTTACGATAAACAAGTAACAGATTTTGTCTGCATATTGCTAGTAATGCATTAACCCAGCATGATGCATACTGAAAATTGGGTTAAGAATTTATGGAGTAAATATGCAGACAAAACGACTTCGGCAATGGATGCCAGGTTTGACCCAATTAATGGCTTATGAACGGGACTGGCTTAAGCCGGATTTCAGAGCAGGGTTATCCGTCGCCGCAGTGGCGCTTCCTATTGCTATTGCCTATGCCGAGTTGACGGGGGTCAGTGCGGCTGTTGGTTTGTATTCATGTATTTTGCCAATGATTGCGTATGCATTGTTTGGGTCATCGCGGCAATTAATTGTCGGGCCTGATGCTGCGACCTGTGCCGTGATCGCCGCGGTAGTTGCCCCGCTGGCGGCAGGTAACAGCGAGGTTCACTGGCAGTTAACCATTATGATGACGCTCATGATGGGGACATGGTGCTTGGTGGCCAGTCGTTTTAAGCTTGGCGCATTAGCTGATTTGCTATCCCGCCCGATATTGACGGGGTTACTCAATGGTGTGGCGATTACGATTATTGTCGATCAGTTGGGCAAGGTCTTCGGCTTTATGACTCGCCCCCCGCAATTAATTGAGCGGGTCTTAGCGCTACCCCATAATTTAATTAACAGCCATCTACCGACGGTGGCAATTTCCTTGCTGACCTTGGTGGTGCTATATGGCGTGAAATGGTTACGGCCTAACTGGCCAGCGCCATTGTTAGCTATTGTCATTGCAACCTTCGTTACTTGGGCGGCCAATTTAGAACAATTTGGTGTCTTAGTCGTGGGTGGATTTAGTGGTGGCTTGCCCATGGTGCATTGGCCTGATTTTCAACCTGGCTTGCTGCGTGACATGGTGATCCCAGCGTTGAACCTTGCCGTGGTCAGTTTTGTCAGCATGATGCTCACTGCGCGTAGTTTTGCCGCCAAAAATGGCTATGAAGTTGATGCCGATGTTGAATTACGTGCACTGGGTATCACCAACATTGTCTCTGCATTGTCGCAAGGTTTTGCTATTAGTGGTGCCAGTACTCGTACTGCAGTAAATGATGCCAATAACGGCAAGAGCCAATTGGTTTCCATTATTGCTGCACTGGTCATTGCAATGGTGCTGCTATTTTTAACTCGCCCACTGCAATATATTCCCATCGCAGCCTTAGGCGTTGTGCTGATATATGCCGCCTGGTCATTGTTGGGGTTCAGGAGCCTTTGGCAGTTACGCAAACGGAATACGCAGGCATTTTACTTGGCGATATTTACTTTCGTCAGTGTGGTATTAGTTGGGGTCATAAGCGGTATTGGTTTGGCCGTTTTGTTGGGCTTATTGCAGTTTTTACGGACAGTATTCCGCCCCACAGAGCAGCTATTAGGGGTTAATGCCGATGGCATGATCCATTCAATGCGCAGTGGTAATGGTATCAAACCGGTTCCTGGCGTGATGATCTACCGCTTTAATTCGCCTTTGACTTACTTCAACGTAGCCTATTTTAAGCGGCGTATTCTAAATTTGGTTGATAGCACGCCGCATCAGGCCGATTGGGTTGTGATTGATGCGGTCGCCAGTTTTACCTATGCAGATATCAGTGTGTTGGCCGCTATCGATGAACTTAAGCGTGATTTGAAGCAGCGCAATATTAAATTGATATTAGCGGGGAGACGCACTGAGCTGACGCGTTGGTTCCGTATTAATAGACTGAAAAGCCACGATAATGACTTAATCTTGGTACCTGATTTGTATCTGGCACTGAAGCTGATTCAGAGTAAACAGCGGGTCGCCGAAAAGAACGAGTCAGACAATGAGGGCTCAGAAACCAAGCATAAGCCAGAAGCAGACGTTGAGCCTGAAATAAGCTGACCGGTTTTCATTACTCATGGCTTATACGAGCATGACTTGTTCGAAGAAAAACAAAAAGGGCCGAAATGGCCCTTTTGTCGTGTTATCGATACCGGATACTTAGGCCGTCACATCAGTAGGACGTAGCAACATATATAAGCGGAACAGATATACCAGCAATAATGCAGAAACCAGATTACTGAGCGCACTTAATACAACGGTTGCAATCGGTGTTGGCAGAACCGTGAGGTGGCTGACCAAATACAGTAAAATCAATTTAGCCGCTATCCATAACATCATGGCTGGGATAACCAATCGTACATTGGCGAATGCCAATTTGGTACTGGCTTTGATCGAGGCAAAAACACCCATTTTTTCAGTCGTCACGATGATAGGCGATAGCGACAGTGCAACGGCAATCACGATACCCGGTACGATAAACATCGTAATCCCTAACTGAATTAATAAGGTACCGATAAACATCAACAGTAATAACCGCGGCAACATCGGTAATGAAAGCCCAATTGCCTGCAATGCGCTAACACGACGGCCTTGGGAAGCCAGCGAAATTAGCGTTAGCATTCCACCCACTAACAGTACATTCCCGATTAACGCAGAAAAGGTGGCAGCAGCGGAGACTTTAAGCAAGACAACTTGCTGCTCTGGTGTCATCTGCGACACGAGTTCACTGATGCTCACATTTGCTGATGATGCGATATCACTTTGCGCGGCACTTAAAATACTCAGTTGTTCAGTATCAGGCGTAAAAGCCTGGTTTAGCATGACGGTAATGAACGCAGTCAGTAAAGCCATCAACGCGATGGCAGGTAGCTGATTACGTAAAAAATTAAAACTGTCACGGTATAAAGTGTTTGCCGTGATAGGCATGAAAGCTCCTTGGGGTCGAAAACTAATACTTAGCCGATGATTATACCTTGTTATGGGCGTTGTGGGACACTGACGTTGGCGGATAAATCATTTCTTCCGATCTTATTACCTCGACGTTATTAATAGGGCGCCACTGAGTAAACATTCTACCTGTCGTCATCCCGTACAAATAATATTCAAACATAGTGCATCCTACCTTTTCATTATTCATCAACCCCAAGCGGTGTAATTTGTCGTAAATCCTGATTTATGATCCAGATCAATTTCAATGTTATTAAGGAATTAAATAACCTTACTCAAAATAGGATTTATTTAAATTGTTTCCAAAGATGTGATCACGAGTAGATCATAAATAATCATTTGTAGGTATATTCAGTCCGCGAATATACCTACAAATGGAATGGATAATGAAAAAAATCACGTTGGCATTGTTAGCTGTAGCCGCTTTGGCACCCACTGCGGCAAGTGCGCACCAAGCGGGCGATTATATTTTCCGGGCAGGGACGGCAACGGTCAGACCGACAACAGGATCTGATGATGTTTTAGGTTATGGTTCCTTCAAAGCGGACAATAATACTCAGTTGGGTATGACCTTTAGTTATCTGATTACGGATAATATCGGGGTAGAACTGTTGGCGGCGACACCGTTCCGCCACAAGATTGGTCTTGGCCCTACTGGTGATATCGCTGAAGTTAAGCAATTACCCCCCACGTTGATGGCGCAATATTATTTCCGTGATAAACAAGACAAATTGCGTCCTTATCTGGGTATCGGCTTGAACTACACCACTTTCTTTGATGAGAAATTTAACAACACGGGCAGTGCTGCTGGCCTGACAGATTTGAGTGTGAAGGATTCATGGGGTATCGCAGGCCAGGCAGGTATGGACTACATGGTCAGTGAAAATTGGATGCTAAACATGTCTGTTTGGTGGATGAACATCGAATCTGACGTGAAATTTAAGGCTGGCGGTGTCGAGCAAACAATCAATACTCGTTTAGACCCATGGGTCTTCATGTTCGGCGCGGGTTATCGATTCTAGTATTAAATAGGCGGGGAAAGGTACCGAATGGAGGCTCACAATGTGAGTCATTGACTTACCCCTCGGTGAAATCTCCCCGCCAATCGCCAGACTATAGAGTCAGGCAATTCATACGGCTCATGCTCTCAATACAATGCATACTACAAATACAATACATACGTATTGATTACCTAATCAGCATCTGATTGCTGACTGACTTCACGCCTGGCACGGTGCGAGTGACTTCCACTGCACGGTCTGCATCATGACGTGAGCTCACAAAACCACTCAACTGAACGCGTCCTTTAAAAGTCTCAACACTGATTTGAGTCGATTTTATATCTTTTGCTGCTAGCAGTGCTGATTTCACTTTGGTGGTAATCACGGTGTCATCGATATAGCCACCAGTTCCTTCTGACGTTTTTGTTGGCGCACAAGCGGAAATAGCCATCGCCATAATTACCGCAACGCATAAGGCAGAAAATGTTTTAAAAAGCTTCATAGATGACTCTCCATGTTATTGATATCACAAGGGGACGGGTAACTCTTTGAAAGTGTTATTAACGCATACATTACGCATCACTACAGCGCACGCAGAGCATCCAATATGTAAACAAATACTGGGTCTGTTACACAATTATTAGTGATGAACTCCGTTAATTCAAATTTTGAATGAATGTGTCTTCAGGAAGCATTTGAAAAGAAGGGAATAAAGCGCCTGATGGGAACCTGCTATCAGACGCTTTTCTGAAAATTAACGGCGAGTCGCTGCTTTCATCTCAGCCACAAAACGAGCCAACTGCGCCAACATCTCAGCGGGATTCGAGACATTATTTTCAATGATTTTTACAATCGCGGAGCCTGAAATAGCCCCCGCAGCGCCTGCCGCCAAACTGGTTTTGACTTGCTCTGGTTCTGAAATGCCAAAACCTTGCAGAGCGGGTGCAGCATGATATTCCCGTAATTTATCAATCAAATGATTCAGCGGGAGATGGCCATGATTCTCAGCCCCAGTCACGCCTGCTCGAGAAAGCAGATAGGTATAGCCGCGGCCATGGGAAGCAATCTCACGCAGTAAATCGTCATCCGCATTCGGTGGGCAGATAAATATCGGCGCAATACCGTGGTGTAATGCCGAAGCACGGAAAGGCGCTGATTCTTCGAATGGGACGTCAGCGATCAGCACAGAATCGACGCCCACATCAGCACAACGTTGATAGAAATTATCAATGCCGTTATGGAAGACTAAATTGGCATACATCAACAAGCCAATAGGGATCGTGGGGTGCTTTTTACGAATTTCGGCCAACATCTCAAAACAAATACTTGGCGTCACACCTGCAGCAAAGGCACGAAGAGCGGCATTTTGGATTGTCGGTCCATCGGCTAACGGATCAGAGAACGGGATACCCAACTCTAAGGCATCGGCACCTGCTGCAATCAGCGTATCAATAATCTCTAAAGACAACGCTGGTGATGGGTCGCCTAATTGCACGAATGGGACAAAAGCACCTTCATTCTTGGCGGCTAACTGTTTAAACAGTTGTTGATAACGCTCCATTAAATCTCTCCCCGAGCTTTCAAAATATCGTGAACGGTGAAAATATCTTTATCGCCTCGCCCAGACAGATTCACGACCAGAATCTGTTCTTTCTCCGGTGATGCTTTAATCATTTTCAAGGCATGAGCCAGCGCATGGGAGGATTCCAACGCAGGGATAATCCCTTCTTTGCAAGACAGCGCTTTAAATGCCTCCAGTGCTTCGTCATCGGTCACCGACACATAATCTGCACGGCCGATGCTGTTCAGATAGGCATGTTGTGGCCCAACAGAGGGGAAGTCTAGCCCCGCAGAGATGGAGTAAGACTCTTCAATTTGGCCATCACTGGTTTGCATCATTGGCGATTTCATGCCGAAGTAGATACCGACCTTACCGTGTTTAAGCGGTGCACCATGTTGACCTGTTTCGATACCATGTCCTGCCGGCTCAACACCAATCAGCCCTACATTGGGTTCATCGATAAAATCAGCGAACATACCAATGGCGTTTGAGCCGCCACCAATACAGGCTAATACAGCATCGGGCAGACGGCCTTCTTTCGCGAGGATCTGCGCTTTGGTTTCTTCGCCAATCATACGTTGGAATTCACGCACAATGGTCGGGTAAGGGTGCGGGCCAGCAGCGGTCCCCAGCATATAGTGCGCAGTTTCGTAGCTACCAGACCAGTCACGTAATGCTTCATTACAAGCATCTTTCAACGTTGAGGAGCCGCTGTGAACAGGGATCACTTCTGCACCCATTAGGCGCATACGGAAGACGTTTGGTGATTGGCGCTCAATGTCTTTTGCCCCCATATAGATGCGGCACTTCAAACCCAGCAGGGCGCAAGCCAATGCGGATGCCACGCCATGTTGACCAGCACCTGTTTCCGCAATGATCTCAGTTTTACCCATGCGTTTTGCTAATAATGCTTGCCCCAAAACCTGATTGGTTTTATGCGCGCCGCCGTGCAGCAAATCTTCGCGTTTCAGATATAGCTTGGTTTTTGTGCCTTCAGTCAAGTTCTGACACAAAGTCAGTGCCGTAGGGCGACCAGCATAGTTCTTCAGTAAGTCTTGGAACGCGGCCTGAAACTCAGGGTCCATTTGCGCACTGACAAATGCTTCTTCCAGTTGCTTCAACGCTGGCATCAGTATCTGTGGCACATACATGCCACCGAACTCGCCAAAATAAGGATTTAGTGTGGTCATTTTTTGTCCTTTATCGGATTAACCAAGTTCTGTGTTTCGATTTAATTCAATTCAATTAATAGTCGCGCAATGTTTTGAATACGTCGGCAATCAGTTGGGGATCTTTGACGCCGGGCGCGCTTTCGACGCCGGAATTAAAGTCCAAACCGGCGCAGCCTAACTGTGCAGCACGGCCACTGTTGTCGGCATTTAATCCACCGGCCAGCAGGACGTTGTCCAGCGACTCGCCGGCCAATAATGACCAGTCAAAAGTTTGGCCGGTGCCGCCTTTGCCATTGTCCAATACATAACGCTCAACATGTTGTAAGTGACGCGCTGGCAGGGTGTCACTGACACTCAACGCCTTCCAAATTTGGCAACTCGCGGGTAAAACATCACGCAGTTGGTTGATATAGGTTTGATCTTCATGCCCATGTAATTGTACTGCCGCCAGTGACAAGCGCTCGGCGATATTTTGAATCGTATCCGATTGAGCATCTCGGAAGACCCCAACGTACTTCAGTGGCGCGCCACTGATCACCGCGCGGGCTTGGGCGATGTCGACATGACGAGGTGAGCTATCAACAAAAATCAACCCACCATACACCGCACCAGCGTGATAGGCGGTAGCAGCGTCTTGCGCTCGGGTCAGGCCACAGACCTTATTTTCACCTAACAAAACACGACGCACGGCGGCATTAAGGTCAGGTTCAGACATCAATGCACTGCCAATCAGGAAACCATTCGCGATGTGGCCTAATTCGCGGACTTGGCGGTAATGATTAATGCCCGACTCGCTGATAACGGTCACGCCAGCAGGGAGGCGAGGAGCCAGTTCACGGGTGCGATTCAAGTCGATAGACAGGTCACGCAAATCACGATTATTGATCCCGACGACTTTCGCACCTAAGGCAATGGCGCGATCCAATTCTTCGGCGTTACTGGCTTCAGTTAACACGCCCATATTGAGGCTATGAGCCACGGCGGCCAACTGGCGATAGCTTTCGTCATCAAGCACAGAAAGCATCAGCAAAATAGCGTCGGCCTGATAAAAACGCGCTAACTGAATCTGGTAAGCATCGATAATAAAGTCTTTACACAAAACAGGCTGAGTGACGACAGCACTGACTTGCGGCAAGAAATCAAAACTGCCCTGGAAATATTTCTCGTCAGTTAATACTGAAATTGCCGAAGCATAATTCTTATAAACCGCGGCAATCTCAGCAGGATTAAAGTTATCTCGAATCACGCCCTTAGAAGGGGACGCTTTCTTGCATTCCAGAATGAAAACTGTTTTATCACCTTGTAGCGCTTGATAAAAATCGCGTTGACTCAGGGTAATGTCGTTTTGAAAACTGGCCAATGGTTGTTGTAATTTCCGCGCGGCAACCCAGATTTCCTTATCGCGCACTATTTTGTGAAGTACGGTTTCCTGCATGATCTATCCTCTTGCTGCCAGAGCGGTAACACGATCAAAAGCTTGACCGCTATGAATCATTTCTAATGCTTGCTGCGCGTTATGACGCAAATTTTCTTGGCCGTGCAATTTCAGCAATAACGCCACGTTAGCAGCAACGGCTGCGGCATGCGCCGGCTCACCTTTACCTTGTAACAAGCGTGCTAAAATGTCACGGTTTTCTTCCGGAGCGCCACCTTGTAGCGAACCTAGCGAGTAACGGTTCAGACCAAAGTCTTCTGGCGCTAACTCATAGCTTTCGATACTGCCATTATTCAGCTCGGCGACTTGTGTCGGTGCATGAATGGCCACCTCATCCATACCGCCGCCATGTACCACGGCCGCACGCTGGTAACCCAGAACTTTCAGCGTCTGAGCGATGGGCAAAACCAATTCAGGACTATAAACACCGATCAGCGCCAATGGTGGACGGGCGGGGTTAATGAGTGGCCCTAATACGTTAAACAGGGTTCGGGTCTTTAACTGTTGGCGTACCGGCATCGCATGACGGAAACCGGTGTGATACTGCGGTGCAAACAGGAAACAAACGCCTAATTCATCCAAGGCTAAACGTGATTCTTCCGCGCTCATATCCAGACGAATACCAAAAGCGGCAAGTAAATCTGATGAACCCGAACGGCTGGAAACACTGCGATTGCCGTGTTTAGCCACTTTGACCCCACAACTGGCGGCAACAAATGCGCTGGCGGTAGAGATATTAATGCTGTTGGTGCCATCGCCACCGGTGCCAACAATATCAGCGAATAGATAGTCGGGGCGTGGGAACGGTTGTGCATCGGCCAACAGGGCTTGTGCTGCACCTGCTATCTCAGCCGGTGTTTCACGGCGAACTTTCATGCTGATCAATGCGGCGGCTAATTGGCTCGCTTCTAGCTCACCGCGTACAATGGCGGCGAACAACAGTTGGCTTTCTTCTTGGCTCAGTGACTCCGCGCGGAATAATTTTTCTAATAATGTTTGCATCATAAATTCCTTCAATATTCTATTCACCAAGAACGTCACTACGATTTAAGGCCTAAAGGGGATAAGGCCCAAGCCAATGTTTGCTCAAGTAAACGGGCGCCCTGAGTGGTTAAAATCGATTCTGGATGGAATTGATAGCCACAAACACGGTGAGCATCATGGCGAACTGCCATGACCATTTCACCAAAGCGGGCGTTAACGGTTAATTCTGCTGGGATATTGCTGCCGACTAAGGAGTGATAGCGCGCTACAGGTAATGGGTTTGGCATACCCGCAAACATACCTTGTCCGTCGTGTTCTATGGCGGAGGCTTTGCCATGTAATATCTCGCCAGCCTGACCGACATGGCCACCATAGGCTTCAACAATGGCTTGATGACCAAGACAAATGCCGATAATCGGTAATTGTCCGCGCAGGCGCTGCAATAATTCAGGCATGCAACCGGCCTGGGCAGGCGTCCCTGGGCCAGGAGACAACATCAGTACGGGTTGTTCCATTTGTTGCAAACGCTCAATAATGGTTTTAGCCGCAATTTGGTTGCGATAAATCACGACGCGATGGCCGCTAGCGCGCAACTGATCCACCAAGTTGTAAGTAAATGAATCGATATTGTCGATCAGTAAGATATCGGCCATTAGAAAATCTCCTTGGCATGGTGTGCTGTCGCAATCGCCCGTAACACGGCACGTGCTTTGTTGCGAGTTTCGTCGGCCTCTGCCTGCGGTATTGAGTCAAGAACCACGCCTGCACCGGCTTGAACCGTGGCGATACCGTCTTCAACATAAGCAGACCGAATCACAATGCAGGTATCCAAATCACCCTGTGCGGTAAAATAGCCTACCGCGCCACCGTAGCTCCCACGACGGGAACCTTCGCGTTCCGCAATCAATTGCATCGCACGAACTTTTGGCGCACCGCTCAAGGTGCCCATATTCATGCAAGCCTGATAGGCATGCAGCACATCTAAGTCATGACGTAGTGTGCCGACAACGCGGGATACCAAATGCATCACAAAGGAGTAGCGGTCAACTTTGGTCAAATCGGCCACATAGCGGCTACCCGGTTCACAAATGCGGGCCAAGTCGTTGCGGGCCAAATCCACTAACATCAAATGTTCGGCCAGTTCTTTATGGTCAGTACGCATTTCCAGCTCAATGCGGCTATCTAAATCGCGGTCTAGTTCACCGTTGGCACGACGTCCACGTGGGCGAGTTCCGGCAATAGGGTAAATCTCAATCTGGCGATTAGTTGCATCGTACTTCAGTGCGCTTTCAGGTGACGCGCCAAATAAAGAGAATTCATTGTCTTGCATAAAGAACATATACGGGCTGGGATTATGATCTTTTAGGGTTTGGTAAGCGGCCAGTGGTGATGGACAAGGCAGAGAGAAGCGGCGAGAAGGAACCACTTGGAAAATCTCACCTTCGCGAATGGCTTGCTGCAATTCACTGACTACCGCACCATATTCTTCATCTGACTGGTTACACTGTAACTTCATTTCTGGCACTGATGTGGCGGGGATCGGTTGGGCAGCCTGCTGTAGCTGGTGGCTAAGTTGCTCTAAGCGGGCACTTAAACGCTGGTGTTCGCTGGCATCTGGCGTGAACAGGCTTGACTGTAACTGTGTTGAGCGATGTTGATGGTCCAAAACGAGTAACGTTTCTGCAAGATAGAAACAGAAATCAGGGCAACGCTGGTCATGGCGTAACGGGGGTAAATTTTCAAAGCCAGCGACCAAATCGTAAGCGAATAAACCACCGATAAACATCGCTTCTCTCTCTGTCGCAGGCGTATTCACTAACTGCAACAACAAGCGCAATGCATCAAATACAGATAATGACTGTAAACGTGAGTCTTCGTCCTGAACTTCATTCACGACGGGGAAGGTGAGTTCACGGCCATTCGGGCGCACCTGAATCTCAACTTGAGGGGGTAACGCAGCATCTAGCAGAGGCAATAGCGATGCGCCATTGCGTGTCAGTGCTTCAATAGTGACTGTTTGTGCCAAAGCAGTAATTCGCAGTGCGCTGTCAATAATCAGCAGGCTTTTCAGATTTTGTTTGCTCGTGACCTCAGCGGATTCAAGCAGCAAAGTTGCTGGGCGAGCGCCACACAATTGGTGGAATAACGCGGTAGGGTCATCGCGGTAACACGCCGTGGTCGTTAATAACTGTAAGGTAGGGCGCGAAGTCTGCATCATTTATTTATCTCGAAAAAGTGAATCTGAAAAAGCGGCTATGCCAATATTTGTCCATAAAAAAACCCGCTATTAGCGGGCTGAAGCAATCTGCACTGTCTGATGACTGGTATGCGTGATTACACCGCCCGTGAGAGGGATATGTGCCACCAACGCAGTAAAGAAATCAGATTCGTTTTCATTTTCAGTCCTATAATTGCTTTTTCAAAGGATTGGGCGTGTTACCCAATATTCGTACCAGCACATTCGTGCCTTGCGAACTTGCGTACTAGTAAACTAGTTCGAAGGGTGAATGTCAACACCTCAATGATTGTTTTTTAACATACTTTGCGTAGGGTACTTATCTAAGTTGAGCAGCATGACAACTCAAGATTGATTAACCAAACAGGCGTATTAGCGAGTATGATAGGCAGCCACGCTTTTTCCGGATTTTTGTTTTGGTTAATAAGACCCTTTTGATAAATAAACCTGTTTTAACGGATAACGCCACCTTGCCTGATACGGTATCAACGGCTTTCACACTCTATGATCTGCACAGCCATACTACTGCGTCAGACGGCTCACTCACGCCAGCGGCACTGGTGTTAAGGGCGGCGCAAATGCGTGTCGGTGTATTGGCGATAACGGATCACGATACCACTGCGGGGGTGGCTGAAGCAGCTGCCACCATTGAGCAGGAGAAATTAGCATTACGGCTTATCTCTGGCGTAGAAATTTCCACTCTGTGGGAAAACCACGAGATCCATATTGTGGGGCTGGGCATTGATGAGCATCACCCTAGCATTTGCAAATTATTACGTGAACAGTCTGATCACCGCTATACACGGGCGCAGGAGATCAGCGCTCGCTTAGCAAAATCGCGTATTCCTGATGCTTGGGAAGGCGCAAATCGACTGGCGCAGGGGGGGCAGGTTACCCGTGGGCATTTTGCTCGCTATTTGGTGGAATTGGGGCTGGCGAGTAATGTCGGGCAGGTTTTTAAAAAGTATTTGGCAAAAGGCAAGACCGGTTATGTCCCCGCGCAATGGTGTACAATAGAACAAGCTATTGATGCTATTACGCAATCTGGTGGGCAAGCCGTGTTGGCGCATCCTGGCCGTTATGACTTAACGGCAAAATGGTTGAAACGTTTATTAGCGCATTTTTCAGCACAGGGTGGTCACGCCATGGAAGTTGCCCAGTGCCAGCAAGCGCCTCATGAAAGAGCGCAACTCGCACAGTATGCACGCGACTATAATTTACTTGCATCCCAAGGGTCTGATTTCCATCAACCTTGCTCTTGGATTGAGTTGGGCCGCAAATTATGGCTGCCCGCAGGGGTGGAACCGGTGTGGCGTGATTGGCCTACAGAGCCAGCCAATACCGATCGTACGTTGAATGATGAGGTAGAGTCATGAGTCAGTTTTTTTATATTCACCCAGAAAACCCACAGCCACGGCTGATCAACCAAAGTGTTGATGTCTTGCGCAAAGGCGGTGTGATTGTTTACCCGACAGATTCTGGTTATGCCCTTGGTTGCCGATTAGAAGATAAAACGGCAATGGAACGCATATGTCGTATTCGTCAGTTAGATGGTAATCATAATTTCACATTAATGTGCCGCGATCTTTCTGAGTTATCCACCTATGCGTATGTCGATAACTCGGCATTTCGCTTGATCAAAAATAACACACCAGGCAATTACACCTTTATTTTAAAGGCAACCAAAGAAGTGCCTCGGCGATTGATGAATGATAAGCGTAAAACCATTGGATTACGCGTACCATCCAACCCAATAGCACTGGCTTTGCTGGACGTGTTGGGTGAGCCATTGATGTCGACAACATTGATGTTGCCCGGTAATGATTTCGCTGAATCTGATCCTGAAGAGATTAAAGACAATCTAGGCAAACAGGTGGATTTAATCATTCATGGTGGGTCATTAGGCCAACAACCTACCACCGTGATTGACCTGACTGATTCATCCCCAGAAGTTATCCGTGAAGGCGCAGGGGACGCTACTCCATTCCGCTAAGTGTCGTTAGTCATACTGCTACATAGACATATTGCTATATAAACATATTGTTGGATAAGGCATCGTCGTTGAACACGGTGGTCATACGCAGAGAGTGATTCTCTCGCTGCCTTATCCAACTGTTACCCGTTCGGTCTTCTCTTACTGTGCTTAAAGCGCCCTCATTTTAATTAAGTAGGTTGTGCAAACCTATAACTTATCTAAAAAGAATCTCATCTAAAAATTATTCATCCTACAAAAGCCCCGGAGTCTCTTAGCAAACCTTATGCTTAGCCAATCATAAATAGTGCATGTCTATGACGATAGAGAATCAGTCAGATGGAATAAGCATATTATTATCATTTCTTTTCGACACGGGAAATGAGTTAGTGTGACTATCAGAAAATAAAATGACAGTTCGTAACCAACTAAAATTAAAGCAGTAATAAAATGGTTTTATATTAATTATTATTTAAAATATGGATAAAAAGTTAGACTAATTTTCCATTGAGAATTATCTTTGTATTTAATTTATTATTCAACCGAATTTCAAGATTGTATTTTTAAGACAAATCCAATGAGATTTTAATTGTGAGTATCGCTAAGTGGAATTTAATTTAATTAGACGATCTTTTATTCTAGGAATCATTCCAACGAAAGGTATAAAATCTCGTTAAAATTAGATTATTCATTTGTTGCGAGGTTATGTGCTGTTTTAATGTAAATTATGAATTAAAAATCCAATAATTGTTTTTTTTATGTATACTTGCCACGTTTAATGGTCAATAAACTCATAACATACAAATCCTACAATATTTTATTGTTTACATTTCTTTTCATTTGAGAGAATCGATTTGTAGCGATTGCTTTTAATAAGTAATTTTCGTGATGGTGAATAAAGAATTTTCTTATATGGAAGTGTATTTTATTAAGATTTTTCTTGTTTGATTTTTCGTATTAATCTTATGATTTTATTGTATAAATGTATTTTTCTGTATTTTCGGTAGGATGATTCCTACAAATTAAGTTGCTGGATCCTATATATTTATGTGACAGCTAAAGTTTATTATTGATGTAGGTAAAAAGCTATAGATCATAAATTATCCCTTAACGGAAGCTAACTGTCTTAATTACATATAATTAAGTGAATGCGTTGCCCGTTATATGTAACCCACAAATATAGAGAGAAAATCGAGAGTTCTATGAATCGTGTATTTAAAGTCATTTGGAATAGTGCATTAGGCCGCTACGATGTTGCGTCGGAGTTTTCCAAGTCGAGCAAAAAAAATAAATCATTTAGCACCGGAACTGTCGATACCTCTATAGGGTTAGCAAATCATTCTCGGTTGAGTCAAATTGCATTGATGGTGATAGGTACTTTATCTGTCAGTACTGTATTTGCCGCTGATATCAGTGTGCCGGTCTTTACACCTGAAGTGGATTTTACCCAGACGTTTAGTGGGGCCAACAATACGTTATCGGGGAGCTTTAGCAGTATTACTCGCGGAGCCAATGGTTTTACTAACATGAAGTTAGGGGATATTCCGACAGATAAATTCCTTAATGGTGCTGAGAATCTGCTCAGTAAAAATATTTTCAACTTGGGTTCAATGGTAACTGAAACCTTCCTTGACCCGAAAGGCACGGGCGCATTAATTACCATTAATGTGTATAACAACGACAAAATGTCAATTAAGCCACTTGCTGATTTCTCGGTACCGGTTTCTCATGCTGTCGGTGAAAATGGTCAGTATGTGAATCGCAACCTATTCCATGTGCTGGATGGTAGCGATCTAAGTGTGAATGTTGGTAGCACTGCCGCAGGTTGGGTTAATGACAGCAATAACTATTTTAACGCCATTCTTAAAGGCAGCCTGAAAAGTGAAGCTGCAACAACGACCTCTTCAGGATTCTATGTTGAATCTACTACATCAGCCCAGAATACAGTCTTAAATTATAATGCTAAGACAGTGGTCAACTTGGGTAATAACAGTAATAACCTTCGTGACCGCGACACCGCAGTGGCGAATGCTGTACTTGATGACTTTACCGGCGCATTCACTAGCCCTTATCTAGGGGCCCAAAATGTTCAAAATTTTGCAGATTTCCAAAAATATAACCAAGACCTGATCGATGCTATTAAGAGTGGTGCTATTACACTGAGCAGTACCGCCTATCAGAGTGAACTGGCGAGAGCCTATATCACTAATGGCAGCAATAGCTCACCTAAAGTGACCCCGATCTATCTTGATATGGGTATTGATGCTAATGATGCTGTAAATCATTTCGTTGATTCTGATCGTGTTGCCTTCATTCATGGTGAAGGTCAGCATGCCATAGTGAACATTGGCGCTGATGCCAATATTCAGGCATATAACACCGATATTTCAGTGGTGCGTCTGGAAGACGGTGCAACATTGAATAATGCTGGGACACTAGGTTCAGCGTCAGGGACGGTTCGTGGCACCAATATTATTTTTGCCACAGATAGTACGGTACTGATTGAATCTACAGGTGTTTTGGATGCAGGGACTAACCCTGACATGCTGGATTTCAAACCTACCCCGACCTCCACATTACCGCTATATGTTGCCAACGGCAGCCATACCGCTATTTTGGCTAATGGAACTTCGTCAGTCACCAACAATGGTGTGATTAATACCGCTTCTCGTGGGGCAAGCACTTATACCCGCGCGGCGACGATCGATGGCAACTCATCCTTCGTTAATAACGGTGCAATCAACATCGCAGCAACTGTCGATTTAGTCCCTCCGGCAGGGTATATGAATGAAGGGGTTAATGTTCAGAAAGGCTCTACCTTTGAAAATAACGGTACTGTCTATGTGGGTCGTCAAGCCCAACGTTCAGCGACTGATATCGTCACTGATCTGGCTATTAAGACCCAGTCTTATGCCGTCAAATTACTGCAAGATACGGTTAATCTGAGCAATATCGTTACCTTTACCAATAGTGCGACCGGTAAAATCGTGATTGGTAGTAAAACTGAAAACTCTATTGCTGTTGATGCGCAAGGGGTGAGAACGGCAGTCAATCAGAACGGTACTATCGAGCTAAACGGTGCGGGTGCAACACCTGGAGAAAAATCAGCGCAGAATATTGGTATCTTATCCCGTTACAGCGCCACGAATATCTTCAATAATGGCGACATCGTTATAAATGGTATCAATACCGTAGGTATTAAAGTACTGACCAACAGTGTAGCCACTAACGCCGGTAACGTTTATGTTAATAAAGGGCTGGATTCAGCAACCAATTTGGCTAACTACGGTATTCAGGCTGTGGGTACAGGTGCGGTGGCCAACCTTTCCGGTCAAGTGAGTCTGGTTGGTGACGGAGCTATCGGCGTGGTTGCCGAAGATAAGGGTACCATTAACGTTACTGGTGCGGGTCAAGTTGAGTTTACCTCCGGTACCAAACAGGTGGGCTACCTAATTTACGGAACTGGTTCTAGCATCAATAACATTGCGACTGGCGATGAAACCGTTTCGACGGAAGGCTCTACTTTATATCGTGTTGATAAGGGTGCCTCTTTTGCCGGTACCACGGCTTCAACCATGAATGCGACAGGCAAAGACTCTTCCCTTATTCAAGTCACCGGGGTGGGCAGTAGCTTTAGCTCTGGCGCGTTAGATATGGTGCTTTCAGGTGAAGGTTCCACGGGCGTTAAAGTGGAAGGTGGCGCGACGGGTACCATCACCGCTGATGCAAGCTTGGAATTAAGTGGTAACGGCGCCACTGCCGGTATCGTTGATGGTAATTATTACGGTCTTGATGGTATTTCGACTGGCGTGACCGGTAAATCGGTGCTGATCAGTTCTGCCGTTTTAAGCACAGGCAATACGGCGTCAGGTGCTTACGGTTATATCGCTCGTAATGGCGGTGAGCTGATCCACAAGGGGACTATCGATTTTACGCAAGCGGGCAGTACAGGTGTGCTGGTCGATGGCGGTATTCTGACTAACGAAAATCTGATCTCTGTTAACGGGACGGCGGTAAACATTCAGGGTGCTAACTCAACAGTCAATAACACTGGTATCGTTAATGCAACCGACGGCACTGCTGCCTTCCTATTAGGTTCCGGCGCAAGTTTGACCCTGTCCGGCAGCGGTGAAACTCAAGCGGGTGGCACGGCACATGGCGTACTGCTGGATACCGGTGCAACAGCACTGACTGTTGACGGTGCCACCATCACTATGATGGCAGGCGGTAGTGGTAATGCGATTGAAAACAAAGCAGAAATCGCAGGCATTCAATTAAAAGATACCACACTGACAGTTGGCAATGGTGCTGGTGTGCGTACCGGTGCTTCGATGGCTGCAACCAACTCAGGCACCATTAATGTTAATGGCAGTGGCACCGGTATTCTGTTTGCCAATACAGGCGACACAATAACCGATAACACATTAGATATGTCTGATTCAGCGGGTCTAGTGATTAATGTGAACTCTGCCGCTGGTAAAGGGATTGTCACCAACTCTCGCCAAGATCTGAAAACCGGCGCTAGCGTAAACGTCAATGATGTCGCAGGCGGGGCAGCCCTGATTGTTCAAGGCACTACTGGCCGTGTCGAGCAGTCCGGTAACCTGATATCAAAATCACTCACCAGCCCAGTAGTGGACATCAATAACGGCTATGTCACCAGCTTCGTCAACAGCGGCAGTATCCATGCCGACAGTGCAGCGCAGCAGGCTGTAGTCACCAATACAGGAACAGGTCTGGCCTTTACCAACCAGACGGGCGGCAGCATTATCGGTCAGGTTAATCTGTTAACCGGCAACAACACTGTGACCCTGATGCAAGGCAGTGAAGGCACTGACTTCACTACCGGCAGTGGCGACGATGCCTTCATTCTGAAAGGGCTCACTTTAGCCGATACCGGTGTCTTTACTTCCCTGAACGGCGGTACTGGCAGCGATACGCTTACGCTGGACAGTTCGTTGTATACCCTGAGTGATGTTAATGCTATCCAGAATATGGAATACATTAACCTGATCAATAACTCGACGTTGACTATGGACAACGTGCTGTTGGCTCTGGGCAACGCGCAGGATGACAACGCCGACACGGGCTTTAATCTCGGTGATGGTAGCCTGTTGCAAATCAAGAACCTGAATGCAGTTAACTTTAACAGCAAGTTAAATGGCCTCGGGACAGTAGGTGTCGATACAGCTGGTAATGCGTTTAACTTTACTGCCAATGCAGCACAAAATGCTTTTAACGGTGTGCTGGCATTGGGCCATGCCACTTTTGATCTCGCGGCTGAAAATACCACGGCACTGATTAATGCGACGTTGAAGTTGGGCGCGGACAGTATCACTACAGTAGGCGATGGCATTCAAACGATCGGCGGTCTTACCTTTGACGGTGGTACCGTGAAATTTAATACCGGTACACCCGGTGAGGCTGTGGCAAAAAGCACTATCCATACCACTCAAGAGATGAATCTGCTTGGTACGGGTACGGTGGAAGTGAATATTGAGAGTGTCGATAACAGCCAGACACCGGTCAATCCTACACTTCCAATCATGGAGCAGGATGATGCTAACACCTTGTTGCAATTGGCGACTAGCGATGTGACGGTGCAGGGCAATGGTAGCAATTTGGTGCTCAAAGACCAGCATGGCAATGTGATCACGGATGCCACCACAGCTGATATTGCGCAGAATGGCAATACCGTTGCTAAAGGGACATACGATTACCGCCTGACGAGTAGTTTGAGTAACGATGGTCTGTATGTCAGCTATGGTTTGACGGAGATTGATTTGCTGGGCAGCGATGCAGATGCACTGTCGTTGTATGCCACGAATAAAACCGGTCCAGCGGCGGACATGAGTGCCAAAATTACTGGTAGCGGCGACTTGGCCATTGATACCGGTGCAGGAAATACTGTCACGCTGTCTAATTTGGATAATAACTACACTGGCATGACTGATGTGCGCAGCGGCAGTTTACAGATGCTGAACGATAACGTGTTAGGGAATACCTCACTGTTATCGCTGGCGGCTGATACCGCCTTTGATATGAATGGTCATAGCCAGACCGTGGGTCAATTGAGTAGCACGGCTGGTTCATCACTCAATCTTAATGGCGGCAACCTGACGTTAAGTCAGGGCGGTGTATCTGATGGGGAACTCACGGGCAGTGGCGAGTTAACTATTGCCGGTGATACCTTGACGGTAAACGGTGCGAATAATACGTTGACCGCGACGACGAATATTGCCAGCGGCGCACAAGCTTTGCTGAACAATGCCGTGGGTCTGGGCAGTGGCAACATTGTCAACGCCGGTCTACTGACACTGAAAAGTGCAGCAGGTCAGTTGGCTAACGCCATCAGTGATGCCGGTAGTGTGGCGCTGGAAGATAGCAGCGATATCACATTAACCGGTGATAACAGTCTGTTCAGCGGCATGTTTGATATCACGAACGGCAGCCAATTAACCGCTTCTCAAGCAGAACATTTAGGTACGGCTGCGGTCATCAACGACGGTTCATTGGTGCTCAATAGCGGTAGTAACTGGTTGTTGGCAAATAGCATTACCGGCAGTGGTAGTCTGACTAAAAACGGTGACGGTACCCTGTCATTGACCCAAACTGCGGCCTATACCGGGCAGACGGATATCAATGAAGGTGGCCTGATCTTAGGCAGTAGTGCCGACCCAATGACGCTGGCAAGCCAGCAAGTCAATATCGCTAATGGTGCCTTTATGGGCGGTTTCGGTGGGGTGGCTGGTGCTATTGATAATAATGGCGTGTTGTTTGTTGGTCATCCAACGGCATCTACCGCACCGATTATGGGCCGTCTTGCTCCGGCGAGTAACATCTTTACCGTAGGTACTGACTTAACCAACAGCGGCACAGTCTTTATCGGCAACAAAACCAGTGATGGTACGGGCACCACGGGTAATCAATTAGTGGTGAACGGCAACTATATTGGCAACAATGGTCTGCTGCATTTCAATACTGCGTTAGGTGCAGATGACTCCGCAACTGACAGCATGATTGTGAACGGTAACACCAGCGGCACCACTAACGTAAGCGTAGATAATGCGGGCGGTACGGGCGCTAAAACCTTAAACGGCATTGAGCTCATTCAGGTGAATGGTCAATCCGACGGTGAGTTTGTGAACCCTGGCCGTATCGTCGCGGGTGCATATGATTATTCACTCGTACGTGGAGTGGGTTCAAATGCCAGTAACTGGTATTTGACCAGCCTGAGTAATTTGCCAATTGACCCAGAGAACCCGGTTGATCCAGAAAATCCAGTGGGCCCAGGCGAAGAAACTAAACGTCCAGAAGCAGGTAGCTACACTGCCAACCTAGCCTCGGCTAACAATATGTTTGTGACCCGTTTGCACGATCGTTTAGGTGAAACGCAGTACCTTGATGTTCTGACCGGCGAACAGAAAGTTACCAGCATGTGGTTGCGTAACGAAGGCGGTCATAACCGTTCTCGTGATACCAGTGGTCAGTTGAAAACCCAAAGCAACCGTTATGTGATGCAATTGGGTGGTGATATTGCCCAGTGGAGCAACGATGGCTTGGATCGCTTACATCTAGGTGTGATGGCTGGCTACGGTAATAGCAAAAGTAACACCAATGCGAAGTCTGGCTATAAGTCAAGTGGTTCGGTCGATGGCTACAGCACAGGTGTTTACAGTACGTGGTATGCCAATGATGAAGATAAGTCTGGTTTGTATGTCGACGGTTGGGCGCAGTACAGCTGGTTTAACAACAGCGTGCAGGGTGAAGGTCTAGCGACGGAAGAGTATAAATCCAAAGGGTTTACAGCCTCGGTGGAGAGCGGTTATACCTTTAAGATTGGAGAAAATAAGTCGAAAAATGAGACCTATTTTATCCAGCCGAAAGCCCAAATCACTTGGATGGGCGTGAAAGCTGACGAGCACCGTGAAGCGAATGGGACTCATGTTAGTGGGCAAGGCGATGGCAATATTCAAACTCGTCTGGGGCTGCGTTCATATATGAAAGGCCACCACGAAAGTGATAACGGTAAAGATCGTGAGTTCCAACCGTTTGTAGAAGCCAATTGGATCCACAATACCAAAGATTTTGGCACCAATATGAACTCGGTTGAAGTTAAGCAGGCGGGCGCGAAAAATATCGGTGAACTGAAAGTGGGCATTGAGGGGCAATTGAATAAGCAATTGAATGTTTGGGGTAACGTAGGTCAACAACTCGGTGATAAAGGTTACAGTGATACCCAAGTTATGTTAGGTGTTAAATACAACTTCTAATCTCCGTAATATCATAAAAAGACGGTGCCTCGGTGCCGTCTTTTTATGGACTCAATATATATTTTTATAGTTAATAAACTCGAGTAAAGGGTGATATAACACATGAGAGTCATGGTGGTTAGTTATTGCAATTTAACGCTATTATCATTCGAGACAATCATCAAAGAAGTCATCATGGTCCATAATGAAGCCATGAATGTGAATGTTGAACAATACCATTCCATTGACGATGAGAGAATATACAATGAATCAAATGAGCGAAGTATTGTTATCCTCGATGTCGACGATATTAATCCTTCCAAGGTATTTAATACCATTAGTCAAATAAGAGCGTCAAACCCACTATCTTTCGTTATGGTTTTCTGCAGAAAGCTTGCTGGCACTGAAGATTTCACCTATCTCTCTATTCTATCTGATGGAATACTGTGTAAAACAGCATCAGTAAAAAACATTAAATCAATGATAGTTAGAGCATTTAACTCACGGAAAACGCCCAAGAATTTTAATCGACTTGACTTGAAAAATAAAATTAAATCACAACTCACCGAAAGAGAGAATGAGGTTTTTGAATGTATATTAATTGGGTTAAGAAATCCTGACATATCAATACGATTGAATATGAAAAGCAAAACAGCCAGTGCCCATCGGAGAAATATTTATAATAAGCTCGGCGTGAGAACAGTTAATGAAATACTTAGGACGCTACTGACATCGCAATAGCTTAATGGCGGGCTTATTATTAATATTAAATTAAGTCCTAGTCAGTCATGATTTGTCGTATTAGCGTATTCTTTGTACGTTAAAAACTATTGCGCAATATGTCACACTGGGATGTGTAACTAATAATGCTAATTGTCTGCGACCGATGGAAAGTTTGTTAAAAATAAAGCCCCTAAGCGGGGCTTCAGAGAGTATTTTTTACAGGGGATAACGTAATATCGCGTTGAGGTCGGCACCGGATGGCAGGTCTTCGCTGCGTACAGCCAAGACTCTTGCCCCAGTTGCAATCGCTCGTTTGGCAATCTCATCGATAATCCCGTAACTCACTTCATTACCGCTGCCGCTGAAGGAGATTATGCCTTCATCATCAATGGTCCCATTTACGCTGCTGTCGATATTAATCAGCAGTAAATCGATGGCTCCAAAAGTTGCTGCACGGGCGGCATCGGATAGATCCTGCGTCACCCGTCGCTTGCCTGAGCGGGCCTCGAATCGTGATTTCAGCACATTTAACTGCGCCTGATAATAGTTTTCCAATAGTGGGCGAACCTGAGTCACCAGCTCAGATGCCCCTAAATGCTCGGCATTACAGAAAAGTGTTTCGTCGGTAAGATTGGGTAACGAGTTGGTTGCTCGATAAATAGAAGCTAAAGGCTCGGTCGTGACCAAAATAAGCGGGTAGTTATGCCTCGCAAATATTGGGCGCAAGGCTTGGTCAATTTTACGGGTGTATTGTGCTAAGCGTATCTTATGGTGAACCGCACCATGCTGATGATCGTTTAATGCAGCGTCGCCCATTGCATCACGTTTGCGAGATGGCATATTTGGCACGACAACTTCTACTGGCGGTGCATCGGCAAAAAATTCGATTAGGCGCGTCTGATTCTCAGATAAAGCCAGAACATAGGCTGAGTGGGGGAAGGTGAGTGCTCGCAGTAAAGGTTTAAGGTAGAAACGTTCGCCTATTTCAAGCTGGTTGGGTAGTTTGTTCGCTAACCGGTAAGTTGTAATATTATCCGGCGTGGCCAGAATGGCTAGGCTGTGGGCATGCAGATCCCAAAAATCCTCATCTTCCAACACCGAGTAAAGTTCTTCTTCCAACAGAACTAAGCGGCGTTTATCCAAACCTTTTTCCGCAACCTGCCGCAATGCTTCTTTAATGAAGTTGCTCAATTGAATTTTGCTTGCGTCTAATTTTTGGTGCAACGGAGAAGTTTCAAGGTAGATGGAAATACAGGCATCAGAGCGGACATCAGATAAACGAGAGAATTCTTCACGGCTTGGAATATCAACGTATAACATAGGCCACCTCGCGAGTTTACAGTTTAGTTGTATGAGGTTATTCAGTTCGTACTCATTGGAACAGCTATCATATTATCGACTAGAACTATGCCACATAGATTGTGTTAGCTTTTAGTATAGTCGCATAGAGGGTCTTATCACCGACCATATTCACCAATTGGAGAGACTGAAATTAATATAAAAAATTCCATTGCGCTCTGTGGTAAACTTAAGCCTGTTGTATACCCATTTGTTATCCATGTTGTGTACCTTAATGTTATAACTCATTGATATCGAATGAGGCGTTAAGCTAACGCATTGATTTTATAGTTAAAACTGACGCCTGTGAAGGCGACATTAGAGGTTGCTCAATGAGCGAGAAGTCTGAAGACCAAAAGTTACCAAACTCAAAGCCACAAAGCCCTAAATCACAGGGCGATAAAATCGTGGGCGAAAAATTACAGAAAGTCTTGGCCAGAGCCGGTCATGGTTCTCGTCGGGAAATCGAAGCAATTATTCAACAGGGCCGCGTCAGCGTAGATGGTAAAATATCCACGTTGGGTGATCGTGTTGAAGTGACCCAAGCGACTAAAATTCGTCTGGATGGCCATCTTCTTTCTATTACAGAATCTGAAGAAGTCGTGTGTCGTGTTCTGGCCTATTACAAACCAGAAGGCGAACTTTGTACCCGGAATGATCCTGAAGGCCGACCAACGGTATTTGATCGTTTACCTAAACTGCGTGGTTCGCGTTGGGTTGCGGTAGGCCGGTTGGACGTCAATACCTCAGGTTTATTGCTGTTCACCACAGATGGTGAGTTGGCTAATCGTCTGATGCATCCAAGCCGCGAAGTCGAGCGCGAGTACGCAGTACGCGTGTTTGGTCAAATCGATGATGAAAAGATCAAACAGCTCAGTAATGGTGTGCAATTGGAAGATGGTCCAGCGGCATTCCGTACCATCACTTTCCAAGGTGGTGAAGGGATTAACCAGTGGTATAACGTCACCTTGACCGAAGGGCGCAACCGTGAAGTGCGTCGCCTGTGGGAAGCGGTTGGCGTGCAGGTGAGTCGCTTGATTCGTGTACGTTACGGTGATATCAATCTCCCGAAAGGTCTGCCGCGTGGTGGCTGGACTGAATTAGATTTGAAAGCCACTAACTACCTACGTGAGTTAGTAGAACTCGATTCTGAAACGGTGAGTAAATTGTCCGTTGAGAAAGATCGTCGCCGAGTTAAAGCAAATCAAATTCGTCGTGCGGTTAAACGCCACACAGAAGTTGCAGGCCGCCAAGTTGCTGGTCGTCAAGCTTCAGCACGTAAAGGTTCGACTCGTCAAAATGTCGGTAGTGCTGCACCAGCAACAAATACCGGTCGTCGCGGATCGAACAAGCGCGGGTAAAGAGCACCTGTAGCTGAGTTTTATTTTGGGAAGGTATAAATGATTCCCATTTAATCAGATCAATTAAAATGCCGCAGAGTTATCACTGCGGCATTTTTTTTGCAGATGACTTTGTTAAATTACCAATCAATACCTTGTTGAGCTTTAACACCGGCATCAAAAGCATGTTTTACCGGTCGCAATTCACTGACAGTATCGGCCATTTCCAGTAAATCACGATGGCATCCACGACCAGTAATAATGACCGTTTGATGAGCAGGGCGCTGTTTAAGAGCATTAACGACTTCATCGAGTGGCAAATAGTCGTAAGCAACCATATAAGTCAATTCATCAAGCACAACCAAATCCAGTGTTGGATCAGCCAACATACGTAATGCATGCTGCCATACTCCCTGACAAGCTGCGGTATCGGTTTCTCTGTTCTGGGTATTCCAAGTAAAGCCAGTCGCCATCACCTGAAATTCAACCCCATGTTGTTGCAGTAAGTTTTTCTCGCCATTGGGCCATTCTCCCTTAATGAATTGAATGACACCGGCTTTTAAACCATGACCAACAGCTCTGGTGACAGTACCAAACGCTGCAGTCGTTTTACCTTTGCCATTACCGGTAAAAACGATCATGATGCCGCGGATTTCCTGTGCGGCTGCAACCCGTGATTCAACCTTTTCTTTTATTTTTTGTTGGCGCTGTTGATGGCGTTCTTCGGACATTCAATATTCCTTTTATTACTCAGCGGGGCCGGGTTTACGGCCTGGTTGTGCATCAAAGCTGATACCCGTCTTTCTGCGGCTATCATCACCCATGAGGTAAAGATACAACGGCATAATATCGGCCGGTGTTTTTAATTTAGATTTATCTTCATCAGGGAAAGCACTTGCACGCATTGGGGTTCTCGTTCCCCCTGGGTTAATGCAGTTCACTCGCAGGTTAGTCTGTTTATACTCTTCTGCAAGAACTTGCATCATGCCCTCTGTTGCAAATTTGGAAACTGAATAAGCTCCCCATCCCGCACGTCCTTGGCGACCTACGCTAGAACTGGTGAATACCAGTGAGGCACTTGGGGCTTTTAATAGCAGAGGGAGCAGTGCTTGCGTAAGCATAAATGTCGTATTGACATTCACTTGCATGACATCTTGCCACGTGGTGATATTCTGTTCAGACATGGGGGCGATATCACCCAGTAAACCTGCGTTATGCAACACTCCATCTAAATGGGGTGTTTGTTGACCTAGCTTATCAGCTAATTGTTGGCAATCGTGTTGTGTAGCTTTTAACAGATCGAGCTTGATAACTAGTGCTGGTAAGCCATTTTCCGCAGCAATCTGTTGCTGAACAGCGATCAGTTTGCTCTCGGTACGGCCGACTAAAATTAACCGTGCACCAAAACGCGCATAAGTCAGCGCGGCTTCACGACCAATACCATCACCTGCACCAGTGACTAAAATAGAGTGATTATTGAGCAGGTCATGTTTAGGTTGATAATGCATAATTATTCCTCTTGCTGGCGGCGGGTATTTTACCCATGCATGCCACGATATCGCTTACATTCTTATATTTAAGCGAAACCAATGCAATTCTTCATTTGCGCAAGACGCCGAGGCGCGGGTTCGCTAGAATGCCAATATCTCTCTAATAGCAAATGAATAAGGCGGTATTTGTGGAGTTGATTTCTCTGTACGGACTGTTTCTGGCGAAAGTGGTGACCATCGTGATTGCGATAGGTGCCATCGTGTTATTGATTGTCAGCCAAGGTATGAGGAAACAAGGGCAACGGGGAGAACTGAGTCTGGTTGATCTGGGTGAGCAATATAAGGAAATGCAGCGAGAAATGCGACTGAGTCGCATGAGTCATGGGGAACAAAAAACCTGGAGTAAAGCATTTAAAAAACAGCAAAAAGCCGATCAGAAACTGAAAACACAACGTGCCAAAGCAGGTGCGGTAGCAGCCATAAAACCCTGTTTATATGTTATTGATTTTAAAGGCAGCATCGATGCACACGAAGTCACGTCATTACGTGAAGAAATTTCGGCAGTACTGGCCGTTGCTACAGCGCAAGATGAAGTGCTGCTTAGATTGGAAAGTCCTGGCGGTGTGGTTCACGGCTATGGCTTAGCCGCTTCGCAACTCGAACGTTTGCGCCACAAAGGTATCCGCTTGACGGTCGCAGTCGATAAAGTTGCCGCGAGTGGGGGTTATATGATGGCCTGTGTGGCTGATCGTATCATCAGCGCACCCTTTGCTATTATCGGTTCCATCGGTGTTGTGGCGCAAATTCCCAACTTCCACCGTTTGCTGAAAAAGAACGATATCGATGTAGAACTGCATACCGCGGGTGAGTTTAAGCGCACTCTGACATTGTTTGGTGAGAATACCGAACAAGGGCGTGAGAAATTCCGCGAAGATTTGAATGAAACGCACCTACTATTTAAGCAGTTCGTTCAGCAGCAGCGCCCTTCTTTGGATATTGATGCCGTCGCCACGGGTGAACATTGGTTTGGTACGCAAGCGAAAGAGAAAGGGTTAGTTGATGCCATTGGGACTAGCGATGATTTACTGATTGCTGAAATGGATAATCACGAAGTTATTGGTGTACGTTACTCACGACGCAAACGCCTAATGGATCGCTTTACCGGTAGCGCAGCTGAAAGTGTTGATCGTTTATTATTGCGTTGGTGGCAGCGTGGTGAGAAACCCTTGTTATAAGCGGTTAATCATGTTTTGTACTGAGAATAACAGGGGGCTTTGTCCCCTGTTATTTTTTGCGCTTTGGCCAGTATTTCAACTTCAACAGAACACTAATCAATTAAATGATATTTAGCTGACAAAACGTGAGCCAAGTGTTTAAACATATTAAATACAGCGGTTGTTTTTGCCGTTGGCAACCCGTCAGAATCAAGAAAGAACTCCCCACGGAAGACTAATACAGGCCCTTTTTGCTCAACTTCCGTCGCCTGCATACCATGGATATAATCTTCATGTTGACGAATAATCTCATTGGCTTCTGCCAATAATTGATCACGTGCAATGGGTGCGGTGTTACCGAGCATTATTTCTCCTCATTATCAGGCAATTTATCTCAGCATTGTACTGCGGGTTAGCATTTGTTCGCAAACCGGCTAAGGTTTACTCGAGCCTTTGATGGTTTTATCGCCGTGATTGGATAAATACAGATTACAGGCTAATTTGGTTGCGTAGCGCTTTTTATCAGGTAAAGTGTGGGATTTTATACTATTAGGTGGAAGGTTTTATTCGCACCAAGAGTCATAATTCACTGATATCTCTCTGGGTACAGGCGAAAATTTTTGAGCGGTAGGCCGCGGAGACTCGGAGCGATATTTTGTCGTCCGATCAAAAAAACAGGTTGATCTCCTGAGAAAGTACCGCAATATAAAAAAGAGATACAGAATGCCGCGGTACGGCAAGATAAAAACCTTCTTTTAGAAGAAATAATTTAGGTAAAGGTAATTATGGGTAAAGCTCTTGTAATAGTTGAGTCCCCGGCAAAAGCCAAAACTATTAATAAATACTTAGGGAATAACTACGTGGTTAAGTCCAGTGTCGGTCACATTCGTGATTTGCCGACCAGTGGCTCAGCCAGTAAGAAGAGCGCGAACTCAACTGAAGATAAAGCCAAGAAAACATCGGATAAACCCAAAACCAAAGTCAAGAAAGACGAAAAGGTTGCCTTGGTTAATCGTATGGGGGTCGATCCTTATCATGGCTGGAAAGCACAGTATGAAATTTTGCCTGGCAAAGAAAAAGTAGTTGCCGAGCTGAAAGCTTTAGCTGAAAACGCTGACCATATCTACCTCGCAACCGACCTTGACCGCGAAGGAGAGGCGATTGCCTGGCATTTGCGGGAAGTGATTGGTGGTGACGATAAGCGTTTTAGTCGTGTGGTATTTAACGAAATTACCAAAAACGCCATTCAACAAGCGTTTAATCAACCCGGCGAACTGAATATCGACCGGGTCAATGCCCAGCAAGCTCGTCGTTTTATGGATCGGGTTGTGGGGTATATGGTTTCGCCGTTGCTCTGGAAAAAGATAGCCCGTGGCTTATCTGCTGGCCGCGTTCAGTCTGTCGCGGTGCGTTTGGTGGTGGAGCGGGAACGTGACATCAAAGCATTCGTTCCTGAAGAGTACTGGGAACTGCATGCCGATTTGCTCGCGAAAGGTGAAGTTCCGATCCAGATGGAAGTCACCCATGCGCACAGTAAGCCGTTTAAACCGGTTAATCGTGAACAAACGCATGCGGCACTGAATTTACTGGAGAAGGCTAGCTACAAAGTACTGGATCGTGAAGATAAACCGACCAGTAGTAAACCCGGCGCGCCATTTATCACATCCACCTTGCAGCAGGCTGCCAGTACTCGCCTGAGCTTTGGGGTGAAGAAAACGATGATGATGGCACAACGCCTGTATGAAGCGGGCCACATTACCTATATGCGTACTGACTCAACCAATTTGAGTCAAGATGCACTCACCATGGTGCGTGGTTATATCGGTGATAATTTTGGCGATAAATATTTGCCATCTGCACCGAATCAGTACAGCAGCAAAGAGAATTCGCAAGAAGCGCATGAAGCTATTCGTCCATCGGATGTGAATGTGCTTGCTGAACAGTTAAAAGATATGGAACCTGACGCACAGAAACTGTATCAGCTGATCTGGCGCCAGTTCGTCGCCTGTCAGATGACACCGGCTAAGTATGATTCCACCACATTAACTGTGCAGGCAGGGGATTTCCAACTGCGGGCCAAAGGCCGTACTTTACGCTTTGATGGTTGGACGAAAGTGATGCCAGCTTTGCGCAAAGGCGATGAAGATAGAACCTTGCCAGTGATTGAGGTCGGCAGTGAGCTTGACTTGCAGAAACTGATCCCAAGCCAACACTTCACTAAGCCACCGGCACGATACAGTGAAGCTTCTCTGGTAAAAGAGTTAGAAAAACGCGGCATTGGCCGGCCATCTACCTACGCGTCAATTATTTCGACTATTCAGGATCGTGGTTATGTTCGGGTAGAAAACCGCCGTTTCTATGCGGAGAAAATGGGTGAAATCGTCACTGATCGGTTGGAAGAAAATTTCCGTGAATTGATGAATTATGATTTTACTGCGC
The DNA here is from genome assembly GCF_003048255.1 of Yersinia massiliensis. NCBI lineage: Bacteria > Pseudomonadati > Pseudomonadota > Gammaproteobacteria > Enterobacterales > Yersiniaceae > Yersinia > Yersinia massiliensis. Next base: position 2,330,379 of record NZ_CP028487.1, read on the forward strand.
GTATGGAAAGTGGCCTGGATCAGGTGGCTAACAATCAAGCTGAATGGAAAGCGGTATTGGATGGCTTTTTCGCTGAATTTAGCGAACAGTTAGAAAAAGCTGAGAAGGATCCTGAAGAGGGCGGTATGCGCCCAAATCAAATGGTCATGACCAGTATCGACTGCCCAACCTGCGGTCGCCAGATGGGGATTCGTACTGCCAGTACGGGGGTGTTCCTCGGCTGTTCCGGCTATGCATTGCCACCAAAAGAACGCTGCAAAACCACCATTAATCTGGTGCCGGAAGCAGAGATTCTGAATATTTTGGAAGGTGATGATGCGGAAACTAACGCCTTGCGTGCCCGTCGCCGTTGCCAGAAGTGCGGCACAGCGATGGACAGCTACCTAATCGATAATCAGCGTAAATTGCATGTTTGTGGTAATAACCCTGCATGTGATGGTTATGAGATAGAGCAGGGTGAATTCCGCATTAAAGGGTACGAAGGCCCTATTGTTGAGTGCGAAAAATGTGGTTCTGAAATGCACCTAAAAATGGGGCGTTTTGGTAAGTACATGGGCTGTACCAATGACGAGTGTAAGAATACCCGTAAAATCTTACGCAGTGGTGAAGTAGCTCCACCGAAAGAAGATCCTGTTCCACTACCAGAGTTGCCTTGCGAGAAATCTGACGCCTATTTCGTATTACGAGATGGTGCAGCCGGCGTCTTCTTGGCTGCCAATACTTTCCCTAAATCGCGCGAAACTCGTGCGCCATTGGTTGAAGAGTTGGTCCGTTTTAAGGATAGGTTACCGGAGAAACTGCGCTATTTGGCTGATGCGCCGGTCACGGATAAAGAAGGGAACAAAACTATGGTTCGCTTTAGCCGTAAGACTAAACAACAGTATGTTTCCTCAGAAAAAGAGGGCAAAGCCACAGGGTGGTCTGCTTTCTATATTGATGGAAAATGGGTTGAAGCAAAAAAGTAACAACCCCTTGAGCATGGTGGTTTTTAAGCAAAGAAATCTTTGCAGAAGAAATACACCGTGACATGAGTAAAAACCAGCCTTTATGGCTGGTTTTTTTATTGGGCTAATCTTGCCAAGTGCTTTATAGTCTTAGTTAATCCATCGAAATAATCTGTCTTTGGCTACCGTCTGCATGATCCCAAATACCATTTTTAATGCTGATGCTCTCTATGAGTCACAAGGGTCTATACAGCTACGGATGAAGTGATATAGTAATCTAGTTATATAAAATATTTTCTTATCACCTAAGGTTATTATAAGGTCAATACTGACCAACACAGCATTATGAAATTATGGGTTTTAGTTAATAACTTCTCGGCGTACCGGGTGATACCGATATACCAAACTGTGGGTTTTCCACGGTGTTCAACCTAGGATGGTCTAGCTATGAAATTGCAGCAGCTCCGTTATATTGTTGAGGTGGTCAATCATAATCTTAATGTATCGTCCACCGCTGAAGGGCTGTACACCTCGCAACCGGGGATCAGTAAACAGGTCAGGATGCTAGAGGATGAACTGGGTATTCAAATTTTTGCCCGTAGTGGTAAACATCTTACGCAGGTCACTCCAGCAGGGTTAGAAATCATTCGTATCGCCCGCGAAGTATTATCAAAAGTGGACGCTATTAAAGCCGTTGCTGGAGAACATACCTATCCAGATAAAGGCTCACTGTATGTGGCAACAACCCATACTCAGGCTCGCTATGCGTTACCGAATGTCATTAAAGGTTTTATTGAACGTTATCCGCGAGTGTCCTTGCACATGCATCAAGGGTCACCGACTCAGATCGCTGAAGCCGTTTCGAAGGGCAGTGCGGATTTTGCCATAGCCACTGAAGCGTTGCATTTGTACGACGATCTGATTATGTTGCCGTGCTACCACTGGAATCGTGCGGTTGTTGTCAAGCCTGACCACCCTTTAGCAGGTAAAGCTCATGTCAGTATTGAAGAATTAGCGGCTTATCCTATTGTGACCTACACCTTCGGTTTTACAGGACGTTCAGAGTTGGATACAGCATTTAACCGAGCTGGCCTGACACCTCGAATTGTTTTTACAGCGACAGATGCAGATGTTATTAAGACCTATGTACGCTTAGGATTAGGCGTTGGGGTGATTGCCAGCATGGCAGTTGACCCGATACAAGACCCAGACTTAGTGACAGTTGATGCTCGGGATATATTTACCTATAGCACCACCAAAATTGGTTTCCGCCGTAGCACATTCTTACGTAGCTATATGTATGACTTTATTCTACGTTTTGCCCCTCATCTGACTCGTGACGTCGTAGATAAAGCGGTGGCCCTGCGCTCTAACGAAGATATCGAGGCGATGTTTAAAGACATTAAGCTGCCGACGAAGTAAATTTTATTAAGGTAAAGCCACATTTTTAATGTTGTGGCTTTACCATAACTGAAGTTATAAGCCATAATTCAAAAGTTTCTCTAGTATTCTTATGATATTTTTATCCGTATTAATTTCCAACTATATATAAAAAGGAATGCATATGGATAGAATCTCCTACCCAATATCAAATATAGATATTAGCCATACGGTTCAAGCCATGGAAACAAAAGGCGTTACACACGATAAAGCCCATTTCTATATTGATGGTTATAATATTGCAGATCATGACAATATCAGTAAGATGTTAGAGCAGTTAGTCCAGAAAGACTGGTTAAAACCACCTTGCAATTTTGATGAGTCTGAAAGAAGAGTTAATTTGCTTAGTTCAATAAGCGAATTCTCTATGGCAGATGTGATTCTTGAAAGTAGTAATAATATCTACCTCTACTTAGATCATGATCCTCATATATCAATGGAATTTAAGCGCAATGATGATTCAGCGCTTGAAATGGTCTACTCGGCGACTTATAGCGACGATGATGTTGAAGTTTTTACATTGAATTGTAAGATGTTTTTAGGTGATAATTTTACATTAAATGAAAATAAAGCACGTGTATATTTTGAATTCAACGAGAACTGTTCGACAGAACTAAGGAATGATCTGGATTGTCGAACAGTCATTGAAAGAATTTTTGATTGGTTTAAAAATAAATTCTCATCTAGTTCTTACATTGCTGATAATACCGTTTCATTTAAAGTAAGCGGTTCCCCTGATATCCAACATCTTCCTTTTGCAGGGTTATCTGATAATGATTTTAATGAATTATTTTCGAATGAAAAAGAAGAGGGTGAATTGTCAAAAAATAACAGCTTAAAAACTAACATGGCAATGTACTATAAGACTGATATCGATGACGAAAATAAATTTATAACTGACGAGAAAGGTTATGAATGGGAAACTATAGGAACTCAATTAGATACTATAGATGGTGTTGGGAAAACAACTGTTTCGGTAGACATAGTGATCGACGAAATAAATAATTTATCCGATGAAGATTGCGAACAACTTTCCGAAGAACTTGGGGCGGTGAACGTTTGGGATCGTAGCAATGGATACCAATATGCTACTGTACCAATAGCTGATATTGACAATAGCGAATAGCCATTACAATCGTTTCCGCCTATCGTTACAAACGACCGTCATTGTTGCCAAAATGTTAATGTTTCTTTGTGTTATATTTAATCTAGACCACATAATTACAATGGAATATATCCTAGGAATTATGCTGACTCGGAGTACACATAAGAAACAATGGAGGCACTATGTCGTTGGATTTGCGGAAAACGAGTATGGCCAAGTTGGTTGCCCTCGATCACGAATATCACTACTACAGCCTGCCGCAACTTGCGGTAGCGCTGGGGGGTATCGACCGCTTACCAAAATCACTGAAAGTCCTACTGGAAAACTTGCTACGCCATTTGGATGGGGAGCAAGTTAAGGAAGAGGATCTGGCTGCAATCGTTAATTGGCAACAGACGGGTCATGCCGATAGAGAAATTGCTTATCGGCCTGCTCGTGTACTGATGCAAGACTTTACTGGCGTACCCGCCGTGGTGGATTTGGCCGCCATGCGTGAAGCGGTTACTCGGTTGGGCGGCGATGTGGCGCAGGTTAATCCCTTATCGCCCGTCGATTTAGTGATCGACCATTCAGTGACTGTCGATGAGTTCGGTGATAAAGCCGCATTTGGTGAAAACGTTCGTTTAGAAATGGAACGTAACCACGAGCGTTATATTTTCTTACGTTGGGGGCAAAAAGCCTTTAGCCGCTTTCGGGTTGTGCCGCCGGGAACAGGGATCTGTCATCAGGTCAATTTGGAATATCTGGGGCAAACTGTCTGGCACGAACAGCAGGGCGATAAACGCATTGCTTATCCGGACACGTTAGTGGGGACCGATTCCCACACCACCATGATCAATGGCTTGGGGATACTTGGCTGGGGGGTCGGTGGGATTGAGGCGGAAGCTGCGATGCTGGGTCAACCTGTTTCAATGTTAATTCCTGATGTTGTTGGTTTCAAAATGACCGGCAAAATGCGTGAAGGGATCACCGCTACTGACTTGGTACTGACTGTGACCCAAATGCTACGTAAGCATGGTGTCGTAGGTAAGTTTGTCGAGTTTTACGGTGATGGGTTGGCTGATCTGCCTCTTGCGGACCGTGCAACTATTGCCAATATGTCACCCGAATTCGGCGCAACCTGCGGATTCTTCCCTGTCGATGACGTCACGCTCGGTTATATGCGTTTAAGTGGTCGCAGCGATGAGCAAATAGCGTTGGTAGAAGCTTACAGCAAAGCGCAAGGATTATGGCGCAATCCCGGTGATGAACCGGTGTTTACTAGCCAGTTATCACTGGATTTAAGTACGGTCGAAGTCAGTCTTGCCGGACCGAAACGCCCTCAGGATCGTGTCGTGTTGCCTAAGGTACCTCTCGCCTTCAAAGCATTTGAAGAGCTGGAATTTAATAGCAAAAAAGATAAAGTTGACCAGATAGATTTTACGCTTGAGGGGCAAACCCATCAATTGACCCATGGCGCGGTGGTGATTGCGGCCATCACTTCATGTACCAATACCTCTAATCCTAGTGTGCTGATGGCGGCGGGCCTGCTTGCCAAAAAAGCATCAGAAAAGGGATTGAAAACCAAACCTTGGGTGAAAACTTCGCTCGCACCTGGCTCCAAAGTGGTTACCGAGTACCTTAATTCGGCAGGCTTAACGCCTTATCTGGATCATTTAGGTTTTAATTTGGTGGGCTACGGATGTACGACTTGTATTGGTAACTCAGGGCCATTACCGGAACCAATAGAACAAGCCATCAAAGCAGGGGATTTAACGGTGGGTGCGGTACTCTCGGGTAACCGTAACTTCGAAGGGCGCATTCACCCTTTGGTGAAAACGAACTGGCTCGCCTCGCCACCCTTAGTGGTTGCCTATGCATTGGCGGGGAATATGAATATTAACCTGACTCAGGACTCTTTGGGTAACGACCCTGAGGGTAATCCTGTCTATCTGAAAGACATATGGCCCAGCGGACTTGAAATCGCTAAAGCGGTGGAAGAGGTCAAGACCGATATGTTCCGTAAGGAATATGCTGCCGTATTTGATGGCGATAAAGATTGGCAGGCGATTCAAGTTGAAAGTACCCCAACCTACGATTGGCAAAATGACTCGACGTATATTCGTTTACCGCCTTTCTTTAAAGATATGAAAGCATTACCGGAACCTGTGCAGGATATCCACCAAGCCCGTATTCTGGCGATATTGGCCGATTCAGTGACCACTGACCACATTTCACCTGCGGGGAATATCAAGTCAGATAGTCCTGCGGGCCGTTATTTGCGTGATCGCGGGGTAGAGATCGGTGAATTTAACTCCTATGGCTCTCGACGTGGTAACCATGAAGTGATGATGCGCGGCACATTCGCCAATATTCGTATTCGCAATGAGATGGTTCCGGGGACCGAAGGCGGTATGACACGTCACATTCCATCTCAAAATGAAATGTCTATCTACGATGCAGCAATGCGCTATCAACAGGAAAATGTACCTCTTGCAGTCATTGCAGGTAAAGAGTACGGATCGGGGTCCAGTCGCGATTGGGCAGCCAAAGGGCCACGATTATTGGGGGTTAGGGTTGTTATCGCCGAGTCATTTGAACGTATCCATCGCTCTAATCTAATTGGGATGGGAATTTTACCACTCGAATTCCCGCAAGGCGTCAACCGTAAAACACTTGGTTTAACGGGGGATGAGTCAATTAGCGTTTCCGGATTGCAAAACCTGTCTCCAGGGCAGATGGTGCCGATAGTGGTCACCTATGCTGATGGAAGGCAACAAACAGTGAATACTCGCTGCCGTATCGATACGGGCAATGAGCTGGCTTATTTTGAGAATGACGGCATTTTGCATTATGTGATACGCAAAATGTTGTAGTGGAAAGTGACGCTGTCACTAATAAGGTTGAGCGACTTAAAGGGTGATTGAGAGATCACCCTTTAAGTCATAGTGCTATCTTTAACTCATAAGAATAACGGGTTTATGGCAGGTCGTTAGCGCGTCTTATTTTGTCAGCAAATGGCCCATTTTGGCGGCTTTGGTTGCCATATACTGCTCATTCTTCGGGTTACGGCCAACGATTAATGGCACACGTTCGACAATATTAATGCCCGCCTCGGTGAGGATCTCAACCTTTTTCGGGTTGTTCGTCAGCAAACGTATCGCTTTGACGCCCAATAATTTATACATGTCTGAACACAAGGTGAAATCACGCTCATCAGTCGCAAAACCGAGCTGGTGATTAGCTTCGACAGTATCCGCGCCAAGATCTTGCAGTGCATACGCGCGGATTTTATTCAATAGACCTATATTGCGTCCTTCTTGACGATGGTAGATCAGTACACCGCGACCTTCTTCAGCGATATGAGCCAAAGCTGCTTCTAGTTGAAAACCGCAATCACAACGTAGACTGAACAAAGCATCACCCGTTAAGCACTCAGAGTGAACACGGGAAAGTACAGGCTCATCACCGCTGATATCACCAAAGATTAAAGCCAGATGATCATGCCCTGTGGCCAGTTCTTCAAAACCAACCATCAAAAAATCACCCCATGGGGTGGGTAGTTTGGCTTCTGCTACACGTTTTAACTGCATCTTACTGTTCATATTATAACGTCAGACCCTTAGGGAAGTTGTTGCTATCCTACTGTGGATATCCGCATTTATCAGCGATCTACCCTATACATATTCATTTTAGGGATAGGATTAAATAAAAAGTTTCGCCGCGATTATTATTAGCTATATTGCCATAACTTGGTGCGGACTGCTGTTCAACAAAGCAGCAGTAAGTCAATAGCTCATGTCTGTTGGTAACTTATACCAATAATATAAAAAATTTGTTTATGTTATCAATGGGTCGCAGCACTTATACTCTATTGCTATAGCACTGGTAAAAATTGTGCTATTAACAGGTACTCGCGATGAGATAACAATGGAGATAGGCATGATCATAAAGGGCATTAGATGGGGAAAATAGCAAAACGTATTTGTGCAGGAACCCTTATTTTACTACTGCCAACGATGATTATCTGGCTCTATGGTTGGCACTGGCAACCGGGTGGTAATGAAGCCTGGCTTAAGGGGCTTTTCTGGGTGACAGAAACCGTCACTGCGCCATGGGGAATAGTAACCAGCGCGCTGCTCGGTGGTTGGTTCCTGTGGTGTTTGCGCTTTCGGCTAAAACCTGCCATTGGTTTGCTGCTCATATTGGGGGGCGTCATCATCGTGGGGCAAGGTGTTAAATCACTGATTAAAGAGCAGGTACAAGCGCCTCGTCCGTTCGTTGTATGGCTGGAGGCGGAACATCATATTGATAATCACTATTTCTATTCCTTACCCCGTGCAGGGCGCAGCGAACTGGTTAAGCAGCAGTTGGAAAATCAAGTTCTCATCCCATCTTGGCTAAGCAGCCATTGGCAGTTTGAAACTGGGTTTGCTTTTCCATCGGGTCATACGGTTTTTGCAGCCACTTGGGCGCTGCTAGCCGTGGGGTTATTATGGCCACGGCGGCATTATAAAACGGTCATCATACTGATGTTATGGGCACAAGGCGTCATGATGAGCCGCTTGGCTTTAGGTATGCATTGGCCACGAGATCTGGTTGTGGCAACGCTTATCAGTGGATTATTGGTCGCGATTGTTTGCGGACTAGTGCAACGTTGGTTCGGTTCGTTAACGATTGCACCGTCTGAACAACGTGAAATTGAGCAACGGGAGCACAAGGAGAATTAAGTCCTTGATGATAATTCTTCATTCTGACGCTTAAAATTCTATCGATTAGATGCTGAAACGCCGCTTTATCTTGGTGTAGGGTTCTTTGCTGCGTGAGGAAGTGCTAATTTATCAAGTAACGACGCCACATTTTTGGCATAATTCATCAGGTTGATTCGGCCTTTAGGAAAAAACGTGAAATATTTGCTGATTTTTTTGTTAGTGTTGGTGATTTTCGTGATTTCAGTCACATTAGGGGCGAATAACGATCAGGTCGTAACATTCAATTATTTATTAGCTCAGGGCGAATATCGAGTATCAACTTTATTGGCAACACTTTTCGCTGCGGGCTTGGTTCTTGGCTGGATTATTTGTGGGCTTTTTTATTTGCGGATCCGTATTTTACTGGGTCGAGCAGAGCGGAAAATTAAACGTCTTGAATCACAGCAAGAAGTGCCTGTTGACACTGGTACGAGTGTCACGACATCTGCTGCCAGCAAGGAATAATTTTCTATGCTAGAAATGCTGTTCCTGCTGTTACCCGTCGCTGCTGCCTATGGCTGGTACATGGGGCGTAGAAGTGCTCAGCAGGATAAACAGCAGGATGCAAACCGCCTGTCACGAGAATACGTGGCAGGGGTTAACTTCCTTCTTTCCAATCAGCAGGACAAAGCGGTTGATCTGTTTCTTGAAATGTTGAAAGAAGACAGTTCGACGGTGGAAGCACATCTCACATTAGGCAATCTGTTTCGTTCACGTGGCGAAGTTGATCGAGCAATCCGCATCCATCAGGCATTGATGGAAAGCGCCTCTCTGACTTTTGAACAACGTTTGTTAGCCATCCAACAACTCGGCCGTGATTATATGGCGGCTGGATTCTATGATCGTGCCGAAGACATGTTTAACCAATTGGTTGAAGAGCAAGATTTCCGGCTCGGTGCATTACAACAGCTATTAGTGATTCATCAAGCGACCAGTGACTGGAATAACGCAATCGAAGTTGCGGAAAAACTGGTCAAGATGGGCAAAGAAAATCAGCGTTTAGAAATTGCCCATTTTTATTGTGAGCTCGCTCTACAATCGATGGGCATTGATGATCTCGATAAGGCGATGGGGCTGCTAAAAAAAGCGGCTTCTGCTGACAAGCAATGTGCACGCGTTTCCATTATGCGGGGGCGAGTCCATATCGCCAGAGGTGAGTACGCTAAAGGGGTAGAAGCGCTAGAACGCGTCTTGGAGCAAGATAAAGAAATGGTCAGCGAGGCTCTGCCTATGCTGAGCGATTGTTACCAACATTTGGAACAGCCTGAGGCTTGGGCTAATTTCCTTAAACGCTGCGTAGAGGATAATACCGGCGCGACAGCTGAATTGATGCTGGCAGAAATTTTGGAGCAACAAGAAGGTCGCGATGTGGCACAAACCTATATCAACCGCCAATTACAGCGTCATCCAACCATGCGAGTCTTCTATCGATTGATGGATTACCACTTGGCTGATGCAGAAGAAGGGCGAGCAAAAGAGAGCTTGCTGTTACTGCGGGATATGGTTGGCGAACAAATTCGAACTAAACCTCGTTATCGTTGCCATAAGTGTGGTTTCACCGCCCACTCGTTGTATTGGCACTGTCCGTCATGCCGTGCTTGGGCATCGGTTAAGCCTATCCGTGGACTAGATGGTCAATAAGCCAATATTTGTGATGAAATATGAAGCTGAAGGTGTGATCAGATAGTGATTAATCGGGTGAATTAAATCACCCGATGTTTCGATAAAGCGCTGTATGGGCACAATGTGGACGAGTTACTTTTTCTTCTGCGGTGCTTTAACACCATCTTTCAGTAATTGACGTAGTTTCTTTAATTCTTTTTGGCTAAGTGGTTGCTCTGAAATCTCTTCTACACCTTGGTTATCAATCTCACCGTGATGCAATTTGCTGTCTTTACGGCTGCCCTTCGTATTTTTAACATCAACCTCAAAACTTTTTTCTAATCTCTCGCAGACTTCGGTGCTGAGAGAAAATTGTTTCTCTAAGGCGGCAGCCTTAATTTTTTCTTTTAATTCCAGAGGGATTTTAATGGTTAACGTCGATGTTTCGCTCATTATATAACCTTCAACTTAGGGGAAAATACCAAGCTAAGCGAGGGAAGGAGAACTGTCTAGGGGATAACACGATTGTCACAAAAAATTCACATTAAAAAATCGCAAAAGTGTGAAATGACACTTATTTCAGACCATTAACCGGGGAAATGTCTAAATGGATTGGTCAAAAACAAAAAAGAGCGCTTTAACGCTCTTTTTTGTTTGGACACAGACTTAACCGAGGGAGGGGTGAAGTCTTAACGGTATATTACTGCGGTGCCATGCAGCTTGTTATTACCGGTCGCAGAAGTAATCATGAAGTTTTTCGCACCTGCAGCTTCTGCTTTTTGTGCCAATGCATTTTCTAAATCGGTTAATGTGCTGGCATTGCTGGCAACGACCACACCAATTTCATTCAATTCAGTTGATTGACCATGCTGGATTTGCGTAGCGGCAACGCTGGCAAATGAAGCAAGAGAAAGGACTAATGCTGGAACGATGTATTTTATACTCTTCATGTATAACTCCATATGTCATTGTTATTTGTGTAGTTAATATTTTATTTTTTGTTTGCTAGACAATCAATGTCTTGCGATGGAGTGAATGATATAGGATTGTCGTTGAATGAAAATAACAAAAAGCTGAATGTTTAAATCAAATTATTTGATCAACAATTTACGCTTCTTGAAACTATTTTACTTAACTGCGGGTATGCTGCTGCCGGCGGCTTGACGTAACTTGAACTAAACAATCAAAGCCTGACACCGTAGCAGTAAAAACCTTGCTGTCCGATGGCTGTAATTTAAGTGGCACACCCTGTAGAATATCGGCGTTAATATTCTCTTTTGACTGAAAAAGGCTTAAAAATGACGTCTGCAACGAACTCGAATAACAGTGGCCCGTCCTCTTCTCCCATCGTTGTCGCGTTGGATTATGCCAACAAAGATGCTGCATTAGCCTTTGCTGATCGTATCAATCCACGTGATTGCCGATTAAAAGTGGGTAAAGAGATGTTTACTTTATACGGCCCACAATTGGTTCGTGATCTCCAGCAGCGTGGCTTTGACGTATTCCTCGATTTGAAATTCCACGATATTCCTAATACGACTGCACACGCAGTTGCCGCTGCGGCTGATCTAGGCGTTTGGATGGTCAATGTCCATGCTAGTGGTGGTGCTCGGATGATGACTGCCGCCAAAGAAGCCTTGTTGCCCTTTGGTACGCAGGCGCCACTATTGATTGCTGTCACCGTTTTAACCAGTATGGACGGTGAAGATCTACGTGACATTGGCATCAATATTAGCCCAGCAGAGCAGGCAGAGCGTTTAGCCAAACTCACTTGGGACTGCGGCTTGGATGGTGTCGTCTGTTCTGCCCATGAAGCGGTTCGCTTAAAACAGGTGTGTGGCGCAGACTTCAAACTGGTGACGCCAGGCATTCGTCCACAGGGCAGTGAGGCAGGCGATCAGCGCCGCATTATGACACCAGAACAAGCTGTCGACGCGGGCGTGGATTACATGGTAATAGGGCGTCCGATCACCCAATCACCTGATCCAGAAAAAACGCTAACTGAAATTCTGGCCTCGCTGAAAAAGGGCGCATAATGAGCAATGATAATAGCCGCTTAGTTTATTCAACGGATACTGGTCGCATCAATGAGCCCGAAGTTAAAGTAGAACGTCCTAAAGGCGATGGTATTGTCCGTATTCAGCGTCAAACTAGCGGCCGCAAAGGAAAGGGCGTAAGCCTGATTACCGGTATTGACGGCAGTGATGATGTCATCGAAAAATTGGCCGCTGAATTAAAGAAGAAGTGTGGTTGTGGCGGTTCAGTGAAGGACGGCATTATTGAGATTCAAGGCGATAAGCGCGACCTACTAAAACAACTTTTAGAAGCCAAAGGAATGAAAGTCAAACTGGCGGGCGGTTGAAGTAATTCTGTAGACAATAAATAGACGGTCTTTATTATGTAAACGCGGTATGTCAGCGACTTTTACGTTTATCCAAAGTTTTTTCCGTTTATCCAAATTCATTGGTGTTGTGCTAGGCAGCAAACGAGTGAACCCGATGAGCTTACATGAGTAAGTTATTCGGGTCAGTGAGTGCCGCTAACAACGGCACAACACCAAGGACGAAAGATAAGTTTATTTACTGACCTGATGGCCAATCACCCCACCAATAGCAGCACCCCCTAACGTCCCTAACGTACTCCCCGTCAGCACGGCACCACCTACGGCACCAGCACCAGCACCAATGGCGGTATTGCGGTCACGTTTTGACATGTTAGAACAAGCGGACAGTGAAAAAGCGAGTGTTAGCGCTAGTGCCGCAGTGGCAAATCGTTTGTTGATCATCATAGCTATTCTCCTGACTGTTAGCTTGGTATGGATAGATCAGGTGATACACTTTGGATGTATATATCCTGAACTAGCTGTATCAAATTGAACTTACCTAGATAAGTATAGGCATTGTATCAATTGTAGCTTCAGTCCTAATTTTAGAGTGTTTAGAATAAAAAATGCCATATAGGCATTAATTCAGGATTAATGCTGAAAAGTCCTTTTGTCATCAATAGAAACTAGTATAAATGCCTTGAAATCATTTAAAAGGTAAATAGTCTTAATTTGGCTAACTGAGGGGAATGAATTAAGGGTTTCTGAGGAGAAAGGCACGATTAACCCATTGTCTGCCTTGAATAAAATATTACCGTTAGACATGTGTAGTTCGCAGACTGCACTTTCCAGCCGATCCTTACGCAGTTTATAGCGATTTATCCCATACCTGTTCTGACCTGTGACGCTGAAAATGAATCAAATTCAGTTAATCAGGATATGACGATGCTCAACGAACTGAAGCAGCAAGTTCTTGCCGCTAACTTGGCGCTCCCGCGCCATAATCTGGTGACATTCACTTGGGGTAATGTCAGCGCCGTTGATCGGCAAAGTGGTCTGCTGATCATCAAGCCTTCAGGCGTGGAATATGATGTCATGACGTTGGACGATATGGTGGTGGTTGAGTTAGAAACCGGCAAAGTGGTCGAGGGCAGTAAAAAACCCTCGTCAGATACCGACACTCACCGAGTGCTCTATCAGCATTTTCCACAAATTGGCGGCATTGTTCATACCCATTCGCGCCATGCCACCATATGGTCGCAAGCTGGTCTGGATTTGCCTGCATGGGGTACGACGCACGCTGATTACTTTTATGGCACCATTCCCTGTACTCGCCAGATGACCCCGGAAGAGATAGCGGGTCGCTACGAGTGGGAAACCGGCAATGTCATCGTCGAAACGTTTCATGAGCGAGGCATTAAGCCAGAAGATGTGCCTGCGGTTTTAGTCAATTCACACGGGCCCTTTGCTTGGGGAACCAGTGCTGATAACGCGGTACATAATGCGGTGGTGCTAGAAGAGTTGGCCTATATGGGGATCTTCTCACGCCAATTGAACCCACAATTAGGCGATATGCAACCGCAGTTGCTCGATAAGCATTACCTGCGTAAACATGGAAAAAACGCCTATTACGGGCAGTGATGACGTGAACTTTATTCGACCCGTGCTCAGTCTTGCACGGGTTTTTCCAGCCATAACACTGAATCTGTGATATCTAACATTTTGGCTTCGACTTGGGCAATAGCATCATTGATGCCTTGATTGTAATAGTGAGCACCTAATTCGCGGCTAATAAATTCCAGTAAAAACTCCGCATCAAAATCTTCCAGTTCAATGCTGTGTTCTTGTTCCAAATAGTGCTGAATCTTTCGCGCCATGCGCTGTGTTTGTTCACGCGTGAACGTAATGTCTGCCACTGTGTGACCCCGTTAAATCGTTAAATGTTATTGCGAACTGATGAACTCAGCCCACTTATTCACTAATAATATCGACTTGAATATTCTGCGCAGCGAGCTGTTGTTGATAATTTGCCGGTAGGCGGCTATCAGTGATCACTCGGCTAATTGAGGATAGTGGTGATAGTGAGTTCTGATGCACGAGACCAAACTTTGATGCATCAGCCAAAATAATATTTTCAGCGCCTTTCGCTAACACGGCATTGATAACGTCTGCTCGTAGCATGTCGCGCCCCGTAAAACCGGCATCTATCTGGTAACCATCGATGCCAATAAATGCCTTACTAAAATTGACATGGCGCAGGCAAAGCTGAGTGAGTGGGCCCACCATACTGTCACTTTTCTTCTGATAGATCCCCCCGAGTAAAATGACCTCGCAGGCAGAATCTTTTAATTGGCGCGCAATATAGCCGCTTACAGTGACCAACGTAATCCCAGGGCGTTGGGCTAAATGATGGGCCAGTAGGGCATTGCTGCTCCCACTTTCTATAAACACCGTCTCGCCGTCATTTACTAATGAAGCGGCGTAATGAGCCATTTTTTGCTTCGTGGCGAAATGGGTCATCATGCGGACATCCACATCATCACTTTCAAGTGCCGCAGCAGAACCGTGCACGCGCTTGAGTAAACCTCTTTTCTCTAGCGCGTTGAGATCTTGGCGAATGGTGACCTCGGAGACATGGGTAGCTTGCGCTAACTCATTGACGCTAATACGTTGGCGGTCATTGACCAATTGTAAAATTGTCTGTTGTCTAGGGTTCATGGCATTCCAGAGGGATAAATGTACTTAATAGGGATGCTGTCAATAATAGTGACAAGCTATCGTTTAACCATAATACCTTAAATAGCAAGGTCAATGCGCTGTCCCCATCAGGTAAAAGTGAGATTGACCACATAGCAGTAACGACCTGCATTCGATTCAGGCAAATCTACAAATTTGAGTCTGATACAAATAAATGCAGGCTATACACTCAGTCATTCAGTGCTATAACCGTCTCTCTTACCCAACGCTGGCCGGCATGGCTATGGTTGCGTTCGTGCCAAACTAGGCTGACCTCAAATTGTTCGGCAAGCCAAGGGATATCAAAAACCGAAAATCGCGTGGAATCATTGCTGATTAAGCGACGCGGAACCAAGGCAACCATCTCACTGCCAGAGATAATGTCAGGAATAAATAAGAAAGAAGTCGCGGATAGCACCACTTTTCGGTGATGTCCGAACACCGCCAGCATATCGTCAACAGGCGTCGAAAAACTACCACCGGCAGGTGAAACGATGACGTGTTCTAATTTGGCATAACTTTCCATTGTTAGGTTGTTGGTTAACGATGGATGCTCTCGCCGCCCAATGAGGACATAGCTTTCATCAAAGAGGTGATGAGTACGCAGATGCACATTGCCTGTCGTAGGTGTGGCAATAACGATATCAATCTCGCCTGTCGCCAGTTGATGTTCAACCTGTGTGGGATCAAAATGATGTACCGCAATACGTACGCCCGGTGCTTTTTGTCTCAAGGCGAGCACCAGTGGCATGACAACCACGGCCTGAATATAATCGGTGCAGGCGATATTGACGGTCAACGTCGCTCGCTCAGGATGAAAATCATTATGAGCTTGCAGTGTATACCGGAGCTGATCCAAAGAACCACGCAGCGGAGCCAACAACTCCAGCGCCTTGGCTGTCGGTATCATCCCCCTTCGAGCAGGAACCAGTAGCGGATCATCAAACAGCGTCCGCAGACGGTTCAACTGTGCGCTTACAGCTGGCTGGCTGAGATGTAAGCGTGCCGCAGCCTTTGTCACATTCAGTTCTGTCAACAGTGCTTCTAGCGTCACTAACAAATTCAAATCAAGCTTTTTGGTATCCATGGAATGGATTCCTGATAACAAAACAATCGATTTCTGTTATCTCTCAGTTGTTCTGATAATGCAAGTTCAAACCATAAACAGAGCAGAGGGAATATATGTCATCAACTGATAAGCCACTCATTACCGTGGTGGGTGCATTAAGCAAGCAAGGGCGTAGCGTCGTCAATACGCTGCTTCAAAGCCAACGCTACCGGGTCCGGGCATTAACTCGACAGGTGAATTCACCGCAGGCACAAGAGATGGCCCTGAGAGGAGCAGAACTGATGGCAGTGCCGCTTGAGTTGGATCTTCAGGATGATTTCGTTCGAGCATTCAAAGGTGCGCATGGTGCATTCCTGATGACACCGCCTGTCACACCAGAGGGGATATACGCACAAACATATGAAACCAATCTGGGGAAACAGCTCGCTGATGCAGCTGTGGAAGCTGGCGTGGACCACATTGTATTCTCGGCTCTGGAAAACGTCGCAAAGATCACGGCGGGGACAAAATGGGTTCCGCACTTTACCGATAAAGCGAAGATTGAGGAGTACATTCGAACGTTGCCAGTGACCAGTACCTTCATCTACCTGTCCTTCTTCTACACCAATCTACTTGAATACTATCAACCCTATCTTGAGGATGGCGCTCTGGTTTTCCCCGTCTATCTACCGGAAGATATCCCCGCGCCATTTGTTGACCCACTCACCGCAACTGGCCCAGCTGTTCTAGAGCTATTTGATCATAAGAAGAAATACGCTGGACAGTCTTTACCTGTTATTGGCGAGATTTTGTCGCCTAGAGAGATAGTGGAAACTTTTGCCCGCGTCCGAGGTATAAAAGCGAAATACAGTTCGGCCTATACACGCGAAGAACTTGTTCGGCACTTCCCATCATTTGCGGATATGGATGGGCTAGTCGAAGAAGTGACGAATATGGCGGCTTACGCGGTAGAATTCGGTTACTACAGACCGGACCGCGATCTACTTTGGAGCAGAAAAATTAACCCCGACAGTTTGACTTGGGAGCAGTTCTTGAGAGCGACGGGATGGGAAGGGCAACCTGTTTCATTTGGATTGGAATGTTGAGGGGCTAATTTTCAGCTGCCAAATTAATTAATTAATTCTTCGTTTGAAGTTAATTTAACTTTCGAATGAAAGTAAGTTGATGAGGATCACGTTATTCCTTGGTCATTAGTTTATGATTACTGTTAATGATTCTTGACCAATCTATTTGCTCAGATGGGTTCTCAGACTCACTTGAACGCTAAATTCATCCCAATCGGAGGTTTTATGGAGCTTTATCTCGACACCGCAGATGTGGCCGCAGTAAAACGGCTGGCCCGCGTATTACCCTTGCAAGGCGTGACCACAAATCCCAGCATTTTAGCTAAAGCGGGCAAACCTATCTGGGAAGTGTTACCTGCACTGCGTGATGCGTTGGGTGGCACGGGCAAGCTTTTCGCCCAAGTCTTAGCCAGCGACAGTGAGCTGATGGTCTCTGAAGCGGTGTTATTGTCTCAGCGCGTCCCTGGTTTAGTGATTAAAGTTCCTGCCACTGCTGAAGGGCTCGCTGCGATTAAGAAATTGAAAGCGATGTCAATCCCGACGCTAGGCACGGCAGTTTATGGTGCAGGGCAAGGGCTATTATCCGTGTTAGCGGGGGCTGAATATGTTGCGCCTTACGTTAACCGCTTGGATGCGCAAGGGGGGGATGGCATCGCGATGGTGCGTGAGTTACAGCAATTGCTGACCCTGCATGCACCCAATGCAAAAGTGCTGGCTGCCAGTTTCCGGACACCACGCCAAGTTTTAGATTGCCTGTTAGCGGGCTGCCAATCAGTGACTATACCCGTGGATGTGGCTGAGCAGTTTATCAATACGCCAGCAGTGAAAGCAGCAGTAGAACAGTTTGAGCATGACTGGCAAGGCGCGTTTGGTTCAGCCATCCTTAGCTAACAATAAAAACGCCCTGCGGAGTATCAACAGGGCGTTACGGTGTCACTGATTTGCCAGTTCGGTTAAATCATTAATTGATTAAATTAACCTCCCTTTGACATTAACAGGGGCATTTCCCCAATTTACCTGCTTTGCTCGGGAAACGAGCGTCAAGGCAATAACGGTGAAAATCCCGTTCACTCATCGGGGGTGTTTCAGGGTGGTGACGGCGCATATGATTGACATAATTGCCGTAATCCTGAACGCCGACCATCAGGCGAAAACTCTGCGCCATACGCTGAGCAATCAGTCGCACCCAACCCCAAAAATGGGTTGGATGAGCAACAACAGGCACCAGCGGAATGCAGCGCGTAATGATACGCGGTGCGGTAGTCTGTTGTGGGCGAAAAGGTAAACCAACATTAGCCACGGACAGCCTCCTCACGGAATACGATTTCAGTTTCATGAGTGGTCGGTTTGCTGGATTTCAACGCGCGACGCACCACAAAGAAGGATGAAATCAACATGGTCACCGCCACCAGCATAAAGAATGCACATAAAGCGGCGTTAATTTGGTTGTTAAACACGATAGTTTCCATGTCCTTAATGCTCTTGGCGGGTGCGATTAATACCCCTTGCTCCACACCGGCAGAGAATTTCCGTGCTTGAGCCAAGAAGCCAATGCTTGGTTTTTCATGGAAAATCTTTTGCCAGCCAGCGGTCATCGAGGTGATGAACAGCCCGACAGTTGGCACAATCGTTACCCAAGCATAGCGCTGCTTCTTCATTTTAAACAGGACGACAGTCCCTAAAATCAGCGCCATTGATGCCAGCATCTGGTTACCAATACCAAACAGTGGCCACAAGGTATTGATCCCACCTAATGGGTCAACCACACCTTGATATACGAAGAAGCCCCAGCAAGCGACGGCGACCGTGGTGCCGGATAAGTTGCCCAACCAAGAGCGGTTATTCGCCATGCTTGGCACGACGACCCCGACCAAGTCCTGCACCATAAAGCGGCAGGCGCGGGTACCGGCATCGACGGCAGTCAGAATAAACATGGCTTCAAACAGAATGGCGAAGTGATACCAGAAGGCCATCATGTGGCGGCTGTTAAACACTTCGCTGATGATATGGGCCATCCCGACGGCGAAGGTCGGTGCGCCACCAGCACGAGATAGAATCGACTTCTCACCAACATCTTGGGCTATCATCGTTAAGGTTTCAGGTGTGACAACAAATCCCCAACTGTTAATCGCCAGCGCGGCACTTTCTACCGTGCTACCAATTAATGCTGCCGGTGAGTTCATGGCGAAATAGACACCTGGGTCGATAACAGACGCACAGATGAGCGCCATAATAGCGACAAAGGATTCCATCAGCATTGCGCCGTAACCGATAAAGCGGATATGACTTTCGCGCTCAATCAATTTCGGGGTCGTGCCGCTGGCCACCAACGCATGGAAACCTGAGATTGCGCCACAGGCAATGGTGATAAACAGGAATGGGAACAAGCTGCCGGAGAACACTGGGCCGCTGCCATCAATAAAGCGTGAAACGGCGGGCATCTTCATTTCAGGCATGGCAAAGACAATGCCCACGGCTAAACCAATGATGACCCCAATTTTTAGGAAGGTGGATAAATAATCTCGTGGAGCCAGCAACAACCACACCGGCAGCACGGACGCGATGAATCCATAGATAATCAGCACCCATGTCAAGGTGGTGCCGTGTAAGGTAAAGAACGGTCCCCAGTAAGGATCTGCTGCGATATTCCCGCCATAAATAATAGCGGTCATCATCAGTACGAAACCGATGATAGACACTTCGGCAATTTTGCCGGGACGAATAAAGCGCATATAGACGCCCATAAACAGGGCGATGGGGATGGTGGCGGCAATACTAAACAGACCCCATGGGCTATCAGCTAAGGCTTTTACGACCACCAAGGCCAATGCGGATAAGATGATGATCATCACCCCTAAAGCGCCCAACATGGTGATAACGCCAGCAAAAGCACCCAGTTCTTGTTTTGCCATTTCCCCCAGAGAACGGCCATCGCGGCGGGTGGAGATAAACAGGATCAGGAAGTCCTGTACTGCACCGGCCATCATCACCCCAACCAGAATCCAGATAGTCCCGGGCAAGAACCCCATCTGCGCTGCCAAAATAGGGCCAACGAGTGGTCCTGCACCCGCAATAGCAGCAAAATGGTGACCAAATAGCACCCATTTATTGGTCGGGACATAATCCAAACCATCATTACGGCGCTCTGCCGGCGTTAGACGCCGATCATCGAGTTCAAAAACATTCTTGGCAATAAACAGGCTATAAAAGCGGTAGGCGATGCTGTAACAAGCTACCGCTGCAATCACTAGCCAGATAGCGTTGACATGCTCGCCTCGACTCAGCGCTAGCATGGCAAAGGCAAATGCGCCTATTAACGCCACGGTCAGCCAAATGACGACAGTCTTGACGTTCTTCATGGGTAACGACTCCTTCGTTTGTAGGGGGGTGATCTCACGATCACTTAACATAGGAGCTTTAATGTGAAAGAAAAGTAGCGGAAGTAAAAAATGTGATGCGTAAATGTTTTTACGTAATAATTGGTAGTACTTTTTTACATATTGCTATGTGGGTGGGAATATGACGATGGAGGGGGAGGCAGAGACAAATGAACGTAAAAAGTTGTGGTCTGAAAGCGTGAGATGAATAAAAAACCGTGGCATGTTTTGCATCACCACGGCTTGTATTTGCTTTTACGTCATGACTATCGGCTAAACTTGTATACAGGGTTAAACAACAGGGCGGGCGACCACATTACGGGTTTCCATACGCACTTCTGCAATGCAAACCTCAATCTTGTCATTTTGGCTGTAAACCGTCTCACCTTTAATCTGTACCGTCCCAGTTTCCTGACTGCATACCATTTCATCACGCACCGCGTGAATAAAGGGTGCCGGAATAAAGGCCACTGCGCCGTTATCCAGCAATCGCACTCGTAGGCCGCCACGGGTGACATCAATGATTTCAGCAGGGAAACGCGTATCCGTGCCTGCTTGAGGTTGCAGATAGCGGGCATATAACCAATCACCGACATCGCGCTCAGCCATACGATTTAAGCGACGGCGCTCAGCCAACTGAACGGTGATTTCATCTTGCGGTTTCTCTGCTTGCTGCCCAGTAATAATGGCTTTTAGCAGACGATGATTGACCATATCGCCGTATTTACGAATTGGCGAGGTCCAAGTCGCGTAAGCCTCGAGACCCAATCCAAAGTGGGGGCCCGGAACGGTGCTGATTTCAGCAAAAGTCTGGAAGCGGCGGATACGGCTATCAAGGAACTGAGTCGGCAACGCATCAAGGTGGCGGCGTAATTCACAGAAACCTGGCAGGGTGAGTAGCGCCTGTGGATCAGCCTCAACCCCATTGGCTTGCAATACGGTCGCGGCTTGGTCAACCAATGCCGGATCGAATCCGGTATGGACGTTATAAATACCAAAACCAAGGTTATCTCGCAGTGCTAGGGCCGCGCAGACGTTGGCGGCAATCATACACTCTTCAACAATACGGTTCGCAATGCGACGATGCTCAACAATAATATCCAGCACTTCGCCTTTTTCACCCAGCAGGAAGCGGTAGTCTGGGCGGTCTTTAAAGACTAACGCATGAGCCTGACGCCACTGGCTACGGGCTTCACAAACTTGCTTCAGCAAAGTGATTTGCTGTGCTATCTCAGGCGTTTTCGGCTGCCATTCGCCTTGTCCATCCAGCCAGTCAGACACTTCGTCATAAACCAGTTTGGCTTTAGACTCGACCCATGCGGCTGAGAAACGAATGTCGTGACCCAAAGCGCCATCAGCCGCGATGGTGACACGACAGACCAATACGGGACGGCGTTCATTAGGTCGCAATGAACAGAGATCATCGGATAAGTTGCGTGGCAACATCGGGATGTTAAAGCCCGGTAGGTAGTTGGTAAATGCACGTTTGCGCGCAATTAAATCCAACTCACTGTTTTCATCGACGTAGGCAGTCGGATCGGCAATAGCGATGGTTAATCGCAATGAACCATCACCGTTGTCTTCCACATACAATGCGTCATCCATATCTTCAGTGCTGGCGCTATCGATAGTCACAAAATTCAGTGCGGTGAGATCTTCACGCTGTAGGTCAGCATCATGCAGAGGGGATTCAACCATCGCTGGGGCTTCACGCTCCAGATTATGGCGCGCTAAGGTGACCCACCAGGGCACGAAATGATCTTCGCCATTCGTGATGAATGCGGTGAGGTCAGCATGGAAAGTCCGATCCCCTTTTAATGGATGGCGGCGCATTTCGGCTACTGCCCAGTCACCATTTTGGAAGTCATGTGGCAATTCAGTCACTGGACGGCATTGGATGGCATCACGTAGCAGCGGGTGGTCAGGGACAATAGACAGGCGATCATCTTTACGTTGAACGCGACCGACAAAACGGGCTAAAAATGGCTCAACCAGTGTTTCTGGCTCAACAATTTCACGATCTTTATCAGTGTGCAGTGTGGCAATGATCCTATCGCCATGCATCACTTTCTTCATCTGCGGCGGGGGAATAAAATAACTTTTCTGCCCGTCTACCTCAAGAAAGCCAAAGCCTTTCTCAGTCCCTTTTACCACGCCTTCGACGCGTGGGGTCTGAGTGTGAAGTTGCTGTTTTAGCTGCGCCAGCAGCGGGTTATCTTGAAACATAGCGTCCAGTGAATGGTCAAGTGAGTGGGTTAAATCCGGCTGACAGTTTTACGCGAATCAGCCCCGTCGGGCAAGCGGCATATCATGCCGGAAGGAAATTCACAGGTAAATTCATCATCCTATCCGCAGCTTTTTTTCTGACCCCATTTGGGGCCAGAAGATGGCAATAAATTCAGGCAATACGGGGTGACTGTGGTGGCTGCCAGCGCCGAATGGTCACCGGTACAGATTTAGAGGTGGGTGTATGGGTGCCATCGCCAAAACTGGACAAGGGTACCAGCGGATTGGTTTCAGGATAATAAGCTGCCAGATTGCCACGGGGAATATCATAGCCAACCAGCTTGAATCCGCTGACCTTCCGGGTAATGCCATCATTCCACAGGGTTTCAATTTCAACCAAACTACCATCTTCTAATGCCAATTCGGCCAAATCCTCAGGGTTGATAAACAAAACTTCACGTTGCCCATATACCCCGCGGTAGCGGTCATCGAGGCCATAAATCGTCGTATTGTATTGGTCGTGTGAGCGTAATGTTTGCAGTACAAAGGGGGCTTTTATTGGGCCATAGGTCTGCGGGAATAAACTATCAGGTAGGGCGGCGGCGCAAAATTCCGCTTTACCACTGGGGGTCGCAAAACGCATTTCAGCGGCCGCATTACCCAAATAAAAGCCCCCCGGTTGTTCACAACGAGCGTTGAAGTCATCGAAACCAGGCAATGTGGCGGCAATATGGTCACGGATCAAATTGTAATCATCCGCCAGTGCCAGCCAGTCGAGACGATGATTTTCTATGGGGTGATGGGCAAAAACAGCATTCGCGATGCCACAGACAATGGCTGTTTCTGAATGCTGGGTTTCTGCCAGCGGTTTACCCACACCTTCAGAAGCGTGCACCATACTGAACGAATCTTCGACAGTGATAAACTGCGAGCCAGTGGCTTGCATATCACGCTCAGTGCGCCCTAATGTCGGCAGAATTAACGCGTCGGCACCCGTGATGAGGTGGCTACGGTTGAGTTTAGTGCTGATATGCACCGTTAAATCACAATTGCGCAATGCTTGCGCTGTTCGCTCAGTATCGGGGGCCGCAGCCGCCAGATTCCCACCAAGGGCAATCAGTACTCTCACTTCACCACGAAGCATGGCTTCCAATGCTTCGACCGTATTATGACCGGCAGCTTGCGGTGGGGTGAAACCAAAGTGTTGGCCTAAACTGTTTAGCATCGTGGCCGAGGGTTTCTCATCAATCCCCATCGTGCGGTTACCTTGCACATTACTGTGCCCGCGAACAGGGCATAGCCCTGCGCCAGCTTTGCCTAACTGACCAAACAGCAATTGTAGGTTGGCGAGCTCCCGTACGGTTATCACGGAATGTTTATGCTGTGTAATCCCCATGGCCCAAGTCAGGATAACGCGTTCAGCGTGCTGATAAATCCCAGCAGCATGGCGGATTTGCTCTTCACTCAAACCCGATTGTTGGGTGATCTGCTCCCATGACGTGTTATCAACGGCAGCCAAATAATCATCAACTCCCTGAGTGTGTGCGGCAATAAAGGCCTGATCGAATAAGCCGGAATCGCCCTGAAGCAACTGCTGACGATGAGTTTCTAGGAGCGCTTTTACCATGCCTCGTACCGCAGCCATATCCCCACCAAGATTAGGTTGAAAATAGGCTGAGCTGATCGGTGAAGATTTTGGCGTCAACATCTCTATGGGGTTTTGCGGATCGGCAAACCGTTCTAAACCACGTTCATGTAAGGTATTGAAGCTGACAATCCGTGCGCCATGATCTTTAGCGTGACGCAAGCTGTGTAACATCCGCGGATGGTTGGTGCCCGGATTCTGCCCGAAAACAAAAATGGCATCTGCCTGCTCAAAATCTTGCATCCGGATGGTGCCTTTACCGACACCGATACTTTGTTTTAAGCCGGTTCCGCTGGCTTCATGGCACATATTTGAGCAGTCAGGGAAGTTATTGGTCCCGAGCATACGACCAAACAACTGATAAAGGTAAGAGGCTTCGTTACTAGCACGACCGGAGGTGTATAGCTCTATCTGATTTGGGTTATCTAATCCATTAATGTGCTTGGCAATTAGCTCAAGAGCACTTTCCCAACTGATCGGCTGATAGCGGTCAGTTTGCGGGTTATAGCGCATTGGATGGGTTATGCGGCCTTGATACTCGAGAAAATAGTCACTCTGTTGGCGTAACGTGGTCAGGCTATGATCTGCAAAAAACTCAGGCTCTACCGCCTTGCGAGTGGCTTCCCAACTTACCGCCTTGGCACCATTCTCACAAAAGCTGAAGGTGCTGTGGTTATCATCACCCCAAGCACAGCCTGGGCAGTCAAATCCCTTAACCTGATTAACGCGCAGCAAATTACGAATATTTTTCAGCGCTTGCTTACTGTCAAAGACAAAACGGGTTGTTGCTTCAAGTGAACCCCAACCGCCCGCTGCGCCGGTATAAGGTTTTATGGCTGGCTTAAATTTCATGATGATGTGCCACAGATATGCTCTGTATTAAATCGGTGTTAAGGCAGTGACAAAACAGCGCATTGCATAAACCTGTTTTGTCACTCTTCTAGAGGGGAGTATTAACGCATCCAATCGAATCCCACTATTTAGCATTTAATGCGTCGGATAAACTTTTTCTTTGAATTCGCACAGATCTTCAATGATGCACGAGCCGCAGCGTGGTTTACGAGCGATGCAGGTGTAGCGACCATGAAGAATTAACCAGTGGTGACAATCGAGCTTAAATTCAGCAGGTACCACTTTGAGTAACTTAGCTTCAACTTGATCAACATTGCTGCCGGGGGCAAAACCCGTGCGATTACAGACACGAAAGATATGCGTATCTACCGCGATAGTCGGCCAGCCAAATGCCGTGTTTAGCACCACATTTGCGGTTTTACGACCGACACCTGGCAACGCTTCTAGCGCCGCACGATCTTCTGGCACCTCGCCGTTGTGTTTCTCCAGCAAAATACGGCAGGTTTTAATCACGTTCTCGGCCTTGGTATTAAACAGGCCTATCGTTTTAATGTATGACTTCAGGCCATCGACCCCAAGATCCAGTATAGCTTGTGGCGTGTTCGCCACCGGATAAAGCTTAGCCGTGGCTTTATTCACGCTGACGTCCGTGGCTTGTGCTGAAAGCAGCACAGAAATCAGTAACTCAAAGGGAGAGGTATACACCAACTCAGTGGTTGGATGCGGATCGTTATCCCGCAGACGGGTCAAAATGGCGACGCGTTTTTCTTTGTTCATAAGGCTTTCCCTGCCGTAATATCCTGAGATTGTGGTGCCGTGACCTGCACATGGGCTTTACGCGCTTTCATTTTTTCATCAATAACATATTTACCGGCGAGCAATAGCCCCAAACCGATGAAAGCACCCGGCGGTAGCATCGCTAACAGGAATGGGCTATCCAGATGCATCACTTCAATTCGTAAAACTTTTGCCCAGTTGCCTAATAGCATGTCGGCACCATCGAACAAGGTGCCGTTACCCAAAATTTCACGCAGCGAACCGAGCACAAATAGCGCACAGGTTGCTCCCAGCCCCATTGCTAATCCATCCAGCGCTGATAAGCCAACGGGGTTCTTGGCTGCGTAGGCTTCCGCACGACCAATCACAATGCAGTTGGTGACAATCAATGGGATAAATATCCCTAGTGACTCATATAAACCAAAGGCATAGGCGTTAATCAGCATTTGGACGGTACTGACCACTGATGCGATGATCATCACGTAAATCGGGATACGGATTTCATTGGGTACCCAGCGTCTTAGCGCCGATACCGCTGTATTAGTGCAAACGAGTACCAAGGTGGTAGCAAGCCCCAAACCGAGCGCATTGGTCGCCGTCGATGAAACGGCCAGCAGGGGACAAAGCCCCAACAATTGCACCAACGCAGAGTTATTTTTCCATAGCCCTTGGGCTAGCAGATTTTTTGCTTCACTCATTGATTCTCTCCACAAACCGGCAAGCTATCGAGCTTGGCTGGCAAGGTTTCCAGATACAGCGCCGTGTTTTTCACTGCCCGAACGACCGCTCTTGGCGTAATAGTGGCACCGGTGAATTGATCAAAGTCACCACCGTCTTTTTTGACCGCCCAGCGCTTATCTTGCTCGCCATCAACATGCTTACCGCTGAAATGGGTTATCCAATCAGAAAGGCGTAGTTCGATTTTGTCACCCAGCCCCGGTGTTTCATGATGTTCCACCACACGGCTGCCGAGCACATTACCCTTAAAATCCGCGCCCACTAATAATTGAATTGCACCAGAATAACCATCTGGCGCGGTTGTCTCAATGGCCACGGCAACCGGTTTATTATCCTTACGGGCTAAGTAAAGACGATGGGGAGTCAGATTGCCTAACGCAGAATCAGTGACAACGTAACACTCTGCTTGCATGTCATTATCGTAATACTCAGCCGGAACCACCTGATTGAGCAACGCTTTCTGTTGCAAAGCGGCTTGATGCGCGATAGTCGTTTCGGTTAAGGCATTTACTACTGCGGTCAAACCCGTGGCACCCGCAGCAAACAATGCCAGAGTAATACCATGACGTTTCATTGTGTTGAGCATAATGGCACCTTACTTATTTGCACGGCTGTTCTTATCCGAAGGCTTGCGCTGACTGGATTGATCATGGCCATAAACCCTTGGCTGGGTATAGTGGTCGATCAACGGAACGGTAATATTGGCGAGTAATACCGCAAAGGCGACGCCATCGGGGTAACCGCCGTAGACGCGAATTAGCCACACCAAAACACCAATTAATGCCCCGAAAATCAGACGACCGCGTGGCGTCGTTGATGCGCTGACGGGGTCGGTAGCAATAAAGAAAGCTCCTAACATGGTCGCACCGGAAAACAGATGGAACATCGGCGAAGCAAAGCTCTGTGGTGCAATGAACCAACTGATAGCAGCACAACCCGCTAATGCCAGTAAGAAGCTGACGGGAATGTGCCAATGGATCGCTTTACGCCATAACAGCAGCAGACCGCCCGCTAGGAAGCCGATGTTAATCCATTGCCAACCGACGCCAGCCAAGGTTCCACCAAAGATAGGTTGTTGCAGTATTTGTTCGGCAGGTTGTGAACGCAATGCGGTTTTGAAGCTATCGAGTGGGGTAGCTTGGCTGATACCATCAAAGCCAATCTGTAATTGATGCATATTCGCACCGCTGTGAGTGTAGCCGGTAAATATGGTTAATATACTGTCATAAAAGCCCACTGGTGTGCCCTGTAATGGTAACGGAGGCAACCAACTGGTCATTTGCACCGGGAATGAAATCAGCAGAACGACATAGCCCACCATGGCAGGGTTAAACGGGTTTTGCCCCAAGCCACCATAAAGCTGTTTGGCGATAACAATAGCGAACAGCGTGCCTAATACAATCATCCACCAAGGCGCTAAAGGCGGCAGGCTTATCCCCAATAACAAGCCGGTCAGCAGGGCAGAGTTATCCCGCAGACGAGTCAAAACAGGCTGTTTGCGTAGCTGTAAAACTGCACCTTCTGCTAGTAGGGCTGTCACTATCGCCAAAGCCACTTGAATCAAGCTGCCATAACCAAAGAAATAGGTTTGGGCAATGATGCCCGGAATACAGGCCAAGATAACCAGTAGCATGATGTTACTGGTGCTCCGTTGATTATGTGTAAAAGGGGAGCTGGCTATCTGCAGCCTAGGGTGCTGAGTGGGTGTTACTGGCCTAAATTTCATGAAATTACAACCATATGTCGAATGCTTAACTGGGCTATCAAACGCAAACACCGTGCGAGCAAGCTCATCTTGCTGGTGTCGATACACTTAGCCGTTATGGGGAATAATATTGCTGCGCATTCTACCCTATTCGCGCAGCGTGTAATACGCCTTAATCATAGGGTTATTATCGATTCTAAGCTGAAATATAAGGTTACGAATAGCTCTTGATTAATAGTTAAATTTATAAAAATTAACTTGCAATTTATATCGCGATAGTAACAAGAGAATAGTTAAGGTTAATTGATAGAAGTAGCGGTTATAATTACGCAGTAAGATGTTCGGATTAACTTTATCTCTTTGTTTTGTTGAGAATAACCACTGCGTTCATACAAGGCAATCAACTGTAAATTAACGATTTATTAACGCATTGAGTGAGTTAAAAGAAAAGCATTGGCATAATGATAGATTAATGTAGTATGCATTAGAATTATATATTTAAAGAATAATGAAATGATAAACGAAGACATATTATTTATTGAAGAGTTAATTGAATGGATTGAAATCAATTTAGAGAAACGTCCGACATTGGACGATGTGGCTAAGATTTCTGGATATTCAAAATGGCATCTGCAGCGCAAATTTAAAAGTATTGTGGGGTTACAATTAGCCTCCTATATACGTGGACGAGTTTTAACTCGGGCCGCCGTTGCGTTGCGTATTTCACGTAGACCCATCATTCAGATCTCTGATGAGTTGGGTTTTGACTCGCAACAAACCTTTACGCGTACTTTTAAAAAGCGTTTTGCCACGACACCCAATAACTTTCGTCAGATGGAGCATTGGGATGTGCAGGGGATGATCCCTCGTTTTGGTTTCTATGAGCATTACACGCCGAAAATCAATAGGGTAGCTTTGCCTGAGAAAGAGTTAGTGGGTTTTACGCGGCGGTTGGATTTTGATGAGCACAATCACTGTAGTGGTCAGCACTCTTCTTTTATGGCGATGAAAGATGAGATTCTGCTCGATTTCTTCAAGGAAATTAACTTCTCATGCCAGCGAGTGTATTCCTTGTTCAATGCTCAGTCGTGTCAGCAAACACAGAACAGCGTAGAGTATTCGACGGCAATTGATAAAGACAAGCGCCATGAGATTCAAGGGCATCGCGAAATCGATAATATCGCGATTCCTGCTGGTGAGTTTCTGTCGATATCTCATCAAGGCAGTGCCAAGGAATGCGTGAAGTTCTCAACGTATCTTTTTAACGCTGTTTTGCCCAAATTGCGTGAAGAGTTTGGCGGCGGGGTTGAAATGGAAGTGATTGAGATAGACAGTTGCCATGCCGAATCGAAAATGCGGGATATCGCGTGTCGCTATCGCTATCTCATGTCAGTGCGTTAATACGCTGCCGTTGGTGTACGGCAGCGCGCCATTTATCCTGAATTAGTCTGGGTTAACAGCTTGCGCCGCTTTTTTGGCTTTCACTCTGGCAATGGCTGCAGCAACCGCAGCTTTGCGCGGATCTTCTTGCAACTCTTCAGCTTGTTGATGCTCAACCACTGGCGCAGTTTCAGCTTGTGCTGCTTTTTTGGCTTTCACTCTGGCGATAGCAGCAGCGACAGCGGCTTTGCGCGGATCTTCTTGTAACTCTTCAGCTTGTTGATGCTCAACCACTGGCGCAGCTTCAGCTTGTGCTGCTTTTTTGGCTTTCACTCTGGCGATAGCAGCAGCAACCGCGGCTTTGCGCGGATCTTCTTGTAACTCTTCAGCTTGTTGATGCTCAACCACTGGCGCAGTTTCAGCTTGTGCTGCTTTTTTGGCTTTCACTCTGGCGATAGCAGCAGCAACAGCGGCTTGACGCGGATCAACTGCCTCGGCGGGCGCTTCAACCACGATGGCATTTTGTTTTTCAGCCTGACGCGCTCTAGCTTGTGCTTTACGGGCCTCACGGGCTGCAATCACCGCGCTATTATCCGGTGTCTGCCCAGCCGTCACTGTGATGGCAGCATCGGTGTCGTTGGTTTGCCGTGCTAATCGGCTAACAGCAGCCTCTACGGTTTGCTGATCCGCATCCGTTAATTTCACAGCGGCTTGCTTGTGGCGCAACTCTCTGGCGAGTTTTTCTCGTGCCAGCCGTGCTTGTTTAGCCTCAAAACGTGCTTTA
Source organism: Yersinia massiliensis (assembly GCF_003048255.1). NCBI lineage: Bacteria > Pseudomonadati > Pseudomonadota > Gammaproteobacteria > Enterobacterales > Yersiniaceae > Yersinia > Yersinia massiliensis. The sequence continues at coordinate 2,360,876 of NZ_CP028487.1, forward strand.
GCTTCAGCAGCGCGAGTACTCTCTTGGTCTAGCGCGCGTATCTCAGCCTTTTCCTGACGGTAATACTGCACTAACGGAATATTACTCGGGCAAACATAAGCGCAGGCACCACATTCAATACAATCGAATAAATTATGATTGCGGGCTTTTTCATGCTCTTCGCCGCGACTGAACCAGTAGAGTTGTTGTGGCAATAAGCCCGCAGGGCAGGCATCCACGCACAAACCACAGCGAATACAGGATTGCTCTGGTTCTGATAACCCCATTTCGGCTTCTGCGGGAGCTAAGATACAGTTACTGATTTTAACGATCGGCACATCTAAGCTGGGCAGGGTAAAGCCCATGAGCGGGCCACCCATAATCACCATTGGTTGGCTCTGTGGTTGAAATCCTGCCAGTTTCAGCAAATGGAGCACTGGTGTGCCAATTCTGGCCCAGAAATTACCGGGTTTCGATAAGGCATCACCAGTTAGTGTCACCACCCGTTCAATTAAGGGCTCATCGTCGATAATGGCTCGTTTGATGGCAACGACTGTCCCCACGTTTTGCATTAACACGCCAATGGACGAAGAGTGTTGACCAAAGGGGACTTCTTTACCGGTCAAAATCTTGGTGAGCTGTTTCGCCCCGCCAGAAGGGTATTTAGTCGGTACGACCCGTAACTGAATATCATCATGACCGTTCAGCGCGTGTTGTAATGCTTTGATGGCTTCTGGCTTATTATCTTCAATGCCAATCAGCACTTGCTGAGGTTGCAGTAAGTGCATGAGAATTTTGGTTCCCGCAATCACTTCATCGGCATGGTCTTGCATTAACTTGTCATCAGCCGTGATATAAGGTTCACATTCGGCTGCGTTGATAATCAATGTAATGACGCTATTTAAACCACTTTGTAATTTGCTCGCGGTAGGGAAACCTGCACCGCCTAGCCCCGCAATCCCTGCTTGATGAATACGGTCCAATAGGGTGACTTTGTCCCGCTGTAGGTAGTCAACCCAGGGTTGCTGTTTCCGCCAATTGTCCTCGCCATCGGGAGTGAGGTGCACACAAAGTTCTGCCAGACCTGAGGGATGTGCAGTGATATGGGGTGCAATGGCGGTGATGGTACCTGATGTTGGTGCATGGACGGGAACTGTCCGGCCACGGCCAACGGTTAGCGGCTGCCCCTTAAGGACATGCTGACCCGCGCTAACGCACAATTCACCTTCTGGCCCAAGATGTTGCTGCAAGGGAATGATCATTTGCTCAGGCAAAGGCGCAATGCGCATCGGCACCGTACTTGATTGCAACTTCATTTCAGGGGGATGAATACCGCCGTCAAAATCCCAAATGTTGTCGCGTTGGCGGGCAGTAAACAGCTTAAACATGTTGCTCCACATCTATCATTTTCACCGGAATCATCTGTGAGGCAACTAACTGAGGAGGCAAGTTGGTGACCGGAATCGTACTCAGGTCCCATTTCCAGTTAGCTGTTGTTGCTGCGACAGGGATCATTTCAATGCAGTCAGTTGGGCAAGGGGAGACGCACAGATCACAGCCGGTACAAAGATCGGGTAAGACGGTATGCATGGCGCGCGTAGCACCGACAATGGCATCAACGGGGCATGCTTGAATACATTTGGTACAACCGATGCAATTGGCTTCATCGATAAAGGCCACTTTCCGCTGCGGGTGGGCTGCGGCCTCATCGCCATCCAAAGGCTGTGGCTCGACGGCCAGTAATTCGGCCAGTTTGAGCATCACTTGCTCGCCACCTGGTGCGCATTTATTGATTTTTTCGCCGCCGCTGGAAACGGCTTCTGCGTAAGGACGACAACCAGGATAGCCGCATTGGCCACACTGACTTTGGGGCAGAATGGCATCGACTTGCTCAACCACGGGGTCACTCTCGACCTGAAAACGGCGAGCAGCAAAACCCAGTACAACGCCTGAAACCAGCGCCAATGTACTCAATGCACCAATGGCAATCCATAACGACATCATTAGAACTTCACCAATCCAGTGAAGCCCATAAAGGCTAGCGACATGAGACCGGCGGTAATCAAGGCGATGGAAGAACCACGGAAGGGCGCAGGAACGTCGGCCACGGCCAACCGTTCACGGATTGCGGCGAACAGCACCATGACCAGAGAGAAACCGGCGGCAGCGCTGAAGCCATAGACCGCCGATTGCATGAAATTATGAGATTGATTCACGTTGAGCAACGCCACACCTAATACCGCACAGTTAGTGGTGATCAGCGGTAAAAAGATGCCCAATAAACGATAAAGCGCTGGGCTGGTTTTCCGCACCACCAGTTCAGTGAATTGCACCACAACTGCGATAACTAAAATGAATGCCAGTGTCCGCAAATAGACCAACCCGAGAGGCAGCAAAATAAAACTGTTTACCATCCATGCGCAAACCGAAGCTAATGTCAGCACAAAAGTGGTTGCCAGCCCCATACCAATAGCCGTCTCCAGTTTTTTGGAAACCCCCATAAATGGGCATAGGCCAAGAAATTTGACCAGAACGAAGTTGTTCACCAGCACGGTGCCGATAAACAGGAGCAGGTATTCAGTCATTGCGGAACCTAAAAAAATAAAAGCCGCCTATTATCCAAAATTGGCGGCCTGACGACAACAGATGAAGTGCAGGGTTATTACGATTTTCCCCACTTTTTAGGGGGAAAACGTGCGTTTCTCCCTTAATTTTCAGTGAAAGTCATTTTCACCCGTTGAGAACGCTTGATATAAGGGACAAATATCGCCGCGGCTAACAGAGGCCAACTGAGCGCGCGCAGGGCAATATCATCAGTGATCGGTGAGAAAGCGAAGGCTTTTAGCGCTAATAATACGGTGACGAGTAACCACAGAATAAACCATTTTACAAAGCGGCGAGAGCGACTGCAAAACAGCCAGATAACCCAGACCGTGTAGACCCACATCAGGAGCGTGGTGACGACGGAAAAATACCATTGCAGCGTAAACGCTTGCGAGTTGGTCACCAAATACTCTCTTGATTCCGGCGAGAATATCGCCATACCATAAAGTGCCAACATTAACGTGGCACTGAGTAGCGTCACGATGAGATACGCCAGCGGAGCCAATAACCAGCCCCCAATACGTTGATATTCCTGTGGTTGAGACATGGTGCCCCTTTTGATCTATTTTGGGTAGGGGCAATATCCCGTGAGTTACCACCCCTTTGAATGGCGCTAGCTTAACCCGCAAATATGCCCTTCGTCATCTATATCAATATGGGCATACCCTGGCTGAGCCCCCAAACCGGGCATGGTCATAATGTTACCAGCATAAATGCGGACAAAGCCTGCACCGGCCGATACCGCACAGGCGGTGATGGGTAGCACAAAATCATGGGGGACATTTTTCAAATTGGCATCGGCACTGATCGACAACGGTGTTTTGGCCATGCACAGGGGCAAATGACCAAAACCGGCGGCGGTTATTTCATCAAGCTGTTGGCGCGCCTCAGAGGTAAAGCGAATTTCTCGTGCGCCATAACGATGAGCCAAAATTTCGATTTTTTGTTCTAATGTCGCACTATCTGAGTAAGGCAGCAGGGGTGATGCTGATTGCTCGCAGGCGTTGATCACCTGTTGAGCCAATGCCAGTGTTCCTGCCCCGCCTTTGGCGAAAGCGTCGCTAAATTCGCAGGCATAAGCGCCCGCAGACAGCGCAAAGTCGGCTAAGAAAGTCAATTCTGCTGCACTGTCGTCAGGGAAACGGTTTACCGCTACTACAACCGGTAAGCCATAGCTTTTGGCGTGTTCAATGTGCCATTTCAGGTTGGCACAACCTTCATTGAGTAACGGAATGTTCTCTGTGAGGATCGCGGCTGGCAGAGGTTGGCCCGGTTTGATATCAAAAGCACCACTGTTCGCTTTCAAGCTACGCAGTGTTGCCACTAATACTACGCAAGAGGGGGCTAGACCTGATTGGCGATACTTGATGTTAAAGAATTTCTCCATCCCCATGTCAGAACCAAAACCGGCTTCGGTCACCACATAATCGGCCGATTGCAATCCTAGCCGGTCTGCGAGCACAGAGGAGTTACCGTGCGCGATATTGGCAAATGGCCCTGCATGGATTAACACCGGTGTCTGTTCGCTCGTTTGCATGAGGGTTGGGTGAATGGTCTCTTTCATCAAGGCAGTCATCGCCCCCGCAACCCCCAAATCTTCGGCGGTAATCGCTTGACCCGTGATCGAGTGAGCCAAAATAATGCGACCAATACGTTGGCGCATATCTTGCAAACTTTCAGATAATGCCAAAATAGCCATCAACTCCGATGCTGCCGTTATTTCGACATGATCTTCGCGTTCGACTCCATTGATACTCCCCCCGATCCCCACACGAATATGGCGTAGCGCACGATCGTTATGATCAACGACTCGCGGCCAGCGAATGTGTTTTGAATCAATGTTTAGCAAGGGAAAACCGGTATTTTGGCTAAAGGCTTGGCCCAATCGCTGCTCATGGTACATGCGAGCATCCAGTGCGGCGGCGGCCAGATTATGTGCAGCACTGATGGCATGTATATCGCCCGTTAAATGCAGATTCAGTTTCTCCATAGGCACAACTTGTGCGCCGCCACCACCTGCGGCCCCCCCTTTAACACCAAAAACAGGGCCGAGGCTAGGTTGACGGATACACGCAACGCCACGATACCCCAACCGATTAATGCCTTGGCTTAAACCAATGGTGGTGACGGTTTTGCCTTCACCAAAGGGGGTGGGCGTAATACTGGAAACCAAAATGAGCTTACCTTGTGGGGCATCTGCCCGTAAGGCTTTGATATCGACTTTTGCCATATGATGCCCATAGGGGATTAAAGCTTCTTCCGACAGGCCAAGTTGCTGCGCAATCTGTTGGATGGGTAATAGCGGAGTATCGGAGTTGGGAGCAGGGATAGAGCATCGGTCATCGGCAGTAGAGGATAGTGTCGGTGTCATGGCGAGAAAAAGTCCTGTTATCAGTGATAATACGGCAGGAGCCAACCTCAGTGGCAATAAATCACCGCGAAATTATCACACAAAGTGGTACATCATTGACGATATAAATCAATAAATGTGAAGTGACTCATGGCTATTAGTCCATTGACTTGAATACAGAGCGATTAATATACGTTTCCAATATTGTTACCTTGCTTATTCCTAGCGTGAATTTAATTCTCATCTAATAGTTCAATCAACATTTCTTTAATTATAAAGAATTACACACTCTTACCTGACGCTAGTCGTATAGAAAAAACCTTTTATGATATTGGCGCTATATATTATTTGGCGGGTCCGATATTGATATTTTTGGTGACCGATATTCCTAATGCTTTAGGTGATAATACAATTTATGGAAAACCATGTTCACTCTTCATTAGTCTGCGCTGCGCGATTACTTCGTTTAGCGGGGTTGAATTCGCAGACGGCTGATGAGTATAGTCAAAAGGCGGTTATTGATCATACGACAATGGCCACACGTGCTTCATTGCAGCGATATTTATCTCAATTTTCTTGTGTCACATCAGCACGTTTTAAAGTCAAAACACAGCAACTTAAAAACATTCAGCCTGAACAGTTGCCACTAGCCTTTCGCGATATGCGAGGCAGGTTCATTTTATTGGCACGATTTAACGATAAACAAGTTTTATTACAGCATGCAGAAAGTAATAAACCTGAAATTATTACATTTCAAGAACTTGCTGATATATGGAGCGGGGTGGTTATTTATTGTAGCCATTCGCGATTTAATATTCGATGGTTTATTCCCGCTTTATGGCAACATCGAAAGTCATTAACTCAAGTGCTGGTTTTATCCTTGTTGTTACAGTTTCTAGCATTGATCTCGCCACTTTTCTTTCAAGTTATCATGGATAAAGTGCTCGTCCACAATGCGCTGACCACACTGGATGTGTTAATTACGACACTCATTGTCGTCGGGGTGTATGAAGTCATCTTGAAGTTTTTACGAGAATATATTTTCACTCATACCACAACACGTGTTGATATTTTATTAGGGGGTAAGTTATTTAAGCATTTAATCAAATTACCTTTAAGCTATTTTAAGCAGCGCCATGTCGGGAATATTGTCGCTAGAGTGCGGGAACTCGATAATATTCGTGAATTTATTACGGGTTCAGCATTGACACTCTGTGTCGATGTTGCCTTTACCCTCATATTATTTATTGTGATGTGGTGTATCTCCCCATTACTGACGTTGATCATATTGGGTGTTCTACCCCTTTATTTTTTATTAGCGGTACTGACCACTCGGCAATTGCAAAAAAAAGTGGAAGTATTGTGCTGCTGCGCGGCACAAAACGGCGCATTTTTAACCGAAACTGTGTCGGGTGTTGAAACAGTCAAAAGTTTAGCGCTCGAACCGCAAATGCAGCAACGCTGGGAAACACAAACCCGTGATTTTGCTGAAGCGAATTTTCAAGTGCAAAATCTGCAAAATCTCAGCAGCCAAACAGCGCAGTTATTGCAAAAAGTGGCCGGTGCCGTGGTCATTGTCGTAGGGGCGTATCAGGTGATGTCTGTCCAGCTCAGTATCGGGCAACTGATCGCCTTTAATATGTTGGCTGTCCAAGCCTTAATGCCCATGAGCAAATTAGTCGATTTATGGCAACAGAGCATACGAGCGCAAGTTGGCTTAATGCTGATATCCGACATTTTAAGCTTACCCGCTGAGCAAGCGGTAGATGCCACCCCTAGCGACGAACCCATCCGTGGTGATATTGCACTAAAGAATGTGCTTTTCCGCTATCGCCCTGATCTAGACCCCGTACTCCGTGACTTCTCACTTTCTCTGCGTGCGGGTGAGCATATTGGGCTAGTGGGGCCGTCAGGTTCTGGCAAGAGCACCGTGGCGCGGTTACTACAACGGCTCTATGTCGCAGAACAAGGGAGTATCACGCTTGATGGCTATTCTTTAGGACATTTCTCGCCTGAACATTTGCGACGCCAAGTGGGCGTTGTCATGCAAGAAAGCTATCTGTTCAACCGTACCGTGCGTGAAAATATTGCTCACTCGCGGCCTACCGCCTCGCTCAGGGAGGTCGTCGATGCGGCATCACTAGCAGGGGCGCACGCTTTTATTCTGGCTTTGCCGCTAGGCTACGACACCGTGCTGTCAGAAGGCGGTTCATCCCTTTCAGGCGGTCAACGTCAACGTATCGCGATTGCTCGCACCTTGATGGCTAATCCCCGCGTATTAATTTTCGATGAAGCGACCAGCGCTTTGGATGATGAATCGCAAGCCGAAGTGCTGAAAAATATGGATCGCATTCGCGCTAATCGTACCGTTATCACCATCGCTCATCGGCTGTCGACGGTTCGGCATTGCCATCGTATTGGCGTCATGACCCAAGGGCGAATCACTGAATTGGCTAATCATGATGAATTACTGGCGCTGAATGGCGTTTATGCCCAGCTTTGGCAGCAACAGGCTGATTTTAGCCATGAGGAATTAAAATGAAGTTGATACAGTTTTTGACTAAATTGCCCCTTATTAATTCATTAAAGCGCTACTGGCGGCACTATTTCCCCGCCGATCGTCCCCGCGATGAATATGACTTTCTTCCTGCCTACCTAGATGTCGTGGAGCGACCTGTGGCACCACTTGCCCGGCGAACTGCATGGCTTTTGATGCTGACCTTGCTGCTGGTGTTGATATGGTCGATTGTCGGGAAGCTTGATATTCATGCCTCTGCCAACGGTAAAGCTATTGTCTCTGAGCATTCGAAAGTAATCCAACCGCTAGAACCCGGTGTCGTGACCGCCATTAATGTTCGCGATGGTGACAGGGTTGAAACCGGTCAGGTCTTGATTGAGTTGAACCCGATTGGTATCGATGCGGAGCTCAGTAATATCAATAAGCAATTGATGCATCGTTTGCTAGAAGCCGCACGTATGGTGGCGCTGCTGACGGATGACCCGCTTGCGCATTTTATCTCCCCCACAAAAACACCTGAAGATTTGATCATGATGTCAACGGCACTTTTGACGAAAGAGCATGAGGAAGTCAATGCGGAGTTGTCCCGTATGGACAGTGAGCAGGCGGTTAATCAAGCCCAGCTACAGGCCGCTATCGCCAATATCGCCAACCAGATAATATTGATGAAAAACATTCATCAACGGCTACAAGCATTGCGAACGTTGGCTAAATCCAAGTCGATTGCTGAAGTCGAATTGTTGGTGCAAGAACGTGAATGGCTAAACGCGAAGGCAGAAGAAAGCCGTTTTCAAAGTGAACAAACCGTTTTAGAGGCGAAGAACCTCAATTTAACGCAGACCCGTTTGCACTATTTGGCTGAAAAGAAACGCAGCTACCAAGAACGATTAAATAAAGCCCATGAAGTGATTAATCAATTGCAGCAGGAACAGATTAAGTTGAGTGAAAAGCAGCGCCAGCAAACCTTGCGTGCGCCAGTCGCGGGGGTGATACAGCAATTGGCTGTTCATACGCTCGGTGGTGTGGTGACGACCGCTCAGCCGCTGATGGTGTTGGTGCCCGAAGATCATCAGTTGGAATTGGATGTCATGGTACTCAATAAAGACGTGGGTTTTGTACTGCCGGGGCAGGCGGTGGAAGTGAAAGTCGACAGTTTCCCCTACACCCGATTTGGCACGTTATCGGGTGAAGTCAAACATGTCTCCCGTGATGCCATGGAGGATCAACAACTGGGATTCGTCTTCCCTGCGCGAATTCGGTTGCATAGCGATACGCTTGTTGTCGAAGGCAAACCCGTCAGGCTATCGGCAGGGATGGCTGTCAGTGTGGAGATTAAGACAGGCCAGCGGCGGGTTATTGATTATTTGTTAAGCCCACTGCAACAATATCAATCCGAAGCCATGAGGGAGCGTTGATATGACAAGTACAACGTCAACTCAGGCTATTCAACCCTTGGCGGCATTAGCCCATGCCGCTGCGTGTTTTGATCTGCCCGTCGAACCCTCTCAACTGGCCCATCAGTTGGGATTAACATCCGAAAAAATAGATAGCATTGCTGTCTGTCGCTGCGCAGGTTGGATTGGTTTGCGCGCGAGGAAGGTATACCAGCAATTTGAACGTTTGGGGAATTTAGCGCTACCGATACTCTTTAGAGATGGTGCGCAGTGGTACGTGCTGCTGGCATTAAATGAAGATGGGGCGGTCATTTACAATGCAGCCAGTCACCAGAAGCAATCCGTCAGCCAGCAGCAACTGGCTAGTCTGTGGTCAGGTGAAGCTATTTTGCTGGCAAAAGCAGAACAACAGACGCAGAAGAAAACCGCGTTTGGCTTCAGTTGGTTCATGCCGGTGATAGCCAAGTATCGGCACCAACTCCGCAACATCATTTTAGTCTCGTTACTACTGCAAGGCATTTTGCTGGTCACACCGATGCTATTTGAAACGGTGATCGACAAAGTACTCGTCAGTCGGGGCATCGGAAGTCTAATGGTACTGGGTAGTGCCATGATTGCGTTGGCGATTGCTGAGCCCTGTTACACCTTCTTACGTGGATGGTTGTTCTCTCATCTCTCCAGTCGCGTAGGGGCTGAGCTCAATACTCGCCTTTATCGCCATTTGCTTGGGCTACCATTGAGCTACTTTGGTGCGCAACAAACGGGGCAAACAATCGCTAAAGTCCGCGAAATGGAACAGATCCGCAGCTTCCTAACGGGATCCGCTTTGACGATGCTGCTGGACCTGATTTTTGTCGGCACTTTTATCACGGTGATGTTTTGCTACAGCAGCCAATTGACTTGGATCGTACTGTTTTCATTGCTGTGTTATCTGCTGTTTTGGTGGGCGGTGGGAGGCGTCTTACGTCAACGGGTTGAGCGGCAATATGAAGCCAGCGCACAGAACACTGCATTTTTGACCGAAACCATTAGCGGGTTGGAAACCATTAAAACGTCAGCCACAGAGCATCAATTTAATCGGGGCTGGCGGCAATCATTAGCGGGTTATGTTCGGGCTTCCTTTGCTTGTGCGCGAACAGCAAATACGGCCGAGCAAGGTATCACACTGATCAACAAGGTGACGTCGGCTGTTTTACTTTGGTATGGCGTGAATTTGGTTTTGGTCGGTGACCTGAGTCCTGGGCAATTCATCGCATTTACGATGTTTTCAGGTTATGTCACTCAGCCCATCTTGCGTTTGGCACAGATATGGCAAGATTTCCAACATACACAAGTTGCCCTGAAACGCATCGGTACTATCTTGGATTGTCCGGCCGAACCGGGCAGTGCGGGATTATCCTCAGGCAATGAGTGGACGGGAAATTTAACCTTTAAACAGGTGCGTTTTCGCTATCGCCCCGATACGGCTGAGGTGTTGCAGAATCTTAATTTGGAGATTGCGGGCGGCGAATTTATCGGTATCACAGGGCCATCAGGCTGCGGAAAATCCACGCTGACCAAGTTGTTGCAACGTCTCTATATTCCGCAGCACGGGCAGATTCTGGTGGACGGGCAAGATTTAGCCATTACCGACGCCACGGCATTACGTTGCCAAATGAGTGTGGTCTTGCAAGATAGCGTGCTGTTCTCCGGCACGTTGAGAGACAATATTTGCCAATGCCGGCCCAACGCCGATGATACTCAGGTTGAACATGTCGCCCGCCAAGCGGGTGCCCATGATTTTATTATGTCGCTGCCGCAAGGCTATCAAACCCAAGTTGGGGAAAGGGGCAGTTTACTTTCTGGCGGGCAACGACAGCGTGTGGCGCTCGCTAGAGCACTCATGGCTGCCCCCAAAATTCTGATTCTTGATGAAGCTACCAGTGCTCTGGATTATGAGTCTGAGGCAGCCATTATGCGCCAATTACCGGTGATCACTCGCAATCGCACTGTGATTTGTATCGCGCATCGGTTGAACACTTTACGTCAGTGTGACCGGATTTTGGTCTTAAAAGAGGGGCAAGTGCTAGAACAAGGCAGTCATCAGGCGCTGGTGGATCAAGCGGGTGTCTACGCACGTTTATGGCAGTTACAAACGGGGTAACGAGTCGCGTCAGGCAAGTAAAGCGTCAATATCCCCTAAACATGAGATAGACAACGCACATGACGATTGAGTACTGTATATATCATCAGTTATCGGTTGTAACGGAATCTATCGTATTAAAAAGGGGACTTATGATTACTCGACTTGCCATCTCGGGTTACCGTTCTTTGCGTGACGTGGTACTGGAATTAGGGCAATTAAATGTGATTACCGGTGCTAATGGCAGCGGTAAATCGAGCCTTTATCGCGCACTAAGATTGCTGTCAGACATTGGCCAAGGGCAAGTGATTCAGTCGCTTGCGGCAGAGGGAGGGTTGCAATCTACGCTGTGGGCCGGGCCAGAGTCTTTTTCCAATGCGATGAAATCTGGAGAGCAACCGATCCAAGGCACGGTCAGGCATCATCCTGTCAGTCTTAAATTGGGTTTCGCGGGTGACGATTACGGTTATGCCATTGACCTTGGTTTACCGCCCCCGCGTCGCTCCTATTTTGCCCGAGATCCAGAAATCAAAATTGAAAGTCTGTGGTGTGGCAATATTCTCACTCATAACACCCTTTTTGCTGAGCGTCGCGGCCCGCGTGTTCGGGTTCGCGATGAACGCGGCAGTTGGCGTGAGGCTTATCATGGGTTAGCGGCCCATGACAGCATAATGACGCACAGTACCGATCCACGAGACGCGCCAGAGATCCTACTCATGCGTGAGCGGATGCGAGCATGGCGTTTCTACGACAATCTTCGCACCGATCGACATGCCCCCGCACGTCAATTGCAGATAGGCACTTATACGCCGGTACTGGCCAGTGATGGTTCGGATCTGGCGGCGGCATTGCAAACCATCATCGAAATCGGGGATAGCGAAGCTTTAAACCACACCGTTGCAGATGCTTTCTCGGGGACGACGTTGGATATTCTGCCTAATTTTGAAATTCAACTGTCACAGCAAGGTTTACTACGGCCGCTTAAGGTGGCTGAGCTTTCTGATGGCACGTTGCGGTACTTATTATTGGTGGCGGCGCTATTATCACCCCGACCACCAGAGATGATGATACTGAATGAACCGGAAATCAGTCTGCATGTTGATTTACTCAAACCACTGGCTCGTTTGATTGGTCAGGCCGCACGACATACGCAAGTGATTGTGGTTTCACATGCCGCAGAATTGGTGGGGGCATTGCAGGAAGAAGCGCACTGCAATCAAATCTTGTTGGATAAGCAATGGAGTGAAACACACGTGCAGCAAGAAAATATCCCTGAATGGGAGTGGCCCACGAGATAGAAAAAGAAAAGGGGCGGTTAAGCCCCCTTTGGTTAAATCGAGATCTATAGGTTAAATCGAGACCAATAAGTTCACACGTGCAGATAACACGTCGGTGCGCTTAACGCTGATTAAGATGGTAATACACTTCGTTCCAGCGGATTTCATTCTTGAATGCTGGCAGTGTGGTGTCGTTGTCGATCAGCAGGAACTCAATACCATGCATTTCTGCATACAGGCGCAACTCGTCGACACCAATAGCTTGCGAGAAGACGGTATGGTGCGCGCCACCCGCGATGATCCAAGCTTCGGCGGCGGTGGCCAGTGAAGGCTGAGCTTGCCAAATAGCGCGTGCTACTGGGAGTTTAGGCAATGGATGTGGCTGCTCAACCGTATCAACGACATTGACCAACAGGCGGAAACGATCGCCCATATCAATCAAGCTGGCATTCAGCGCAGGGCCAGCGGGGGTAGAGAAGATTAAGCGAGCCGGATCAGCTTTACCGCCGATACCCAAATGTTGCACGTCCAGCAGCGGTTTTTCTTCTTTGGCAATAGATGGGCAGACTTCCAGCATATGAGAGCCGACCACGAGATCATTACCCGGTTGGAAGTTATAGGTGTAATCCTCCATAAATGAGGTGCCGCCTTTCAGGCCAGTTCCCATCACTTTGAGGATGCGCAGTAATGCTGCGGTTTTCCAGTCGCCTTCGCCGCCAAACCCATAACCTTGCTGCATTAGGCGCTGTACCGCTAATCCCGGTAACTGCTTCAGCCCGTACAGGTTTTCAAAATTAGTGGTGAAGGCTTTAAAACCACCTTGTTCTAAGAAACGCTTCATGCCTAACTCAATTTTTGCGGCGTCCAACAAGTTTTCGCGTTTGTTACCGTTCAATTTTACCGCATCGGTCAAGCGATAAGTGGCTTCATACTCTTCCACCAGCGCATCAATATCAGCCTGACTAACAGCATCGACGACCGTGACCAAATCACCAATACCATAAGCATTAACGCTGTAGCCAAACTGGATTTGGGCAGCCACTTTGTCCCCATCAGTGACGGCAACTTCGCGCATGTTATCGCCAAAGCGTGCCACTTTCAGTTGTTGGCTTTCTTGCTTAGCTGCCGCAACACGCATCCATTGTGCGATGCGTTGATGGGCTTCTTTATCCTGCCAGTGACCGGTGATCACGCTATGTTGCTTACGCATACGCGCGCCAATGAAACCAAACTCACGGCCACCATGGGCGGTTTGGTTCAGGTTCATAAAGTCCATATCCATAGTTTCCCATGGGATCTGGGCATTAAACTGCGTGTGGAACTGCAACAATGGCTTATTCAGAATCGACAGACCACCAATCCACATTTTGGCTGGGGAGAAGGTGTGTAGCCAAGTCATCACGCCGACACAGGCGGTATTAAAGTTAGCTTCGCGGCACAGGGCCGTTATCTCATCGGGTGTGGTCACTAAAGGCTTCAGCACCAGTCTAAGGGGTAAGCCTGCTTCGCTGTTGAGGCTATTGGCGACCTGATGGGCATTATCCATCACTTGTTGCAGTGTTTTAGGACCATAGAGGTTTTGGCTGCCGATGACGAACCACACTTCTGATTGTTCGAATATGTCCATCTGATACTCCAATTAAAAATAGATAAGGTTAACCATCAAGATCGGTTGATCGGTGCGTAATGGGGTTCTGCGGACAAACACCACTGCTGGTAACGTTGATAAAGCTGCTGATAACGGGCAACTTGCTCGGCATTTGGGGTCAGGGTACGTTCAATCTGACAAGCCATATGGCGTTGTGCTGTTGGCACATCATCAAACACGCCAGCGGCTACCGCGGCAAAAATAGCGGCACCGAGTGCACAGCATTGATCCGAGGCCACTATTTGCAGCGGGCGGTTCATCACATCGGCACAAACTTGCATGATAACCGGAGATTTACGGGCAATGCCGCCTAAGGCCAGCACGTTCTCCACGGGGATATCTTGTTGTTCAAAGCATTCCATAATGGCACGCGCCCCAAATGCTGTCGCGGCGATAAACCCGCCAAAGAGCGTAGGAGCATCGGTACCCAAATTCAGGTCGGTAATCACTCCTTTTAGGCGCTGATTGGCATTAGGAGTGCGGCGACCATTAAACCAATCCAGAACCACTGGAAGGTGATCAAGAGAGGGATTTTTCGCCCATTCAGCCGTCAGTGAGGCCAATAGAGTAGATTCAATTTGTTTTAGCTGTGGTTGCAATTCGGGCTGTGCCAAGGCGACTTGGTGTAATGGCCAACTCAGCAGACGACTGAACCAAGCATACATATCACCGAAGGCAGATTGACCTGCCTCCATGCCTATCCAACCGGGCACGACACTGCCTTCGACTTGCCCACAAATGCCCGCAATCGCACGATCACCCACCAATTTTTCATCAGCAATCAAAATATCGCAGGTGGAGGTGCCGATGACTTTAACCAAGGTATAAGGCTGAGCACCCGCACCAACAGCGCCCATATGGCAATCAAATGCACCGCCAGAAATGATCACGGTGGCGGGTAGCCCAAGACGTTCAGCCCATTCTGCAGTGATTAACCCTACAGGACGTTCGGCAGTATAGGTATCGGTAAACAGGGGGTATTCAAGGTCGTTCACCAGACTAGCATCCAGTGCGGCTAAAAACTCCCGTGGCGGTAATCCTCCCCATGACGGATGCCACAAACTTTTATGGCCTGCGCTACAACGGCCCCGTTGGATATTCTGTGGAGCCGTAGTGCCGGATAACAATGCGGGAACCCAATCACAGAGTTCAATCCAAGATACCGCCGCTTCACGTACCGCCGCATCAGCGCGCGTGACATGCAGAATTTTTGCCCAGAACCATTCGGAAGAATAAACACCACCGATATAGCGAGAATAATCCGCAAATTCTCCACTGCGGCATAAACGGTTGATTTCTTCAGCTTCTTCAATCGCTGTGTGGTCTTTCCACAAGACAAACATCGCATTGGGGTTATCGGCAAAATCAGGGCGTAATGCTAAGACCCGACCTTGCGCATCAATCGGTGCCGGTGTTGAGCCGGTGGTATCAACCCCAATCCCCACAATCTGTTGGCGCTGTTCTGCTGACAATCGGCCGACCACCTGACGAATGGCTTGCTCCATGGCTTCAATGTAGTCAAGGGGATGATGGCGAAATTGGTTTTGAGCCGCCTGAGAATAGAGTCCTTGCTGCCAGCGTGGGTAGTAGACAACTTCGGTATCGATCTCGGTGCCATGTTGACAGTCTACCGCCAATACCCGGACGGAATCGCTGCCAAAATCCAGGCCGAGGGAGATAGCCTTATTTGCCGAAATGGCACTCTCTGCCGAGATAACGTCGCCTGTCATAAGTGGTTGCTCCTAATGATTGCAGAACACGAGGATTGATTGGCAATAGCCTATTGATTGCTATCAAAGATAGAAGTGTGCGCAAGCAAGCGGTGAGGAGTAGATAGCTGGAAGTATGCACTTTTCTGCTTCCTACAGCGTTTTTGTGATGTCAGTCAAAAGTTAGAGAGAGGTTAAATTTGCTGAATATATGGATAAATAAACTGTAATCTCTGGATGTGATAGCGCTCTACATTCCGAAGCATAAATCACGCTAAAACTGTCATCGTCTTACCGGGTATGGCGAGGTTATCTGGCTTTTAATAAAGCATTTAGCCTTGCGGAAACTAAAAAACATGATTGATAACGTTTCCACAAAAAATCGTCAGACTTGAATTCTTGACGAATAAATAAACAAAAAATGTCTCTTCCTACAAAAACAGTCCGGAGAACACTATGCATAAATTAACTAAGGCGCTGGCAGTCGTTGGGTTAGCGGCCGTTATGTCACATTCAGCTATTGCCGAAAGCATGAAGTTGGGCTTTCTGGTGAAGCAACCTGAAGAACCCTGGTTCCAGACCGAATGGAAATTCGCGGATAAAGCCGGTAAGGACTTAGGTTTCGAAGTGATAAAGATTGCAGTGCCCGATGGTGAGAAGACGTTAAATGCAATTGATAGTCTGGCGGCCAGTGGCGCCAAAGGCTTCGTTATCTGTACACCGGACCCGAAATTAGGGCCAGCCATTGAAGCTAAGGCGCGCAGCTATAACTTGAAAGTCATCGCGGTTGACGATCAATTTGTGAATGCCAAAGGCAAACCGATGGAAAGCGTGCCGTTAGTGATGATGGCAGCGACCAAAATTGGTGAGCGCCAAGGGCAGGAATTGTGGAAAGAAATGAATAATCGTGGTTGGCAGCCGGGTGAAACCGCTGTGATGGCCATTACCTCTGATGAGTTGGACACAGCACGCCGTCGCACTACGGGCTCAATGGATGCGCTGAAAGCAGCAGGCTTCCCAGAGAAACAGATCTATAAAGTTCCGACGAAATCCAATGATATCCCCGGCGCATTTGATGCCGCCAACTCCATGTTAGTACAGCATCCTGAAGTGAAAAATTGGCTGATTGTGGGCATGAATGACAACACCGTGTTGGGCGGCGTGCGGGCAACAGAAGGTCAGGGCTTTAAAGCACCGAATGTCATCGGTATTGGCATCAATGGTGTGGATGCCGTCAGCGAACTGTCCAAAGGCCAAGCGACCGGCTTCTATGGTTCCCTGTTACCGAGCCCAGATATCCATGGCTACAAAAGTATTCAGATGCTGCATGACTGGGTAACCAAAGATGTCGAACCGGCGAAATTTACCGAAGTCACCGATGTGGTGTTGATCACTCGGGATAATTTCAAAACTGAGTTAGAGAAGAAAGGCCTGATGTAATTCCGCTATGCGCAATGGCGCACTGGGGGTAGGCGTGGCTTGCCCCCAGTGCAACCCCACTTTATAAGGAAGCCATCATGTCAGCACTCCATTCTGCGTTACAAGCCGAGCTGGAAGCCGAGCAGTCACCTTATTTGGCGTTTTGTGGCATCGGAAAAAGTTTCCCCGGTGTTCAAGCGCTGGATGATATTAGTTTCACGTGTCAGGCGGGCCAGATCCACGCTCTGATGGGTGAGAATGGTGCGGGTAAATCCACCTTGCTGAAAATTCTCAGTGGCAATTACACGCCAACGCAAGGCGAGATCCGCATTAAAGGCAAAACGGTTAATTTTACCAATACCACTGAGGCGCTTGATGCCGGTGTCGCCATCATCTATCAGGAGCTGCATTTGGTTCCTGAAATGACGGTGGCTGAAAATATCTATTTGGGTCAATTACCAACCAAAATGGGCATGGTTGATCGCAAATTGCTGCGTTATGAATCCAGCATACAGTTGGCACATTTAGGGTTGGATATTGATCCCGATACGCCACTGAAATATCTCTCTATTGGCCAATGGCAGATGGTAGAAATTGCCAAAGCGCTGGCCCGAAATGCCAAAATTATTGCTTTTGATGAGCCGACCAGTTCGCTGTCGGCGCGTGAAATCGAACAATTGTTCCGAGTGATCCGTGAGTTACGTGCTGAAGGACGGGTCATTTTGTATGTCTCCCACCGTATGGAAGAAATCTTTGCCTTGAGTGATGCCATTACCGTCTTCAAAGATGGCCGCTATGTGCGCACCTTTGATGATATGGAACAGGTCAATAATGATTCGCTGGTGCAAGCCATGGTCGGGCGTAATTTGGGCGATATCTACGGTTATCAGCCACGTGAGCGAGGTGCTGCGCGCCTGACATTGCAAGACGTTAAAGCCATTGGCGTGAAATCCCCCATCAATCTGACGGTGCACCAAGGCGAAATTGTGGGTCTGTTTGGTTTAGTCGGTGCTGGCCGAAGTGAGTTACTGAAAGGGGTATTTGGCGGCACAAAATTGACCAGTGGGCAGGTATTACTGGATGGCAAACCCATCTCGATTCGCTCGCCAATTGACGCTATCACGGCCGGTATCATGCTGTGCCCTGAAGATCGCAAAGCAGACGGCATCATTCCCGTCCATTCGGTGCAGGACAACATCAATATTAGTGCTCGGCGCAAAACATTGACGGCGGGTTGCCTGATCAATAACCGCTGGGAACGAGAGAATGCGGCGTTACGCATTGAGTCACTGAATATCAAAACGCCAGGTGCTCATCAATTGATTATGAATCTATCAGGGGGGAATCAGCAGAAAGCCATCTTAGGTCGCTGGTTATCCGAAGATATGAAAGTGATCTTGTTGGATGAACCGACACGGGGCATCGACGTTGGGGCTAAGCACGAAATCTACAACGTTATTTATCAACTGGCGAAGCAAGGTATTGCCGTGTTGTTTGCCTCCAGTGATTTGCCTGAAGTGCTCGGGCTGGCTGACCGGATCGTGGTGATGCGTGAAGGGGCGATTTCTGGCGAGTTAGACCACGGTTATGCCACCGAAGAGCAAGCGCTAAGTTTAGCGATGCTCCGCACCCCGAATATTGCTACTGATGCCGCGCCTGCGGTTGCCTGATTAAGGAGTAAACCATGTCCAGCGTTACGTTGAATTCTGATAAGAAGAATCCGGCATCAAATTCGTCACCCTCACAACCGCCACAGGATGCGCCGGCTAAAGGCGGCTTAGGCCTATCTCGCATCTGGGACAGTTACGGCATGCTGGTGGTCTTTGCGGTGGTCTTTATTGGCTGCATTATTTTTGTGCCTAATTTTGGCTCCTTCATCAATATGAAAGGGTTAGGGCTAGCTATCTCGATGTCAGGGATGGTGGCTTGCGGGATGTTGTTCTGTCTAGCATCCGGTGATTTTGACTTATCCGTCGCCTCGGTCATTGCTTGCGCCGGTGTCACTACTGCTGTCGTGATAAATATGAGTGAAAGCCTGTGGCTGGGTGTGGGCGCAGGTCTGTTACTGGGGGCTGCCTGTGGCTTGATTAACGGCTTTGTTATTGCGCGTTTAAAGATCAACGCTTTAATCACCACATTGGCTACCATGCAGATTGTCCGCGGCTTGGCATACATCATTTCTGATGGTAAAGCCGTGGGTATCGAAGACGAACGTTTCTTTGCGCTGGGTTACACCAACTGGCTGGGTTTGCCTGCGCCAATTTGGATCACCATCGCTTGTCTGGCGCTCTTTGGTTTTCTGTTGAATAAAACGACTTTTGGCCGTAATACCTTGGCAATTGGTGGCAACGAAGATGCAGCGCGTTTGGCTGGGGTACCGGTTGTGCGCACCAAAATTATTATCTTTGTTCTGTCAGGATTAGTCTCAGCAGCGGCAGGGATCATCTTGGCCTCACGGATGACCAGTGGCCAGCCGATGACATCGATTGGTTATGAACTGATTGTTATTTCAGCCTGTGTGCTGGGTGGGGTATCACTAAAAGGCGGTATCGGGAAGATTTCCTATGTGATTGCTGGTGTCTTGATTCTCGGTACAGTGGAAAATGCCATGAACCTGCTGAACATTTCACCGTTCTCTCAGTACGTTGTTCGTGGTTTGATTCTGCTGGCCGCGGTGATCTTCGACCGTTACAAACAGCTGGCTAAACGGACGGTATAAACGCGCTGACGACAGAAAAATCCATAAAAAAGACTCTCTGGCTCACAATTTTGTCACGACTATCGGGCGGCGTGAAATCTGCCCGATAAACTGAAACAAGCAGGATGAGTTTATAGACCAAAAACAGCGTAGGGCTCCAAGGAGGCTATATGTACCATCGAATGGTTCAGGAACCGCAACCCAATCCATTGTTGCCAGGCTATACGTTTAACGCCTACCTGGTCGCGGGATTAACCCCGATTCTGGCAGACGGACCACTCGATTTCTTTATCGACCGGCCGGGCGGCATGAAAGGCTATATTCTGAATCTGACCATTAAAGGTCAGGGTAAGATTTTTGATGGCGAAAATACGTTTTACAGTAATCCCGGCGATTTACTGCTTTTTCCCCCTAAAGCACCGCACTATTATGGCCGCTCACCCAACAGCGATTGTTGGTATCACCGCTGGGTTTATTTCCGGCCACGGGCGTATTGGGCAGACTGGCTGGAATGGCACAGCAAAACACATGAAGTTGGCCGTTTATCCCTTCCAAACAATAATTTATTGCTGGAGTTTGATCGCCTGTTTGCCAATATCGAACAGACACAAAAATCTGGCCGGCGCTTTGGCGAAGAGCTGGGAATGAATTTGCTTGAGCGTTTGCTGTTGCGTGCGATGGAAGAAGACCCTCTTAGCCCGCAACGTATCATGGACCCTCGCGTCATTGAGGCATGTCAGTTTATTACCGGTAATCTGGCGGGTGAGTTGCGTATTGATGAAGTTGCGCGGCATGTCTGTTTGTCGCCCTCGCGGCTGGCGCACCTGTTCCGCGAACAAGTAGGGATTAACATCCTGCGTTGGCGTGAAGATCAGCGCGTTATCCGTGCAAAGTTATTACTGCAAACGACCCAAGAACCCATTGCCACGATTGGCCGTGTCGTTGGGTATGACGATCAACTTTATTTCTCTCGTGTTTTCCGCAAGCGTGTCGGGGTGAGCCCCAGTGATTTTAGGCGTCGCAGCATAGAAACTAACTACCCGCAACGCAGCCTGCGCCAGCCCGAATGGCGTGATAATACTGAGGCGCTAGTGCGGGTTTAAGCCTGCGAGTCACACGCAGTAAGAAATTACCTCTTGTCGCGGGAATCATCATGGTGTCAAATCGGTTAATCGAGAGATATCAGATAACACAATAACCCCCAGAAAATTCAAGGTGTAGGAAACATAACTACCTCTTGAAAAATAACGGGGACTCCGGGCAAGAGGAAATATAATGGCCGAAAAAATTAAAGTGGGTCTACTGGGCTACGGTTACGCCAGCAAAACCTTCCATGCGCCGCTGATCATGGGCACTCCGGGGCTGGAACTGGCAGGTGTTTCCAGCAGTGATGCCAGTAAAGTCCATGCTGACTGGCCAACGATGAATGTGGTTTCAGACCCACAAGCGTTATTTGACGATCCCTCCATTGACCTCATCGTGATCCCCACCCCCAATGACACTCATTTCCCGTTAGCACAAAAAGCACTGGCCGCGGGTAAACATGTGGTCGTTGATAAACCTTTTACCGTGACACTGTCACAAGCAAATGAACTGAAGCGCCAAGCAGATGAGGCGGGTTTACTGCTTTCCGTGTTCCATAATCGCCGCTGGGACAGTGACTTTCTAACGTTAAAAACGCTGCTGGCGGAAGGTGCGCTGGGGAAAGTGGTTTATTTTGAATCTCATTTTGACCGCTATCGTCCAGAGATCCGCCAACGCTGGCGTGAACAAGCCGGTGCTGGCAGTGGTATCTGGTATGATTTAGGGCCGCATTTATTGGATCAAGCACTGCAACTGTTTGGTTTACCAGACACATTAAATGTGGATTTGGGCATGCTACGTCCCGGTGCGCAGTCGGTTGATTATTTCCATGCGGTGCTGAGTTATCCTGGGCAACGGGTCGTGCTGCATGGGACAGTGCTCGCCGCAGCAGAAACGGCGCGTTACATCGTCCATGGTATGCAGGGCAGCTATATCAAGTTTGGTTTAGACCCACAGGAAGATCGGCTGAAAGCGGGTGAACGCTTACCGCAAGCCGATTGGGGTTATGACATGCGCGATGGCGTTGTGACACTGTCACATGATGGTGTGCTTGCTGAGAAACCACTATTGACCATTCCTGGTAATTATCCCGCTTATTACGCCGGTATTCGTGATGCTATCTTGGGTAATGCGGCTAACCCTGTTCCGGCCAGTGAAGCGATTAAGGTGATGGAGTTGATTGAGTTGGGTATCGCTTCTGATCAGCAGAAAAAAGCGTTGCCTGTCACGTCGGCAAATTAAGGGCAGCTAAGCGGATCCCAGCTAAGAAGGGAATGAGGAACACTTTGGCATGTCATGGTTACAACGTCTTAAGATAGATACGTTTTTATTAGTGCTGATTTGTGTGGTGATTATCGCGTCAATCTTCCCGTGCGAAGGGGAAGTTAAAGTGTGGTTTGAACACCTGACGACAGCGGCAATCGCATTATTGTTCTTTATGCACGGTGCTAAGTTATCTCGCGCAGCAATAGTTTCGGGGATGGGGCATTGGAAGCTGCACTTAGTGGTCTTCCTCAGTACGTTTGCCTTATTCCCGCTGCTAGGTCTAGGGATGAACGTTTTGGTGCCTGGCGTGTTAACGCCAACCCTGTATCTGGGCTTTCTCTACTTGTGTGCTTTACCTGCTACCGTTCAATCCGCCATTGCTTATACCTCCGTGGCGGGGGGAAATGTGGCGGCGGCAATCTGTAGTGCATCAGCATCGAGCATTCTCGGTGTATTCCTGTCCCCGATTTTGGTGGGCATGTTGATGCAGACGCAAGGCGGGGAGACAGATACGTTGCATGCCATTGGTTCAATCGTCATGCAATTGATGGTGCCATTCATTGTCGGCCATCTATCACGCCCATTGATCGCTAAATGGGTTGAACGCCATAAAAAGCTGGTGAATATTACTGACCGGTCATCCATTCTTTTGGTGGTGTATGTTGCGTTCAGCGAAGCGGTGGTCCAAGGGATTTGGCATCAGATTGATGGTTGGTCGTTGTTGGCGATATTAGTCTGCTCGATGGTTTTGCTCACCGTCGTATTAGTCGTCAATACGTTGGCTGCACGTTGGTTAGGCTTCAATACGGCAGATGAAATCACCATTGTGTT
The DNA here is from genome assembly GCF_003048255.1 of Yersinia massiliensis. Lineage (NCBI taxonomy): Bacteria > Pseudomonadati > Pseudomonadota > Gammaproteobacteria > Enterobacterales > Yersiniaceae > Yersinia > Yersinia massiliensis. The sequence continues at coordinate 2,383,774 of NZ_CP028487.1, forward strand.
CTGTGGATCGAAGAAAAGTCTCGCTAACGGTATTCCGATGGCAAATGTATTGTTCCCCGCCTCTGTAGTCGGGGTGATGGTATTGCCATTGATGATATTCCATCAGGTTCAATTGATGGTTTGTGCGGTATTAGCACAACGTTACGCCAAAAGGGTGGCGCGCGAGAACGCCGAGCTGGCGCTATCGACGGCATCGCCTGCTTCAAGGGATAGCGTCGAGACGAAGTAGACTCCGGTAACAGCCAATTGATTTGGGTTCAAAATAGAAAAACGCCCGTACCTGATTGAGATACGGGCGTTTTTTTATGTCGATTGTGGTGACTGACTATCCTAGGATTTTATCGTGCAGAGCCTGCTTTTCAGATTCGCTAAGGAAGGCCATCGTCAGACCATTCTCTTGCGCTTGATGAATTTCTGCTGGCGTTAACCCCGCAGCAGGTGCTGCTACATGATATTCGTTGCCAATTTCAATGCCTTGAACCGCAGGATCATCGGTATTGATTGAAGCAATGACGCCGTGGCGCAAGAATAGAGCCAGTGGGTGTGTTGCTAATGAGGCGACCGTGCTGGTTTGAATATTGGACGTTAGGCAAGATTCGATACCAATACGGTGTTCAGCCAAATAATCCATCAGCTTAATATCTTCCACTGCTTTGACACCATGACCAATACGCTCTGCGCCGAGCTCACGGATTGCCTGCCAGATACTTTCAGGGCCAGCGGCTTCACCAGCATGAACAGTAATACGTAAACCCGCATCCCGCGCACGATTAAAGTGGCTGAGGAACAGACCGCCGGGGAAACCCAGTTCATCACCGGCCAGATCTAGCGCGGTAATGCCGTCGCGGTGTGCCAGTAACCCATCAAGTTCTTGCAGGCAGGCTTGCTCACCAAATGTCCGGCTGAGAATACCGATCAAGCGAATATCAATATCGAAATCACGACAACCGGCGGTAATGCCGTCAATTACTGCTTCCACGACACCGGCAACGGGTAATTGGTGTTTCATGGCCATGTAAAAGGGGGAGAAGCGCAGCTCGGCATAATGCAAACCCGCATTGGCAGCATCTTCGACATTCTCATAAGCCACACGGCGACAGGCCTCTAGGGAACCTAATACTGCGACGCCCCAATCTAACTTTTGCAGGAAACTGACCAAATCCGGTTCAGTTTTGGTTATTTGCACATGTGGGCGCAGGGCACTAAGTTCATTGGCAGGTAAGGGAAGATTAAATTGGCGACCCAAATCCAGAATGGTTTGCGCACGGATATTGCCATCAAGATGGCGATGAATGTCGGTCAAGGGCTGGCGGGGATCAATCATAATGTGCACTCACTTTTATCGGAAATCGATTCTAGTCGGTAAAGTGCGGAACATTATAAAAACAAATCAGTGAAAATATCCACCGCGTTGCATAGAAAGGTGATTTTCATCACGCATAATGATGAGTGACGGGGTGATAGCAAGGTAGCGCACCATCCATTAACGGAATGGTGCGAGAAGAATCAGTGTGGCAGTGGTGAGATAGCGACACGGACGACTGAATTCAGCTATTTTCCCTGTAAAAACCGGATACCGCTAATCAGTTTATCCATGCCGGCCTCTACCTTACTACGTGCGCAGCCAACATTAAGCCGTAAGAAGCCTCGACCCTCTTCGCCATAGGTGAAACCCGGCATAATGGCTACTTTCTCTTTTTCGATGAGCACTTCTTGTAATTGATGATCGTCAAGATTCAGTGGCCGTAAATCAATCCATGCCAGATAGGTCGCTTGCGGTGGCTGCCAATTCAATGTTGGGAAGGCTTCATTTAAGCGCTGTGCCACATAAACTAAGTTGGCTTGCAGGTAGCTGCGTAATTCGTCTAACCAAGGGGCCCCTTGCTGATAAGCGGCAATATGCGCCACGATAGCGAATACGGCGGGGGAAGAGAGGCCATCACGACCTTTCAACATTTGGGTATAGGTGTCGCGGGTTTCCGTATCACTGATAAAACCATAAGCGCCAGTTAATGCGGGGATATTAAATGTCTTGGAACCCGATGTTAGCAAGGCCCACGGTGTTTGTCCTACCTGACTCCATGGCGTATGCCGTTGATTACCCCACGTCATGTCCATATGTATCTCATCACTGATTACTTTCACTTGATGGCGCTCACACAATTCAGCCATATGAGCCAACTCTTCAGGTGTCCACACTTTACCAGTGGGGTTGTGTGGGCTGCACAGTAATAACACTTTAGTTTGAGGACGCGCTAATAGGGCCTCCAAATGTGCCATGTCACATTGCCATTGGTTATCCACTTTATGGAGTGGGCAACTGAGTAGTTGCCGCTGATTACCGAGGATCACCTTATAAAAAGCATCATAAGCGGGGGTGTGGGTGACGATAAAATCACCGGGTGCTGACCAGCAGCGAATCAATTGGGCCACCATGTAAATCACTGATGGTCCATAGACCGCCATCGATGTATCAATATGGCAACCAAAGCGTTGCTGATACCAATGACGAATAGCCCCCAGAAAATCTTCATGTTGCCAGCGGCTGTAGCCCAATACTCCGTGCTCAATACGTTGGTTGAGTGCTTGTAAAATCACAGGAGCGGTCGGGAAATCCATATCAGAAATAGTAAATGGCAGTAGATCTGCCGCACCAAAACGGTCAGCAATATAGTCCCACTGGGTACACCAAGTGCCATGACGGTCAACCGGCGTGGAGAAATCGAACATGAGTATCTCGCTTATAAAATATACCCTCGGTTTTTGAAGTGACAGAACGAGCCGCTGTCACGTCAAGAACGTTGGGTATATCAGAATGTAAGTAACGGCGCTTACTGTGTGACAGCGCTAAGGCAGGGCAAATTGACCATTGCTTATCAGTGAGTCTAATTCATCTTTCACTGATTGCACTTGCGGGCCGATAACGACTTGCAAATTATGGTCATTCAATTGAATCACGCCGATGGCGCGGTTAGCCTTCAAGGCTTCTTTATCCACGAGGTTCATGTCTTTGACTGACATTCGCAAACGGGTAATACAATTATCCAGTGAGACAATATTATCCGCGCCGCCCAAAGCCTGAAGAATAGCAGGGGAGTTATAGCCAGATTTACCGGTGACGGCACCACCCGCAGCCGCTTTTTCTGCATTACTGCTGGCGACGGTTTCATTTTCACGTCCCGGCGTTTTAATATTGAAGTGCTGTATGGCAAATCGGAAGATCATATAGTACGCAACGAACCAAATGCCAGCGACAACCGGCACCCAATACCATTTAGTGGCAGTTCCGTGCAGAATACCAAACACCACGAAATCAATGATATTCCCGTCAGTATTCCCAATGGTCACGCCCAACAACGCCATCACAGTAAAGCCTAAGCCTGTTAGGATCGCATGGATCAGATACAAGAACGGTGCAACAAACAAGAATAGGAACTCAATGGGTTCGGTTGTTCCGCCAATGACACAGGCAACCACGCCAGAAATCAGCAATCCCTTAATTTTATGGCGATTTTCTGGTTTTGCGCAGTGATACATCGCCAATGCAGCACCGGGCAACCCACCAAGAAATGCGGGCATTTTACCCTGAGACAGGAAGCGAGTGGCGCTTTCAGAGAAGCCGGTGGTCGTCGGACAGGATAGTTGTGCTTGGAAAATAGTCAGTGCACCACTGACACTATGGCCACAAACATCCATCGTGCCACCCGCTTCTGTGAAACGAATCAATGCGACCAAAATATGATGCAGACCAAACGGGAGTAATAAGCGCTCGCCACTGCCGAATATCATTGGGCCGAATATACCGGCCCCATTTATTAACCGACCCAAACCATTAATACCGGCAGCGAACCAAGGCCAGATCAATGGGATCAATAAGCCAATGAGACCAAGAACCACCGTAGTGACGATAGGAACAAAGCGTGTGCCACCGAAGAAAGCTAAAGCATCGGGTAAACGAATGGTGTTGAAACGTTCATGCAGTAAATAAACAATAACCCCAACAATGACCGCACCCAATATGCCCGTATCGATAGACTGAATCCCTAATATATTCTGAATGTTATGGGTTTTCAGTACCAAAGGGTCTGTGGTAGGTAATACGCCGCTGGTGGTGAGATAAAAGTTAGTGGCGAGGTTGAGTACAGCAAAGCCGACAAAACCAGAAAATGCCGCGACGCCTTTATTTTCGCGCGCCATACCCAAGGGGATAGCGATGGCAAACATGACCGGTAAGAAGCTAAAAGCAAAAGAACCTACCTTGCTCATCCAAGTGAATAATAGCTGGAAAGCAGGGTGACCGATGACGGGTAAGAGGGTGATGACATCTTTACTGCTCAGTGAGCTGCCGATGCCCAACATGATCCCACAGAAGGAGAGCAAGGCGACCGGCAACATGAAGGTTTTCCCTAAACTCTGGAAAAATTCCCACAGCGTGATTTTTTGTTTTTTTACCGCTGACATAGTGGCTCCTGTTCTTAAAACACTCGATCGTGGTGATCTTTTCGTCTCCTTAGCTGGAGGTAAAATAAGATAAAACGTTTAACCCAGATAATATGAGTGATAACTCACAATTATTGATCCTGTTTTTGTATAACCTTCGCATTTATTACGCTAGATAGAACTAAAGGCGCGTATTTTATCGTGTCCACAGCTAATGTATGCAAATCGAGGATCCTTGCTGAGTGTTGATCTGCAATGTCAGATCCGTTGATTGTGCTAGAGTCATTTCTGGGATTAAACGTTTAACTTGGCTTATTTGTTGGTATGACCATTAAAAAAATCACCATTACTGATGTGGCAAAATATGCGGGTGTTTCTGTAGCGACGGTTTCGTTAGCTATCAGTGGTAAAGGCCGTATTTCTCCTACCACTTCTGATCGCGTCAATCAGGCTATCGAACAATTAGGTTATGTCCGCAACCGGCAGGCGGCTCAACTGCGAGGAGGGGAGTCAGGGGTGATCGGCTTGATTGTCCGCGACTTAGGCGATCCTTTCTATGCTGCAATGACCGCCGGTTTAAGTGAGGCGATCGAGGCAGAAGGTAAAGTTCTGTTTCTGACGCAAAGTGGCCGAGAAGGCAAGGGGCTATTGCGTTGTTTCGATACACTTATTGATCAAGGTGTTGATGGATTAGTGCTGGGAGGCGGTGCCAGAGCAGATATGGGGTTACAGCAAAAGGCCGCAGAACACGATATTCCCCTCATTTGTGCGGCCCGTGCGAATGTATTGGAAGGCGTTGATGTTGTACGTCCAGATAATATGCAAGCCGCCAAAATGGCGACGGAGTTTCTCATCGATCGTGGTCATCGGAAAATTGCCTACTTAGGGGGGCTCTCGCACTCATTAACTCGTGCGGAACGATTAGGGGGGTTTTGCGCCACATTGCTACAGTATGGCCTGCCTTTTCGATCGGAATGGGTGGTTGAATGTGATGGACAACAGCAAGTGGCTGCTGATGCAACAGAAACCTTACTGCGTCATCATCCTAATGTGAGTGCCATAATTTGCCATCAAGCGTCGGTCGCGCTTGGGGCTTATTTCGGCATTTTGCGTACCGGTAGAACTATTGGGAGTGCGGGTGTCGATACTTACCTCGATCAACAAGTTGCACTGATCGGGTTTGGTGATGCACCAGAAGCTGAGCTGACTGAACCGCCATTAACCATCATCACCAGTTCAGCGCGTGAGATTGGTTACAGCGCCGGACAACGTTTACTTCAACGCATCGCAGGCGTCGATTTGCAATTGCAGGACGTTATATTACCGCCGGTGTTGATCCGCAGGGGCTCAGCTTGAGAATAGAAGATGGGGTTTGAAGGCCAATGGAGTAAAAAAACACGATATTAACGCAACTCATTGTTAAGGCTTAGTTTTAAATGTGACAGTCGCTAATGGACTCACTGCCAATTTGTCTGTTTCCTTAAACTGTCCCGGCGTTTTCCCAAAACGTTCCCGGAATATCTCAATATAAGTACTGACGTTGTTATAGCCGCTCAAATATGCCACTTCGTTTACGGATAATCCGGCGAAAATCCATTGAAGCGAAGAGAGCACTTTTACCTGTTGACGCCATCGGCTAAAAGTAAGCCCGGTTTCCTGATGAAACAAGCGGCTAAGATTTCGTACACTAATACCCCATTTATGGGCCAGTTGTGTCTGACTCAGCACACATTCAGGGTTTTTTAATAATTCGTTTGCAACATTTCTCGCCCGACGATCTTCTGGCATTGTGAGCTGAAGTGGCAATTCAGGTAGCTGATTCAGTTCACAGGTTAATACTTGCAGAAGTGCATCTCTGTAATCGTCAGGCCTGTTCAGGCATAGCCGTTCAAGCAGCTCCAAGATGAAACTATCCACTCCGTAGACCCCAGAACTGAGGGGTAAATGAAGACAGGATGATGGTTTAAGGTAAAGACATTTGCCGCTTACGGCCCCCGAACTCCGGGCTCTGTGGTACAGATTTGCCGGAAACCACCCCACCGACCCTGGGGTAACAATCCATTGAATCAATTCCGTCTCAATTATCATAAGTCCCTGGCTGAGCCAGAATAACTGGCCTGAACCGTGCTTATGCCACTCCGTTGAATGCATAGCGTCATATTTAATCTGAGATGTTTTTATCTGCATGGCCGATTAACCGTATATGTTGTCCTAATGTCGATAATATACCAGTTAAGTCCTGAGGTAGACTTTCTGCCATTACTCAGAATGGAGAATCAAAATGCAAAACATTAAGCAGATAGTCATTGCGGCACTACAGACGCTCATTACGGATCCATTGCATGACGAGAGTAAAATCGCAGCATTTTTTACTCCTGATTATCAACAGAGCGTGGATGGTAAGCAACTGGACTATCATGGGTTTATCAAACATATGAAGGCCATTAAATCGCATACAAAACAGATGAGCATTTCTATTAAAAGTGTCGTGGCTGAAAATGACACTGTGTTCACTCATCACTATGTAAATGTGGAAAAAAATCAGGGTGAGAAGAGCGAGTTTGAGGTTTTTGCCCGCTTTACTTTGTCATCAGAAAAAATTATCCGCTGTGAAGAACTCACAAGAATGATTAACGGGCTACCCGGAGACAGCGATCTGGGTAGCAGAAGTTAATTTTTTCTTCAGTCTGTATTACGTGGCCCAGGATATGTCTGTTTTCTCCGCCACTATCGGTATTATCATTACCTGCCTCGTCAGAATAACTATCTTAATGAGTTAACTTTTGATAATAACTAATGATTTTTAATTTTCACTATCGATTGATGTGAGGTTATTCTAAGTAAGATACAATTAAATTATATTTAATTGGCTTAATAGCTCACGCAGATCATTATTAATTGGTTATATTAATACTTATAGGAATAATATATGAAAAGATTACTTTTTGTTATTGCTCTATGTTCGATTGGAACGGCCAGCGCAACTTGCAAGGTGCCTGAAAGCATTGAAGGTAAAGATTTTATTATGGCAATTTCAGCCAGTTACAGCCCGACAAACCCGATGGCTGGTAATGTTTACAAAATGCAATATCGAAGCGATAAAAAATACAATTATAAAGTGCTTAATAACGGGAATGACTATTCTGGTCAATATCAATATAAGCGAATCGCAGATAATATCGGCATCATTAGTTCAGAGGAGATGTTTGGTGAAAAACTGGCAAAATATACATTGACGTTAATATGTGACAATGACAATTCAGGTGTTTATTTTTATCAACAAAGTGATGGTGTCGCAGGGAATAGATCGAATACATCACACTATTACTTATTAAACTAATGTTATTTATTAAATTAATGAGCCAGGTACCATAAGATCAGTTTAGCTACACATATATCTTATAAAAACGGAGCCATTAGGCTCCGTCTTGCTACTGCACTAATTATATTTATTGTGCTGGTGTTACTGGTTCAGGCGCAACACCAATAGCAGGTGCATCTGCTGGTTCGTCGCCAGAATCATCTTCAGCAGGTGCTCCGCCAAACATACCAAATAAGCCAACAAACTCTTGTACTGACATTTTCTGACCATTCAAATCGACTTTGTTATCGGCAAAGTGGATGCTGCTGCTGATAACATTATCTTTCGTTGTAGTCAGCTTAAACATTTGGCCCATGGCGGCAATGCCTTGAACCTGTTGTTGTGCCAATTTTTGCGCTTCTTCCGGACTGTAACCCTGTAACTGAGCTGCCTGCATGGTCAATTCCGTTGCCATCGGCATTGGAATCGTCAACGTAGCATCGACTTTCTTCACTGCTTGCGTTAACAGAGGTTCGCCGTCGGTTTTCGCTGTTGCTGGGTCAGCAAGATCAACATTTAGCGTAAAGGTACTTTCACCTTTGGCATTTTTCCAACTCAGTGGCGCGATGCTAAAGGTTGGGCTGCCTTTCAGTAGCGCAGGGAGCTTAGCTATCAACATTTCTGTCATTTCTTGCTGATATGCTTCTGCATCTAGATTTTCGCCAGCTTGCACAGCTTTCAGCGCTTGTTGATTATAAGCGGCGGTAAACTGCTTGAGGCTTTGGCCATCCAAACGATCAAAAGCAAACGCTAATTTGCCTGAGCCAAAATCACTTCCCTGAATTTTCAACGAATCCAAGGTGTAAGTCAGCTTACCGTTTAAGTCTTTGTCGGTTTCGCCTAATTGGGTATTGAGGTTGAAACCAACTAATGTTGCAGTCTCTTTGCCATCTAGACTGAAGCTCATCTGCTTAATACCAAGCTGTTGATCGCCAATACTCAGGTCAAATTTACCCATTTGGCTATCGCTTTTCAGTACCAAACCTTGAAGCGTGAATTGCTCTATTTGATCCCACTGATTTTTGGTCGCAAAAACAATATTCTCGCTATCGCCGCTCATCTTCACATTACGGAGATCACGGGAAACATCAGCATCAATCTTGGCACCAGAGAATTTCACGCTGGTGGTATTTTGCTTATAGTCGATCGGAATAAAGGTAATGGCAGAAGAAGTATCACCGCTGTAGGAAATGCGAGAGTCTGCTGTAAACGGCGACTGTCCTTTGGTGACCTCAAACAGTTTTTTTAACGCTGGAGTATTGGCAAGTTCGGTATGTACCGATGCCATGCTTGGGATTAGATTGAATTTCTTCAATTGTGCTAATGGGAAAGGGCCGTGGTCGATAGTTTCGATAAACGCGACTTCATCGCCATCTTTTAACGCTTTTTCACCAGCAACACTGCTATCTGCTTGCAGGACATAACGAACTTGGCTCGTGAACAAGCCGCGCTGATAGTCTGTATACGCGAGTTTTACACCGGCTTTCGGCAACAGCGTGCGGATCTGACCGTTTGCACTATCAACCAGTTCACCCATACGTTGCTCAATCAGTTTACCGGTATACCATGAGGCCCCAGTCCATGCTGCGCCAAGAACGACTATGACGCTGACAGCCACTAACGATTTTTTCATTGTTCTGTTCATCCTTTATCTAATATACCAAATACACTGTGTTGATCACGGTACTGAGTTACTCGTTAAATATCACCAAAGAGAATTCTTAAAAAAATCCTCAAATCAATATAGGCCAAACTGTTCACAAACCAATATTATTGATGCAATAACTCTTTATTGCGAGAAACGAAATCTAACTATCACAACGGCAAAAAGCCAGTAATTGACAACAAAATGAGTGACTTTGTTCATTCTGCGTTGTAAACACGTGCAATAGAGCCTGTTCCTTGTACCGTTACTGGCGATTCGTTGGCCGGTATAAAGCAGGACTCACCCGGCAGTAACGTGACTTTCTGTTGCTGTTTTTGTAAGACAGCCTCGCCTTGAACACTGAATATTATTGCGGCACTGTTTTGCGCTAATGTCTGGGGCTCAGCAGTTAATGTGTGCAACGAAAAGGCAAAATCTTCAACGGGGATCGGGAAGACCAACTCATTACCTTGCTGCTGTGGACTAGTGAGCAAAGTCTCCGCTGGTTTAGGAATAAATTGCAGGTTAGCCATTAACTCCGGAATATCAATAAATTTTGGCGTTAAGCCAGCGCGCAATACATTATCGGAGTTGGCCATCACTTCCAACGCCACTCCGTTTAGATAAGCGTGAGGTGTCTCGGCATAGAGGAACATGGCTTCACCTGGTTGTAACGTCACGACGTTTAACAGCAAAGGGGAGAACAAGCCGCTATCATCAGGGTAGAAGCGAGAAATACTGCGAATAGTATCCCATGGTTCACCCAGTTGGTTATTGAGTGCTGATTTCAGGATGGCCAATGCACGTGTTTTAGGTTCGCCAGCCATACTGAGCAAACTGGCAAAGAGTGTGGCTAAATGTTCAGTATCCGGTTCGCGTAAAAATACGGCGATATCCGGATGAGCAGCCGCCAAAGGCTGAAGTAGCACTTGAATATCATTTAATGTGCGAAAGCCATTCATGGCTTGGAATGGGGTCAGGGCATAAACCAATTCAGGCTTATGGTTTGCATCTTTATAATTTCGTTCTGCTGCATCTAGCGGGATCCCTGCTTTATTCTCTTTAGCGAAGCCAATTTCGGCGGCAGCTTTGCTAGGATGAACCTGAATTGATAGCGGCTGCGCTGCGCAAAGTACTTTAAATAGGAAAGGCAATTCGCCAAAACGGGTGAAAACGTCGTGCCCAAGATTGGCTTCGGGATCTTGCTCGATGACTTCACGCAATGAATGCCATTGACCCTTTGCATCCGCAACTTCAGAACTACTCTTAGGGTGCGCCCCCATCCACAATTCTGCCATCGGTTTGGCTTGCGGATTTGCAATACCATAAAGCTCAGTCAGCGCGGTAGTACTACCCCAAGCATAGTTTTGTACTGCATTTTTCATTTTTTGCATGTCGATGATCTGCCGTTTGTTAAGGGCCAAAATAGGGTGAGACGCCAGTCAGCCATGTGATAAGGCAAAAGCCCGAGCCCGAGAAAAGGGAAAATAGTCCCTTAGTAAACAATGGGGGTCAAGGGGTTGCAAGTAGTAATGCTAATCGTCTCGCAGGTTGGCATCATAAACGACAGAAATACGAATCAATCGCATCAAGCTGTCGATAAATATGCCATGATAGATGTCGTATTGCCGGAGAACGGTATAGCAGACTTCAACTTTTCAGATCCAAATGTTAAGGAGATCATGATGGCAGCGACTCGCAGTGAAAAAGACTCCATGGGGCCTATTGATGTACCAGCAAGCCAGCTATGGGGAGCACAAACTCAACGTTCATTGGAGCATTTTAAGATCTCACAAGAGAAAATGCCTACTGCATTGATTCACGCTTTGGCCCTGACAAAACGTGCGGCAGCGAAGGTTAATCAGGAGCTTGGGCTGTTGGCAGTCGAGCGTGCAGATGCCATTATGCGCGCGGCCGATGAAGTGTTGGATGACCGTCATTCAGGTGAGTTTCCGTTATCAATCTGGCAAACCGGTTCTGGTACTCAAACTAATATGAATATGAATGAGGTACTCGCGAATCGAGCCAGTGAATTGCTCGGTGGTGAACGAGGGAATGGTCGCTTAGTTCATCCCAATGACGACGTTAATAAGAGTCAAAGCTCGAATGATGTATTCCCAACAGCAATGCATGTTGCCGCTGTGATTGCATTGAAAGAAGATCTGCTGCCGGAATTGAAGATATTACAGGACACGTTAGCGGAAAAAGCAGAAGCGTTTCGCGATATTGTGAAAATTGGCCGGACACATTTGCAAGATGCCACACCATTAACATTGGGGCAGGAGATATCAGGCTGGGTGGCAATGCTATCTCACAGCCGGTTACACATAGAGTCCGCTATTCCTCACCTCTGCGAATTGGCTCTTGGGGGAACCGCTGTCGGAACGGGGCTGAATACGCATCCTGAATATGCTGTGCGTGTTGCCAACGAAATTGCCGCACTGACGCATCAACCCTTCATCACGGCCCCGAATAAATTTGAGTCTTTAGCGACTTGTGATGCATTGGTTCATGGCCATGGTGCATTGAAAGGTCTCGCTGCCTCGTTGATGAAAATTGCCAATGATGTGCGGTGGTTATCTTCGGGTCCTCGTTGCGGTATCGGTGAAATCTCTATTCCTGAGAATGAGCCTGGTAGTTCCATTATGCCAGGTAAAGTGAATCCGACTCAATGTGAAGCGATGACCATGTTATGTGCCCAAGTGATGGGTAATGATGTCGCTGTGAATATAGGCGGGGCATCTGGTAACTTTGAGCTGAACGTATTCCGTCCGCTGGTTATTCATAATTTCCTACAATCAATCCGTTTATTAGCGGATGGTATGCGTGGATTTAATGAGCACTGCGCTGTTGGAATTGAGCCAAATCGCGACCGTATTACTCAGTTGCTAAATGAGTCATTGATGTTAGTCACTGCACTGAATACTCATATTGGCTATGACAAAGCGGCTGAAATTGCTAAGAAGGCGCATAAAGAAGGGTTAACACTAAAAGCGGCTGCGCTTAAGTTAGGTTATCTAACAAGTGAGCAATTTGATGAGTGGGTCCGACCGGAAGAGATGGTCGGAAGTATGAAATAATTATTGCGTATTTATGGTCTTAATGCCGGATGAGCTTCCGGCATTTTTCTGCCGGTTAAAAATTTTCGGAATAAAATAGCACGCTGTATAATTTTAATAACACCAGCGGCAATATTACTTACTTGGATGAGCAAGGTAGGTTATTTTGCTTTTAGCTGCTTAAGATTTATCTGCCTCAATATATAAATGTAACCTCGGGATCAGTAACTTCATCGGTTTAGCATCTGGCTTATATTTATGTTTGATATGGCGAGCATCGTAGTCTGATAGCTCACCTAATTTAGGTAAGTCAGCTTCGGATTGAACCTCGCAAAATGCAATCAATGGCATAGGGCAGGGGTGTTGCACCTGTTTTTGTTGTTCTTGATACCAGACTCGTGCAATGGGTTGCACTTTAACGGGGCGCTTTATTTTTAATTTCGTTTTTTCGGGTAAACGCTTAATGTCCGTTATTTCTCGACTAATAGATTCTACCCATTGTTCACGTGTAAACGGCGAGACAGCCCGACCTGAATTCAGACTTTTATTTAGCTGAGTCAAAATCTCTTCACGGGTGACATTTTTGATTATGTGCTTGTTGGCCCATCCAAAACGCACTGAGCTGGGATTTAGCAGTGGCGTGATCGTGCGATAGGTATTCAAGGTGATCAATCCGTGCAGGTGGGTATGGACAAACTCAAAACGCTGCTCGCTGGGCAATCCTGATTCAATAGTGATGATGTGTTCCAATTCAGTTTTTAACTGGTTAATTTCGCGAATAGTATTCTGACAATCACTTAATTGATGCACTGTCACCGAAAAGCAGAGTACACCAGGTAATCGCAGAGCAGCTTTGCTACTGGTATTTTGACCCTGATGATGAATAAAAAGTCGCTGAAAATGTTGCAGCCCCAATTCTCTGGCGTGATTACCCACTGTTGCCGTGACTGTTATTTGATGAATTGGTTCATGTTCAGTTCCTTTTTCTATTTCAGGAAGAGTGAAAACTCGAGCAGCAAGCAGCGGTAAATCATTAAGTTGCTGGTGGAGGCGTTGCAACTCAGCTTCTAACGCGCTGAATCGCTTATTGAGTCGATCAATCAAGTCATATTTGTTCATTTTGTTTTCTAGTAAAGGTAATTTTAGTTACAACATACAATATTTAGAGTGAGTAAAAAAAGCAATATGTTGAGACAGTGCATTGCCATAAATTCAGTTGAATATGTAACAAAAAGAAGTCTACAGGGAGGGAGTCGCGGATGGATAATACGATTTACCACAGCAGTAGGGGCTTTATTTAAATCTGGCGAACTGAAGAGAAAGAAATGAAAAAGGCTAAATGACCAAAAACGACATCTAGCCTTTCGGATGAATCAACGCTTAAGCTAATGCTTTTGCTTTAAGCTGCATGTACTCACTTTCAGTAATCACACCGTCATCCCATAATTTTTTAGCGTCAGCAATCTGCTCGGCTGGGGATTTACCGGCTACCTGACGAATATATTCATTGGTATCTGAAACATTCTTTTGTACTGATGCACGATAACGTTGTGCCATGCCCTTACCGCGAGTAACCAGATACAGAAGAGAGGTCAGTAGCGGGATGAATAGTAAAAAGATAATCCAAATCGCTTTATAAAATCCACTCAACTCGTGGTCTCTGAACAGATCCGAAATCACCTGAAACAGAATCAGTAAATAAGCAATAAAAAAGAAAATCGAAAATGTAGTCGCCAGAATATCCCACAGCGTTAGAAAATGACTTGTCATATGCTCTCCTGCAATTATTAATAAATTAAGTTAATATTTACCGTAAAAAAGTCTCTATGTACATTATATACTTAATTTAAATTTCAGCAGTCCTTGTCGGTAAAATTAAATTCTCGCCGCCTCTGGTAGTTTACGTAAACGCTGGCCAACAAAAAGTGCAACTAGCAGAAGTGCAGCGATAAAGGCAACAACGCCTGTCCAACCTAAATTGAGCCAGAAAATTCCACCCAATGTTCCTGCCACACTCGACCCTGCATAATAGCAAAACAGATAAAGTGAGGATGCCTGCGCTTTTGCGCGACGTGCCCGCCGCCCAATCCAACTGCTTGCAACAGAATGGGCAGCAAAAAAACCAGCTGTAAATATCATCATACCGATAAAGATACTAATGACTGACGGGAAACAGGTAATAAGAACGCCAACCAACATCATTCCAATGGATGCCAATAGTATTGGCCCTCGTCCATAACGGCTCGTCAGGGAACCCGCTTTTGGCGAACTATAAGACCCTGTCAGATAAACTATCGATAATAAGCCGACCACTGCCTGGCTAAGATAATATGGCTGAGCCAACAAGCGGTACCCTATGTAATTAAATAAGGTGACAAAGCTACCCATAATGAGAAATCCCTCTGCAAAGAGCAAAGGTAAACCAGGATCTCGCCAGTGTAGTTTGAAATTAATCGCCAGTGTTCTTGGCCGTAATGAGGTTGGACGGAAGTGTTTCGATGCGGGAAGAATACGCCAAAACATACAAGCGGCAGCTAATGCAAATAAGCCGATCACCGCCAGTGCAATGCGCCATGAGAAAAAATCACTGAGTACCCCAGTGACTAAGCGGCCACTCATTCCTCCAATAGAGTTACCGCTAATATATAACCCCATAGACAATGCAACAAAGCTCGGATGTATTTCCTCGCTAAGGTAGGTCATCGCCACAGCTGCAACACCACTAAGGGCCAGACCAATTAATGCCCGCATAAGTAGGATGCCATGCCAACTGGTCATAAATGAGCAAATAATTGTACAGACAGCGGCAAGCATCAGCGCAATGACCATCACTGATTTACGCCCGACAGCATCTGAGAGAGGGCCGGTAAACATCAGTCCAAAGGCGAGCATTCCCGTCGCGGCAGAAAGCGATAAGCTGCTGCCTGCTGGAGAGATATTGAAGTCTTGTGACAGTAACGGCAGGATTGGCTGCACACAGTAGAGTAGGGCAAATGTCGCCAAGCCTGCTGAAAAGAAAGCCAAGGTTACGCGGATAAACTGTGGTGTGCCTCGTTGAATATAAGGGCGTTTAGACAAACGAGGAACATCGGCTGTTGGTGATAGTGAAGAGGCGTCGTCATTGGCTGCTGGCGCTACGGTAGTCGTAGTGCGCAAAGAGGTGGTCACGGTATTTCCTTTTCGTTAAAACATTCAAAAACTCTTTTCACCAAAACCTTGGTGTAGCCACTGAACGGCTCAATGACATGATCATAGAAATTGCTGAGTTTTTTGTCTAATATATTAATCATCCTGAATAAGATGTTTAACATATCAATCTACATCAATGACTATTGAACTTAGGCATTTACGTTATTTTATTGCTGTTGCGGAAGAACTGCATTTTGGCCGAGCAGCTGAACGACTGCGTATTTCACAACCACCATTGAGCCAACAAATTCAAATCCTAGAAGAACAAATTGGTGCGCGATTGTTTGCACGCAACAATCGTAATGTCAGCCTGACGCAGGCTGGCGCATTGTTTTTAAAGGAATCCTACCAAATTCTGGCACAGGTTAATTCTGCATCGGAAAAAGCCGCGCGCTTACATCGAGGAGAGTCTGGTGAGTTAACGATTGGGTTTACATCCTCTGCACCATTTATTAGCACTGTATCTAAAAACTTACGGGCATTTCGCCAATTACACCCGCAAGTCCATATTAAGATGCAAGAGGTCAATACAAAACAGCAAATTGAGCCGTTACTGGATGGGCGATTAGATATTGGCGTGATGAGAAATACACGACTACCAGATGCATTACAATATCGATTGCTATTACGTGAACCCCTAGTCGCGGTGGTGAATGAAGATCATCCGTTAGCTGCATTGCCCGCAGGAAGCGTTAAATTCAGTTCATTAGCCGAGCAGCCTTTTGTTTTCTTTTCTCGCGAGGTCGGAACAGCACTGTACGATGAAATTCTTACACTGTTAGCCCGTGCGGGAATTACGCCCTATATAACGCAGGAAGTCGGGGAAGCAATGACTATCGTGGGTCTAGTCTCCTCTGGTTTAGGTGTTTCCATACTGCCAGCTTCATTTACTCGCGTAAAAGTAGATGGGGTGAAATATTTACCCTTAGCCGAAGCTAGCGCCACAACCGAAGTCTGGCTGGTTAACCATAAGCACCGGCCCGTAACTGCCCCAGCAGAAGCATTGATTCGCCTGATGGTGGCGGATATTAAGTGAGAGTATTGGCTGTAGGCAATAAGAGATGAACATCTCCACCGTATAAATAACGACCATTTCCGCCATTATAAATCGATGATTATGTGCAGTAAATCACATAACTAATCAAATAGTTGACGCCATATGCTAAAAGCCCCAACATAGCCGATAATCTTTATTTAGAAGCGCGAAAAATACTTGGTTGGCAGAGAAGGAGCCGGTTTAGTGATAACGGATGGACAGCCTGGGCATATTGATCAAATCAAGCAGACCAATGCAGGGGCCGTTTACCGGCTGATTGATTTGTTCGGCCCAATATCCCGTATTGAACTGTCTAAAAGGGCACAGTTGGCCCCTGCCAGTATCACGAAAATTGTGAGGGAATTGGTTGAAGCGCATCTGGTTAAAGAAACTGAATATCAGGATGTTGGCAGTCGCGGTCGCCCAGCTATAGGCTTAGTGCTTGATACTGAAGCTTGGCATTATGTCTCAGGGCGTATCAGCCGCGGCTCCATTACTCTCGCCTTACGCGACCTCAGTAGTAAATTGGTGGTCGAAGATCAAATTCCATTACCTGATAACCACTCTGAACCATTGCTTCAGCGCATTCTCAATGAAGTCGATCAATTCTTCATTCGACATCAGGAAAAACTGGAAAGGTTAACCGCAATAGCGATCACTATGCCCGGCATCATTGATGCACCCGCAGGTATCGTGCATAAAATGCCATTTTATGATGTCGATGAAATGCTGCTTGGCCCTGCATTAGAGCAAAGAACGGGGCTGCCTGTTTATCTGCAACACGATATTTGTGCTTGGACTATGGCTGAAGCACTTTATGGCGCATCACGTGGTAGCCAGAATGTCATTCAAGTTGTGATTGATCACAACGTTGGCGCAGGTGTTATTACAGCGGGCAGAGTATTGCATGCCGGCAGCCGTAGCGTGGTTGAGATTGGTCATACCCAAGTAGACCCTTACGGAAAACGCTGTTATTGCGGCAATCATGGTTGCCTTGAAACGGTCGCCAGTATTGAGAATATGCTGGAAATTGCCCAGCAACGCTTAAACGGCTCAATGAGTTCGTTATTACACAGTACGCCATTAAGCGTGGAATCTTTATGCGATGCTGCCTTAGCCGGTGACCAACTGGCGAAAGATATTATTTTAGGGGTTGGTCATAGCGTAGGACGAATAGTTGCCATTATGGTCAATTTATTTAATCCCGAAAAAATCCTAGTCGGCTCCCCGTTAAATAAAGCCGCATCTATTTTGCATCCCGCTATCGCCGCTTGTATTCGCCAACAAGCGCTACCTGCATACAGTGATAATATTGTAGTTGAACCGACTCAATTCTTTAATCAAGGCACAATGCCAGGTGCCGCATTAGTGAAAGAGGCGTTATATAACGGCTCATTATTGGTAAAATTGCTGCAGGGCTAGTGTATTACCACTAATAAATAAGAGTTAATTATTAGTGGGTACATCTGAATTATTCGTTAAAAACTCCACTCAGTTCGTTAAAACATTGCGCTAACGCAAGCTGTCCACTGTCGGCATCGCCTAGACTTTTATTCATGTTGCCAATTTCGTGCATGTTAAGCGAAAAAACTTAAGTCGGCGTGGACAGATTTTGGAGTATTGTTATGTTAACGCGAGTATTTGTGACGGGAACCGACACTGCTGTCGGTAAAACCGTAGTGTCACGGGCCTTACTTCAGGCCTTAAGCCAAAATGGCAGAACGGCGGCTGGCTACAAACCTGTCGCAACGGAAAGTAAAGAAACACCCGATGGCTTACGCAATCAGGATGCACTGATTTTACAAGCGTCATCATCTATTAATTTGGACTATCAAGAAGTTAATCCATTTCCGCTGCAAGCCGATGTTATTCATGCCTGCTCAGATACGCTGATTAATTATGGTGAGATGACAGAAGGGCTACAACATTTATCCGGTAAAGCCGATACCGTTGTCGTTGAAGGTTGTGGCGGTTGGAAAGTCATGATGAATGATCAACGTTTCTATTCTGACTGGGTAATACAAGAGCAGTTACCCGTCATCTTAGTCGTCGGTATTAAATCAGGCTGCATCAACCATGCTTTATTAACAGCACAATCTATTCTTAATGATGGATTACCTTTATTAGGTTGGGTTGCGAATCGTATTAATCCGGGTTTAGCACATTATGCTGAAACAATAGCGATGTTACGCGAGCGGTTACCTGCACCTCAGTTAGGGCAATTCCCTTATTTACCGCATCCAGAAGAAAAGCCATTAGCTAAATATTTAGATTTGTCTGTTATCAACCAATAATACATTTATCTTGTTGTGTTGTTACTAATGGTTGCGTTGTTAATGATGAGCATTTGGTTAAAGGCGATTAAGAAGGGTAATTAGCTGAATAATCATCATTAAGAACAACCTTGACTGACAGCATTATTTTAACGCGAATGATAAACTGATGCTGGCCGTAACCAACGAGCTATCGTTGTTGAAATCACGCAAGAAACAAGTAGGCCGGGGAGAAGAGTATATTCACCGGTCATTTCGCACACCATTAATGCTGCCATTATCGGGGCATGAGTTGTTGCGGCGAGCAAGGTTGCCATCCCAGTCAATGCCATCAATAAGGCGATGTTGTCACCGAGTGCAGGCCACCAAGCAAATACTTGTCCACATACCATACCAAATGCGGCACCAACAAAAAGCGTCGGGGTAAATACACCACCCGGTGCACCGGACCCACTGCTCGATAATAGGGCCAATAGCTTACATATCAGTATTCCGCCCATCAATAGAATACCTGGCGGCGTCGTGAGTAGCGACTGCACCACACTATAGCCATTCCCCCAGACCTCTGGGAAAATCAGCGAAAGTAATCCAACAATGAGTCCCCCTAAAGCAAGCTGTAATGGGGGTAAAAGATTCAGTGAACGAAAAGCATGCCCGCTAGCACTCATCGCTTTCAGGAATAGTGGTCCAAAAAAGCCGGCTAACAATCCCATAAATGCCATGAGGAAATAGTGTATTGGCCAAGGAGAAGGAAGAGGGTCCACGAGATAAAGTGTTTCCTGACCACCGTGCAATAAATTCGTGGTGAGTAAGGCACTGACAGCGGCGATCACCACAGGCCCGAGGGACGCTAACATCAAGGTACCAAAGAGAATTTCTGCAATGAATAAGCTCCCCGCCAGTGGAGCATGATATGCACTGGCCATACCGGCAGCAGCGCCACAAGCAACCCAAAGTTTCCATTCACTTGGTTTTGCATAACGTTGTGCAAATACAGAAGCAAATAGTGCCGCCAAAAGCACCATCGCACCTTCTCGACCAATCGCACTACCACTCGAAACAACCAATAATGAGGCTAGGGATTTGATCAAACTGGCTGAAACATCTAACCGGCCATCTCCCGTTTCAATGGCTTCCATATAATCAGTCGGAGCACTGGGTTTTTGTTGTTGATAACGTTGATACGCCCACAGTAAAGAACCTGCGGCCAAACCACCCAGCGCAGGAGTCAGTACACGTCGCCAGCCCGTAATTGAGGATGCGGCGGCAACCAAACTTCCATCAGTTCGAGAGAAGAGTAGCCATTCCAACCCATACATGGACTGATGAAATAGCCAAACAATCAAGGCAGCCATCATGCCCAACATGATCGAAATCAGCAGTCGGCGCAGCATGATGCGGTAGTAATAGAGATGTACTGGTCGTTTCATCTAGCGCCATTACAGCATTTAAAGTCACTGGCTGACATATTGAAAAAAACTCTTATTTTTCGGTACAGTAGATTGTTACTTGCCAATGAATAAATGGCCAGTGAATCTTCATCAAAACAAAAGGGCGCACCTAAAGGCACGCCCTGACGGAATACAGCGAGAGATTAGTTGCCGCTATTAATACGCGTATAAACAATCTTCTGAGTATCATTTTCGCAATGCCCGACGACTTGGCCGCCAGCTTGTTCCACCTGATCGTTAGGGACGATATCCAGCTTAAATCCTGATTCAGGCACACCATTACTGATGATTTTCTGCGTAATATCAGCTTTTACGCTTTCGCAAGAAGCCAACGCAGCTAAAGGTGCCAGAGAGAATAATAATGTGCTGATAATAATTGTTTTTTTCATCATAAAGTCCTTATGTGGATGAATAGCTTATCTAACGTATTGATTCCTAAACTTCTCTAAAGGATAGTTCAGATACCTATAACCTCAAGTCAATCTGAGCCATAGCCTCTATTTACGGATTAATCTGGCGACCTGATAAACGATCAAGACAACGTTCAGTGTTCGGTTCCCAATAAGCGTTTAAATTCTCACTACGGTCACAGCTATCTTTCGCATCTTCAGCACGATCGAATTTATCAAAATTCTTTTCGACACGATTGTTCACCTTATTACGAAGGCGATGGGTATCATCCCATTGCTGTTGGCTTTGGCGCGCTTGTTCTTTGGACATGGGATCATTATTCCCGCCAACAGAAACGCAAGTGCTGCCCTGTGTACAGTTTGCCGATTGTGCCAATGCAGGTATCTGCCAAGCCAATGGCAATGCCAGAATAGCGACCGGTAAAAAAGCGCGTATAAAGCGTGGCAAGATATTTATTTTCATCGTCTTAAATCCTTTCTGAGTCAATGATGTTAAATCATCATGTAATTAACTGGCACGCTATCCGCGAACAAAAATTATATCATTGCTTGAGGTCGATAAACTAGTCAACGACAACTCGGTGACAAAATGAGTAAAGTAACCGAATGTTAATTGAGAATATTTGCTTTAATAGCAAGATGTTAATTACGGTATACCGAGGCTAGGGAATGTTAAAGACATCGCTACTGTTTTTTGTCACTGCGTTAGCAGAAATTATCGGTTGTTTCTTACCTTATTTATGGCTGCGCAAAGGGGGAACAATTTGGCTATTACTCCCAGCAGCGATCAGTTTGGCGCTGTTTGTTTGGTTATTGACACTGCATCCTGCCGCCAGCGGGCGAGTCTATGCTGCTTATGGTGGCGTATATGTTGCGACAGCATTAATTTGGTTACGCATCGTCGATGGTGTAAAGCTTTCGATGTTTGATTGGGTCGGAGCGGGTGTTGCACTGGTGGGAATGTTGATTATTGTCGCTGGTTGGCGAGTAAATTAAGGGTGGGGCGCGGAACACCCCAACCACGACATTGTTTGATCTTAAATATTGGTTGTTTGATCTATAAATTGATAGCTTGATTTTAACTTTCGCGGTGGATGCTTAACCCAGCAAAGGATTGGCTCACCGGCATCATTTCGATTGAGTTAATATTCACCCGAGCAGGCAGGGTGGCAACCCAATATACCGCTTCTGAGATATCCTCAGGCGTCAGAGGGTTCGCGCCATCATAGGTTTTGTTAACTTTATCGCCATCACCTTTAAAGCGCACTGATGAAAACTCAGTGCCGCCCACCATGCCAGGTTCGATATCCGTGACGCGAACACGTGTACCCTGCAGGTCAGCACGCAGACCCAAACTGAATTGCTTAACAAATGCTTTCGTCGCGCCGTAGACATTCCCGCCTGCATACGGCCAGTTTGCCGCTGTAGAACCAATATTGATAACATGACCGACATTGCGTTCAACCATGGCTGGCAGTAAAGCACGAGTCATATTCACCAAACCTTTGGTATTGGTATCAATCATTGTATCCCAGTCGTCAGCATTGGCTTTATGCGCTGGTTCCAATCCTAATGCTAAGCCTGCGTTGTTAACCAGCAGATCGATATTCTTCAATTCAGTCGGTAAATCATCAATAACCTGCTGAATCGCCGCACGGTTTCGTACGTCTAGCTTCACGATATGCAGTTTATCACCCAGCTCATCCTTTAATTCTTCCAGACGTTCTTGACGGCGGCCTGTCGCAATAACCTGATGACCGTGACTAATAAATTTACGGGCGATAGCCTCACCAAAACCAGAGGTCGCACCTGTGACGAAAACGATCATATGCATTCCTTATTTCGTTGCTAAAAATATAATTGATATGATTAACATACTCTTAACGATAAACAGAAGCCATTACCGTGAGTCATTTCTGTCTTTCAGCGTTTTGATGGCCTCTTACGGACCTCATCACCCGCATCACGATTAAGTGTCAGGGTATCGATTATCGATAATAATGCGACCATACCAATGACCACAAATGCTATCTGGAAATTTTCCAACGGAATCATGCCTGCTCGATAGGGATGAAACCACTCAGCAATTCGCAGCGCCAGCGCACCTATCGCGATTCCCAAGCCCATCGACAACTGTTGAGCCATATTCGAAAACGTGTTGGCTCCTGACATCTTGGCTGCCGGTACTTCTGAATACGCTAAAGTATTTAGCGCAGTAAACTGCATAGACCGTGTCAATCCACTGATAAATAGCAGCACTATAATCAAAGCATGGGGTGTATCAGGGGTCATCAAAGCATAGGCAAAGATAGTGACTGCATTTAATAATCCATTCACGAGCAGTGTCGGGCGAAAACCAAAGCGATATAGGATCGCAGAGGTAAAAGGTTTCATGGCTAAGTTGCCGGCAAATACCGCCAACACCAATAAACCTGCATCAAACGCACTCAAACCAAACCCAATCTGGAAGAGTAGAGGTAATAAAAAGGGTACTGCGCCTATGGCCATGCGAAATACACTACCACTCCATATGGTGACACTGTAACTTTTAATGCGTAAAGCCCAAAGATCAACTAGTGGGAAAGTCTGGCGTTTAGCATGATAAACCGCTAACAAGCCCAATATCAGACTGCCTGCAATACATATTAGAGGGACAACACGTGACAAGGTTTGATGGTTGAAGAGTTCAAGTCCCAGCATCAAACTAAAGCAGGCTGAACCGGTAAGGACAAAACCGAGCATATCGAAAGGCGTTTCTTTTTGCGGTAACTCTTGCGGGATAAGCCGCCATGCCAACCATAAACCAATAACACCCAGCGGCACATTTAAAATAAATATCCAATGCCAAGAGGCATAAGTGGTAATGAAACCGCCTACCGGTGGACCGAGAATAGGGGCGACTAAGCCTGGCCAGGTAATCGTGGCAATCGCTTTTATGAGATCAGATTTAGCCGTATTACGCAGGACAATTAACCGGCCTACTGGCACCATCATTGCGCCACCGAATCCCTGTAAAATTCGAGCCCCCGTGAAGGTCAGCAGATCAGTACTCAATGCGCAAAACACGGATGCCAAGGTGAAAATAACCATGGCAGCGGCAAAGATATTACGCGCACCGAAGCGATTAGCAATCCAGCCACTGGCAGGGATAAATACCGTCAAAGTAAGAATGTAAGCAGAAATCCCAATATTCATATCAATGGGATGTACAGAAAATGTTGAAGCCATCTGTGGCATCGCGGTAACAATGACCGTCGCATCAAGATTTTCCATAAAGAAAGCACCGGCGACGAGTAATGGCAATGCAGACCCACGCAGTGCAGTCGAGCGCATGATTTTCACCTTAGAGCTAACGGGCAATAAATTGATTTGAATAGGTATAATGACAGAAAGTAAACACTGAAATCACGTTTCAAATCTGCAGATTTTTATGAGTTATTTTGAGCATACCGGAATCAGTGGGGAGAAAGAAGGGGGCTTGCGGCAGATGAAAACATTTTTGGATAAGAACAAAAAATTAAGCTGTCTGAACGACAGCTTAATTTATGTTGGAAATATATCGTCATCACTATTTTTTCTTATACACATCAGCAGTCGCATGGATTTTGTCATTGGTCATCGCTGATGTCACAACAAAATAGTCACCACCAAGCTCATCGGCTTTTTTAGACAATTCTTCCTTGGCGTCACTGGGGGCTAACTCGCCAGCGGTGACGATGTTACCAATTTTTTCATACTGATCAGGACTTTTATTGAGATCTTCTTTTGTTAGCAATTCGGCGGCGATAGCACCGGTAGAAAATGCACCCAAGAGAACTAACGTTGTGATAGTTTTTGATAAATTCATAATAATTCCTCTCATCAAATATTTTTACGCGTGAGTAAATCTATTTCTTTGGAAGGATAAGTATTGTTCTCATTACTTGTTTTATCCAGTAAATCACCTCTTTTTAAGAATCTTGCACATTACATTCGTGATGATAGAAAGCGATAGCGAGGCATAGATGAAGAAGACTGATGCGGTATTGAGGATAAAAGTGGAGTAGGGGAAAGATAGACTATTTCGCATATGTCATTATGCTGATCATACACCTCGTAATTATGAAGTGGATAATGACTGCTGTGGCCAATACTATTTAATTATGTTCGGCAGTTTCCACACGGGTTGTAATTCAAAATAATTCATAGGAATTTATTTATACACATACCTTACTTAATGTGAAGTATAATATACAGATATTCTGTACTACCACAAGACAAACAAACCACTTTTCGAGGGGTAATTTCCAGCATAGTTCTTTGCGATGAGCTAATACTCATCCAATTGAATTTAAATACATTTATCGATAAATAAAAATCAAAATAATAAGATGTTTCTCGTTGATTTTAATGCAATTACTGAATTATATTCTTTTCCCGTTATTTTATATTGGTTTGTTGATTACTTTTATAGTCACGCGTTGAAATAGTTAGCGTGGCTACGGAATGAGTTTTACTATTGAGTAACAAAAAAATGGAAAAGTATAAACGTCAGTGTGTAGTGATTACCTTAAGTTATTATTCAGAATAATGGTGCAAATTAAAAATGAAAAGAAAGTTACTTCTTATGGCTATGTTAGTCACTAGTTTCTCGTGTATTGCTGCAGAACATGCTCCTCATTGGGGTTATGATGGACAGGATGGTCCTGAAAATTGGAGTAAAATCTCGCCTGATTTTTCGTTATGTAGTACCGGCAAAAATCAATCTCCTATTAATATTCATGACTCACTCAAAACCCATCATAGCAATCTTCAATTGACTACTCAGCCAAGTAAACAGGAAATGGTCAATAACGGTCATACAATACAGGTCAACGTGACAAACGGGAGCACGTTGGTATTGGATGAAGATACGTTCACACTGCAACAATTCCATTTCCATTCACCCAGTGAGAACCTGATCGATGGCAAACAATTCCCGCTGGAAGCTCACTTTGTATTTAAAGATAAAGATGGCGCATTAGCCGTATTAGCGCTCATGTTCAAAGAGGGTAAACCAAACCAACAGCTGACTGAGGCTTGGCAAAAAATGCCCACGGAAGCGGGTCAGAGTATTGCTCTGAGCAAGCCAATCGATATCAAGACGCTTTCAGATAAGCAGCAAAAGTTTTATCGCTTCAGCGCTTCGTTAACGACGCCGCCATGTTCTGAAGGTGTTCGTTGGATCGTGTTTAAGGAACCGGTAAATATTTCCGCTGAGCAGGTCAGTCAATTTAGCTCTGCAATGAAGCACCATGCCAACAATCGGCCAGTGCAGCCGCTAAATGGCCGTGTCATTATCAATTGATTTTGCCAGCGGCCAGCATAGTGCTTCAATGAAGCTGGTCGCGGGCCCATTCTTATAATCGTCTGGGGCTGACGGCAAGATTTACAAAGTAAACTTTCAGTGACCACACAGAACAAATGACAGCGGTAAAACATCAGATTTTACGTACTCTCACCTTGGTGCGCATAATGTATATTATGTTAAATTGCATTCGTGAGTTCCCATCGTCACAGATACATGCCCACCCTGAGTTATATTATGTCTCATGTTGCTGTTACCTCCCCTCTACTCATGGCCACGCTACTTAAATGTCATCGCCCAAGTAATCACACCCGCGACCACTGTGGTGAAAGTCAGTGCTAGCAAAAAGAGCACATCAATAACTTTTTCCAGCGCATGGTTACGGCGCAATTTTCGGGTTCTCAGCGCCCAATATGATAGTACTGTCGTGATCAAATAGAGAATTGCGTTAACTGCCAGCAAGTCGTCGCCCAGTGTGTCTTCACGCCTTAATGCCGTGATCACCTGAAATATCCCAATAACCGTAATGCAAACACCGACCATACCAGCCGATGCCGTGAATATATGAACGCAAATATCCTCATCCAGTTCTAGGCTGTCTTTCTTGTGAGCCATGGCAATACCTCTCGAAAAAAAGTCACCGTCAGTGATGCTATCTGTATGACTTTCTTTAATATCGTTCTTGTAAAGGTTTGTTTGATTCTTTTACTTAACTATAAGCAAAAAATCTAGATCTGCGATTTCACTCTTGGGGAATTATCGAGTTTCCTAATCGATGGTATCAGGCTCGCTGCAATCGTCGCTATCACCACTGCGGCGGCTGAAACTAATAAAACCCCCGAAGTGCCGTAATGCATAGCAAGAGGACCGGCCGCGAGTTCTCCAACTGGGATTGCAATAAATGATCCCAATGCATCATAGGCATAAACACGAGCAAGTTTCTCAGGAGGAATATGAGTTTGTAACGAATTCGCCCATACAACGCCGAATTGACCAAAACCAACACCGGCAACAAAAAATGCCCCCATAAGTACCGTTGTCGAAGGCGCGACACTCAGGAGAACAATCGGGACAGCGCACAATGAAACGAGTAAGACGCCAACAAAAAGATCCCGCCTTGGACGCCACCGCAGTGCAATAAATGAACCGACGATTAAGCCGATACTCTGTGCCGCAACAATAATGCCCCAACCTACCCGTCCAAACGATGCATCAGCCACAATGGGGCCAAGAATCATGACAACGCCACTGAAAGCAGCATTCACAATAGTAAATTGGGCTACGATGGACCAAACCCATGAGTGAGCGATGAATTCTTTCCAGCCATCGCGCAGATCCTGCAAAATGTTTGTGTTCGATTCTTGGGACAGTGTTGGATTAACCCGAATGAAGTAATACAACGGTGCGGCAGCGGCGAAACCCAAGGCATCGACTGCTAAGCCCCATCCTGGCCCAATTGCGCTTGTCAGAATTCCCCCTAAAGAGGCTCCGATCACCGTGCCCGCATAGATACCAACTTGGATAAAAGCATTTGCCGTTCTGAGGTGATATTTTGGGACAGTCTGCGGCACCATTGCCGAGGATGCCGGTAAAGCGACGCCTGCTGCGGCACCATTAATGGTACCGAGTAACGCCAATCCGATAACCGTCGCTGTGCCATCCAACACCAACCAAGCCACCACTGCTTGAGATAAAGCGGCAATCGTTGATGAAGAGAGTAAAACGAGACTTCGGGAATAGCGATCAGCTAGCACACCGCCAATCAACAAGAACGCGACATTAAAAATTGAACGTGCCGCCACAACCAGCCCGAGATCAGTTGCAGAACCACCGATATCCAACACAGCGAAAGCCAAGGCAATCGGGGCAATGCCATTACCTAATACGGTGAGAAGGCGGGCAAGAAATAAGTTTCTAAATGGGGTGTAGCGAAATAAATGTCGGGAATACGGGACAGGAGAACTTGCACTCACAGGCATTTCTCCGGACTGACTTGAGTATTATTAAGAGATTCTATTCCATTAATTGTTGCCTGACTGCCCTGCTCTTTTTGTTTATTTTGGCAACATCTAGTCACTTTTTACTCCGATAATAGGATGTGGTTAACACGTATAGCAAAAGGTGATGATCTTACCGTTTCCACCCTTTGCTAATACGAGTGACAACCACTAAAGCACCCCATTAAAACGGTGAAACGACAGAGCCAATACGCTGACAAAAATCATCGTATGCATCGCCCAATTTTTCGAATAATTTGCCAATGTTATAGACGTTTTTCATTTGTTGTTCCTCTGTGTGATTGAAATATTCATTGTGTGACGCGTATCACAAAACAGAGCTTACCGCTTTCAGAACGGCATTTCAATATTTTTGTGATATCAGTCACAAAAAAATAAAGTCCAGACAGATACTCAAATCTCTCTCATCTCGATTTGCTCAAACACCTTCTTTTTTAAGCCAATTATCTGGGTAAGTTACATAACCGATAACTTTTACAATACTCGTCTTGGCCGAATGTTTGGCCGCCGTCGCTTCTTTAT
Source organism: Yersinia massiliensis (assembly GCF_003048255.1). NCBI lineage: Bacteria > Pseudomonadati > Pseudomonadota > Gammaproteobacteria > Enterobacterales > Yersiniaceae > Yersinia > Yersinia massiliensis. The sequence goes on from NZ_CP028487.1 coordinate 2,412,504, forward strand.
TCTGATTGGTATTCCACTGGTCTTATTTTATCCCTTGCTTTGGGTGAGCGGTTTTGGGTTTTGGTATTACCTCGTCACCTACGCCATGTTTGAGCTAATTTACACCTCCATCATGGTGCCCTACGAAACCTTAGCGACAGAAATGACAACCGACTTTGCTAAGCGCTCTAAGCTAACCGGTTCAAAAGCCATATTCGGAAAAATTGCAAATTTCATGGCAGCCTTTATCCCTGGCCAATTTATTGCTTTCTACGGTAAAGACTCGCCAATGCCCTTCTTGTATACCGGGATCGCGTATGGGGTCATTATGTGTCTCGCCATGATCTTCCTGTACGTATCTTCTTGGGAACGCCCAGCCAGCGAAGTGGTAAAAGAAACGACGAGCAGTTTCGTTCAAGCCGTGAAAAAACTGTGCATCGATATGGCATCGACTTTCCGGTTACGCATTTTTCGCAAGCATTTAGGGATGTATTTGTTTGGTTTTGGCGCCGAATGGTTGTTTGCCTCTTCATTTACATATTTTATTATCTTCGGCTTACGCCAAAGCGCCGTCTTGGTTTCACAACTCAATAGTTTCAGCTCAATAATGCAACTCATCTCGACCGCATTCTTTATCGGTATCTGCGTAAAAATGGGCTTTGCTCGCCCTTTCCGTATTGCCTTACAAGTGGTGATCGTCAGTGTTTTCGCCTATGCCGCGCTCTACTTCACCGGTTGGTCTGATACCAGCACGGTGATTGTATTATTCGCCATTACAGTGGTATTCGGCCTGAGTACTGGAGGTATCTACTATATTCCATGGACCGTTTACACCTTCTTGGCCGATGTGGATGAAGTATTAACAGGACGTCGTCGCGAGGGGCTTTATGCTGGTGCAATGACCTTCGCCGGCAAAATGGTTCGTTCTGTCATCGTTTTCGCCATGGGCTGGACCCTGAGTAAATTTGGTTTTGTTTCGGGCCAATCAGTGCAACCAGAAACGGCTGTTCAAGCTATCGTAGGTGTCTTTGCTATTGGTGTGTCGGCTCTAGCAGTAGTCGCCATCTATTACACCACGCAAATGAAACTTGATCGCAAAAGTCATATGGTTCTGCTAGAAGAAATTGCCCGCATTAAGGCTGGCGGCGCTATTGCGGATATTGAACCGCAGCCACGCGCTATTATCGAAGAATTAACTGGTTGGAAATACGAACAATGTTGGGGTAATAATCCACTCGGACAAACAGTACCACCAGAAAAATTAACCGAATTAACATCAGAGAAATAATCCAGAAAATAGCCCCTCGAGTTTTTCGCGGGGTTATTTTCATGTGTCGTACTTGTTGCCAAATAGGAGCAACTTAACTTATGTCTCTTAACGTCAGAGTTCCTACCTTGTAATAATTAACATTCAATGAGTACTCATCTTAATTCATCTGGAACTAATTGAAGTCCTTGTTTAGTATGTATGTATCCCATCTTTGCCATTAGCCAAACAGATACTTATGAAAAAAATCATGAAGCGGCTGGAGATCATCAAAAGCGCTATAGAGCTTGAAGATGATGATATCGTTCGCCAACAACTTCCTTATCTAAAATGTGAAGCCGATGATGCGGTGCTCGTTTTTATCGTCGCAACGATTGAGCAAGGAAATTATTCCAATGCGCTTAAAGCTATTTCGACTTGGTTGAACAGCCATCATGGTGTTACGCAGTGGCAAGATCTTGAATTAGCTGCCTGTAAGTTAGAATTAAAAGCGTTGGAAGAACAGCTAAGTGAGTTAATTGATAAGCGTAATGAAAGAATTCAGCTATTGGACGATTTTAACGACCTTTACCATGTTCGGCTTGGCCCGATCACTCAACAGATCCTCAATTTGCGCAAACAATTGGCTGAAAGTACCTTGCGCAAAGCCGAAGCAGAAGCCCGCCGCAAAGAACGTGATTATCACAACTGTCAGCTATATATTGCTCAGGCTATAGACGAACTAGCCAAACTCAAACAGAGTTGGTTATCTCCTTCGACTATCGCCAGTGAAACCATCGAGTTACGTAAACAAATTCAACAACAGACCGCGTTGATCTCATCATTACTCATTGAAATTCAAGCGTTAGAAAACAACGTTTACTCACGTAATACTGAATCAACCCGCAAAGCCCGCGAAGAAGCTAAAGAGAAATATGAGCGCTATCAAGAACAGCAATATGATGCTGAACAGCGGCATGGCAATCATCAAAAACTCTCGTCGGGTCAACGTTTGGAGTTAAAAAAATTGTGGCGACAAGCCAGTCGCTTATGTCATCCAGATCTCGTCGCAGATGAATTTAAAGAAAAAGCCCACCAACTCATGGTGCAACTGAATCAAGCTCGTCAGCGTGGTGATTTTACCGCCATTTACAGTTTGCTAGAGAACTTGAAACAAGGGCTTGAGCCATTGATGGCGAGTGATTGCATTGATGACCTTGAAAGACTGCGCAGAAAAATTACTGAAGTAAAAGATCAAATTGATGTGATGTTACGTGAACTGGATGAGTTAGAAGGCCAAGAATCATGGCGGCTGGTCACTTCTCATGTTGATAAAGATGACTGGTTCAAAACACAAGAGAACGTATTAGCGAAGATCCTCAACAGCCTAGAACAACAACTCGAAGAAGCTGCGTCAGAGGTATTACAAGAAAGTGCATAATCGGGCGATATAGCCAATAGAGCAAAAACAATGGCTTATTAATTGATATGAATGGGAGTGAAAATGATCAAACTAAGCGGGCGATTAATTTGTCAGAATCTAGATGAAGCCCAAATTGTCCAGCGCTTTCTCCCTGAGCACACCAGCTTAACCAGAAATGAATCCGGCTGCATCGCCTTTGATGTCGCTGTCACTGCTGATCCCCTTGTTTGGTCAGTTGAAGAGTTATTCACCGATGAAAACACCTTCACAGCACATCAGGAAAGAATTAAAACTTCCCAATGGGGCACCGAAACTCGCTTTATTCTAAGAGAGTACGAGATAACGGAGATTGTATAATTTCAGTGTCAATTATGCGTATTATTGAGTTCGTCTTTATTCTCAAAAAAGGTCATCCATCATGAAAGATAACCAATACCAGCCCCCAAAGGTCTGGACTGAAAATAATGAAAGCGGCGGAGTGTGGTCCAAGATAAACCGGCCTACCGCGGGTGCTCGATTTGACGCTACCCTACCCGTCGGTAAACATCCGCTCCAGCTTTACTCCCTAGCAACACCTAACGGCCAGAAAGTCACTATCTTGCTAGAAGAGTTATTAGCCATTGGTGTGAAAGAAGCGGAATACGATGCGCATTTGATACGCATAAGTGAAGGCGATCAGTTCTCAAGTGGCTTTGTTGCCGTTAATCCAAATTCGAAAATCCCAGCCTTGATGGACCACTCAACACCCACGCCAGTGAGGGTGTTTGAGTCCGGTGCCATCCTGCTGTATTTAGCAGACAAGTTTGGTCATTTCTTGCCGAAATCCCACGAAGGTCGCACAGAAGCACTGAATTGGCTCTTCTGGTTACAAGGGGCAGCGCCGTATCTAGGCGGCGGTTTTGGTCATTTCTATCACTATGCCCCAGTGAAAATTGAATACGCGATTGACAGGTTCACGATGGAAGCCAAGCGTCAGCTTGATTTGCTTAACACCCTACTTAAAGATCGCGAATACATCGCAGGGGATGAATACTCCATTGCTGATATCGCTATCTGGCCGTGGTATGGCAACTTGGTGCTGGGTCTGCAATACGAAGCTGGGGAGTTTTTGGATGTGAAATCCTATACCCATCTGCTGCGCTGGACAGAAAATATCGCCAAACGGCCAGCGGTACAACGCGGTCGGATTGTCAACCGCACATGGGGCGCACCCGAAGAACAATTGCCTGAACGTCACGATGCATCAGACTTTGATCATTTAAAGTGACATTCTAACGTCCAATATTATGCTTCACATCGCAATCTCGCCGCCCCCTTCATAGGGGGTTTTGCCTGCAATCTTCATCACTTCTGCACCCATAGTCACAAAAGGCGCGCGCCGGCTGGCATAGATAATCCCGCCCGCTTGAGCACGAACGGCTTGTACCGTATCGGTAATGGGATCGACGACTTCAGCGACCACCTCCCCCTTACTGACCCATTCGCCGGGCTGGCGCAACAGCAGTAAGATACCACTGACTGGCGCACTGACGATTTCACCAGCGGTAAAAGGCAACATCGTGATTTCACGTTGCGGTACTGCTGGCACGTTCCCTGAGATGGCGCCTCGATACTGCAAATAGTGATAGATACGTTCTGCGTCGGCACTGGCTAATGCATGGCTGACATCTTGCTGCCCGCGCAATTCAACAGTGACCGCCATGCAAGCCGGTGCTAATTGAAGAAGGCTCGGATGTTGCTCTGCCAGTCGATGCCACGGTAAACCGCAAGCTTCATCGAAAGACCCCCCGCCGCTATCGTGTGACAGCAAAACGGTGTCGATAGCTAAAAACTGCGCCAGTGTTTCTACCTGATCGCGCCAAGCTGGATCGGCGTATAAGTGCAAGATAGCGTGATCGTCACAATGAAGGTCTAGCACCAGATCTGCATCGCAAGCCAGCTCTAATAAGTGTTGGCGTATGGCTGCAACCTCACTAAGCACGGGTAAAGCTTGCAGAGCGTTAACCATCGCCGTTCGTATGTGTTGGCGTAAGCCTTTTTCGTCGGTCAGGCGAGGATTATTGGGAGGTAAATTAGATATCAGGTGTGATGGAATCAATCGAGCCAAATCGGGGAAATCGCGATTGAAATTACGGCCACTGACTAAATCGAAACGGCCAATACCGCTGTTGAGCAACACTTGCGCAATGCCCGCAGGGTTTGCCATCGGCACAACAATGATTTCACTTTGAATTTCACCACGCCGTTCCGCCTGGCTCAGTAATCTTTTAAGATAATGTAATACCAACATGCCGGGCAGTTCATCGGCATGGAGCCCAGCTTGCAGGTAAATTTTTTCGCCTAAGCCCGGCTGGCCAAAATAAAAATGGGTTAATTGACGCTGCCCACCGAGGGCATGTTCAGGTAACTTATGATGATTGATTTTCATTGGACGTCCTATCTGTGGAAAAGAAAGCCCGACTTGACCGAATTGACAAAAAAATCCTCGAAATCCTCAGCCAAGATGGTCGCATCTCTTATCAGAAGCTGTCTGAGCAGGTGAATCTGACTGCGCGCCCCTGCCTTGAGCGTGTGCGGCTATTGGAGCGCGCCGGTATTATTCGCGGCTACAGTGCGATTGTTGAGCTACCGGAGCCAGAGCATGCCTTCGTGATTCAGGCGCAAATTGCTTTGGCTGATCATGGTCAATCGCAAGCGGCATTCGAGCAAGAAGTCCGTAAAACGCCGGAAGTACTGGATTGCTGGTTGGTCGGCGGCAGTTTTGATTTCTTGGTTCGCATTGGGTGCCGCAACATGGAACATTATCGCTTGCTGGCGGATAACTGGCTGACCAGCAAAAAATTTCGGGTCGATAAAATCGTTACCCTTACAGAGTTACAGGTCATTAAACGCACCTGAAAAACTTAATCATGGCGGGCAAAGGCGAGCCAACGCCGTTCTGCCCGCGAAAATAAAAAGATCAGCATAAAAGTACACAATAGATAAAGCGCGGCTGCCATCAAAAAGGGGATAAACGGTGAATAGGTTGAGGCGTAAAAAGCCCTCGCTACACCAGTGATATCCAGTAACGTCACCGTACTCGCAAGAGACGTGGCATGTAGCAAAAATACCATTTCGTTATTGAGTGCCGGGATACCGCGCCGCAGCGTTGCGGGTAGCACTAAACGCCGAATAATCTGCCATTGGCTCATGCCAAACGCTTCACCCGCTACCCATTCTTGGCGCGGGAAAGTGATCATCATGCCCGCCAATAACTCAGCGACGTACGCACTGGTATTCAGCACCAGTGCTAAAGTGGCACAAAAAGTGGCATCGCGGAACAATAGCCAGAAAGGTTGATCATCCTGCCAGCCCAGTTGCACGATATCAAATTGGGATAGGCCATAATAAATCAGCATCAGTTGCAGGTAGAGCGGCGTACTGCGAAAAAAATAGGTGAAGCTGCGAATAAGCCATGCCAGTGGTCGAGGGCCAAATGCCTGCCCGACCGCCATCAGTAATGCAAGCAACATACCCGGCACCACTGACAATAAAAACAGTTTGGCGGTCATTGCCAGACCCGTCGTCTCAGAACCATCGCTATACAAAAAAGTCGGGACAGCTTCCAGTATGGTTTGTAGGTTCATTAGCGCGCCCTCGCCGCAGTTGAGGTTGAAAGCGCATAGCGCCGAGCAAGGAGGCTAAAACCCCAACTAGAAAGCGCAGTAATGACCATATAGATAAGCGCCACCAAGAAGTAGAACAAGAACGGTTTTTGTGTCGCTCGCCCCGCCTGCTCAGCCAACCACACCATATCTTCCAAACCGAGAATGGAGATCAGTGCCGACGCCTTCATTAATCCTAGCCAGTTATTATTGATACCCGGAATCGCAAAGCTGAGCATTTGCGGCAACATAATGCGCCTGAACACTTGCCCTGGGCGCATACCATAAGCCACCGCAGCTTCAAGCTGCCCACGATCCACCGTTTGAAACGCCCCGCGGAAGGTTTCGGTGTAGTACGCGCCGAACACAATACCAATCGCCAATACCCCAGAGATAAAAGTATTGAAGCGAACGGGTCCCAGCCCCAATAAGCTAAGGAATCCGTTCACCAACATTTCACCGCCAAAGAACAACAGCAACATGATGACCAGTTCAGGAATACCCCGTACTAACGTGGTGTAACCTGTCGATATCCAACGCAGCCAGCGTGGGCCAAAGAGCTTAATGACCGCATTAATCAGCCCCAAGGTGAGCGCCACCAATAATGAAAGTAGCATCACACACAGCGATAATCCTGCCCCATGGGCCAGTAATGGCAAATACTCTACAACCATTATCGGCCTCCCGCCGCTGACAAATTGCATCTGGACAAATCAGCGCCCATCCAGCTGTTTTTGAATAACAATGCTTTATGAATAACACTGCTTTTTGGATAACAATGTTAATTTTGACAAGCCATTAAAATCAGATGGTCATCAAACTCAGTTGCCGTAAATATCGAAACTGAAATATTTCTTCTGAATGGCATCATAGGTGCCATCAGCACGGATAGCCTTGATTGCACCATTCAATGCATCACGTAATGCAGGGTTGTCTTTACCTACTGCGATTCCGACATCAGATGAGATGGTTTCGTCTTGGATAACGGGGCCAGCAAACGCAAATTTTTGCCCGCGCGGTGTATCGATAAAGCTGCTAGCGGCTTGAATATTATCTTGCAGCGAGGCATTAATACGCCCAGACAGGAGATCTAAGTAAACGTTATCCTGATTGGCATAGGAGACAATTTTCACCCCTTGCCCGCCCCAATGTTTTTTAGCATAGGTTTCGTGAATCGAACCTGTTTGCACGCCGACAGTTTTGCCTTTCAGGCTCGCGGCGTCTGGCAACAACGGGCTGCCTTTACGCGCGACTAATTGGGCTGAACTGCGATAATAGCGATCAGTAAAATCGACTTCTTTTTTACGTTCATCCGTGATGCTAAGAGACGCAATAATCGCATCGAACTTTTTAGCGTTAAGCGCGGCAATCATGCTTTCGAACGGTTGCTTCACAAATACACATTTAGCATGCAAATTGTCACACAATGCATTGGCGATATCGATATCAAAACCTGTTATTTCGCCGTTAGGTGAAAGCACGTCAAAAGGTGGATACCCGCCGTCCACACCAAAACTGATCGTCTCAATCGTTTGAGCTGCAACTGGGGTAGAAAGCATCGGAGCAGAAAGTATCAGGCCAGTAAACAATGCAACTAATGTCTTTTTCATGATTAAAATCCCGGTGTTGGCAAGTCGTTATAAGCGATAAGTCATTAGAAACGAAGTGAGAGGCAGGTCAAGCCGCCATCCATTTTTTTAAACTCACTGGTATTGAGCTGGATGATTGGCATCCCCAGTTTTTCAATTTGTGCCAAGGTGTAAGGATAACCCTGCGGCGTAATTAACGTATCGTTAATCCATAAAGTATTACCAGCATAGGATTCCGCTTCAGGGATAACAATGGTATCAAACGCAGCAAATGCAGGATGATGCTGGTAATCCTCCGTCAGCAGTAACGTGTTGCGGCCCACGTAGTTAACAATCGACTTAAGGTGCAGTCCCGCACTGACTTCAATATCGGTGACACTGTAACCATATTGCTGAACTGCACCCGTGAATTCAGTAATCCCGACCTGATCAGTCCGCGAGGTCAGCCCGATGAAGAATTGTTTACCCACTAACAAAACATCGCCGCCATCAAGATGCCCTTTATTGCTCATCCGAAAAACAGGTCGATCAGTAAAGAGTGGTTCGATGGTATCCACCTCCCCTTGGCGACTTGGCGCGCCTGGGTGTGTTATCACCGCTAACTCCGGCATCACTACCGCAGTATCTTCAACAAAATGCGCATCAGGATAAGCAGGAGCTGCAGGTAAAATAGTCACTTTCAATCCCAGTCGCAGCAACGTGTCCACATAGGCTAGAAACTGTTGTCCCGTGGCCGCAACATCAGGTGCACCTAATTTGGACGTTGTCTGACCGTGACCACAAGTGTCTGCTGGGAGTCTGGCAATGGCTTGAGTAAAGTGCATAGCGGATTCTCTTGATTAAATGGGAGCAAAGTCGTTGATCTGATTATTAAACAGATACTGTCTCCAATCAGGTTGAAACTAGCTATCATCGCTATACATTTGCGCTGTATATGAGTTCGATGGCGACCTATTCCGCTGTTGAGATATAATGAGTTATCTAATGTATGATCCGCGAAGGATGCTAAATGAAGAGTTTACTGACAGTGATGATTGCACTGCTCTTAATCAGCTGTGCCAATACCGGTCATGTCGGCGTGAGTGGTGGCTCGGGAGGAATATCTTCGATCAGTATCGGTACCGGTGTTCGACGTTAAATCATTTTTATTTGCTTCCCTCTTTTTAACTATATAAGAGGGAAGCCTCTAAAAAACCTGCTCACGGGTTATCGCCATTTATTGCGGCGGTCAGTTCTTATTAGCGGAATGGTGGTTCGTTGAAGGTCCGTAATTTACGTGAATGTAATTGATCACCTTCTGCGCGCAGTAAATCTATGGCTCGAATCCCTATCTGCAAATGCTCTGAAATTGCCCCCTCATAGAAGTGATTGGCCTGACCCGGTAATTTAATCTCACCGTGTAAGGGCTTATCTGAAACACAAAGTAACGTGCCATAAGGTACACGGAAGCGATAACCTTGTGCCGCAATAGTCGCACTCTCCATATCCACAGCCACTGCACGACTGAGGCTGAAACGCAGCGCCGAAGCAGAAAAACGCAGTTCCCAGTTACGATCGTCTGAGGTCACCACTGTACCGGTACGAAGCCGCTGTTTTACCTCAACGCCCGGCATACCACTCACTGCTTTGGTGGCATCGTATAGTGCCCGCTGAACCTCGGCGATACTTGGAATGGGGATATCCGGCGGTAATACTGCATCAAGTACATGGTCGTCACGTAAATAGGCATGCGCCAGAACATAATCACCGATCGCCTGACTTTCTCGCAAACCACCACAATGCCCGATCATTAGCCAAGCGTGCGGCCGTAATACCGCCAAATGATCACAAATAGTTTTGGCATTGGATGGACCTACACCAATATTCACTAAAGTGATGCCATGCCCGCTTTCAGCGATTAAGTGATAGGCGGGCATTTGATGTTTCTTCCAAGCTAAATCCGAAGTGGTTCTTTCCGGATCGGCCGTTTCCGCCGTAATGTAGCTGCCACCGGCACAGGATAGCGCGATATAAGGGCTAGTTGGGTCCAGAATTTGCTCGCAAGCCCAACTGACAAACTCATCAACGTAACGGCTATAATTGGTAAAAAGAATATAGGGTTGAATATGTTCTGCCGGCGTACCGGTATAGTGTTTCAGACGCGCCAGTGAAAAATCAGTGCGCAGCGCATCAAAATGCGATAACGGGAAATCCGCTGAGGCAGTATCTATTCCGTCAGTGATACCATCGCCTATTTTCGCCAGATCAGTGGTTGGGAAATGCTGTGCAAGCCCCGCCGTCATCGAGCGATCCAGAATCAGGTCGGAACCATCAATAACAAAAGGATATGGCATTTCTTGTTGTGACGGTGTCACTTCAAATACGGCACCATACTCAGTTTCTAGCAGAGACAGCTGCTCTGTCAGGTATTCGCGGAACAGCGCTGGCCGCGTGATAGTGGTGCTGTATTGACCCGTACGCGAGAAACGCCCATAAGCACGAGTACGTTGGTGGTCACGGAACCGACCATCCCAACTCACACTCAATTGGGGATATGAGAATAACCCCTTAGCCCGCTCCCCCACATCCGGCAAAGAACCGTCGCGAATAAATGCACTGATCGCATCACGTAATGCTGCCAGTGCAGAGTCGTATAACGTCTCCAGCCGATCAATCGCCTCGGTTGCTGAGAGATAAGTTGTCGCTTGTGATTGATTCAAAATAACTCCTTTTATTACGCCAAAGCCGTGTGACTAAATTTCTCAATGAGTCGCTTCGCCAGAATCATCATGCATTAAAAATATGACAGTGCCACCGCGAATTGTTTTTTAAATTAACTGTTTTCGACAAACAAGGTGCCATTTTGCCACTTATTCCGGCGTTTGATTCCGCTTCTCAACACTAAAGTATAGGTTGTCGCAGATAACACATTATTTTCTGCCTTGGGATTCATTACAAAGGTCTTTTTTGCGTGGCGAAATCATTTTTACGCAGTGGTAGTTTGGACGATCTGCTAGCGTTGGGCGAAAACGGGCAACCGGTTTATGCATCAGCACTTCAGATCAGAGAGGCATTACGCCTTAAAAAACAGCAGCATATCGCTGATTGCTTAGCCATTCCTCAGGTCAATGAGCAAGGCGACCGCATTGATTGGTATGCCCCTGCGGAGGGCAAAGTCACCTCGTGGATGGCGGCCAGTCACGCTGAGCGTAAAGCAGCGATAAAGCAGTTGTCCGTGTGCCTGTCGAGCATGAGCGACTTGTGTCAGCGTGCGCAAAAATCAGATAAGGCCGCTCAACGACTCTTCGGTGTCCTGCTCGCGAAAACCTTGCAATTTCCGGATCAAAGCTACGTCTATTTAGTGGCGGGTAAACCTGTCGTGACGTTCTGGGGCTTTATTAGCCAAGATAAAAAAATGCGCGCTGACCCGCTAGATTGTCTCCGTCAGACGGCTGAGATTACCGAGCCACCGATCACCACCCTGAGTGCCGCGCCAATTACCCCTATTGCCCCGCCGGTTAGCCCTGCCGCCGAATTACCGCCTGAGCTTGAAGCGCCACCGGCTCCGCCGCTCGAGGTTGTTGTGCCACCAATACCGACCGTTGAACCCATCAAAAAAACCATTAATTGGTTGCGATTCAGTTGGGCGTTACCCGTGGTGGCGTTAATCATCGCATTGATCGTGCAGTTCAGTGGGGGAATGACAGATAAACCCTCTGCTGTCCCAGAGGCTAATGCAGCGGTCATTGAGGATACAGTTACTGACGATAAAGTAACTGACGATAAGCCGGCTGAAGATAAAACAGCCCCTACCGTTTTGCAAACGCCTGCAACCCCGTCAATTAATCTGGCACAACCAGAAGTCAAGACTCCACAGCCTTTAGCGGAGCCAACACTTCCATTGGGTCATGCCACTGTTATCCCTGCACCTATCGTTGTTGAACCCGCTAGCGCGCCAGTTGCCAACGCCACTGAAAATAAAAATGAACTGATACTGCCTTTCGACGCGGTCAAAGTGGGATCGACGGCGTTCCTTAACGGTAACTGGCGTGTCAGCCCAGAGATTAAAGCTGCCCATACGGGGAAAGCGCCCAGTCTGAGATATCAGATTAAAAATGGCAAAGGTACGGTAAGAATCACCCACGGCGATAATGTCACCTGCCGTGCAAACATCACGGCCGGACTGATGAAGTCAGGTAACTTGGTGATCAATAGCCGCTACAGGGCGCAGTGCAGCGATGGCTCTAAATATCAAATCCCCGAGATCGTCTGTAAACAAGGTGTCAGCGGCGTTGCCGATTGCAAAGGCAAATATGACGCTAATACGACTCTTCCAATGACGATGAAGCGTGAGACTAAATAATATTATGCTGGCTACGATCACCGACTATAAACAGAAAATCACGCTTATTCAGAATAGTGGTATCCAGTTTCTGGACTTCGCGTTTAAACCTCAATTTGAAATTGAACGACAGAATAAATTTGTGCGTAAGAGTGCTAACGGCCCACTGTTACGCCTGAATTACCATGAAGAAAACGGAAAGTATGCGTTGATAGTGCCGGGTGCAGCCCCTGAGATTGTGAAACCTGAATTTGGTTTTCCGCTGGAACAATCACTCAAATTGTTGAATAAAATTTGGCTCCCGCTACCCTTTTTACGTTTCAATCCACCGCGCAATTTTATTGCTGGGCCTGATAACTGGGCCAGAGTACAAATTTTAGTTTTAGATACGCCGGATCAGGATGGCAATACATTACGTATCACGCTGGCTTTTGACACTAAAACCTATCCTGAAGGCCACGCCAATGAACCTTTAGCCCCAAATGAAAACGACATCAAAACCGGTCTGAGTTTTGCGCTCGCCTACCAAAATGAAGAGCTAGCCGAGTTCCTCGATTTGACGTGGGTAGATGGCTGGCTAAGGGAAGTGTTCACACAGCAGGCGTCTGAACAAGAAGCGCGGACAGCCCGCCATATCAGCACTTCACTGCGTGAATTTGAATATCAAGCACACTATCTTAACTTGCTGGAATTGCTGGGTAGCCAGATTGGGATACCTGAAATCAAAATCAATACCAGCACCTTGCAAGAGCCGGTAGTGAATGTCGATTTGATTCTTGATGTAGGCAATTCCCACACCTGTGGCATTTTGGTTGAAGATCATGCCGATGAAAGCAACGGGCTAAAACAGACTTACGAATTACAAATTCGAGATTTGAGTGAGCCTCATTTTTTGTATAACGAGCTGTTTGAAAGCCGCATGGAATTTGCTCAAGCAAAATTTGGTAAACCGAATTACTCGGTTGAAAGTGGTCGCGATGAGGCTTTTATTTGGCCATCGATCACTCGTGTCGGCCGTGAAGCTAACCGTATGGCACTACACCGCTTAGGGACTGAAGGGTCCACTGGGATCTCCGGTCCTCGCCGTTACTTATGGGATGAAGAAACCTATGCCCCCGGTTGGCGCTTCAATGAAACACAAACTGCGCAAACACTGGAGCCACCTGCGACCGCGCTTCCGCTCACCCATTTGGTGAATGATGATGGTCAACCGCTGTACAGTATGCCGGTGGACGAGCGGCTACCCGTGTTTTCACCTCATTATAGCCGCAGCTCATTGATGACATTTATGCTGTCAGAGCTGTTAGCGCAAGCACTGATGCAAATCAACAGTGCTGCGCAACGTTCGAAAATGACCCATGCCAATGCGCCGCGGCAATTACGCGCCATCATTCTGACACTCCCGTCTGCCATGCCCAAACCTGAGCGCGAGATTTTCAGACACCGGATGAATGAAGCTATCGCCTTAGTCTGGAAAGCCATGGGCTGGCATCCTGCAGATGATAATTTTGTATCTGAGGCTGATCGCGCCAAAAGCCAAATACCCGTGCCCGATGTGCAAATGGAGTGGGACGAAGCCACTTGTGGCCAGATGGTCTATTTATACAACGAAACGCAGGTTAACTTTGGCGGCCGCACCGCCGCCTTTTTTGCCAGTATGGCACGACCGGACAAGCAGCTTGATGCAGGGGAAGTGGCAGGGAAAACCTTGCGTATCGCCTCAATTGATATTGGAGGCGGCACAACAGATCTCGCGATTACGCAGTATTGGCTGGATGATGGCATGGGGAATAATGTCAAAATTAGCCCGCGATTGTTGTTCCGCGAAGGATTCAAAGTTGCGGGCGACGACATATTGCTCGATGTCATCCAGCTTTACATCCTGCCAGCCCTTCAGGCGCGGTTGAAGAAAGCCTCAGTCGCAGATAGCAATGGGTTAATGGATAAGTTATTCGGCAATGACGGCAGAATGGATGGGCAATCAACGCTGCGCCAGCAAGCAACATTACAAATATTTATGCCAGTAGGAAGAGCGATTCTAGAAGCCTATGAAAGATTTGACCCGCTGGACACCAGTGCTGAAATTGATGCCAGTTTTGGTGAGTTATTGACGCAGCGCCCAACACAGAAAGTGCTGGATTACATCAACAGCGAAGTTCAGCGAGAGTTACCTACCGAGGTTAGCGAATTTGATATTTTGCAGGTGCCATTGGTGCTGAAGCTGAGCAAACTGCATGGCGAATTCTTGTCTCACCGGATGAGCATCACACAGAATCTGCGGTCATTATCTGAGGTTGTGTCACTTTATGCTTGCGATGTGCTGTTGTTAACTGGCCGCCCTTCGCGCTTTCCTGGCATTCAGGCACTATTTCGCCATCTGCAACCGTTGCCAAATAACCGTATCCTCTCGCTAGATGGCTATCACACCAATGACTGGTATCCATTTAACAAACATGGCCGTATTGATAACCCTAAATCCACGGCCGCAGTGGGTGCGATGCTCTGTTTACTGGCACTCGATTTGCGTTTAGCGGGGTTTTACTTTAAAGCGGGCGATTTTCAGCCTTACTCCACCATTCGCTATCTGGGGATGATCGACTGTCGCCATACGCTGACAGAAGAGAATGTTTACTATCGTGATATCGATCTGGATAGTAATAGCTTCGCTTTGCCCACCGAGGCGCGTTTTCAATTGAGGGGTGCGGCATGTCTTGGCTTCCGCCAGCTAGATAATGACCGCTGGCCTGCTTCACCACTTTATACCCTATCCATCGTTGATCCGGAGTTAGCACGCAAAGTCGCTGGCGACAGTGTATTGCACATAAAGCTAAAGCTGGTGAAAGGCGATAGCCATGTCGCGAACAAACACAGTGAGAATGGGCCAGAACGTTTCGAAATAGCCGATGCGGTACTGCTAGATGGCAGCCGTGTACCGCTGCACCATCTGCGCCTCAAGCTAAACACACTCGCCAGTAATGGCTCTGGATCAACCCATTATTGGATTGATAGTGGGAGCGTATTTAGAAAATGAAATCATTGACCAGCAAACAGCTTAATAGCCAGCTTCAGCAAATGGCGCAAGGTATTGAACAAACGATCGGATGGGTAAGCAAAACGCGCCAACACAGTGTTCGACTGGATACCGAAGCCGACCTATTGACCATCAAACTTCAGCGTCATCGCAAAAAAACGCGTCAGTTAGCAGACTCGGTTTTAACCGCCATGACCATTGGCTTCTTTGGCCAGTCGTCCGCTGGGAAACAGTATCTTATTTCAGCGCTAGCAGCGGATACTAATGGCCGCTTGGAAACCACGCTCGGGGGTAAAACGCTCGACTTTTGGCAGCAAATCAAGCCCTCTTATCAGGCCAGTGGCATTGTTACTCGATTCAATCATCAGACTGGCGTCCTTCATGAAAGCCATCCAGTCCTGCTTTCCTTACTGACTGAAATCGATATGGCCAGAATTGTAGCGGGTGCTTATTTGTTGGAAAATCAACAGAATGAATTGGATCATTCCCTTGATGAACAGCATATCGCCGAGCATTTACAACAGCTAACGATGCGCCGACAACCTTGTATCATCGCTGGGATGAGCAGTGACGATGTCATTGGCTTATGGGACTCTCTGGCCCGCCATGATGCACATCGTCAAAAGAAATTGGAGGCCCATTTTTGGCCTGCCGCGGTTGAATTGGCTCCTTATCTGAACATTGATGATCGCGCCAATTTATTCTCCGTGCTATGGGCCGAATGTCTCCCAATGACCGATGCATACCGCCATTTCGCCTACACGTTGCAACATCTAGGGGGAGCGACACAATTACTGGCACCACTGAGTGTGTTAGTCGACGATACCTTGCTACCGGCCAATGGCATCATGAATGTCGCCACCCTCAATGACTTAAATACTCCAGCTGACAGCCATATTCATGTGCTGCCATGGATCAACAATGAAGCAAGTCAATCGGTGACATTGTCACTTGCTGAATTAACCTTCTTGGCGATTGAATTGCAGATCCCACTGCCGATGTCCGCCAATAAAAATGCTTTTGAATCTGTGGACTTAGTCGATTTCCCTGATTTTAGCGACACCTATAATACGCCAACGACACTTGGATACGCGGCTTATCCGCTGGCGACACGTCTATCACAATCAAAAAATGACTTCCTACTTGAGCGCTACACGGATAAACAGCAGGTCAACTTACTCTTAGTGTGTCATGCGGCGGCGACACGCGATGATGTGAAGACGGTAGGCAAAGCACTGGATTATTGGGTTAAGCAGGCGCAAGGGGAAAATGCCCAAGTACGTGATCGGCGAAATCCTGGGCTTATCTGGGCGCTCACACCATTCGATCAACGGATGAGTACCGATCAACCCGAGAATGGCATGTCTCATCATGACGAAGCCGTGCAACGTTATGTTGGCAACCCCGGCGACAGTTGGGGAACGCTGTTGGCATTAGACGCGCGCGGCGTTGAACGAATGATGACTTATCTGACACAAGAAATTCGTCGAGATATCAAGACTGAACGTATCATCGAGCAATACCAAGAACTGCAACGGGAATTGACTGACAATTTGCTCGCCGATTGGGCTCAGCCAATTACCAGTGAATCACAACAAAAACAGCAGATCGCAGAAACGTTGCTCAAAGTATTGCAAACCCGTACTGGCTTACATGGTGAATTACTGGAACGGCTATTACCTTCGCGGGATGACTTACGCAGCCTTTATTTACAGCAACAAGCACCAAGGCAACAGCAAAGTCATGTGGCTGAATCCGTCACATCAACCCTCAACGTAGAGCCTTTTAGCATCGGTATTGATATCGACTTATTTAGCGACCTGCCCCTATCATCTGCTGTCCAGCCAACCATCACGCCCAGTGTCGAAAGTGATTATGAAACTGAATTTGCAGCGAGTGTGCATCGCTATTGGATCAATCATCTGCGGCGACTACCGGATAATGGCCCGTTGATTGAGTTATTAGGCATCAGGAAGCCGATCATTGAGATGTTATCCGCTGAGCTCATTACCGCGAGTATCCGGTTAGATATTGCTGGGCAGTTGGTCACCATTCTGGCAGACAGCGAGCAAGTGGGATTACATCGTGAAACTAAAGCAGATCGTCAAGTTTCACGTGCTTTGACTGTCTTGGGCGATTTTGTTGCTTGGATCGGTTTTTTGCAAATCAGTGAAGAGCTACGCCCTAATAGCCGTATTAATCGAGGCGCTAAGATTTTTGCCAAACCTCCTCAGTCAGCCTCCCCGTTGGGTGTTTCGCAGCGATTAACAAAACTCGCGCATACCCCAACCAATACGACTGCGTATTATATTTATGATTGGTTGGTAGGTTTAGGTGAAATGATTATTCATAACGAAGGATTTTCAGCTCGCAGTGAAATAACAGATCTACATCGTGAACAGTTAGCATCGATAGTCCTGTTGTTGAAAAATGATGGGCTGAAAATGGTGGGCTGAAACACGTTAAGCGCTGATGGAGATCATAGCCTCAACGGAAATAGAATGAATCATTCTCGGTCATATGCCGAGAGTGATTCACTACCGCCGTTTTTATTATGGCGCTATTACACATCAATTTTTATTGGCTAAAATTTTAATTAAGCCAAACGTTAATACCATTAATTCACTCACCATTAATATCTTATAATGCTCTAAGAACAATGATTCCTGGCGTATTTTTTACGTATTGTAGAAAAGGCGAATCAACAACTTTCATGTTTTTCTTCAATGAGGAGGCATTACGTAACATAGCACCCTCTGGAGTCATGATGAAAATGCCGGTATGCGTGACATCTAGCCCTTTTATTTTGGTGTAGATGCCAATGTAATCACCTGTTTTCAAATGGCTAATGACATCATCATTGATAAATTCGGCTGGAATAAAAGTAATATCCCGCTTAACAACACCGAGTGTTGGAATAAATTCGTCACCATTTTCTCGTTGATTTAAGTATTTAGTAATAGTAACAGTATGAGGGCTAATTTGTGCGGTGACATCTTGTGCATTTAATGGCTGTCTGTTTGACCAGTCACTAAAGAAATGCTTCCGATGTGTATAACTAATGTCATTGTTAACGTAACGTGTGCTGACTAGTTTTTTAATGAAATCAGATTGGCTCGTTGCAGAGCGTAGTGAATTGACATAATCAAGATAAGTAAAACAATCCAATCCTCTGAAATCAATGACCAACTTCTCCGGATTGGTTGATGAACCAACTAGCACGTTTGCTTTATAAGGTGTACCTAGAAACTCAGCTGATACTGCATCAATCATTTCACCTGGACGGGATGTATCAATTTTTTTTGCATGCGTATCGATGATATTAACAATACGACTTTCAGTATAACTATCAATGTCTGTAATGCCATCAGCACTAGTGGCATTTTTCACGTTGCACCCCATCAATGGTGCGATTAAAATCAAAAGTGATAATTTATGCATAATTCCCTTCTGCAATAGATCAAACGACTTTAATTCACCCACTTTAAGACTTTGAAATTAAACCGGCCCTCAACAAATCATGGGTTTATTGAATCAATCTGACATGATGAATTTACTTAATCCATTGTTTAAAATAAGCATTAACAAAAGATACGACTCAAATAGTGCATTTCACCATTAATAAAAAATTCGCCAGCGAGGTAATAAATAACTGGCAATGTAATAAATCTCATTTTTTATCAACAAACAAACCCCAGAACAATAAAATAAATAATAACCAAACTAATTAAAATAATCACCATGCTGTTTGATTTTACCTTGCGTCATATACCCTAGGCGTCTACGTTTATAATTCCTATTTATACATGACGGTTATTAAATTATGATTAGTAACACTACAAATAAATTGCATGAAGAATTATTAGACTCTCGGTTTGGTTCATTAGCTATTCGTAATATTGCTGAATCAGCACATTTCCCTTTAAAAGAAATGCGTGATGATATTGCTTACCAAATTATTCACGATGAACTCTATTTAGATGGGAATGCGCGGCAAAATTTAGCGACGTTTTGTCAAACTTGGGATGATGAGAACGTACATAAACTCATGGATCTTTCCATTAATAAAAATTGGATCGATAAAGAAGAATATCCACAATCAGCAGCTATCGATTTACGTTGCGTTAACATGTTGGCTGACCTTTGGAATGCACCAAAACCCATCAATGGACAAGCAACAGGGACCAATACCATCGGTTCATCCGAAGCCTGCATGTTAGGAGGGATGGCGATGAAATGGCGCTGGCGTAAAAAGCAGTTAGCCGCCGGTAAACCCATCGACAAACCTAATCTTGTTTGTGGCCCAGTACAGGTATGCTGGCATAAATTTGCCCGCTATTGGGAAGTTGAAATTCGTGAAATTCCTATGGAGCCGGGTAATTATTTTATGGATGCGAAGCGAATGATCGATGCCTGTGATGAAAATACCATCGGCGTTGTCCCAACATTTGGCGTGACCTATACCGGCAATTATGAGTTCCCCGAACCCTTACACAAAGCCTTAGACAAGCTGCACAAAGAGAAAGGAATAGACATCGATATCCATGTGGACGCTGCAAGTGGTGGTTTCCTCGCTCCCTTTGTCGCATCAGAGATAAAATGGGACTTTCGTCTGCCAAGAGTAAAATCAATCAGTACTTCAGGCCATAAGTATGGGCTTGCACCATTAGGATGCGGCTGGGTTATTTGGCGAGATCAGGACGCACTTCCTGAAGAATTGGTCTTTAAAGTCGATTACCTTGGTGGGCAAATCGGCACGTTTGCGATCAACTTCTCTCGCCCTGCTGGGCAAGTTATCTCCCAATATTATGAGTTTCTCCGATTAGGTCGTGAGGGATATACCAAAGTCCAACAGGCTGCCTATCAGGTTGCGCATTTCTTAAGTAAATCAATTGCACCATTGGGCCCGTATGAATTTATTTGTACAGGTGATCCCAAAAGTGGCCTACCCGCCGTTTGCTTCAAAATAAAAGACGGCGCCAAAACGGGTTACACCTTATATGACCTCTCTGAGCGATTAAGGCTACGAGGCTGGCAAGTACCCGCTTTTACACTGACCGGTCATGCAACTGATATCGTCGTGATGCGAATAATGTGCCGCCGTGGGTTCGAAATGGACTTCGCCGCACTTTTACTTGAGGACATGAAATGTTCTCTCCACTATTTGCATGAGCACCCCGAACTGCACGGTATTGCGCACCAAAATAGTTTTAAACACACATAGAAATTGCCGGCTTAATTACAAAAAATTAAAGGATGGATATCTATGACAAATAATCAGCCTAAGCCTGTGGCCATAAAGAAACTCGGCATCGCCACATTGGCTATTATGAATATTGTCGCCGTTGTCAGTTTAAGAGGCTTACCTGCTGAGGCTGAGTACGGATTAAGTTCTATATTTTATTATATTTTTGCCGCCATTTTCTTTCTCATTCCAGTTTCTTTGGTGGCGGCTGAACTCGCAACAGGTTGGCCCGAGAAAGGCGGTGTTTTCCGTTGGGTCGGTGAGGCATTTGGCCCTCGCTGGGCATTTTTAGCTATGTTTATGCTCTGGATAGAAGTGACTGTTTGGTTCCCGACAGTATTAACCTTTGCTGCTGTCTCCCTCGCTTTTATTGGTCCTAATCAGCGCTGGGATGAGGCACTATCAGCTAATCGTTTCTTTGTCCTTAGCATCGTATTAGTCGTTTATTGGCTAGCGACCTTTATTGCCTTTAAAGGCGTTGCCACCTTCTCCAGAGTCTCCAAATGGGGCGGCGTTATCGGTACGATCATTCCGGCTATTATTTTGATCATCTTTGGTTTCGCTTATTTGTTTGATGGCGGCACACCACAAATAGTACTTTCATGGGATGAAGTTATTCCTGACTTCTCCAACTTTAACAATATTGTTTTAGCTGCTAGTATTTTTCTGTTCTATGCTGGCATGGAAATGAATGCCATTCATGTTAAGGATGTCGACAACCCAAATCGTAATTATCCCATTGCCATTATGTTATCTGCACTGGGAACGGTCATTATTTTTGTTTTCGGCACCCTTGCCATCGCATTTGTTATTCCAAAAGCTGATATCAATCTGACTCAAAGTATTTTAGTGGCTTATGGTGATATGTTCCGCTGGGCAGGATTTAACTGGCTCAGTCCCGTTATTGCCATTGCCCTAGCGATCGGCGTATTAGCCGGTGTGGTCACTTGGGTTGGAGGGCCTTCGTCAGGACTATTGATTGTGGCAAAAGCAGGTTATTTGCCTCGTTGGTGGCAACACACTAATAAGAATGGTATGGCAACACACATTCTATTATTACAGGCACTGATCGTTTCTCTGCTGTCCATATTGTTCGTTATTTTACCTTCGGTACAGGCAGCATTTCAAATTCTCAGCCAATTAACTGTTCTTCTGTATCTCGTTATGTATATCCTGATGTTTAGTTCCGCCATTTATTTGCGCTATAGCCAACCGCAACGCCCTCGCCCCTACCGTATTCCCGGCGGCGATATTGGTATGTGGATTATTGGTGGCGCTGGCTGGATTGCATCCATTATCGTCTTTTTACTCAGTTTTGTGCCGCCAAGCCAAATTGCCATCGGTAGCCCAAAAACCTATGTTTGTATATTAATCATTGCAACCCTATTCTTCATTATATTGCCACTTCTGATTTATGCGTTCCGTAAACCTCACTGGCGCGATGAAAAAGCCGATTTTGCTCCCTTTACTTGGCAAGAGGCAAATAGTCATCCCGGTCTGCCCGCTGAATCAGGCAATCTTGCCATGGAAGGTAAAACATCGGATTTGGTCTCAGGAAAAACAGATAAATAAGCTACTAATAACGGTAGCCACTGTGGAGTGGGATAATGAAACCAGACTTAAAAGTACTGCAACACTGTGTCAATAAAGCACATAAGCAATATTCAACCGCCGCAGGCGGGCACAACGCCAGTTATATTCCCTATCTGGCCAGTGTCCCATCAACATTAGCCGGTCTGGCCGTAGTGACCGTTGACGGTGATATTATTGTGGCCGGAGATGCTGAATACCGTTT
Organism: Yersinia massiliensis; assembly: GCF_003048255.1. NCBI lineage: Bacteria > Pseudomonadati > Pseudomonadota > Gammaproteobacteria > Enterobacterales > Yersiniaceae > Yersinia > Yersinia massiliensis. The sequence goes on from NZ_CP028487.1 coordinate 2,434,777, forward strand.
TGCCATCGAATCGATTTCTAAAGTATGTACACTCGCACTGGCTTTAGAAGATGTTGGCCCGCAAAAAGTACAAGAAAAAGTGGGAGCAGACCCCACTGGTTTACCATTTAATTCTGTTATGGCGCTCGAATTGCACAAAGGAAAACCGCTATCGCCTTTAGTAAACGCTGGCGCAATGTCTACTGTGAGCTTAATTCAAGCGAATGATCGTGAAACCCGCTGGCACAATATTCTGCAAATTCAGCAACAATTATGTGGCGCACCGATTAGCTTGTCCGAGGAAGTCAACCAATCGGAGCAAACGACAAATTTCCACAACCGCGCGATTGCATGGTTACTTTATTCTGCGGGTGCGATGTATTGTGATCCGATGGAAGCTTGCGAAGTCTATACCCGCCAATGTTCGACACTGCTCAATACCATCGAATTGGCGACAATTGGTGCAACTTTTGCGGCTGCTGGCATTAATCCCATTAGTAAGTTACGTGTCTTAACGGCCAATCACATTCCCCATCTTTTGGCCGAGATGACGATGGAAGGGTTATATGGCAGCTCTGGTGACTGGGCATATAATGTGGGGTTACCGGGGAAAAGTGGCGTTGGCGGTGGGATATTGGCCGTTGTACCTGGCGTAATGGCGATCGCTGGATTCTCCCCACCGTTAGATGCCGTAGGTAATAGTGTGCGCGGCCAGAAAATGGTGGCTCATGTCGCAAAGTCAATGGGTTATAATTTGTACAAGGTGTGAATATAAACAAAGGCGCAAGTGTAAACAAATAAGATGTCACGTTGCCGCTATCGGAAGCCTCCGCTAGCGGCTCTGTATTTTGGAAAGGCGGTAATCACGCCAATAATAACTTCTGCAATTCAGCGAGTGAGTTAACTTGATAACGAGGCGAAATATGACTTTCGACTTCAGCGCCGTGCATATTGAGCCAACAAGTATCAATACCAGCATTAATCCCCCCCTGAATATCGGAGTGGAGATTATCCCCTACCATCAGGATCTGCTCTTTGGCCGGATTATTCATTAGATTGAAAGCATGCTCGAATATCGCAACATCCGGTTTAGCTGCACCGACTTCTTCTGAAATGATAAGTGGTGAGAAGATATTCTTTAATCCAGTGCGCTCCAATCGAATGGTTTGCAACTCGGTAAACCCATTGGTAATGATGCCCATATTCACTTTACCGCTTAGCGCATCAATCAATTCACGCGCCCCAGGCAACAATGAACAAATATCTGCCATTGCCACTAAAAATTCACTGTTCAGGCGCGTCGCAGCCACACCCAATTTCTCTGCCCACATTTCAAAACGCGTATTTTGTAATTGAGAGGCCGATATTTTACCGTCTTGATAATCAACCCACAGTGGCTTATTAACCAATTGATAATAGTCGAAATCTTGTGTGGAAAAATCCACTCCAAAACGCGAGAACATCAACTTTAACCCTTGATAAGCATCAAAGTGAAATAATGTTTCATCCGCATCGAACAATATCCATTGGTATTTCATTTCGTTTATCTCTCTGACGTCATTAGGCGCGCTATGGTAGCGGTTAATGCTTTGTTGCTCAAGTTCAGGGTCTTTCGCTCGAAGAAACCCGTCTAACGCGGCCCATCAAATATTCATCATCAAACTTTAGGCATCAAACAAGCAATGCCGCCGATATATCACGGTCTATTGCGATGATTGATTCACCTGTAATTAGCGGTGTGTTAAATGCCGCTAGCACTTTGCGGTTAATCTCAATCAGTGCATCGTCAAGTTTAACCTCCATGTCTGATGCAATATCGAGCAATTTATCGCGTTCCCAAGTATCTCGGGAAATCAATAATTTTAAGAATGTGGCCGTACTGTCCGGTAAGTCAGTTGCGATGGCTGTCATTGATTGAGGGTTGATCTCGGCAGGCGGTTGAATCGTAACGTTGTCGGAAACGAACAAACTCTCGAGCAACTTAACCAATGTCAGACTTTCAGTTTTTAGCAGATTAATACGGTCGGTATTATTAATGACTTCAGCTGTTGGTGAAGGCAAACTTAATGTCATGGGGGTCGCCAGACTATCAAGGTCGGTATAAACCAACTTGCTGTCTAAGGCAAAGCGCTTATACACACGCTCAAGGAATTTCACCTCTTGCGGCGTAATCGTCCCCTCAACTTGTATCAAATGAGCCAGAAAACGCGCAATGGCTCGGCGATTATCCAATGAAAGCGGCTCTAGATTATTTTTTAGCGCTAACAATGTATTGCTCTTTCTAATGCCCGGCTGAAGATAAGCCTTCAAGCGCATACGTTGGCCTGGGCTTAGGTAACCCCAAGCATCGATGTGTCGTGTCAGAATATTTGACTCAGGTTCACCAATGCGGCCATCGATCATCACGGCAGCGCAAGCCAGTTCTACTGCCAACATCGTGACACGGTATGCTGCAAAGGTTGCCGACTCAGCTACCATCGATTCAATGGGAAACAGCGCGACAGTATCTTGCAATACAGGGGTTCGATTATCAGCTCTAACATCAGGCTCGATGCCAACGTGCAAAGAGGCTAGCGCAAAAGTCAGGGCCATAACTTGGCTGCGGGAGAGACGTTCCAACGGTTTGGTCTCACAGGCAGTACTCAGGCGGAGAAACAGTTCCTCTAACGTGACCATTAGCAACCCGTACCCAACTCTTGCCTTGATACTTTCTAGCTCAGTTTTTAATGCTTCAGACCATAGTGTCATTGGCATTAATAACTGCCCTTCCAGTGACATTTTTTTCTTAGGATTAACACTGGCAAAGCGGTTATAGATATCGAGGTCTTGCTGGCAGGCTTCAAATATTGCACGAAGTTTATCTCGGTGCGCTTTACATACCGCAACATTGGGTAACTCCCCCATATGCTGGAAAAACTCTTGCCCAATGAGTCCCGCAGAGGCTGGGCGATAAAATATCAGCAACTTGGTTTTATTGATGGGTAATAAAAATCCATCGCCATATTTTTCCTTATAGCGCTGCTGGAACAGGGAGGAAAATATATCTGCGCAATGTGCCATCGAAATATTCTGATTAATCGCTGGATCAGCCTCACCCCAGGCGAGTGCCCATGCAGCGGGCAATGGTTTTTGATCAATGGCTAATTGCCCCAAACCAACCAGTAACGCTAAAGGGAGTTCCGTTGACGACTCACGTGTTGCTGGTGGGGGCGATAAATAGAGTTTCTCTTCGATATTCACGCGGGAGAGATAGACCAATAAATTCTGAGCGTAATGATTAAATGCGTTATTTTTACCGTAAATCATCAACAGGCGGTTAATTTCAGCCTCAAGAAGAGGCAGTTCCCTTTTAGCCACGAAATCAATCGCGGCATCAATGAGTATCCGATGTTCCAATCCATAGAAGAATAAGAAAACATAACCAATATCTGCGGTAGGTGATTTACGACCTTCTGATAACCATTGTAGGTAGCCTCGCCTCGCCTCAGGAGAGCAAGTCGAGTAATCTGGCGCATTATCGATTAGGGGTAAGGACGTATCTACCTCTTCTTGCGCCACTTCCATTGAGGGGTTAATAAACGCGGGCTCTGCACCAGTACGATTGCTTTTATATTTATTACCAATATAAATCATGCCATCAGGCAAATTAATACCCGCGACAACCGCCAATTCGCCCGGACGCAACCATGACGCACGGGCTAAAGAACCGCGAGAAGGTTCAGCTTTCTTCTCATCAGGCTTTTTGACTTCTTCCACTGGTGGGGTCTGATTCGTGTTGCTACTACTCACAGTAGGTTCGGGTTCCAACTGCGAAGGCAAAATCGGGTAATCACCCATATCAGGAATTGTAGCGGTTTTTTGCATATCAGGGGCAATGACAGCACCAAGGCGGTGTTTTGCCCCTTTGAGATTTTGCCAAACAAAGAATAGGCACAAAATAGCCGCACTCAGTGCAATCCACGCTTCTCTTGGGATCCCAGTAATCAGCCCTAAACCGACTATCAAGAGAATAACCCAGCCAGTACCGTTAGATTTTTTCTTCGCCACGATGGTTTATCTGCCCCTATCTTAAAATAGTAATTTTTATACTGCCTTTAATGACCATTTTTAATAAAAAGTTCTTTTTACACATTATAATTTTATAAATTAGTGCCATAAAAAATGCAGTGAAAACCTCTAATTTAGACTTAAGTCAAATTTATAGGTTAAATAATAACTCAGTATTTTATTTTGAATATCATCTGTACTACAAAACAGTAGGCTGCTGCCTGCATTAAAGCAATTATGCCAGTTGATTATGCATTCAGCTAGCAAAGACTATACTGCGTTAGGTAAATTCTGACGTCGGCACTCGCCTTACGCGTATTAGGAATATAATCAAATATAAAGATTTATGGCAAACCGCTGTGTTGCGATCGTAAACAGAGCAATTTTTAGCACTCTTGTGGGGATATATGCATAAATTAACTGAAATTATTGATACCGTAGCTCATCCCATCAGTGACACACCGTTCATTGCACAGTGCAAACACACGCTCGAAACCTACGGTGCGCTGGTATTGTCTGATTTTTTGTTACCCTCAGCCCTAGACAGCATTAAGCAAGAAGGGGTTGACCATCAACATAAAGCTTATTATGCCGCGAATCAGCACAATGTTTACTTGACTCAACCTGACCCTGCATTTGAGGCTGATCATCCGCGAAACAGGTTAGTCACATCCTCAAAAGGTTGCATCACCGATGAGGACATACCAGCTGACTCGGCGCTGCGAGCACTGTATAACGCCGCTGACTTTCAAGATTTTCTGTGCGCTGTACTAGGCGAAAAAAAACTCTATCCATACGCTGATTCACTCTCCTCAATTAACTTACATTATGCGAGTCAAGGCCAAGAGTTAGGATGGCATTTTGATAATTCATCGTTCGCCATAACACTATTGATACAAAAGCCTCAGGCGGGTGGTATTTTTGAATATATTGAAGAAATGCGTGATGCTGATAAAGGTGAAATGAATTATGCCGGTGTGGAACAATTATTAAATCAGCATGTTGTTCCTAAAACATTACAGATTGAGCCAGGGGACTTAGTGTTATTCCGCGGAAGAAATGCCATTCATCGTGTGACGCCGACACAGGGAGATATGACAAGAATGCTGGTGGTACTGGCGTATAATGCTCAACCTGACATTGCATTATCTGAAACCGCCAGAATGACTTTCTATGGTCGTATCTAGTTTTATCATGCGGGCCATTATGGCCCGCAAAGCCAGAAACATACTTTCTATCTTTCTATCTAAAAACGCACTGCTTGCCTAAAAACCTACTGCTTATCTATAAACAGGTGACTTAGCTAAATAATCCCCGTAGTAACACTAAAATGTCGGCTTTCACCTGCCGATAACATCACTAAAGTTCCTTTTTCTTTTGCCGCCAAATAACCTTCAGGGCGACATGTTGCTGGTAGAATAAATGCAGCTACCTTTTGATCGCCATTATGCAATATCCAGCGCGTAGCATGATTAAATTGCGCAGTGGAAAAACGGGTGACAAAGCGATGCCCTTGTGGTGACAGCATAAAGAACTCAGCATGATCAACATATTGTGACAAATCATCCGCAAAGAAGACTATCTCTGGATCATAAAACTCAGGTTCATTTAAGTCAGATAAGCCCGCAGGACGATCCCGCAATTGTTGAGTGTAATCCAACCATTGTTGCGTTGGGTGCACATGGGCAGGTATCGTTTCACGTAGCTTTAATGCCGTTCCCGGCAAGTTTTGACGAAAAGTTGCACCGGGGATATAGGTGTAATTCATATGGCACATATATTGGAGTGGCATCGGCATGCTAGACAGGTTTGTCACGCTCATTTCAATATCAAATTGCGTACTGTCGGCCCTCAATCTCACCAACGGGCGAGCACTATAATGGTCACCGAACCCTTTAACGTATTCCACACTACCGGTTAAAGCGATTGTTGTGTCATCAATTAGCAACCAAGCGTGGTCCATCTCTGCGCAAGGCATTTCGCCATGTAATGCATGATCATCGTCTGGTGTTGGGCAACCATTTCGGCGTAAACCTGAATGGAAAGCAAAACAGCCATAAGTATCGACAATATTCTCCCCCCTTTTCGGCTGAGAAAACATGCTCTCCATTTTTAGATTGTGGCCATCAAATTCTGCATCCCAAATCATCTGTCCATAATATGGCAGAAGTGTCACATAACCACGTGAGTTGGATATCTTGAGCGCTTCAATACCTGAGGCATATTTAAAGCTGGTCACAATAAAGTCGTCGCTGCTGTAAATTTCTTGCTCATAGTGACTGAATTGCTCACGGAGTAGTGATATTTTAGCGGTCATTTTTCATGACTCCTAATTTGATGAAGATTACCTGCTAACGCCGATCGACTATCTTGATCCCAGTAAAAAAAGATTAGCGATGCGGCTAATCCACAATCATGAGTTGGGATACTTCAATGTCTCTTAAATGACATTATCAGGAGTTTAATGTTATTATTGTGACATTAATCTCAATGATTAAAGATATAATCGCTGCGAAACGAGGCTGAATCGCTAAATTGAATGTTATTATTATCACAATTAGTAAGCGATAGTAATATGACTTGGGGACGTTTATTGGTGGCATCAGGTATTAAAACAAGAAATCCCAACCTTCAGTATGGTCTGGGATTTCTTGTTTTATGTGAAGCGGAAAATGGATTATTTAATCGCCATAGCATCGCGCATGGTAAAGAACAAATCTGTTTGATCCGTTAGACCCACCACGTTTGCAGCATGTGGGCCATAAGCAGCAATACGCAATTGTGTACCGGTATGTCCCTGCGAGTCATCTTCAGAGTTGCCGTAGCTTATCGCCATCACTGCCCCATCTTTGGTGGTTAATGCTTGCGTTAAGCCAGGTGCTTTTGCATCTGCTTCGATAATTTGGCTTGAATGCGCATGGTCTGCCGTGACAATAACTAATGTATTTCCATCTGCACGAGCAAATTCTAACGCTTTTTGTACTGCCTCATCTAAATCAACGGTTTCACCAAACTGACCGCATGGGTTAGCAGCGTGATCTTGCTTATCAATTGACGCCCCTTCCACTTGCAAGAAGAAACCTTTCTCATTGGTTTTCAGTAGGTCAATTGCTTTTTCAGTCATGGCAGCCAATGTCGGAATATCTTTGGTTCGCTCGGCATTATTTTCACAAACGACCGGAGGTTTATCCAAATTACCATGGTAGGAAGCCTTCGGCCCTTGCCAACGCACTGGCATATTACCTGGGCTGAATAATCCCAATAGAGGTTTTTGTTGATCTGCCTGCTTGATGGCATTCAAGTCATCGAGGTTCTCGACAATGATATAGCCTCGCGCTAAGGCTTGATCTCGCAAAGATTTGTCTTTCCATTCACCCGCTTTGGCAACTTGGCTGAATGATTTCGCACCACCGCCTAATGTGACATCAGCACGTCCGTCGATCATTTGCTCAGTGATGGACCCACGCCCACCATTTTCCAGCGCATTGGTGCCGCATTTCTCGCTGGTTTCCTCTGGGCCATAGCATTTTCGCCCAGTGACATGCGCAAACTGAGCCGCGGGGGTGGCATCTTGTAATTCAGCCGTTGAAACGTTGCCGGTCGCTTTACCCGCCTTTTTTGCCAGTTCCAGCAAGGTAACGTGATCTTTACCGAACACATCGACACCCAGTGCACCATTATAGGTTTTCACGCCGGATGACCATGCAGTCGCTGATGCCGCTGAGTCAGTCACATAATCTGGTTTTTGCGTTTTCTTATCGAGTGAGTAATGCGTGTATTGCCCAGTCAGCGGCAGAGCATCAATCCCTTTAAAAAAGCCGCCCGCCCCCATAGCATAGTTACGGGCCGAGGTAATTTCTGAATCTCCCATGCCATCGCCAATCAGCAAGATGACATTTTTGACTGTTTTATTGGATAGCGAATCACGCAACGCTTGAGTCTGATCACCCGTTAAACGACGTGCGCCCCCAAATTGAGTGACATCACCTTGCGCACTGCGATCATATAAACCCGTTGCAGCAGCAACGGTATTCGGCGTGAACAACGCGCTGCTTAACATCAGTGTGGACAACGCGATAGCGGATAACTGAGTACGGCCAGTAAAGAGGGATACGCGATTCTGCATTAGAATAATTCCTTGTTGTAAAACAGTAATACAGTTTGTATTAATTGGTTACAACGGATACTAGAACAAGCGAATGACGCTTTTATGACACAAATGCTCTCAAGAAACTTATGCTCTTAAGAAACTCATGCTTTTAGGCCAATCACGCGTTTATGGCTATTCTATTTTCAGAACTATCCTGTTTTCAGAACTATCACGCTTCTATGATAAACACGTTATTAATTTCCTTTTATCACTTTGGTTCATCGCCTAGCAGATCTGTCCATTTTATCGCGATGTTAAATCAGGCCGCCATTAGCACGCAAAACTTGCCCATTGATCCACCCCCCATCTTCACTGACCAGAAAAGCAACGGCCGCCGCGATGTCTTCAGGCGTTCCTAATCTTTCCAATGGTGCCATTTTTGCCATTGTTTCAATCAATTCTGCTGATTTTCCATTTAGGAAAAGGTCTGTTGCCGTGGGCCCTGGTGCAACGGCATTCACCGTAATTTGACGGCCACGTAATTCTTTTGCCAAAATTGCCGTCATGGTTTCAACGGCAGCTTTGGTTGCTGCATAAACACCGTATTTTTCCAATTTCAAACCGACAACACTGGTAGAAAAGTTCACAATTCTGCCTCCTGATTTGAGGCGTTTAGCTGCTTCACGCATTCCGTTAAAACTGCCTTTGAGATTAATCGCTATTTGGCGATCAAAATGCTCATCATCGCTATCGGCAATGGCACTAAGAGAGAGTATTCCAGCGTTATTGACCAATACATCAACACCGCCAAAGGCGGCTTCTGCCGTGGAGAATAATTGTGCAACAGCAGTGGCATTGCTGATATCGGCTTTAGCGCTCAATGCCTTGCCGCCAGTTTGTTGAATCTTGCGTACTAAAGCTTCAGCTTCACTCTCGCTATGGGAGTAATTGATCAGTACGGTATATCCGTCCCGTGCCAAGCGTTCGGCAATGGCCGCACCAATTCCACGAGATGCGCCTGTGACAATGGCAACCTGCTGCGTTGTACTCACCATAATATTCTCCTGATATAAGTCTTTATCGTAGACGTAGATTTGATGGCTGAAAGCCATCCTTGTTACCGTTAAGTGATGTTGTGTGGCGACCAAATCAAGAATGCCATCTTTACTGTTTCGGATAATCCCCTATTATTCGTTAACTCTATCCGAATAAAGCGAACAATATCGTGGACAGAATAGATGCCATGCGAGTTTTTATCAGAGTCGTGGAACAGCGTAGTTTTACCCAAACTGCACAAGAACTAAACTTGCCGCGTTCTACCGTCACAGATGCCATAAAGCAGCTAGAAAAACGCTTAAATGTCCGTCTATTACAGCGAACAACGCGCCATGTTAGCGCCACATTGGATGGTGAGGCCTACTACCAACGCTGCCTACGAATTATTGCCGACATTGAAGATGCCGAAATGGCATTTGATCATGCTAAGCCTCGAGGGCTACTACGAATTGATGTGCATGGCACGTTAGCCCGCCACTTTGTTTTACCGCAATTACCTGACTTTATCGCCCAATATCCAGATATTGAGCTATTTATTAGCGAAGGCGATCGGTTGGTTGATTTGATTCGCGAAGGCATAGATGGCGTGTTACGGGTAGGCAATTTGCAAGACAGCGATATGGTTGCTCGCCGCGTCGCACTGTTACCGCAAGTCACCTGTGCTTCGCCGCAATATTTACTACGGCATGGAACACCAAATCACCCCGACCAATTGTATGGGCATCAGATGGTTGGCTTCCGGTCAAGTGCAACAGGCGGGTTGATGCCACTTGAGTTTAGCTCTCGCACTAAATCAAATAACCACGCAAAAGCCACAAAAGCGCCACCGTCATCAGGGGCACCGCCGTCGGCCAAGATTCTAGAGGTCAAATTGCCCACAGTGCTATCGGTTACGGGGGCGGAAAGCTTTGTGAGCTCAGCACGACTGGGATTGGGAATCATTCAGGTGCCACGCTACCACATCGCACCTGACTTATTAGCAGGAACACTCATTGAGATTTTGCCAGAATATGCACCACCACCGATGCCAGTCTCTTTCTTGTATCCATACAATCGTCAGCTTTCACCACGTGTGCGTATTTTCAGCGACTGGTTAAGTCAATTGTTCCTCACCGCAGGAACGAATGGCTAATGAGTAGACAGTCGTTGGACGTTGAATTTACGCGATAGTATCTATAACTATAACTAGCAGCCGAACGGTCAAGCTCGGCTGCTGGCAAGAGTTAAGATGCTTTTTCTACCGATTGATAGATATCGATATCGAAGTAGCCATCAGTTCTACCGTCATTGAGGTAGACCTCATAACATGCCCCTTCCACTGGTCGATATCCACTTTGCGGTATGTGCTGGTGATACAGTTCACCCCATGCTTTGGCGTAATCATCATCAGTTACGCGGGTATGATAGACAGCGTACAAACCGCCAGGGATGATCTGTATTTGCATTTGATCACGAAGCTCTGCTGGCAGCACATAATCATCTGCGACAGACAAGGAAACATCGGCACGTAGCTCAGCAGGTAAATTAGTTTCTGGGTTGTCCCAGTAGAGTGCAAGCCAATCTTTGCCCGGAATTTGGTACTGGGCGTATAGCGACGAAAGCTGGTCAAAGGCCCGAGGGATCGTTTCGTGATAGGGACCGACAGCCCGAATACCAACGATTTTTTGCGGTTCTTTATCCACTATTTTAAATGTCATATCGTTACCTCGACTTAATGATTTCAATAAAGACTCAGTGACTAAAATTACAACCTCACAGCAATACTGTTTATTTATACAGTATGGCGGTATTTTATGACATTTGATGGGTTTTTAACCTAGATCTGCGAAGCGCTTCGCAAAAAATCGTCCGCAAGTTCAAGCTGATGATGACTGAAAACTTTGATACCGTGGCGACGCAATAACGCGGTGGTGACCCCCTGACCGGCTCGCTGAGTGCCATTAAAATGGCCATCATAAATGCGACTGCTGCCACAAGATGGGCTACCTTCAGTCAAGATAGCCAAGACACAATGGTGTTTTTGCGCCAATTCTAATGCCTGATAAGCCCCTTGCAGAAATTCGCGGCTGACATCATTGCCCCACTGTTCAATTACTCTCGCCTGCCCTTGCAATACCGCTTCGCCATTGCCTTGCTGAATCTCAGCGGGAGGCCGAGGCACCGGCATTCCAGCCGCCAATTCAGGACAAACAAGAATCAAACGGTCTTCATCCTGCCAGCGCTGAATAATTTCGTCACTGACTGACAGTGCACTGCCGTTATAGCGCACAGGTTTACCCATCAAACAGGCGCTGATCAGGATGCGTGCAGGCTTCGATTCCGATTCCATGGTGTTATAACCTTAATTGTCATTAATTTTGATTGTTATCAACATTAATATTGTGCGGCGAATAAAAATGATAATTAAGTCGATAATATCTAATTAATAGCTGTAGGTCATGAACATAGAGCACAACATTTCCATGCCAAAAAACATGCATCACTCGTTATTCAGCCTTATTTATCACTTCTAGCACTTGGGGTAATAACTGCGCTAAGCGTGTCGCCCACTGTACTTGTCCTGCTTGATGAGTAATGAGATCTTGACGAATCTCAATTCCCACATAAGGTAACTGCCGCTGTTCGGCATGAAATGGCAAGGTAAAGTCAGTTGCATCCGTCATGGCATAGGGTTCATTAATGCCCACATGCAACTCTCTGTCTTGCTGTAAAAACGCAACCAGTTGCAAAGCAAACGCAGGATTGCGATTAAATAACGTGCCAATTTGCCACGGCCGCTCGATGTTTTTAAAAGACGGCGTGAAACTGTGCATTGAGATAATGACACTTGGCTGCCCATTATCTCGACGCTGGTTGAGTGTTTGCGTGATCAAATCGTGATAAGGCTGGAACACCTCAATGCGGCGCGCATCAGCCTCTGCCACTGTGACGCCAATATTGCGTGGGATTCGTGTGTGCTCGGAAATTTCAGGTATAGAGCTGGCAATACCTGGGGTACGGTTACAATCAATCACTAAGCGAGAATATTGCTGATGAATCAGCGTGGCATCCAAATATTCACTCAGTAAACGGGCGGTAGCCAATGAGCCAATATCCCAGCCGATATGGCGGTCAATCTCCCCAATTGCTAGGCCTAGATCACCTAATTGGCTAGGGATACGCTGCCCGGCATGGTCTGCCAGTAAAAGGAAAGGTGACTGGCCCTGTGGGCGCTCAATAACAGCGGACGGAGGCTCACCATCACGTAGTAAAGGAGACAAAGTGACATTTGACATGGCATTAATACCCGAGTTAGATATGGCGACGGTTGCCGATAATAAGTCACCATCCTAGCGGCTATTCCCCCGTTCGCCCACCTTGAACTTATAACTAAACTTTCTGGGTTATGCGATTCCCATCACGATACATACAGGTTTTTGAGCGAGTGTTATGATTGGCAACTAATGGAACGTCATTTCATGTCATAATTGCTTCCAGCTCTTTATCGGCAAATTCTTTTTGGACCAAATAGACCAATTAAAGTCATGTAGCGGAGATTTATGGAGACATTTTTTATTGATCGGATGGCAACCCCACAGGGTGAGCTGATTCTGATTGCAGATGAAGAAAACCGGTTGCGCGCCATTGATTGGACTGACCATTATGAACGTCTGATGAAATTACTACGTAATCATTACCGCGCTGAGTCCTTCACGTTAGTGGAAAAACGTAATCCCGGTGGGCTGAGTGAGAGTATGCAGCGCTATTTTGCCGGTGAGTTAGACATTATTAATGGTTTACCGGTAAAAACCGCGGGTACAGATTTTCAACGTCAAGTTTGGCACGAACTGCGGAAGATACCCTGTGGTGAAACCATTACTTATGGCGAATTGGCAAAAAGAATTAACCGCCCCACCGCGTCGCGTGCCGTTGGAATGGCAAATGGCCTTAATCCCATTTCGATTGTTGTCCCCTGCCATAGGGTGATCGGACAACAAGGAGCATTGACCGGTTACGCGGGTGGTGTCGAGCGAAAACGCTGGTTATTAATGCATGAGGGTTATCTTTTAGCACGCTAACAATTCTTGCACTTATCAGAAGCAAGAAAAGATGTTAAAATTGACGCATATCAATATTAATGGGAATACCCTATGATCCCGGAAAAACGCGTAATCCGACGTATTCAGTCTGGTGGATGTGCAATTCATTGTCAGGATTGCAGTATTAGCCAGCTCTGTATACCGTTTACCTTAAATGAGAACGAGCTGGATCAGCTCGACAATATCATTGAAAGGAAAAAACCTATTCAGAAAGGACAGGCGCTGTTTAAAGCAGGTGATGAGCTCAAATCACTGTATGCCATCCGTTCCGGGACCATTAAAAGTTATACCATTACCGAAGAAGGCGACGAGCAAATTACCGGTTTCCATCTGGCAGGCGATTTGGTCGGTTTCGATGCTATCAGCAATTTACAGCATCCAAGTTTCGCACAGGCGTTGGAAACTTCTATGGTCTGTGAAATCCCGTTTGATACGTTGGATGACTTATCCGGCAAAATGCCAAATCTGCGCCAACAGATGATGCGCCTGATGAGTGGTGAGATCAAAAGCGATCAAGACATGATTTTACTTCTCTCTAAAAAGAATGCTGAAGAGCGTTTGGCTGCATTTATCTATAATCTTGCTCGTCGGTTTGCTCAACGTGGTTTCTCACCGCGTGAATTCCGCCTCACGATGACTCGAGGTGATATCGGTAACTATTTAGGTCTGACGGTAGAAACGATCAGTCGTTTGCTGGGTCGTTTCCAGAAAAGCGAAATTTTGAGCGTGAAAGGTAAATATATCACCATCGAAAATACCGAAGCCTTATCGAAATTAGCCGGTAATCCACGACCTGGCCTGTAGTGTCCCCGCAAACCAGATCAATTTAATTGTTCTGGTTTGTGCTCCCACCTATCCTCTTTCACTTTCATGGTTTACTCTTTAACTAACATACGGTTAATTCACTGTTGTAAGGAGACTCTATGGCAAAGTATCAGAATATTCTGGTTGCTATTGACCCAAATCAGGATGATCAGCCTGCATTAAGACGTGCTGTTTATCTTGTGCAGCGTAATGGCGGCACAATCAAAGCATTTTTACCTATTTATGATCTGTCATATGACATGACGACTTTGCTGTCCCCTGATGAGCGCACCGCAATGCGTAAAGGGGTTATCAGCCAACGGTCCGCTTGGATCAACGAACAGTGCCGTTTTTATCTTGATGCCGGTATTCCCATCGAAATCAAAGTGGTTTGGCATAACCGTCCCTATGAAGCCATTATTCAAGAAGTCCTGAAAGCCAAACATGATCTGTTGCTCAAAATGGCCCATCAGCATGACCGCCTTGAATCCATTATCTTCACTCCAACTGACTGGCATTTATTGCGTAAATGTCCGTGCCCAGTTTGGATGGTAAAAGACCAACCTTGGCCGGAGGGTGGCACTGCACTGGTCGCCGTCAACCTCTCCAGCGAAGACCCGCTTCATGACCCGCTCAATCTGCGATTAGTCAAAGAGACCCTCGAACTTGCCGAGAATGTAAATCAAACTCAGGTTCATTTGATCAGCGCCTATCCAGTGACACCGATTAATATCGCCATTGAGTTGCCTGATTTTGACCCGAGTGTTTATAACGATGCTATTCGTGGTCAGCATCTAGTCGCCATGAAAGCCTTACGTCAGCAGTTCGGGATTGATGAGAAATTCACTCACGTAGAAAAAGGCTTACCTGAAGAAGTTATTCCTGATCTGGCTGAGCATTTACGAGCTGGTGTGGTGGTTTTGGGAACCTTGGGGCGTACAGGGTTGTCTGCCGCGTTTATTGGCAACACAACTGAACATGTGATCGATCATCTTAAATGTGATTTGTTGGCCATTAAGCCTGAAGGGTTTACCTGCCCAGTAGAAGGTAATGAAGATCCGGATGATACTGAATAACCCCCTTCCCCATAATGCGCATTAAGCTAAAAAAAGGGCCACAACATGTGGCCCTTAATCGTCTAATCAATACAGTGGCATGATTATAACGCGCGTAAAATCGCTTCAACGCTGTCTTTGGCATCGCCAAACAACATTTGAGTATTGTCTTTAAAGAACAATGGGTTTTGTACGCCAGCATAGCCGGTGTTCATTGAACGTTTAAAGGCGATAACACTCTGCGCCTTCCACACTTCCAATACAGGCATACCTGCAATTGGACTGCGTGGATCTTCCAGTGCTGCTGGATTAACGGTATCGTTGGCACCAATCACCAGCACGACATCTGTGCTTGGGAAATCATCATTGATTTCGTCCATTTCTAACACCACGTCGTACGGTACTTTCGCTTCGGCCAGTAACACGTTCATGTGACCGGGCAAACGACCTGCAACAGGATGAATACCAAAGCGGACTTTCACACCACGAGCTTGCAGTTTCGCCGTGATTTCAGCCACAGGATATTGTGCCTGCGCGACCGCCATGCCATAGCCTGGGGTGATGATTACTGAACTCGAGTTTTTCAGCAGATCAGCCACTTCTTCCGCTGTCGTTTCACGGTATTCGCCCATCTCTTCAGCATCACCGGTAGAAGAACCATCAGTGCCGAAGCCGCCAGCGATGACGCTGATAAATGAACGGTTCATTGCTTTACACATGATATACGACAGGATTGCACCTGAAGAACCCACCAAAGCACCGGTGACGATCAACAGATCATTGCTCAGCATGAAACCGGCTGCCGCTGCCGCCCAACCTGAATAGGAGTTCAGCATTGACACCACAACAGGCATGTCTGCGCCACCGATAGAGGCCACCAAGTGCCAGCCAAAGCCCAGCGCAATAATGGTCATCAATAACAACGCGACGACTTGTAGAGCAACGCTATCAGTTTTGACAAACATAATCATCAGCAAGAATGAAACAACTAACGCCACCAGATTCAGTTTATGGCGTTGTGGCAACATCAACGGCTTAGAAGAAATAATTCCGCGTAACTTACCGAAAGCAACAATAGAGCCTGTAAAGGTGACAGCACCGATAAAGATGCCTAAGAACACTTCAGTCAGGTGGATGTTTACCATCACAGCGTCCATGACGGCTGGGCCGTGATCCAGATAGCTATTAAAGCCAACCAGAACCGCCGCCAGACCCACAAAGCTATGCAGAATCGCCACTAATTCTGGCATTTCTGTCATTTCGACTTTCTTCGCCAGATAAATACCAATGGCACCACCGATGACCATCGCAATGATAATCCAGGCAACATTGCCGGAATCTGGGCCAAGAATGGTCGCGATAAGTGCAATCGCCATCCCTGTCACACCGAAGGTGTTACCTTGTTTGGATGTTTCGTGGCGCGACAACCCAGCCAAACTGAAAATAAATAAAATCGCAGCAACTATGTACGCAGCTGTAACGAGACCACTAGACATCAGTTACCCCTATATTTTTTGTGTCTACCCTTCCTACGTTGAACCGCACCTGTGTTCGATGGCATTCAGTCATTCTCAGCCATCGGGATGCAACAACAACTCTCTGGGTATCACATTGTTTTTATCAAATAATTATGTTTATTAACTTGGTTTTTATATAAGCCTTGCGGGTATAAAAACCTAGTTTTTACGGAACATTTTCAGCATGCGCTGGGTGACTGTGAAGCCACCAAAAATGTTGATACTGGCGATCAGTACGGCAATAAAGGATAAGAAGCTCACCCAGCCGCCATGGCCAATCTGCAACAACGCACCCACTACAATAATGCCCGAGATAGCATTAGTGACTGACATCAACGGTGTGTGTAGCGCGTGGCTGACGTTCCATACCACGTAGTATCCAACCACACAGGCCAGTGCAAAGACCGTAAAGTGAGATAAGAACTCCTTCGGGGCCACATTCGCTAACCAACCAAACAGGATGACGACCAGTGCCATAATGATATATTTAGGCCATGGCGAGGTGGGTTTAGCGTCTTCTTTCACAATGGGTGCGGCTTTTGCAGCTTGAGGCTGTGCTGACACCTGAATTGGTGGCGCAGGCCAGGTGATTTCACCCGTTTTAACCACGGTGACACCACGAATAACGGTATCTTCAAAATCGATGTCAATCTCACCGTTTTTCTCTTTACAGAGCAACTTCAGTAAGTTAACTAGGTTGGTACCGTACAATTGAGATGATTGTGTCGGTAAGCGGCTAGGCAAATCGGTATAACCGATGATCTTTACGCCATTCTCGGTGATGGTGACTTTATCGGCGACGGTCAACTCACAGTTACCCCCCGTTTGTGCCGCTAAATCGACAATCACGCTGCCCGATTTCATTGATGCCACCATCTCTTTGGTGATCAACCGCGGCGCTGGCTTGCCCGGAATCAATGCTGTCGTGACGATGATGTCCACTTCCGCCGCTTGCGCTGCAAACAGTTCCATTTCAGCTTTGATAAAGGCTTCAGACATCACTTTCGCGTAGCCATCACCACTGCCCGCTTCTTCTTCGAAATCCAGTTCGAGGAATTCAGCGCCCATACTTTGAACTTGTTCTTTGACTTCAGGGCGGGTGTCAAAAGCACGAACAATTGCGCCAAGACTACCTGCTGCACCAATGGCTGCTAACCCGGCAACACCGGCACCAATAATCACGACTTTGGCCGGTGGAACTTTACCTGCTGCGGTAATTTGCCCAGTGAAGAAGCGACCGAATTCGTGGGCAGCTTCAACAATGGCACGGTAACCTGCAATATTCGCCATGGAGCTGAGGGCATCCATAGATTGTGCGCGAGAGATACGCGGCACCGAATCCATTGCTAATACGGTCACTTGACGCTCTGCCAGCTTTTGCAGCAAATCTGGATTCTGTGCTGGCCAGATAAAACTGACCAGTGTGCTACCGGCACGCATCAGCGCAATTTCTTCCTCAAGGGGCGCATTCACTTTGAGGATAAGGTCGGATTGCCACACATCGGTGGTATCCGTAATGGTGGCACCCGCTTCTTGGTACGCTGCATCGTCAAAACTGGCTAAATGCCCAGCTCCGCTCTCAATCGCCACGGTGAAGCCTAATTTCAGCAGTTGTTCCACCGTTTTCGGCGTTGCTGCGACACGGGCTTCATTGGCCAACCGCTCTCTTGGTACACCAATACGCATAATGTTCCCTTTTACCTGTCTTTGATGATGAGTATTGCCCTATCCCTCATGATTGAAGCCGCCGGCTCACATTCAACAGCCCCCTGAGTCGAATTAACTCATCGGGCATATTTTCATGCGACTTGCCTGCAACGCCAATTCATTAGGATCTGCTTCAGTTCTATTTGGTTACTGACAAACCTGCTAAGTTACCGCTCCCTATAACCTACTGAAAATGTGACCGATGATCCATATCTGTATGTGCTTCTGCGACAGTTTTTGCACTAAAACTGGCTGGCTGAAAGAACTCTGTATAATTCACTATAAAAATATTATTTACTAGCCGCTTGTCCTGCAACTTTGCGCAACAATAATAAGTCACGCGATAATATGGCAGCCCAGTCATGGCGCGGCATTAGGTTAGAAAAATGTAAATAACTCACGCTTATGACGTTAAAGCCATTATTCGTAAAGCTTATCCAGATTCTTAATGTAGTGTACTGGTGGCGAAACTTCAGCATTCATTGACTAAGTCATATAAATTGCTGAGACACCCGCCATTATTACATGTAATAATCATCCGCTATTCTGTTACACATCAATTGTTCCGCACGTATAAACGTTAATGCGCAAGGCGAAAGGATTTTTTATGAAGCTGAAATACACGATCATCGCGTCGGCATTGCTATCACTCACTGCGTTTTCTGCTGCACATGCGGCAAAAGAACTCGCACCAGAGCAAGCAGCAGCCATTAAGCCATTTGATCGCATTACCATTACTGGCCGATTCAATGCAATCAATGAAGCAGCTGACGCGGTTTCCCGCCGTGCTGACAAGTTGGGCGCAGACTCCTTCTATATTCAGGATATCAACAGCAACAATAATGGCGGCAACTGGCGTGTAACAGCCGATGTTTATCATAACGATGCACCGGAAGTGAGCAAAGAAACCCAGTATCGCGTGTTCAACGGTGTTAAAGAGCTGCCAAAAACAGAAGCTTACGCGCTGCAGCCTTATGACACTGTTTCAGTCAGCGGCTTCTTCCGTAGCCAGCCTGATATTAGCGATGCCATTTCTAAGGCAGCAAAAGAGAAAGGCGCTTACTCTTTCTATATTGTTCGCCAAGTTGACGCTAACCAAGGTGGCAACCAGTTTGTGACGGCCTATATCTACAAACAAGATGCTGCTAAGCGTGTGGTTCAAAGCCCTGATGTTATTCCTGCGGATTCCGATGCAGGCCGTGCTGCTCTTGCAGCCGGTGGGGCAGCCGCCGCGAATGTTGAAATTCCAGGTGTGGCTTCTTCAGGTACACCAAGTGCCGATGTGGGTCGTTTCTTTGAGACGCAATCTTCAACGGGCAAGCGTTACACCGTAACCTTACCAGATGGCACTCAAATTCAAGAGTTGAATAAAGTCACTGCTGCGCAAATGGCTCCGTTTGATACGATTAGCTTTAACGGCCACTTTAACAGCATGACGGACGTTTCTCATGAAGTGGCGAAACGTGCAGCGGCAAAAGGTGCGAAGTACTACCATATCACTCGCCAATGGCAGAACCAGAGTGGTGGTAACTTGAGCGTTAGCGCTGACTTGTTTAAATAACACGGTTCTGTGGCTACGATTCACTTCGCATAGCGACGAGAAGCTTTAGCCAAGACAAGCTTTAGACACATAAAGGGCAACGCTATGTTGCCCTTTTTTATCTCTTCACTCTGGCGTACTCCCTATCGGAGTTAACTGAATAGTTTTTTGTCTAGATCGCATAACCAATCATTGCATGATGCCCCATCACTCCGTAAAATCCCCTCCCAAATTTGGCCTATTATCTGTTAGTTATTGATAAATTCGCCTCACATAATGCTAGTGACAAGCCAGTAACCACTCATTAATACTCTTATAACCAGGACATTTCATTGGAAAGAAAACTTGGCCTGACCGCGCTGACTGCGCTGGTCCTCAGTTCTATGCTGGGCGCAGGTGTTTTTAGTCTGCCGCAAAATATGGCAGAAGTGGCCAGCCCAGCGGCATTGCTCATTGGTTGGAGTATTACAGGCATCGGGATCATCTTTCTTGCTTTAGCAATGTTGCTTCTGACCCGTCTTCGTCCCGATCTAGACGGCGGAATATTTACCTATGCTAAAGAGGGCTTTGGTGACCTTATCGGTTTCTTTTCGGCATGGGGTTACTGGTTATGTGCCGTGATTGCCAACGTATCCTATTTAGTGATCGTTTTTGCCGCATTGAGCTTTTTTACCGATAAATCGGGTCACGTTATTTTTGGCGAAGGTAATACTTGGCAGTCATTGTTAGGGGCTTCTTTTCTACTGTGGTTAGTCCATGCTTTGGTACTGCGAGGCGTTCAAACGGCTGCCAGCATTAATTTAGCTGCAACACTCGCAAAATTATTGCCCATCGGCGGCTTTATTATTTTAGCGGGCTTAGCATTTAGCCTCGATACGTTCAGTTTTGATTTTACCGGCATTGCCCTGCACACCCCCGTCTGGCAACAAGTGAAAGACACCATGCTGATTACGCTATGGGTGTTTATCGGCGTGGAAGGTGCCGTCGTGGTGTCGGCCAGAGCGCGCAATAAGAAAGATGTTGGGCGGGCAACCATGTTAGCGGTCATCTCCGCACTTTGCGTTTATTTGCTGATCACACTTTTGTCTCTCGGTGTGGTACCACGTGCAGAATTAGCTGGCATGCGCAATCCATCAATGGCAGGCATTATGGTCGAAATGATCGGTCCTTGGGGTGAAGTCATAATTGCCACTGGGTTGATCATTTCCGTGTGTGGCGCGTATCTCAGTTGGACCATTATGGCCGCAGAAGTCCCCATGATCGCCGCTAAAAATGGTGCTTTTCCCAAAATCTTTAGCCAGCAAAATCAGCACAACTCCCCGTCTAAATCACTTTGGTTAACTAACAGTGCCGTACAAGTGGCGTTGGTTCTGATCTGGTGGACCGGCAGCAACTACAACACGCTACTGACGATTGCATCAGAAATGATTCTGGTACCCTATTTCTTGGTTGGTGCGTTTTTATTCAAAGTCGCGTTAAAACGCCAAGATTGGCGCTTAATCGTGGCCGCAAGTGGTGCATGTCTGTATGGGTTATGGCTGATTTATGCCGCAGGCTTAGTCTATCTACTGTTATCAGCACTACTCTATGCTCCAGGGCTATTGGTATTTATTTATGCGCGTAAAGGTCACGAAGGCCTTAGGATATTAAACACTGTGGAACGTTTTGCTATTGGGGTGGTACTGATGGCGACGATCCCAGCAACTTGGCTCATGATGCACTGAGTGAAATGCTAAAATCTGGTGACTCAAATGGGCAAGCTGTCAGACCGTACTGCCTGCCCTTTGGGTATCGAATATCAGTGATTCTCGACTTCAACTAGACTCACTGATAAACATTCGTCTTTTTGGCTGAGCCCCATTGATGGCGGGAATTTTTGCTTAATCATCCCCAATTGCATAGTTTCCAAAGGATAAGGCAGCTGGATATCGAGCAGCATTATTCCTTGCTGTTCTGCTAACCGAATCAATCTAATGATGTTGGTTTCATCACTAAGCTGCGTTGACAGCACCTGCAACGCGAGCGCCGTTAGTCTCTCTTGCGGCGTTTTTTCTAACGCATCTTTCGATCTGACGACCATGCCAAAAATAGGCATAACACCATAGATGGCATCAATAAAACTCCATCGTTTTTTACACGATGCGGCCAGAAAATCCGTGTAATCGAAGCAGACTTTTTCACTGTGCGCAGACACGCTGGTGTTTTCGCCACTCATCCTTCAATCCTTAGCTGAACGCGACAGCTATTCATTAATCATAGATATTGATATATAAACGATTGGCGCAACCAAATAGAGATGACGATATAATCACTTATATTAATATAATGAAATGATTAACCCGTTGTCTAGCAGTCAGTCATCGGCATTAATAACAACTTTAATAAATTACGTGCATAGTATTGCGTTCAACAGCGCGCTATGCTGAATTCCGGCAACTTTTTTAAACTGAAAAACATGACCAAAATTGTTTTTGTGGAAGATGACCCGGAAGTCGGGAAACTGATTGCAGCCTATCTTGGCAAGCATGACATTGATGTATATGTAGAACCTCGCGGTGATACTGCACAAGCGGTCATTGAGCAGCAACAACCTGATTTGGTGCTGCTCGACATCATGTTGCCCGGTAAAGATGGGATGACGCTCTGCCGTGACCTACGGCCACACTATGATGGCCCAATTGTCTTATTAACCTCGCTAGACAGTGATATGAACCATATCCTGTCCCTTGAGATGGGCGCTAATGACTATATTCTGAAAACTACCCCGCCCGCCGTACTGTTGGCAAGGCTGCGTTTGCACCTGCGCCAGCATAATCAGCAGCAGCCGAAGGACACCATTAGTCCACCACTGACTGGGCATAACGCGATTCACTTTGGCTTACTTTGTATCGACCCTGTCAATCGCCAAGTCAATCTTAGTGACGAGGAGATTACCCTATCGACCTCTGATTTTGATTTGCTATGGGAGCTAGCAACCCATGCAGGCATCATTATGGATCGCGAAGCACTGCTGAAAAATTTGCGCGGGGTCAGTTATGACGGCATGGATCGTAGTATTGATGTCGCTATCTCACGTCTACGCCGTAAACTCTATGATAACGCTCTTGACCCCTTCAGAATAAAAACAGTGCGTAATAAGGGCTATCTATTCGCCCCCAATGCTTGGGAGTCGGTGCAGCAATGAGAAAGCTATTTATTCAGTTTTTCTTATTGCTATTTGTCTGTTTCATGGTGATGGCCATGCTGGTTGGGCTGGTTTATAAGGTCACAGCTGAACGCGCTGGACGGCAGTCATTGGATGACTTGATGAAAAGCTCCCTGTCATTAATGCGTAGTGAACTGCGGGAGATACCGCTCAAGGATTGGAACAAAACTATCGCGACATTGGATTTAAATCTTTCTTTTCAATTGCATATAGAACCTCTCGATAAACGAGATTTAGGTGAACGATTAAATAAACGCCTACGCGCGGGCGAAATTATCGCTTTAGATGATGAATATACCTTTCTACAACGCATTCCCCGCAGTCATTATGTTCTCGCAGTAGGGCCGGTTCCCTATTTGTTCTATCTGCATCAAATGCGATTGTTAGATTTAGCGCTACTTATCCTAATTGGCATGTCGCTCGCTCTGCCCGTCTTTTTATGGATGCGCCCCCACTGGAAAGATTTACTTAAATTGGAGAATGCAGCCCAGCGCTTGGGCGCGGGGCACCTTGATGAACGTACTCATTTTGATCCCACATCCAGTTTAAATCGCTTAGGATTAGCGTTTAACCAAATGGCGGATAACATCAGCAAATTAATTGTCAGTAAAAAAATGCTGATTGACGGAATTGCCCACGAACTACGTACCCCACTGGTACGACTGCGTTACCGGTTAGCCATGAGTGATAACCTCACCGATAACGAGCAACAGGCACTAAATCATGACATTGGCCAGTTGGAAGCGTTGATTGACGAGTTATTAACTTATGCTCGCCTAGATCGCCCGCAGGTTACCCTCCATCTTGAACCTATTGATTTACCAAGCTGGCTCACGACAAAAGTCATGGATATGCGCTTGATTCACCATGAACGAGAAATCGCGCTTGATATTCCGCATCGTGGCGATTTTGGCGTGGTTGATCTGCGCCTATTTGAGCGGGTACTAGATAATTTAGTCAATAATGCGCTGCGGTACTCCAATCAACGTTTGCGGATTGGCCTGTGGTTTGATGGCGACAGTGCTTGTCTGCAAGTTGAAGATGATGGCCCAGGTATCCCACTCGAAGAGCGCGCGCGCGTTTTTGAACCTTTTGTTCGTCTAGACCCCAGTCGAGATCGTGCAACGGGGGGATGTGGATTAGGGCTGGCCATCGTTCACTCGATTGCATTGGCTTATCAAGGGAGTATTTCCGTCGATGCCAGTTCATTAGGTGGAGCCAGTTTCCGCTTTTGCTGGCCAGTGAAAAATATTCACTCGCTGCCGATACCCCACAGTGAATAAAGCGATTAACGCACTTATCCACAATAAAACCAGTTCCGATTTATGGAGTTTTCTATGACCACTGCTTATCAGCATCTGTGTAAGACTTTCACTCGCCTTTCTCGTTTCGAACATTTGTCGGCCGTTGCTGGATGGGATATGCAGACCATGATGCCAGCTAAAGGCAATGTGGCCCGCGCTGAAGCGATGGCGGAACTGAATGTGTTACAGCATCAGATTCTAACGGCCAAAGAAGTCGGTGAATGGTTAAAACAAGCAGAGCATGACGTTCTCAATGACATTGAGCAGGCGAATTTGCGCGAAATGCAGCGCCATTACCACAATGCAGCGTTGTTACCTGAGGCGCTGGTTGAGGCAAAATCATTGGCTGGTGCTAAATGTGAACATGCATGGCGTCAACAACGTATTGCGAACGACTGGCAGGGCTTTGCAGAAAACCTTCGTGAAGTAGTCAAACTGAGTCGTGAAGAAGCGGCTATCCGTGCTCAAGCTGCTAGCACATCAGGTTATGATGCTCTCCTCAATTTGTATGAGCCTGGGACAACCAGTGCCGATTTAGACCGTATATTTGGTGATCTTAAACAATGGTTACCTGCGCTCTTGCAGAAAGTTAGCGCAAAGCAAGCCAATGAAGCATGCCTAATCCCACAAGGGCCATTTGATCTGACGAAACAGCGCCAATTAGGGCTGAGTGTCATGAAAGTGCTGGGTTTTGACTTTGACGGCGGCCGAGTAGATGTCAGTGTTCACCCCTTCTGCGGTGGCGTACCTCAAGATGTTCGAATCACCACTCGCTATAATGAACAGGAATTTCTCAGTGCATTAATGGGGATCGTACACGAAACAGGCCATGCACGTTACGAGCAAAATCTACCACGTGAATGGTTAGGGCAACCCATCTCTCATGCGCGTTCAACTGCCATTCACGAATCCCAAAGCTTGCTGTTTGAGATGCAATTGGCTCGCAGCAACGAATTCTTGCAAGTCATTCGTCCACTCGTGATTCAACAATTTGGTGAGCAACCAGCCTTGCAGGAACAGAACTTCATTGCCTTAAACCAGCGCGTCAAGACAGGATTCATCCGTGTTGATGCCGACGAGGTAAGCTACCCTGCTCATGTGATCTTGCGCTATGAGATTGAAAAGGCTTTGATCGGTGGTGATATTGAAGTGGACGATATCCCCGCACTCTGGAATGAAAAGATGCAGCAATATCTCGGGATAAACACGGAAGGTAACTACCGTAATGGCTGCATGCAAGATATCCACTGGACAGACGGTGCGTTCGGTTATTTCCCAACTTATACCTTGGGTGCAATGTATGCAGCGCAATTATTCCAATCTGCCCGTGATGCTATCCCAGAGCTAGATCAGCACATCGCTAATGGTGACCTCAGCCCCCTATTCAACTGGTTACAACAGAATATCTGGCAACATGGCAGCCGTTATTCAACAGCTGAGCTGATTACCCAAGCGACGGGGGAATCGCTTAATCCACGATTTTTCCGCCAGCATTTAGAACGTCGCTATTTGTAATCCTTAGGGTATCGATACCTACCCGATCTTGAGTTTAAGGTCGGGCCTTTTCACACTGCAAAGCCCAAATTTCACAGTACGTTCAAACGATATCGTTGTTGCATAGAGTATTTTTTTTAAAAAACATATATTGTATGTTGTAACTAAAATGGCAAAAAAGAAGCAGCTGATGAAATATCTTCTTCTGTACAATCGGTTACAAGCCGAAACCAATGACTCACGGAAGCAATGACTGAATTCCCCTACTCTTATTTCAACGACCCAACGGGGCCGATATACAAACAGAACACTGAGGATTAAATCATGAAAACAGTACTCGCTCTGATTGTTGCTGCATCTTTGGGTATGTCTTCTTTGGCATTCGCCGCTGATACCGTTGCTCCACCTGCCGCGCCAATGGCGACAGCACCAGCAGCGCATAGCGCCCCAGTAAAAACAATGCATCACAAGAAAGCTAAAAAAACCGACTCGATGAAAAAAATGGATAAAACGGCCCCTGCTCAAAAAGCACAGGCTGCCCAAAAACATCATAAGAAAGCGACACACAGCAAGTCTGCTCCGGCCGTTGTACCAGCCGGAAAATAACAGCACTTAACTTGAGAAGGCTGACATAAGCTCTTCGCAAGCCACCTGCAACAGCTGATTCACACGACACCCGGTTTACCGGGTGTTTTTTATCAGGAGTGCTGATAATGCTGCGTCGTTATTTATTCGAAATCACATTGGCAACATTAGTGATGTGTGGTCTGGTCACACTGTTTTTCTATTTATAGCCAGATAAGCCGTATGTTGTTAAAAAAATTATCGAAAAATCAATTGCTGACAACACACAGCATGGTTAATTATGTCTATAGTTAGCGGGAGCAAAACCTGTGATGACCCGCATTAGCTGCAAGATAGCAGTGGCGTTACTGGATATCCTCTTAGTCAGAACATAAAGGCAAGGCTAATCATTTATGCGTTTAACTTCGTTGTTACTTTTGAGTCTATTACCTCTTTCTGTTTCAACAGCTTATGCCCTCCCTTCAGCGGATAAATCAGACAATGACAATTCGATTGCTGATCAAACCACACTCTTCTTCGGTAAAGATGATCGAACAGCAATCACCAGTAGCGCTGAATGGCCGTGGCAGGCAATCGGACAAATCGAAACTGCCAGTGGTAATCTTTGTACTGCGACATTGATATCCCCTCGGTTGGCGCTCACCGCAGGGCATTGTGTGTTAGCCCCGCCGGGTAAGATTGATCCCGCCATCGCCTTACGATTTATTTCCCATAATGGACAATGGAAGTATCAAATAACCAAACTAGAGACATTGGTTGATGCTAAGTTGGGGAAAAAGCTTAAACCTGATGGTGATGGTTGGATAGTTCCCCCTGCTGCTGCCGCTTATGATTTTGCGCTTATTCGTTTAACGGCAAAAAAACCGGTTCCGATTAAGCCATTGCCTTTGTGGAACGGAACTGCCAATGAACTCACTCAGGCGCTTAAACAAGTGAAGCGTAAGATAACTCAGGCGGGTTACCCTCTCGACCATCTGGATACACTCTATAGTCATGAGGATTGTTTGGTGACCGGTTGGGCGCAGCAAGGCGTGCTGTCACACCAATGTGATACATTGCCCGGCGATAGTGGCTCGCCACTCATACTAAAGAACGGCGAGAATTGGTCTTTGATTGCGATCCAAAGTTCCGCACCCGCCGCTAAAGACCGCTATCTAGCCGATAACCGAGCATTGGCCGTCACTGCCATCAAAGGCCGGTTAAAGACGGTAATCGACAAAGCAGCCAAGGCTGCAAAGTAAATCTTGCTATCAATAGGGCCAAGATAGTGAGCTTTTAGTATTACCCTTTACTGGTAGATTGGGACTCTTGATTGAATTTAAAAACAAAAGTCCCTCCTAACGCTGCGGCATATCGACTTAACGTCGTTAAATTTGGCGAAATAATGCCTTTTTCCATTCGGCTGATATTTTGCTTTTTAAGCCCCGCCCGTTGAGCAACCTCTTCTTGCGTGAGATTGCATTGCTGACGAGCTGTTTTCAGCTCAGTCATCATGGCTTGTCGAATCTGCAAATCGCTATAGGCCTCATTAACTTGAGGATGAGTTAGCGCGACAGCTTTAACTTCTGAAAATGGAATAAGGTCAAAATCATCTTGCTTCTTCATGGCTGCAATCTCCGTTTGAGTTCCTTCATACGCTGATAGGCCAGTATCAGTGTCCTTCTTGGTGTTTTTTGCGTCTTCTTTTGTAAAAAATGAATGATATAAACCTGCCGATCCGCCTGATGAAAGAAAAATCCTCGACCAAGCCCCTCACGCGCGGTGACGCGCAGTTCTTTTAGACCCCGCCCAATATCGCGAATCTCTGGTTCTCTAAGCTCATGACCAAAAGCTTCAAGTTCATCCATAGCCTTAATCAAGGCTGCCTGTATGCCGACCGGCAATTTAACTAACTCTCTCTGCGCTAATCTCAACAAACTAATGTCATACATACGCCATCCATGCTCCGGAAAAAACTCTACCAAACTCACCACGGGTAATCAAATATGGTGACCTAAAATCAGACAAACTTTGAACAAGCCGCTAATTTTCAAAGGCAGATATACCGGTAAATCACGAGGCTGAGCAATAACACTTTGGCTGTTAAGGAGAGTAATGTTAGAACACTCGATATGCTGCGCATCAAGAATGCAAAATTGCATCAGTTACATATAATCTGGATATATAACCCATTGGATGTATTAAGTTAACAGAGAATTTGGTGGGGGCTTAATACATAAAAAAAACCCGTATTCAGCTCAATTAATGGCACAAATACGGGTTGATTTTCATCATCTATCAGGCTGAAAGTTGCTCCATCGTTTGGAGGATACGTTTATCAGAAATAGGGTAAAGCGTCCCGAGCTGTTGGGCGAATAAGCTGACACGTAGCTCTTCAATCATCCAACGAACTTCTTTCACATCATCATCTTGCTGGCGTTTGGGTGGTAGTTTAGTGAGCCATTGCTGCCACATCTGTTGTACATGCTCTATGCGTTGCATTTGTGCTCGATCACGATGGGGGTCAATCGCCAGTTTTTCCATACGACGTTCGATAGCTTGCAAGTAACGCAAGGTATCTGGTAAACGCTTCCAGCCATTATTGGTCACAAACCCACGATAAATCAGCCCACCTAGTTGTGCTTTGATATCAGAGAGTGCCAATGCCTGTGAGATATCTACCCGCCCTTTCAACCGCTTGTTAATACTGAATACCGTGGTCAGAATCTGTTCAACTTGTTTGGCGATTTCGACAACTGTTTCATTAAGTTCAGCGCGAACCTTTTCCTGTAACCGTGCAAAATCAGCTTCTTGCCACACTGGCCCGCCATACTGAGCGACCAATTTATCCACCCCGCAAGCGATGCAATCATCAATCAGATCCATCACTTTGCCATAAGTATTGAAATATAAGCCGAGTTTGGATTTGTTCGGCAGCTTTTCATGTAGATACTTAATTGGCGAAGGGATATTAAGTAGCAATAACCGCCGAGTGCCTTGCCACATGGCCTGTTGCTGTTGGGCTTCAGTATCAAACAAGCGGATGGCGACACTGTCTTTCTCATCCACCAGTGCTGGATAAGCTTTGACCTCATACCCACCACGGCGTTGTTGATAGCAGATGGGAAGATCGCCAAAACTCCAGATATGTAAGTCATTTTGTTCGATACCGTCATCGGCAACCGCCGAAAGGGTTTCCTGCACTTTGGCTTGTAGCTGTAGTTTCAAAGCAGCCAGATCTTTACCTTCGCGCAGTATGCGGTTTTTATCATCCAATACACGGAAAGTTATTTTTAGGTGATCAGGTACCTGATCCCATTGCCAACTATCACGTGACACTGTCACACCAGTCATTCGCCGTAACTCACGTTCTAAAGCATCTAACAGATCCGTTTCCAGTGGCGTGACCCGAGCAAGGAAAGCTTCTGCGTAGTTAGGGGCGGGAACAAAATTGCGCCGCACTGGCTTCGGCAATGATTTGATCAACGCTATCACCAACTCTCGTCGTATACCTGGAATCTGCCAATCAAAGCCCTGTTCTTGCACCTGGTTTAGAATCGGCAACGGAATATGAACCGTGACCCCATCAGCATCCGTGCCCGGTTCAAATTGATAAGAAAGTCTCAGCTTGAGATCGCCTTGATACCAAAAGTTGGGATAGTCCAACGGATTAACTTTGTTCGCACCATCCTTGATAAGCATGGTTTTTTCAAAGTTCAGCAACTCCGGTTGCGTTTGGCTGGTTTTTTTCCACCAATTGTCAAAGTGACGAGCAGAAATAACCTCCCGACCAATTCGCTGATCATAGAAGTTAAACAATGTCTCATCATCGACCAGAATGTCACGCCGACGAGATTTGTGTTCGAGCTCTTCAACCTCAGCCAGCAACTTGAGGTTAGCGCGGAAGAAGGCATGGCGCGTTTGCCAATCCCCCTCAACCAACCCATGGCGGATGAATAACTCACGGCAAAGTGGCGGATCTATCGGGCCATAATTAATTTTACGCTCAGTGACTATGGGTAAACCAAATAAGGTGACCTTCTCACTCGCCATCACCGCGCCCTGCGCCTTCTCCCAGTGGGGATCACTATAATGGTGCTTCACCAAATGCTGCGCTAAAGGCTCTATCCATTCCGGCTCAATACGCGCTGCAATACGGCCCCATAATCGGCTAGTTTCAACCAATTCAGCCACCATGGACCATTTCGGTGGTTTTTTGAATAGCCCAGAACCCGGGAAGATAGCGAATCGCGCATTACGTGCGCCGGTGTACTCTTGCTTATCGACATCTTTCTGGCCAATGTGAGATAGCAAACCCGTTAATATCGCGGTATGCACGCTACGGTAATCCGCAGCAACACTATTCACCGGAATCCCCAGTTCCTTCACCACCTGACGCAGTTGGGTGTAAATATCTTGCCACTCACGCACACGCAAATAGTTCAGGAAATCACTGCGACATAATTTGCGAAACTGTGCTGAGGACAGCTCTTTTTGCTGCTCTTTCAGGTAATCCCACAGATTAACAAAGGCAAGGAAATCAGAGTCTTTATCTGCAAAACGACGGTGTTTCTCATCCGATGCCTGCTGTTTATCCATCGGGCGCTCGCGAGGATCTTGGATCGATAATGCCGATGTGATAATCATCAGTTCGCGCACACTGCCACTTCGCTGCGCTTCCAGCACCATTCTTGCCAAACGCGGGTCGACCGGTAATTGCGCGAGTTGACGGCCTAACGGAGTCAATTGTTGATGCCCGTTTTCGGCAGTTTTTATCGCACCTAATTCTTCTAACAGCCGGACACCATCCTGAATATTGCGCTTATCTGGGGCTTCCACAAACGGGAATGCCGCAATATCCCCTAGGCCCAGTGACGTCATTTGTAAAATAACAGATGCTAAGTTAGTACGCAGAATTTCCGGATCAGTAAATTCAGGACGTGAGAGGAAATCTTGTTCGGAATAGAGGCGTATACAGATGCCGTCTGAGACACGCCCGCAGCGGCCCTTACGTTGATTCGCTGACGCTTGAGAAACCGGCTCAATCGGTAATCGTTGCACTTTAGTACGGAAGCTATAGCGGCTAATACGTGCGGTACCGGGATCGATAACATATTTGATACCCGGCACTGTCAGCGAGGTTTCAGCCACGTTGGTCGCCAGTACAATTCGCCGCCCATGGTGAGACTGAAACACTCTATTCTGCTCACTATTGGATAAACGCGCATAGAGCGGCAGTACTTCGGTATGTGGCAGGTTTTGCTTCATCAGCGCATCAGCGGTATCACGAATCTCACGTTCACCGCTCATAAAGATCAATATATCGCCAGGGCTTTCATGGCCCAGCTCATCTACCGCATCAAAAATGGCTTGTAACTGATCTCGTTCAACGTCATCAGCATCATCCACAATGGGCCGATAACGAACTTCAACCGGATAGGTGCGACCAGAGACTTCAATAATCGGCGCATTATTGAAATGCTTAGAAAAACGCTGAGGATCGATAGTCGCCGAAGTAATAATGACCTTCAGGTCTGGGCGCTTAGGCAATAACTCACGTAAATAACCTAAGATAAAATCGATATTTAGGCTGCGCTCATGAGCCTCATCAATTATCAAGGTGTCATACTGCATCAGTAGACGGTCTTGTTGTATCTCAGCAAGCAAGATACCGTCGGTCATCAGCTTAACGAGTGTATTCTCACCGACCTGATCGTTGAAACGGACTTTGTAGCCGACGCAGCCCCCCAAAGAAGTGCTCAATTCATCCGCAATACGATTCGCCACGGTTCGCGCAGCCAATCGACGAGGTTGTGTATGACCGATAACACCTTTAACGCCGCGCCCCAGTTCCAGACAAATTTTGGGCAATTGCGTTGTTTTACCCGAGCCCGTTTCACCTGCGACAATCACCACTTGATGGTCACGAATGGCATTAAAAATGTCTTGTTTCTTCTGACTAACCGGCAGACTTTCAGGATAGGTAATAGCCGGACAAGCTGCACGGCGATGGGTGACCCGTTGCATTGCGTTGGCGATTTCAGCCTCAATCTCGCGCGTAATGGCCTCAACAGCTTCTGGATTATTGACTTTTCGTGCGCCTTGCAGCCGACGTCGCAGGCGCTGTTGGTCACGGAGCATCAACTCCCCAAGTTGGGAGGATAATGCTGCGAGAGAAGATTTCACGTTCAGTATTCCTTGTTACGATGTAGCTGAAGCCTGAAGCGTCAGCCCAATGAATTTATGCTATGAATTTGATTAGCGGATATTTTTTATTAATCAGCACCAATTATCATCCGCCGAAACTCAGCCATAAACTATGAGTTTTGATTTCATATACCTTTGCTCAATATGGTAACACAGGCAAGGTTTGTGCTGTAACCCAGCCTCTGTTTGCTAATGGATTAACATCATTCAATAAAATCGAACAAAGAACGCAAAATATTGCGCTATCCATGATAGAAAAATATGAATAGAGTGTATTCCATTGAAAGGGCGAATCGCCTAAGTCTCTGTTACCTGTTAAGGAATTACGATGAGCAAAGTTCTGGTTCTGAAATCAAGCATTCTGGCAACCTATTCTCAGTCCAACCAGTTGGCTGACTTTTTTGTTGAACAATGGCAAGCCGCCCACCCTGGCGACGAAATTACCGTGCGTGACCTAGCCGCTCAACCGATTCCTGTGTTAGATGGTGAACTTGTCGGCGCTCTGCGCCCTTCAGATGCAGCGCTGACACCACGCCAACAAGAAGCTTTGGCGCTATCTGATGAGTTGATTGCAGAATTGCAAGCCAACGACGTCATCGTCATGGCAGCACCAATGTACAACTTCAACATCCCAACCCAATTGAAAAACTATTTTGACCTGATCGCCCGTGCTGGCGTGACCTTCCGTTACACAGAGAAAGGTCCTGAAGGCTTAGTTACCGGTAAGCGTGCCATTATTTTAACCAGCCGTGGCGGCATCCATAAAGATACCCCAAGTGACTTGGTTGTACCTTACCTGCGTCTGTTCTTGGGCTTTATTGGTATCACAGAAGTTGAGTTTGTGTTTGCGGAAGGGATTGCTTATGGCCCTGAAGTTGCCACTAAAGCACAAGCGGATGCTAAAGAGTTACTCGCTCAGGTTGTTAGCGCTTAATCAATGACTTTCACGCACCGACGGGTGTCTCCGTTGATGCGTGACAGGAAGTACCTTGTATTACCCTCGTTTTACCCAGTAATGTGATTTAACGTTAATGCCAGTCCGTTACCTAACAGGCTGGCATTTTTTTATTTGGCGATTGGGTTGTTTCCCATTCCGTTTCATCTTGAATCTATTTAATGATGTTGAGTGAAATCAGCATGATTTTATGATTAATCAGCACCTTCCATTTTACTCTTAAAAGAGCTTGTGGGCTTAAATAACCACTGCGAGAGTAATAATGAAAAACCGGATAGAGCAATATATGCACCCGCATAGGTCAGATCATAAGATACTAAATAGCTGATGATTAATGGTGTTAATCCACCAGCTAGTGTCGATGACATGTTATAACCCATGCTAAGTGCGGTCGTTTCTCCGTTAGCAATGTCAGCTAATACAGATGCTCCTGTACTCAATATCATGGCCGTATTGATAGTAATAGCAAGTTGAGCAATAACAACCCATTCAACTGTATTGCTTCGCATAATATAAAACAATGGGATGGAAAATAGTATTAGCCCTATAACTCCTGCGTTAAATACCTTAGCTGAAGAGCTATATCTATCTGTTAGCCAGCCACAAATAAGCATAAACATTAGTATTAACGCTGATGATAAAATAGTATATATACTTTTAAAATCGCCCAATTGAAGCTTGTCTTTAATCAGTGAGCTTGACATGTTTTGGGCATAGAATGCGACAGACAACGGTACGGCAATCAAAAACAAGTTAAATGATTTGAACCAATTTAGCCGTTTGTAACGTTTAAACGCGGTAGGTTGAACCGGTAATCTGGCTCGAAACCAAAAACTCACCACTATATTGACTACACCTAACAAGAGTGGAATACGCCACCCTATTGTCTGCATCGCAATGGGGTCAAGTGAGTGCTCTAGTACCAATACAAGTAATAAAGATACGATAACCCCCATTATTGCACTGCCTACAATCAGCGCCGATATTCTTGCTCGTTCTTT
Source organism: Yersinia massiliensis (assembly GCF_003048255.1). NCBI lineage: Bacteria > Pseudomonadati > Pseudomonadota > Gammaproteobacteria > Enterobacterales > Yersiniaceae > Yersinia > Yersinia massiliensis. Next base: position 2,469,381 of record NZ_CP028487.1, read on the forward strand.
GTTTTTAGCATCATTAAATAAATACGTGGTCAGTGTTGGCCATTCACCTGCGTAACTAAAGGAAAGTGCCATTTGGAGTACCAAGATAACGAGTGGCGTATATGAGCCTAGAAAACTAATGGGCAACAGTGCCATGCACAACGTGGCGCTACCACTTACAAAACTTGTCAGAATTAGAGCAGACTTGCGGCCAACTTTATCCGCGTATCGGCCAATAATATAGCCGCCAATTGGGCGGACAATGAATCGTAAGGCAAATATGCCCCATACCATTTGAGTCGCTTGTTCATACCCCTGACGTTCAATCTCTGCGGATAAATACACAGATATGGCAGCAAACACGGCAATGTCATAATACTCAAGGGCATTTCCAACAACGGCCCCTAGTCTGAATTTCCATTTCATTTAATATGCCTCATATTATTTAGTTTTTATATGCACCTACTCATCAAGTTCTGCTCTCAATTTTCTACTCACTGATAAACCTAGCCGATACCCTTTAGGGATAAGCCAGCAGTGTTTCAAGGCAAGATAAGGTTATGCCATGATTCTTCAGTGCATTAAACAATCCACCTAAGGAATGATGCTTACAATTTAATTTTTGTTTTATTCGCTGGATACGTGAATGCTCTGCGGTTATTGAACACCCCTGAATGGCGGATATCTCTTTAACTTTCCGATGAGAAAGTAATAATCGGATGGTTATCATCTCCTTTCGCGTAAATCTGACATTGCCGAATCGCATATAGGGATGAATTGTTAATAATTCATCAGTTGAATCATCCTTTTGGTTAGGGATTTTTTTATTAGGCGATATTTTCTCACGTAACGGCAATACAATATCAAGATCTTGATGCCACACCCTATAAGCATAGTCCGCAATGGTAGGCTTCCATTTGTAAATTGTCATTACGTCGGAAAAAGACAGTTTTCTCTTTGAGTTAATAGATAAAATTTCATAAATATTGCCGTGACGAGTACAAATGTCTATTTTAGACTCTCTTTTATCATTTTTTAACAACACCTCACTATGTTTCGATGAATAATCGCGCCAACATTGCATGCCAGGTATAATTCGCTCACTTATACTCAAATCTAAATCATCATCAAAATAAATTAGATGCCATTCATAATTACTTGGCATTGCATATATATCTCTACTATCAAGATCTATCTTGGTATAATTAACATCCATATCATCCCAGTCAAAGTAACTGGCAAAAATCCGTTTCAAATTAAAACTATTAATTTCCACGGAATTATTTTTCACATCCATAATTAACCCCCTAACCTTATTGACTAAGATAATTAAAGTCCTGGTAAAAAAGCTGAAGTTCATTATTAGCACACAACAATCAATTTTAAAATAAGCATATTTTACAAATATCTTAATATTTTAGATTGTTATAATTTTAACCCCCGCTTAATTACATGATGAAATTAAATGAGCCGTTAACTAGATTAATGAACAATCAACCCGATACAAACACTTTATATATTTAAAAAATTAATGAGGACATTATGAAAAATGACTGGCATCCGGCAGAAATCATTGCGGCAATAAAAAAGAAAGGATCATCTCTGTCAGCATTATCGAGACGTGCAGGATTAAGTGGATCAACACTAGCTAATGCACTTAGCCGCCAATGGCCCAAAGGCGAAAGGATTATTGCGACTTACTTGGGTGTAGATGCATCAACGATATGGCCATCGCGCTATAAGCATAAAACTAGCAGTATTAAAGATAAGCATCGACGCACTAAAAAGTAAGCGTGTCATATCATTTATAACTTGATATTAGATTGGAATAATCATTCACATTGATTGCTTTATGGGCAATTCAATGTGGATGATATTTTCTTCGAAATGATATTCTGCGCATTGTTGATGTTAATCAGGTAGCAGTGCCATCGCGCTTTCTTCATCTGTCACCAAAGCATTCACCCAATGCCCGCTGAGCGCGGCTTTGATAGCTTGATGTTTCTCTTTACCACCCGCAATCGCGATAACAGGTTTGACTGGCTCGATATGCAAGCTGGCACTGGTTAAACGCTGATCTAAGCTATAAGCAACACGTTGGCCATTGATATCAATAAAGTTGCCGAGCATTTCGGCCACCACATTTGAGGCCAGCAATGCCTCAACATCTTGCGCGGTGATAAACCCATCTTTGTGCAATGGGCAGTCATAACCCATCGAACCTATCCCAATGAAAGTGACATCTGCTTGTGCCGCTTTCTCAGTCACCATGCGATAAATTCGGTGATTGCACCATAAGTCACGGTCCACAGCGCTATCAGCAAACAAAGGCGCAGGCAAAATAAAATATCGGCCCTGCGTCTTCTCTGCCATCCACAACGGAACGTCGTAACGCGTGCAAGACCCATCTGCGGCGATAGCCCCAATCAGCGAAACACAACTGTGTTGCGGGCGCTCGAAATCAGGTAGCTCATCTATGGCGGCTTTCAAACTGCGCCCAGAACCCACCCCTATCACCAACGGTTGCTCTTGCCGGAGAAATTGCGCCATCACCTCCGCGCCGGCGACCGCGATCGCCCGCTGAATACCGGTGCTGTCCATGCCCAAACTTGGCACTACTTGGCACTGCTGCAACCCATAATGTTGTTGCACTCGTTCAGCTAACGCCATACAGCGCCCGACTGGGTGCGCAATATTCACGCTGACCAGCCCATTATCAATCGCACATGCCACCAGCCGCTGTGCTACCTGCCGTGAAACACCCAGCGCATCTGCAATTTCATGTTGAGTCTGCCCGGCAACGTAATACATCCAGGCCGCTCTGGCCGCTTGGTCTAATTTCTTGTCACTCTTTTGCATGGGTTATCTGCATGAGGAAATTGAATTATCAATGTTACTGAGTTTACGCCGCTATCGAGCAGATTTTTATCTTCGCTGTCGTTTCTGTGAGCTAAAGCTCAACTAAAGGGCAAAAGTTACACTAACCTATCGGCATTAGGGCAAATGCTCATGCAAAGGGCTTATGCTCAAGAATAATCTTAATGCCTATTGTGACTGCGGAGAACATATGAATACTGAGACGAAATCGACCCCTGCTGTATGGCTACATATTGGTGCAGGCTCTTTCCATCGCGCCCATCAAGCCTGGTATTTACACCGCTTATTAGCCGCTGGTGATAATCGCTGGACTATCTCGCTAGCGAATATTCGCGATGATGCCGCCCCTTTATTGGCCGCTCTTCAAGCACAAAACGGCGAGTACGTTCTAGAAACCGTGACCCCAGCGGGCGAGCGCAAATATGAAAAAATCAAGTCGCTGCGCAAGATAGTTCCTTGGGACAAGGAACTGAGTCAGTTGGTGGAACAAGGGAGTTTGCCAGAGACTCGTGTCATCTCCTTTACCGTCACCGAAGGTGGCTACTATCTCGATAACCAATTTAACCTACAACAAGACAACGCCGATATTCAGGCGGACCTTAAAGGTGACTGCCGAACGATTTATGGCGCGATCAGCCGTATCTTGCAGGAACGCCAAGAAAAGCACAGCGGCCCAGTCACGTTGCTGAATTGCGATAACCTTCGCCATAACGGTGAACGTTTCCGCCATGGTCTGCTGGCGTTTCTCGCCTTACGTGATCAACAAAGCTTGTTGCGTTGGGCGACCGACCAAACTCGTAGCCCCAATACCATGGTCGATAGAATTACCCCACGACCCGCAGATGACATTGCCCCACGGGTGCTGGCACAGACCGGATTTGCCGATAAGGTACCGGTCATGGGCGAGTCATTTATTCAATGGGTGATTGAAGATGATTTTATTGCCGGTCGCCCTGCGCTAGAAAATGTTGGCGTTGAAATGGTGGCGTCGGTGCTGCCGTATGAAGAGGCTAAGATTCGCATCCTCAATGCTAGCCACAGTTGTATTGCTTGGGCTGGGAGCCTAATTGGGCAGAGCTACATTCATGAGAGCACGAAAACGGCATCGATCCGCCAGATGGCTTATGACTATGTCACTCAAGATGTGATCCCGTCACTGTCACCTAGCCCACTGGATCTGGCCAATTATCGCGATGTCGTTTTAGAACGTTTCAGTAACCCCTATATTCGCGATACCAACCAGCGAGTAGCCGCTGATGGCTTCTCCAAAATCCCTGGATTTATTACCCCAACGCTAATGGAATGCTATCAACGAGGCTGCACCCCAACAGCAACGGCCATGTTACCGGCACTGTTCTTTGTCTTTATGGCGCGTTGGCATCAAGGCACCTTGCCGTATGAATATCAGGATGGCGTTTTAGATGCCCCTGCCGTACATGCCATGTTCGAATCGGCCGATCCGGTCGGTTTATTTGCCCGTGATAGCCAACTTTTTGGCCTACTCGCCCGTGATAGTCAGTTTGAAGCGTTACTGCGTCAATCGATTGATCAAGTTAACACTTGGGTTGCCGCTAACCGATAATCTTCGACAAGGAATGACTATGTATCTTGGACTTGATTTAGGCACATCAGAAATAAAAGCCATGGTGATTGATGAATGTGGCCAAATTGTGGCGAGCGAAGGCGAGCCACTGACGGTGCAACGTCCTCATCCACTGTGGTCTGAGCAAAATCCAACTGACTGGTGGCAAGCGACGCAAAGAGTGATTGGCCGGTTGCGCCATAAAATTCCGCAACGCTGGGGGGAGATCCTCGCTATTGGTCTTTCCGGTCAAATGCATGGCGCAGTATTGCTAAATCGTGAAGATCGCATTTTACGCCCTGCCATTTTGTGGAACGATGCCCGCTGTGCCGATGAGTGTGAAACGCTGACTCGTAATGCACCACAGTTGCACGATATTGCCGGCAATCTGGCTATGCCCGGTTTTACCGCGCCGAAACTGCTGTGGGTCGCCCGCCACGAACCGGACGTGTTCGCTCAATTATCAACGGTGCTATTACCCAAGGATTATCTACGTTGGATGATGAGTGGCGATAAGGTCAGTGATATGTCAGATGCCGCGGGCACACTCTGGCTGGATGTGGCGAAGCGGGATTGGTCAGATACCCTGCTTGCCGCTTGTGGGCTAACGCGCGATATGATGCCACGTTTGATCGAAGGCAGTGAACCCAGCGGGTATTTAAAAGCAGACATTGCGCGCGAATGGGGCTTGTCCAATAAAGTCGTGATTGCCGGTGGGGGTGGCGATAATGCCGCTAGCGCAGTGGGTATTGGAGCGATTAATCCTGGTGATGGCTTTATCTCATTAGGCACGTCCGGCGTATTGTTTGCCGTTAACGATAGCTACCGCCCCAACCCACAATCAGCGGTACATGCCTTTTGTCATGCGCTCCCCAATCGCTGGCATCAGATGAGTGTCATGTTAACGGCAGCCAGTGCGCTACGTTGGTTATGCCAATTATTGGGGACCAATGAAACCACCCTTCTGTCTGAGGTGGCTCAACTCAGCCGATCTGATCAGCGGCTGGCCCCGATTTTCCTACCCTATCTTTCCGGCGAACGTACCCCACATAACGACCCACTGGCAACGGGTGCTTTTCACGGTATGACGCATGCCACTGACCGCGCTGCACTGGGCTACGCGGTACTAGAAGGGGTCACATTCGGAATTGCTGACGGCCTTACGGTATTGCAAGCCGCGGGAACGGTGCTCACCCAGGCGTCATTGATTGGTGGTGGCGCGAGAAGTGCGTGGTGGGGGCAATTGATGGCTGACACCCTCAACTTACCGATTGTGACTCACAGTGGAGGGGAATCAGGAGGCGCCTTAGGTGCTGCGCGTTTAGGGTGGATGGCCGTCGGTGGCCACGAGCAACTTGTTTGTACTAAACCCCAGATTGACCAGCGTTTTATCCCCGATGTGAATCGGCAGGATGCCTTGTTCTCTCGCCTTGAACGCTTCCGACTGCTTTATCAACAACAGCGGCAGTTACGTCAACTCTGACCCTGTGACCGACAGACCTCACGAACCTAAAAATACGCTCAGTTGCCGCGGCCACTCATGCGACCAAAGCATTGGCTGCCGCGAGCAACTCAACCAACCGGCGCTCGATCGCCAGAGGAAATGACCATGCAAAAAAAACCTAGCCATTGGTTTGGTTTGCCGATGAATTTGTTTTGGGGTTACATTGCCATCGCCATCTTTATGAGTGGTGATGGTTTTGAAATGGCTTTCTTATCCAAGCACATTACGGATATGGGCTTTACCCCAGCGCAATCCGCTTTTGTGTTTACATTGTATGGCCTAGCCGCGGCGATTGCCGCATGGAGCTCAGGTGTGGTCGCTGAAATCATCACGCCACAACGAGCGATGCGGATTGGTTTCATTCTGTGGGTGGTGATGCACTGCCTATTTATGCTGTTTGGTTTAGGCATGAAAAGTTATCCGTTGATGTTACTGTTCTACGGCATTCGTGGTCTGGCTTATCCACTGTTTATCTATTCATTTGTCATGCTGATCGTGCAAAACGTGCCAAAACAGCAACTCTCTTCCGCCATGGGTTGGTTCTGGGCGATGTACTCCATCGGTATCGGTGTGGTGGGCAGCTATCTGCCGAGTTTTACCATTCCGATGATAGGCGAAACGGGCACATTATGGTTTGCGATTGTCTGGGTGACTGCCGGTGGCATGATGGCGCTAATACTGCTGCGTAATGTCGGCACCGCTAGCCCGAAAGCGTCGCTCTCCAATAAAGAGAAAATAAAAGAGCTGTCGCGGGCGGTCACGATCTTATTTACTAACAAGAATATCTTCTTGTGTTGCCTGATCCGCATCATCAACACCCTGTCACTGTTTGGTTTCGCCGTTATCATGCCGCTGCTCTTTGTGGGCCGGCTTGGCTTTAGCATGTCTGAATGGCTACAAATATGGGCCGTTTTCTTCTTCGTGACCATTTTCACCAATATCATGTGGGGGATTTTAGGTGAGAAAATTGGCTGGATGCGCCAAGTCCGCTGGTTTGGCTGTATCGGCTGCGCCCTTTCTAGCTTGGCGTTCTATTATATTCCGATGCATTTTGGCCATAATTTCTGGGCTGCGCTGATCCCTGCGGTGATGTTAGGGATCACCGTGGCCGCTTTCGTACCGATGACTGCCGTCTTCCCTGTTTTGGAACCCGAACACAAAGGCGCAGCGATCTCGATTTATAATTTGTCTGCGGGGCTCAGTAACTTTGCCGCGCCTGCCATTGCCTCGCTGGTGTTACCGTTCTTCGATATCGTGGGGGTGGTGTGGGTTTATACCGCACTGTATTTGTTCGCTGCTGTGCTGACATTAATTGTCAAAGTGGAACAACCCGGTCATGAGGATACTTATTACCGTCAGTCATCGCGTGACAGTCTCGGTGGGCAACCTGCTGCGGCTAATTTACAGGCTGAACGTTAATTTCGAGGTGATTTAATTCGAGTCAAACGCCTGCGTCAAAAGCGGGCGTTTGACCTAACCGCTAGATCTAAACCCTGCGGATAAAAATCAGCGTTTCATCCACTGACCATTAATACCGCGGACGTATTCCCCTGCTGCTGCGCGGTTAACGAGTTTCTGCCCCGCCAACTTGGCCACATCTTCAGTGGAAATATGGTTTTTTTGCGCGACTTCCTGATATTTTTCAGCGCGAGCAATATTGATTTGTTCCACCAGTGCCAAGGTTTCAGGATCCTTTTTCACCGGCGCTAAATAACCACTCAGCGTTTCACCCACTCGACCTTGCTGCTTGGCCTGTTCTAATGACAGTGCGAAAGCCATTGAGCTGAAAAGCAGGCTCACACTAAGTATCATACAGCCCAAAATCGCCCGAACTCGCCCTTGTTTACCACCAACCCAGCCTAATGTTTGCTTTGTCATCTTGGCTCCTTAGAACAAGTTGGATTGATTTTTGAGCAGGTTTTCCACATCTTTATCCACTCTGATCTGAATTTCATGCTCAATCTTGACGTTCATATTAATCGTGATGGGTTTTTCGGGAGTTGCTACCTCGAGGCGCACACAGCCACTGAGCAGTAAAATACCCAGAGCTATCGCCATACATTCCCCTGTCAAGATCTTCATTCCTTCGTCCTCGCCTGTGTTGCTGCTGATTGTATTGCAGATGGTTGTGTTGCAGATGATGGTATAGAAAGTGTTTGTTGTAACCACTCTTGTAAATTGTCACCAAAACGCAGGCTGCGCCAGAGTTGGAACACATTTTCTTGATGTTGATAATTCAAAATAACGGCACGTTTAGCATTTTTCTGCGTATTCACACCATGAATCTTTGAACTTAGCGTTAATTGCCCCAGATTATCAAGATCCACTTTCGCATAGGATTGATAAATCTCCATATAACGTAGCCAGTCTATCGCCGCGCCCGCGACAATATTGCTCTCAGCGATTGAGTTCGCCAAATCTTGATCCAAGCGTAACGTCACCATACCGTCGTTAGCCATCCAGCCATTACGCACGAGCCATTGCGGATTATTGAGATAAAGCGGAAGCTCGCCATTCACTTTACCTGACATCGCCAACTGCTTCGGTTGCAACACCGTAAAAAGCTCACTGAGATCAATAGCACTTAATTTCAGTACTGCGGCATCATGCTGGGGTAATCGTAACGCAGACAGACTCATGTGACCGTTAAGAATATCCATACCGACATTGCTGAGTGTTAGCGGCGCATCCTCTGAGTAGGGATAACTGCCCTGCAAATCAGCGGTGATATTCTGCATCTCAAACAAATTGGTGAGCGAAGCGATACGCAGCATGACGGGCTCTTTAGCGCCTAACTGCCAACGATGATTCTCCAAGCGGTAAGACATGACAAAATCAAGCCCGCTCAATTCACCGTCTTTTAACCACATGCCACCATTATTCACTACCCAATGACCACCCGCTGTAAATCCTTGCTGACGGGCTGCCGAAAAGGCCGCTTGCGCATAAAAATGCCCATCACGTAATTTAATGCCGAGTTCTTGCGATATCAGTGGTTGGAATACGGCTAATGATTGTTTCGGCCACCAGCCTTCACCACGTAAACGCTCACCATCCCAACGGCCACGCAGTGAAATTGGCCCAATGGCCTGTGCTTGTAACTGCCCCTGCCATAAGAAGCTGTCCGGCTCGCGGCCATTCAGTTGCAATGATAATAGTGCTGGAGGTAAGTAACCGCCGCCATCACTGAACGATACTTTTTTCGCGCCTAACTCAAAACCAGCAATAAAGGCGGGATGATGGTTATCTCGCTGCCACGTAAGAGGTTTAACCAAGGTTAACCGAGGGGCTTCGACTTTCACCAAACCGTACTGTAGGCGATCAAACCCCGTCGATAATTTATCAACAGTGATAAGCGTCCCCCGCCAATTCCCTGTGCCATTCATATCCCAACGGGCAGCCAACGGCGGCAATTGACCATTCCCCCAGTAACGCCATTGCCACTGACCTTTATCTGGCCAAAACTCTTGCGCCTGACCATCTAGGTGCACGTTGAAACGCCCCCAGTAGCTGTCTTGCGCATCCACAATGGCTTGTAAACGCCCCGTGACACCCGCGGCAGTCACTTTGACACCGGCTAAAGGCCATCGCGCATCTCGAATACGGAATTCCGGCGTGACATTACCGTGCGCTCGTAACAATGCGCCAGAGCGTAAAACCCATGTGGGGTTCAGGACTGAGCCACTTAGAATGCCCGGTATCGTGGCATTTAATACGATATTTTCCAGATTAGCTTGCCCACTGATCTGGAATGCTAAATCACTGTTTATCAGGCTCAGATTGCCGGGGCCGAGCGTCAGTACCGCATTGCCTTTGCCGCTCTGACCTGAAGTAATCACATTGATTCGAGCATCGACCGACGTTTGTTCTAACCCTTGATCCCAGTCATGCAACGTCAGATTGATGCCACCGCTGATAGGTTGCTGTGCATAGGGCCACTGCCATTGCCCATTCACGATTTGAATTTGATTTATGGATGCATTCCAGGGTAAACGGGCTAGCGGGACATCATCACCGCGCTCAGTCAGTGTCAGCACCCCTTGCTGCTGCTGCCAACTTAAGTTCAATAACAGCGGCTTAGAGAGATAGCCAGTTGTCAGCACACCATCAAGCGAGCCTTGCTCAGGCCAATTATCCAATGACAACGGAATTTTGATTTTACCGCTCAGTTCAAACGGCTGCGTTGTACCGGGAACGGCAATCGAGAATTGATGTAGGCTAAGTTGCTGGTTTTCATCCAGTGTCGCGGCAAAACTTAATTGTTGCCCCTGATAATGCAACTCTTGGCTAAACTTCTTAGGTGGATTATCGCTATCGATACCCTGTGATGTCAGGGTTAATTTACCGGCGTATTGCTGCCATGGCGTAATTTGCAAGTTATCGATATTCAGGCTCAACACGGATAGCTGTTGTTGCCAGTAGGCTAAATCTTGCGGAGTGCTTTCACCCTCGGAGGGGAATTGGCTCAGGCAGGCGGTATCCAATGCGACACTACCGGCCCCCACTTGCCAGCGTTTTTGATGGTAACCCACACTCAAGTTATCAATATTGGTGAGTATGCAATCTTTTATTTGATAGCGCAGATGTGAGATACGCAACGCACCATCTCGCCAGACTGGCGGTTTTTCGAGTGTTAATTGGCTACCGGCAGGTAACCAATATTGGGCGACTGGGGGTAACCATTGCGGCAGGGTTTTCCATAACACCATCAGTGAAATTGCGCTAACCAATAACAGCAAACTCACTATTTTTACGCATTTAGCCATGACTTGCCTTGTTTTAACACCGATCTAGCTCGGTATGTATGCTTTGATTTCATTCATTTAGACTACTGCAAGATAGCACAATAGAATCTTATATCCATGTCACGTGAATTTGGCTGCCACCCATAAAAAAGGACATAAAAACCTTTATTTTTATGGCAGAAGAACGTGACAAGTATGGCATTAGAACGTGACAGGTTATTTAGCTAACTTATTCTTGTGGCAAATTGTATGATTTATACAAATCTGTTAGATTGATCACATTATTTTGACGGAGATATCACGATGAAATTAGCCGTTTACAGTACTAAACAGTATGACCGTAAATACCTCGAATTGGTCAACAAAGATTTTGGCTTTGAATTAGAGTTTTTCGATTTTCTGTTGTCGCCAAGAACAGCAAAAATGGCGGCGGGCTGTGACGCGGTCTGTATCTTCGTTAACGATGATGCTTGTCGTGCAACCTTAGAAGAGCTGAAGAGCGTCGGGGTTGAGATTCTCGCCTTACGTTGCGCCGGCTTTAATAACGTGGATCTTGAGGCTGCAAAAGAGTTGGGCATTCCAGTAGTTCGTGTTCCGGCCTATTCACCCGAAGCCGTGGCTGAACATACTGTCGGCATGATGATGAGCCTCAACCGGCGTATCCACCGTGCATATCAACGTACCCGCGATGCCAACTTCTCGCTAGAAGGTTTGATTGGCTTCAATATGCATAATCGTACCGCTGGGATTATCGGCACCGGCAAGATTGGGGTTGCCACCATGCGTATCCTCAAAGGTTTTGGGATGCGTTTACTGGCCTTTGATCCCTACCCTAGTGCTCAGGCACTGGAGCTGGGTGCTGAATATGTGGATCTCAAAACCTTGTATGCCGAATCAGACGTTATTTCGCTGCACTGCCCAATGACACCAGAAAATCATCATTTGTTGAATAAAGCCTCTTTTGATCAAATGAAAGATGGTGTGATGATCATCAATACCAGCCGTGGCGGTTTGATTGATTCAGCAGCCGCGATCGAAGCGTTGAAACAGCAGAAGATCGGCGCACTCGGTATGGATGTTTATGAAAATGAACGTGACTTGTTCTTTGAAGACAAATCCAATGATGTGATTCAGGATGATGTTTTCCGCCGCCTGTCTTCATGCCATAACGTGTTGTTCACTGGTCATCAGGCATTTTTGACCGAAGAGGCACTGACAAGTATTTCTGCTACTACTATGCAGAATATTGCTCAGTTGAAGAATGGCGAACCTTGCCCGAACATGATTACCGTCTAATAAGCCATTCCCGCAGCTCCGATACCGACGGTTTCGATACCCAATAGATTTCGAGTCGCAGGAAGGCGGCAAATAAGTGAATCCCGATGAGCTGACATCAGTCAGTGATTCGGGTGAGCAAATGCAGCCAACATACCTGCGGCTTGAAAGATGCTCACAGTTTCGATACCCAATAGATTTCGAGTCGCAGGAAGGCGGCAAATAAGTGAATCCCGATGAGCTGACATCAGTCAGTGATTCGGGTGAGCGAATGCAGCCAACACACCTGCGGCTTGAAAGGTACCCGCAATTTCGATACCCAATAGATTTCGAGTCGCAGGAAGGCGGCAAATAAGTGAATCCCGATGAGCTGACATCAGTCAGTGATTCGGGTGAGCAAATGCAGCCAACATACCTGCGGCTTGAAAGATGCTCACAGTTTCGATACCCAATAGATTTCGAGTCGCAGGAAGGCGGCAAATAAGTGAATCCCGATGAGCTGACATCAGTCAGTGATTCGGGTGAGCGAATGCAGCCAACACACCTGCGGCTTGAAAGGTACCCGCAATTTCGATACCCAATAGATTTCGAGTCGCAGGAAGGCGGCAAATAAGTGAATCCCGATGAGCTGACATCAGTCAGTGATTCGGGTGAGCGAATGCAGCCAACACACCTGCGGCTTGAAAGATGAAGGGTATGATGAAGGGTATCAGGTTGCTGGGCAAGCACCACGCAACAACGCCCACTCCTCACAACGCTTACCATCTGGCAACTGACACATCCCGACACTACTACCATTGAGCTGCTTGGCTAACGTCAGTACCCCGCCGGCATTAGCACAATTGACTGATGCTGGATTTGCCATCGTGACTTTGGCGTGGGCACTGGTCGCTTGCTGAACAGGCTCATATGTTTCGTTATTATTTGATGCGGTATTCGCTGAATCATTGCTGCTGCAAGCGGCTAAAAAGAACATGGCGCCGCCCACAAACCATGATGATACTTTCATTCTTTTGCTCCGACATGAAAAATATATAGCGCTCTAATGGAGTCATATAATATCGGTTATAATTAAATTACAACAAAAATACACATAATCACGTTAATTTAATTTAGCTGAGTCAAAACTACCCACGTAATTATAGACGCGACTTACCACTTAATGCATCGGACAAATAATTAAATTGATATTAATCTGATCGCGAGTCATAAGCCTATACTGCTGGTCAAGTGACTAAAACGCGTTAATGCCAGATTTGCCGCACAAAGAGGAAAAGGAATGAAGATCATCATTTTGACGATAAAGATTAGGATGGAATAACGGCGATACGAGCTCCCCGTACCGCTTGTTTATTATTAGTGCATAGGTGTTTTCGACAATAAATTAATCACCAATACGCCCGCGACAATCAGCGTCATACCGACAATGGCCGCCCAATCCAATTTTTGTTGATACAAAAAGGTGGCTGCCACTGACACAATAACAATCCCTAACCCTGACCAAATGGCATAGGCGATACCTAATGGCATGGTTTTCACCACCTGCGAAAGTCCCCAAAAAGCAATACAGTAACCAATCACCACCACAATAGAGGGGACTAAGCGGGTAAAACCCTCAGAGGCTTTCAACATCGTGGTTGCGACGACCTCAGCCACTATTGCCATCATTAAGTACATGAAACCGCTCATCGCTATCCTCTCATTTTGTTATTGAGTAAGCATTATGCCCGCCCAAGATTAAATCTTCATTCATTCTAATTCCGCGTCACAATTATTTCACAAATTAACTTAACCGCAGCGCAATAAGCGTTCTGCCATCATGTCAGTGACGGTTTTTTGTTGTCACAAATAGTTTTCTAATTGTAATAATGATTATCTAAATTGACGGATTATCCCCCAAGCCCCCTGCTCACATCATTCAATGTCAGTGACCGCCACACAAATGCGATAACTGGCAAAAATGTGCTCTGCTAGAATTTCGTCATTAGTTCAAATAGCCAGTTCATCCACTAAGGCTGTTCATTACCCTTTTTCTGTGCGTAACGCGCGTTTATGCATAATAAGCAATGTGAAGGTACAATTTAATGATTACTACTGACGGTAACAGTGCCGTTGCTTCTGTGGCCTATCGCGCCAGTGAAGTGATTGCAATCTACCCTATCACGCCGAGTTCGACCATGGCCGAACAAGCTGATGCCTGGTCCGGTGATGGCAAAGTGAATATCTGGGGTGATATCCCCCGCGTGGTGGAAATGCAGTCTGAAGGCGGTGCGATTGCGACCGTCCATGGTGCGCTACAAACGGGTGCTCTATCCACCTCATTTACCTCCTCGCAGGGATTGCTATTGATGATCCCAACACTTTATAAGTTGGCTGGCGAGCTGACACCTTTTGTGCTCCATGTCGCCGCGCGGACCATCGCGACCCATGCGCTGTCTATCTTTGGTGACCATTCTGATGTCATGGCCGTGCGTCAAACTGGTTGTGCCATGTTGTGTGCCAGCAGCGTACAGGAAGCACAAGACTTTGCTCTGATCTCCCAAGTGGCAACGCTAAATAGCCGTATACCTTTTATTCATTTCTTTGATGGGTTCCGTACCTCGCACGAAATCAATAAAATTGTTCCGCTGAGTGATGACACACTGCGCCAACTGTTACCGCAAAAAGGAATCGATGGTCATCGCAGTCGCGCACTTTCACCGGATCATCCGGTGGTTCGTGGAACCTCAGCTAACCCTGATACCTATTTCCAGTCACGCGAGGCCACCAACCCTTGGTACAACAGCACCTACCAGCATGTCGCTGATGCCATGCAAGCATTTGCCGAAGCGACTGGGCGCGAATATAAGCCATTTGAATACTACGGGCATCCGCAAGCAGAGCGAGTAATCATTCTGATGGGCTCGGCTATTGGTACCTGCGAAGAAGTGATTGATAGCTTGCTAACTCGTGGCGAAAAAGTCGGCGTGCTTAAAGTGCGCTTATTCCGCCCTTTCTCTGCTGAACATTTATTAAGTGTACTGCCGCAATCGGTGACCAAAGTGGCGGTATTGGATCGCACTAAAGAACCCGGCGCTTTAGCTGAGCCATTATATCTGGATGTGATGACCGCCTTGGCAGAAGCCTATAGTCGAGGTGAACGTGAGACATTACCGAAAGTCATCGGTGGCCGCTACGGCTTATCGTCTAAAGAATTTGGTCCTGATTGTGCGTTAGCCATTTTCAAAGAACTGAGCTTGGAAAAGCCGCGCCCACGTTTTACCGTCGGCATTTTCGATGACGTGACCGGTTTGTCATTACCGTTGACCGATGAGCAAATCGAGCAACGCGCCACGCTGGAAGCCCTGTTTTATGGCCTTGGCAGTGATGGTTCTGTCTCAGCAACGAAAAATAACATCAAGATTATCGGCAACAGCACCTCGCTCTATGCGCAGGGCTATTTTGTTTACGACTCAAAAAAGGCCGGTGGTCTGACCGTCTCGCATTTACGCGTCAGTGAAACGCCGATTAACTCGGCTTATCTGGTTAGTCACGCTGATTTTGTTGGTTGTCACCAATTGCAATTCATCGACACTTACCAAATGGCTGAACGGCTAAAACCAGGCGGCATTTTCCTGATTAATACTCCGTTTAGTGCCGATGAGATGTGGTCACGTCTGCCACAGGAAGTTCAGGCGGTACTGCACCAGCGTAATGCTCGTCTGTTTGTGATTAATGCCGCCAAAATCGCCCGTGAATGTAAACTCGGAGCGCGCATCAATACTGTGATGCAAATGGCATTCTTCCACCTGACGCAAATATTGCCTACCGAGATGGCGATCGAGCAGTTGCGTGCGGCCATTGATCGCAGCTACAGCAATAAAGGGCCAGAAATTGTCACCCGTAACTGGCAAGCACTGGATGCTACCCTCGAAGCACTGGTGGAAATTCCGCTGCAACCCATCGATGAGCATAGCCCGATGCGCCCACCGATCGTCTCGGATCAAGCGCCCGATTTCGTCAAAACTGTCACGGCAACCATGCTGGCTGGCTTAGGTGATGCGCTACCTGTTTCAGCCTTCCCACCAGACGGGACTTGGCCAGTGGGCACCACTCAGTGGGAAAAACGCAACATCGCCGAAGATATCCCCATCTGGCAGCCTGATTTATGTACCCAATGTAACCACTGCGTAGCCGCCTGCCCGCATTCAGCAATCCGTGCCAAAGTGGTCCAGCCCGATGCGATGTCTGGTGCGCCTGATAGCTTGCAATCATTGGACGTCAAAGCGCGTGATATGCGGGGTCAGAAATATGTGTTGCAAGTCGCGCCGGAGGATTGCACCGGATGTAACCTGTGCTACGAAGTTTGTCCGGCGAAAGACCGCCAGAATCCTGAAATCAAAGCCATCAACATGAAGCCACGGTTGGAGCATCTGGTGGAAGAGAAAGCGCACTATAACTTCTTCCTCGAACTGCCTGAAATCGATAAAACAACGATGGAACGTATCGATATCCGCACATCACAGTTGATTTCACCGCTGTTTGAATACTCCGGCGCGTGTTCCGGTTGTGGTGAAACACCGTACATTAAGTTGCTGACCCAGTTGTATGGCGATCGCTTATTAATCGCCAATGCTACCGGTTGTTCTTCCATCTATGGCGGCAACTTGCCCACAACGCCGTATACCACCAATGCCGATGGCCGCGGCCCTGCGTGGGCTAACTCACTGTTTGAAGATAACGCCGAGTTTGGTTTAGGCTTTCGTCTGACGGTTGATCAACATCGCCAGCGAGTTACTCGCCTAATCAACGAACTCGCACCGCAACTACCATCCGATTTGGTCAGCCAATTGCTCAATGAAGAGGCTACACCGGAAGTTCGACGTGAGCAGGTGACACAACTGCGCCAGCTATTGCGTGAAATCCCTGGCAACGATGCGCAGCAGTTAGCCACAGACGCTGATTACTTGGTAGATAAATCCATCTGGCTTATTGGCGGCGACGGCTGGGCCTATGATATTGGTTTTGGCGGCCTTGACCACGTGCTAAGCCTGACAGAAAACGTCAATGTGTTGGTGCTAGACACCCAGTGCTACTCTAATACCGGCGGTCAGCAATCTAAAGCCACCCCGCTGGGGGCCGTCACTAAATTTGGTGAGCATGGTAAACGTAAGGCGCGCAAAGATTTGGGTGTCAGCATGATGATGTACGGTCATGTTTATGTGGCGCAGATTTCATTGGGTGCGCAGCTCAATCAAACAGTGAAAGCCATTCAGGAAGCTGAAGCCTATCCAGGTCCGTCACTGATTATTGCTTATAGTCCTTGCGAAGAGCACGGTTACGATCTGGCCTACAGCCATGACCAAATGAAGCAATTAACCGCGACCGGTTTCTGGCCACTTTACCGCTTCGACCCACGCCGTACCGATGAGGGCAAAGCCGCCTTGGCGCTGGATTCTCGCCCACCGAGCAGTGACCTGACCACCACACTGCTCAATGAGCAACGCTTCCGCCGGCTCAACACCCAAGAACCCGAGGTCGCCGCACAGCTGTACGCGGACGCTGAAAAAGACCTGAAAAAACGCTATGACTTCTTGAGTTTGTTGGCCGGAAAAGCCGAGAAAACTGCCGCGGAATAATGGGATAACCCATAACGTTAAAAGCCAGTCAGCAGATACTGACTGGCTTTTTTTATGGTGGGCTTTTAGAGACTTTCACCATTAGTTTCAATGACATTTTGATACCAATAGAAGCTTTTCTTACGAGAGCGTTCTAGGGTGCCTTTACCGTCATTATCTTGATCAACATAAATAAAGCCATAGCGCTTGTTCATTTCTGACGTTGAAGCACTGATCAGATCGATAGGTGCCCAAGAGGTATAACCCATCAATTCAACACCATCTTTCACCGCTTCTTTCATTTCTTTCAAATGAGAACGGAAGAACTCAATGCGATAATCATCATTGATTTGGCCATCGCCATCAATGTGATCGACTGCGCCCATACCATTTTCCACCACAAATAATGGGATTTGATAGCGGTCATACATATCATTAAGCGCAATCCGCAAACCTACGGGGTCAATTTGCCAATCCCAATCGGTTGTTTTCAGATGTGGGTTTTTAACGCCACCAGCAATATTCCCGCCCACTTTATCCATTTTGTCGGCATTAACGCTGGTCACCAGTGACATGTAATAGCTGAATGAGAGAAAATCAACGGTGTGCTGTTGTAGGATCTCCTCATCACCCGGCTGCATAACGACCTTAATGCCCTTCTCTGCAAAACGTCGTGTCATGTGGCGTGGATAGCGGCCACGAATTTGGACATCAGAGAAGAAGTAATTTAGCTGGTTTTCTTGGTGGGCCAGTAACACATCTTCTGGTGCACAACTTTCCGGATAGGTCAGCAAACGTGTCAACATGCAGCCAATTTTTGCGTCCGGTGAAATTCGTTTACAGTGTTTGACGGCTAATGCGCTGGCAATAAACTGATGGTGTAGCGCTTGATAAATCACTGATTCAACTTCATCAACGGGGAAACGTTCGGTGACAATCCCGCCCGAAGTAAATGGATGACGAATTAAGCTATCAATTTCATTAAACGTTAGCCAATATTTAACTTTCTCTTGGTAACGCTCGAGTACAGTAATGGCAAACTTCTCAAATAAATCAACCGTCTTACGGTTACTCCAGCCACCATAGTTATTAACCAAGTAGATTGGCATTTCGTAATGAGAAAGCGTCACGAGCGGCTCTATCCCATTCTTATGCATTTCATCGAACAACTCATCGTAAAAACGCAGACCAGCTTCATTGGGTTGTTCTTCAATACCATTTGGGTAAATTCGGGTCCAAGCAATAGATACGCGCAATACTTTGAAGTTCATCTCGGCGAATAAAGCCATATCTTGTTTAAAACGATGATAAAAATCGATGCCTCGACGCTTTGGATATTGACTCGCATCTTGGGTGGCAATCGCTTCTTCTATTTGCTGATTAGTAATTTTATAATGTTTTTCGTATTCTTCACGTTTGAGATCTTTTTTATGAATCGCCATATCAGCTGTCGATAAACCTTTGCCACCGACATTCCAGCCGCCTTCAACCTGATTAGCTGCGACTGCTCCTCCCCATAAAAAACCTTTAGGGAAACCATTAATTACTGAATTTGTCATTTTAACTCTCCAACGTGTATTTAAATTGAGGCGGGAAGGACCGTTATTAATATATTGCCACGATCAACGCTATCTTTTTCCGTCGCCAAGATATTGCTATAATTTTCAGTATTGGCGATGACTATCGGGGTTGTCATATCAAAACCTCTGGCAACCAACTCATCAAGATCGAAGGTCAAGAGTAGTTGCCCTTGAGACACAATATCGCCCTCATTAATATGACTCGTAAATAACTCACCATTTAATTTAACTGTATCAATGCCAACATGAATTAATATCTCCATTCCATTATCTGAAACGACACCTAAGGCATGGCGAGTATGGAATAATTTTGATACGACGCCATCTACGGGGGAATACACCGCACCTTCCGTAGGATAAATTGCAATACCCTTACCCATTATTTCACTGGCGAACACACCATCTTTTACTTCTGTCAGCGGGATGACTTTGCCATTAAGTGGCGCTGATAATAAAAGTTCGCTTACCCCTTGCGCTGATTTATCTCGCATAACCGGGTTATTATTAAGTGGCGTAATTGAAACGTCCGAAACCTTATTTTCATCTTTTTGCTCATCGAATCCGAGGATATACGTCAATATCGTAGACAACGCGAATGACATCGATATTCCAATCACATAATAAGCAAACGTATTTGTCATAAAAGCAGGTAGCGTGGTCAATGCTGGGAAAACATAAGCCATCACGGTGGTACCCATCGCACCAACAAATCCTCCTGCAATGGTGCCGGCAATAAGAGATGCGATCAGCGGGCGTTTATATTTTATAGAAATACCGTAAACAATCGGTTCGGTCACGCCA
This sequence comes from Yersinia massiliensis, assembly GCF_003048255.1. Classification (NCBI taxonomy): domain Bacteria; kingdom Pseudomonadati; phylum Pseudomonadota; class Gammaproteobacteria; order Enterobacterales; family Yersiniaceae; genus Yersinia; species Yersinia massiliensis. Next base: position 2,489,321 of record NZ_CP028487.1, read on the forward strand.
GCAAAAAGGGCTGGAACCATGGTAGATAGTGCAAAGGATTTTAATTTCTTATCCTTGGTTTTCAGGAAGACACCAAATGCAGCACCAGCTGAAGCAAATGTGGCGGTGGCAGCAGCAGGCTTAATGGTATCGAAACCATGTAATGCCAGATTATTGAGCATCACTGGGACTAAACCCCAATGCAAGCCGAACATGACTAACAATGTCCAACCGCCTCCTATGATCGCTCCAGTCAACATACCGCTCACACTGTTCAGATAAGCGATACCTGCCCCAATACCATCGCCTAAATACACGCCAATTGGCCCAACGGCGATAACAATAACCGGTACCATGATGAGCAAGCCCAACATAGGGACTGCAATCATTTCAATACTTTGATGGATAAATCGTTTCAAAAATCGTTCGAGATAGGAATAAGCCCAAACAGCAAGTATCGCGGGAATGAGCGTGGATGAGTATTTCATCAGCACGACGGGAATACCCATAAACTCCACAATATCGCCTTGATTCTGCATCAATCCAGTAAACGTGGGTTCGAGTAAGGCCCCCACAATGGCGACTGAGACAAAGGGGTGTGCATTAAAAGATTTAGCACATGAAAATGCCAGTAAGAGCGGTAAAAAATAGAAAACACTGTTACTGGCTGCAGCAAGAATTTTATACGTGCTGCCGGTAGGATCGACAAATTGATAAGTGGTTAGGATAACCAGCAAGGCTTTTAACATCCCAGCGCCAGCAAGTGCAGGAACAATGGGGACCAAAATAGAGGACATCTTATTAAAGATACGACCGACTATATTGCCTTTCTTTTCTGTCGATTGATGCGTATCCGCTGAGGATGAGTCACCCTTAATGCCAAAATCATCAATCATCACGTTATAGATTTTGGCGACATCATTACCTACCACGACTTGATATTGCCCATTACTTTCCACGGCTAAAATAACGCCATCCAACTTATCCAGTATCGTTTTGTTAAACTTTTTTGAATCTCTGAGAGAAAATCTCAAACGTGTAATGCAATGAGTGAGTGATATAACATTCTCTTTCCCACCGACATGTTTAATTATTTCCCCTGCCAGCATGTGATATGCATTCATGGGCTAACCTCAATTTAAATAATAATCGATTGAATCCACTTATTTTTATGGATAAAGTATTTTATTGCTTAACAACAAACCAATTAGATTGGCTTCCTCACATGCTCAATATGAATGGAGAGAAACATCATTTCATCGTCGGTTAACGATCGTCCATACTCGTGCTTAATGAATCTATTTATTTTCTTCGCACACTCATAAGAAATATCATACTTTTCTGCAACAATATCATGGAGAGAGTTATCGTCGGTAGAAACATAGGTATTACTTAATAAGCGATGTGAAAAGAACTTCAAATGAGTCACAAAACGCTGAAAATTAATCGACTCTTCTTCATACTCTATATTGAAGTGATATTTAACAATATTTAATATGTCTTGAATCACTTTTGACACATTTTCAATATCAGGCATCGTGCCATCTTTTTGCGAATTCAACAGATGCAACGCAATAAATCCCGCTTCATCTTCAGCAAGCTCGATATTGAGATTTTGTTTAATGCTATCTAATGCAGCAACTCCAATAATGAATTCATTTCGGTAAAGTCGCTTAATATCCCAGAGGAGCATATTTCTGACATGAACGCCCTGCTTTGCTCTTTCAATAGCAAAACTGATGTGATCAAGTAATGAGGCATACACACTTTTATGAATTTTTCTGTCTAATTGTGTCGTGGCTTGTTTGACAATCTCTAAGACAATATCAAATAGAGCCTCGGGCACATCCTGAAAAGCATCATTTGCTTTACCGAAGCTATTTTCTTCATCCAGGCGGAATATTTTTTGAATGCAGGCGTCATCGACAAGGTCACTGGCTTTTTTATTGAATCCGACCCCTTTTCCAATAACAACGCATTCTTTCCCACTAAAATCGTGGGCAACAACAACGTTATTATTCAGAACTCTCTGTATTCGCATATTCCACCCAAAAAAAAAGGCAAAACGTAAAAGAGTTCATTCTCTTTTAGGTTTTGCCTGTTATTACACAGTAACAATCCGATAGGCTCAATAAATCATAATGGCTGGGTTGTTGCAAGTGACCTTTATTATTCTTCCTTTTTTTGTGAGCTATTTCACAGCCCATACTGAATATGTTTCCCCTAAGTAGGGGGTATCCTGCCACTACGCCATAGATGAAAACACTAATATATATGCTTGTTGAATGATAAACTGACGCCATAGCAACGATGCCCTGTCATGCCATAACTGGATATGAGTCACGTACAAATGCAAGAGAAACAAGTGGTTAATCAAAAGAAACAATATGATTTGAACAAATTGCAAAAACGCTTACGCCGAAATGTGGGTCAGGCGATTGCCGATTTTAATATGATTGAAGAAGGTGATCGGGTCATGGTTTGCCTGTCTGGCGGTAAAGACAGCTTTACCATGCTCGACATTTTGCAAAATCTGCAAAAAAGTGCGCCGATTAGCTTCACCTTAATTGCCGTCAATTTGGATCAGAAACAACCTGGTTTCCCCGAAGATATTCTGCCTGCTTATCTCGATAAACAAGGTGTCGAATACAAAATTGTGGAAGAGAACACTTACGGGATAGTGAAAGAGATTATCCCTGAAGGCAAAACCACCTGCTCACTGTGTTCGCGCTTACGCCGCGGTATTCTGTACCGTACAGCCACAGAATTAGGGGCAACCAAAATAGCCTTGGGTCATCATCGTGATGACATTCTGCAAACACTTTTCCTCAATATGTTCTACGGCGGTAAGCTAAAAGGCATGCCACCTAAATTGATGAGCGACGACGGTAAACACATTGTTATTCGCCCATTAGCCTACTGCCGTGAAAAAGACATTGAACGGTTCGCGGAGGCCAGAGAGTATCCTATTATTCCTTGTAACTTGTGTGGATCGCAGCCTAACCTGCAACGTCAGGTGATCAAAGACATGCTCCGTGATTGGGATAAGCAGTATCCAGGGCGCATTGAAACCATGTATAGCGCCATGCAGAATGTTGTGCCATCGCATCTGAATGACCACAATTTATTTGATTTTAAAAGTATCAAGCACGGTAGCGAGATAGTTGACGGGGGGGATTTGGCTTTTGATCGCGAAGAATTGCCGCTGCAACCTGTTGGCTGGCAACCTGAAAGTGACGATGAGAACGAAAGTCAGCCATTAGTTCGTCTTGATGTGTTAGAGATTAAGTAAGCTTTAGTTGATTCTCTCGCCTCACCTCATGTCACATTTGGGATGGGGCACATTATTCCCCTTTTGTGCCATCTGCGGTATTTCATGAAAAACAAAAAAAATGCCGATGTTGATATAACATCGGCATCGTAACAATTATGTGCTATGCAGTAATTCAAAAATAAAAGTATTACAAATATGGAGCGCAACGCCCATCGCTTGACGTTGCATTCACCTGCAAAGTGATAATGCCTGAGTCATTACTGCCAATACTTGATATCGCTCAATTTTGCAGTGATTAACCTGACCGCAGCCCGACTCTTTTGCTCAGCTATACGTTACCAACTAGAGCCATTTACTGTGCTTTAACCACCAAGCAACACCCAGCACCAAAGCCACTAACATCATGCAAAATGTCGCAAAACCAAAA